>CASQXY010000026.1 GCA_949432885.1 uncultured bacterium | reverse complement strand
TATTTATATCATTCGAGACCGAAGTCATCGCAACCGATTAAAACTTCCGACAAATACTCAAATCATAACGGTAAACACGGCAAATTGCCGTAAACGGCTGCACAAAAATATGTACAACAAAAAACGGACACTTAACGGTATCTGTTATAGGAATTGCCTTGTGAGCAAAGAAACAGCGCACTATCTTCGCTTTCGAAGTATAGTGCGCTGTATTTTTCTTTTTAACATTTATAACGACAAATTGAAATTTATAAGACTACTTGTCATTGCGAGTGTAAACACTGTTCGAAAACTTTCCCCCTGTCAGTCTTATCCCTGCAACCGGTACTTGTTTTAATTGATTTTACCACGCATTTTTCACCGCCTCGGGGTCGTAAATGAGCGTGAGTTTAACGCCATCTCGGATTAACACTTCGGGCGGTTCTTCACTACTGTAATAAACCGTTACGTCAAACGTCTTTTCGTGTTCCTTGCTACCGTACATATCCTCAACGACAATGCGCGTCACTTCCTCTCCCGCATAAAAATTATGCTTGCCGTAAGAAACGAGCGTTTTCAGTCCCGGTGTATTTCTTGGGTTGGAAGCCACCAAATAATGCGCAGTGTAAGTAATATCGCGTTTCTCTTCTTTCGGGTTAACGGTGATTTCGGCGCATTCCACAAGCTCGCCGCTCTCTTCTATCTCCCAGCCCAGGAACAAATAATTCTCAAAATATTCCGGCTCTAATGTAATGTGTAGTTCCGAGTCATCTTCGGTATATCTCGTATAATGGTAGTAGCTTTGATCTCCCTTGACCATCACATTGGGTTGATCGGAAACATAGTTGATTTCGTAAACGCGCTGCCACTTCGCATAAAGATCTATAGTCGTCGTTTGATCGTCCGTCATAAAAACGGACGTAGTATATCCGTTAAATTCGGGGTCTAAATACCAACCCAAGAAATTGTGTTTTTCCTTGGTCGGATTTTTCAGCGTTTGTTTGCCCGTAAGCGACGTAGGGTTGTCGGCATGGTTCGTACCGCCGTCAAGGTGATAGACGACATTAAAGTTAATCTCTTCGTATTTTGCATAGAGATCATAAACCGTTCCGCCGAAGCCCGCACCCACAATTATAAATGGCGTTCCTACAATATCGCCTACGCCTCCTTGTTCCATCGTCCAGCCCAAAAAGCGGTAGCCCGCTTTCATAGGCGGCGTGTAAAGCTCGGAAAGCTCGTACTCCATACCTATCTGCACAGAATACTTTTCCTGCATATAATGCTCGAGCACCACGTTGTATTCATAATGGTAATTTACGGTTGCCGTTCCATACGAAACACCATGCTGTCCGCCCTGCGAACCGCCTTGCTCTCCGCTGCCACCGCAAGCTGCGAGAGCAAAGGCACACCCAAGTACGCACACAAGCGACAAAATTGTGATGAGAAACTTCTTTTTCATGGTATTACCTCCAAGCAAAAAAGCGTATTCTATTGAGAAACACACAAAAACGCATTTCTCGATGTTGCTACATATTTTTCATATATTTAGGTGAATGTATGTTTTTACCAAATGATATTATCAAATATAGTATCAAAATGTGCAGCGTAATCAGTATAACATATTTATAATAGCATTGCAATCAATGACAAAGCTGTTTACACCCCCATCCGCTAA
>CASQXY010000025.1 GCA_949432885.1 uncultured bacterium | reverse complement strand
TAATAACACAAAGAATGTGAGCCATGCGGTGCGCATTTTTTTGTTAAAAAATGCCTGACCTGTTCGGTTTCGGTTGCCAAACGGGCGGAACAAAAGAACAATCCGCCGTGTGGTGAATCCTATAGTGACTGCTAAGGAATATCGTGATCTGATTTACGTTGTACCGTTAAGAGTACAAGCGAAAGATTATTATTGTAGCAGGGACAATAATACAAAGGATAAAAGGAGGAAGCGTAAATGATGAAGGCAGAAGCAAAAAGGGAACTCGAAAACTATGTGTATGATTTCGAGTATTATAGGGAGAAAATAAGCGAGCGCGAGAGATACAAGGACGAAGTCAGGCAGTCTCTGTCGCGCGTAAAAGAGCTGAACTCGTATTCGGAAAACGGTTTGTTTCGCGCGCAGAAGAGCTTTGACGCGATTATCGCAAGCGAGGCGCGCGAAGAGGAAACGCTGGTGGAAATTCTGAACAGGAAACAAAAAATCGAGAGTGTAATTCTGAAAATGGAACAACCGTATAAAACGATTATATATCTGAAATACATGCGGTTTTATACGTTCGACCAGATATCCGAAAAAATGCATTATTCCACCAAACGCATATATCAGTTGCATGCGATTGCAATCGACAGATTTGCGGAGCTGTATATGTCCGAGCAGTAAAGTGCCGTCGGCGAAAAACAGAGTCATGATAGCATAACCCCGAGCATATTTACATAACTCGGGGTTTATTGTATTGATTTATATATTTAAAATTACATTTATGCCAATTACTACGCTTTATCATTGTTGTTGTGTATTATTTTTATCCGCTATTTATTATGCTTTCTTAGAGGAAGATTTAAGAGTGGAGCAATTTGGCAAAAGTTAGACGGCATTAGAAAATATTCCGTTTATGATGGAATTATCAAATCCCAAAGGAGAATAAAAATCATGTTGAAGTTGAAAGAAACAAATGTACGTTTTGACATTATGCCGAGTTTCGGTACGGTGAACTATGAACCGCCGTATTTGGCTGAGCCGAATCCGAATATCAGAGTAAAGTCGGCAATTATGAAACTGGAAGGTATTTCAAAAGTCGGCGATGAGGTTTTGAAGATTGTAGACAACAGTCTCGAAGTCATAGAAACAGTAAAAGATTTGAAAAACGGCACGCTGTATATAGACATAACAAAATCTTTGCAACGGTGTTTGCAAGGAGGTTATTTTTTGACCCTTACTATATGGTCAAACAAAGACAGTTTTATTTTTAAGGATGATGACAATTTTTGCGGAACGGTGTTTGTGGATTATATCCCGAGCAGGTTTTCGCCGGATAACAATGCGTATAAGAATATTTCGGTCGGCAGAGCGGGCAGCGGAGCGGTGAATTTATCGACGGGCGATTTCAAGTTTTCACATAGCGACGCGACGGTCAAAGACGGCGCGTTGGTTGTGAATGTTTCGCATACATACGACAGTTTCCTAAGAGCCAGCTATGATGATTATATAGGAGACGTCTGCGTTTTGAAGGGCTGTTGCGGCAGGGGATGGAAGCTCAATCTGCAACAGGTTTTGTACAAAGAGACGTACGCCGAGCTTAAGAACGACTGCGCAAGAAAGGTCACGTACGTGGACGGCAACGGAAATCACCACGTATTTAACGAAAAGTTTTACACAAAAGATTTGAAAGGCAAAAAAACTTACCATCCGCTCAAAGATATAAGCGAGGATGAATTCGGAAAACTCATTTACAATCCCGCTTCATTGGTAAAACAGGAAGCCGAGAGAGAGGTCGATACAGCGTCCGATTACAGCTTGAAGATGCAGACGGAGGGGCTGAGCAACATAAATCTTGTACAGACGAATATAGATGAAATTGAAGCTCTGAAAGCTCAAATCACCGATTTGGATATGACAATAAGACAGTTGGATTCGTCGTTGCAAATCTTGAAAGACTATATCGACTCACTGGATGAAGATTACAAAAGTTTGTCTGAGGATTATTCCGAATTATATTTCAAAACGGATAAAACATTGGATGAACAAAACAGGTGCGATCTGTTGGGACAGTCCTTGGAAGACATTCGATTCAAATTGAATGAAAGCAAAAACAATAAGCAATACAGCGGTGAAGCGTTATCAAAATATAGAGTTCAAAAGGAAAAAGCGCAAAGGCAGCTGCGCGTTTTGCAAAGTCAAGTGCCCGTCAACTTTATTATAGATAAAAACGGAACAGTATTCGGATTTGCTCCGACAGGCGACGACCTTGACAATGCAAGCATATATAGGCTTGTGCTTATTTCCGACGAGTTTGAGAATGCTATTGTCGTCAACTATGACGATAAAGGCAACGTTTCCGAAGCGGTGAACACCGGCGGCGAGTCCGTTCGTTTCGATTATATCAACGACGGAAGTTATTTGTATGCTATAACCGACAGTAAAGGAAGAAAAACCAAATACAGTTATCAGAATGGCAATCTCAAAGATATCGTATATCATGACGGCTCGCAAAGCTCGTTTGAATATGACAATAATGGCGTTTGCAGGATTTCAGCTCAAAATCACATTGCGCGTATTGTTTACAACGAGTCGGGCAAAGTGGCGGAGATGTCCACAACCGTTCCGTCGATGGCGAACAATCATCTTTTGAAGAATATAAGCAGATACAATTTTTTGTATGAGAGAAACAAAACGCAGATAACCGACAAGAACAACGACAAAATCACATATTTGTTCGATACGATAGGGCGGCCAATCACGATATACGAGCATAAGAACGGAGAAGAGGACGTTTTGCTCAACCAAGCGAAGATATTGCGCTACAATTATGAAACGGAGGAAATCAGCCGAACGGTCACGCCATTGCCGAATTCGGAAAATTTGCTTGAAGATGTAACCGTTGTGCAAACCAACGGCGACTTGCGCAAGGAATTGTCGGAAAGCAATTTGAAGAAAGCTTCATATCGCAACCTATATGCGACCGAAGAAATGCAATTCGGCGACGAGTTGAACTTGCCTTTGAATATCGAAGCAAGCAAATACACCTTTGACAAGCTAACCAATAATACGCCCCACGCGGAAAGAACATTGAAATGCGATTTCACAGAGCAGGCATTGCAGTTGAGCAGAATCAAGAGAAGAAAGCTCGTATTGTCGGCTTGGGTAAAAGCAAATTCCATGACCTTATCGGAAAACGCCGATTCTCATTTTGAACTGCGCGCCGACTTGGATTACGGGACATCCAAAAAGGTCGTAAAAGCGGAGTTTGACTATATTCAGCAGGATTGGCAGTACTGTGCTCTGCCCGTATTCATTGAAGAAGGCTTATCTGATGATTTGTGCGGCGTGACATTGACATTCGACTTTACCAATAACTGGGGCGAAGCGGAGATTTGCAACTTCGAGTTGAGAGAAGCCGATTGGACGGAAGAGCATTACGGCGGCAAAAACAGGCTGTTGTCGTCAAGAGAAAGCAATTCCGATTTTGACACGACTTATACGTACGACGCTTCCGAACGCCTCATAAAAGCTACGTTTAAGAGCGCCTTTGAACTAAGAGAATTTGTCACGACATTTGACTATAACGGAAACGGCGCGCCCGTGAGAAGTGTGGACTACAACGGAATCGTAACCGAAAACCGATACAATGAAAAAGGCGAAGTCATAAGCTCCGTCACCTATCACAAAGACGAGCCTGCAAACAAGCTATACAGCGAAACAATATTGGATGAAAAGGGCAACGAGACAGGCGCGTTGAATGAGTTCGGAGAAAAGATTTGCAGTTATGCGTATGACAGCAGCACGGGAATGCCCGTATGCGAGACAGACAAGGACGGCAACAAAATAGCGTATGGTTACGATTATAGCAACGACACGCTGTTGGGTATAACGTCGACGGTAGACGGGAAACAGGCATCCAACACGGTAAGCTACAAAAACGGCAGAGTGAGCAAATACTCGCACGGCGGCGCGGAAATAGAATTTGTATACGACGATTTCATGCACACCGTCACGATAAAGGTCGGCGGACAGAATTACGCGTTGAAGGACAACGACCCAACCAAACTTACGCAATCCGTCGCTTATGCCAACGGTGCGCGCTATTTGATAGAGTCAGACAAGCGCGGGAACGTAACGAGCGTGGATTACAACGGCACGCGAGCGGCGGAGTACGAGTATGACCGCTATGACAGACCCGTAAAGCTCGCAGACAAGGAAAACAGCGCGTACGAGTACACCGCTTATAACGGACACAACGTATCCCGCAAGCTATATCAGGGCTACGGCAAGGAATACGTAACCGCAAACACCTATGACGACCTCGGCATGCTTACGGAAAGCTCCATAGAAATCGAGGGAGAAACGGCGAGGAAAACTAAGTATCGTTACGACTCGACTGTGCCTGACAAAAAGCTTACGTCCATAATGCTTGCGGACGGAATGTCTCAGTATGTAAGATTGGACAAATTGGGGAGAGTATCTTCGATAGATAGAAACCGCATAAGCAAATCCTATGCATACAAGCAGATTGGCGACAGAACGAGCAATCTGATTGCAAGCGAGAGAATTCGTTTCGGGAATAGCAAAGAAGAGCGTATTGCCTACGCCTATGACGAAAAAGGGAATATAACTGCGATAAAAGAAGGAAATGAAATTATATCGAAATATACATACGATTCCCTGTCCAGATTGATACGAGAGGACAATAAAAATCTTGACAAAACCGTACTTATCTCATATGATGAAAACGGAAATATCCTAAGCAAAACGGAGCGTCCGTATA
>CASQXY010000024.1 GCA_949432885.1 uncultured bacterium | reverse complement strand
AGAAAAGAGAAGCCGCAATAAAACGACTTCTCTGGCAGGGGAGACGCGATTCGAACACGCAACCAACGGTTTTGGAGACCGTTGCTCTACCGTTGAGCCACTCCCCTATGAATGTAGCTTACATAGTATAGCAAATGCGATGAGAATAGTCAAATAATTGTTTATGTTTTTCAGCTTGCGTATATAGAATTTAATCAAACAGCCGCAACTAGCGGCTGTTTAAACTTCATAAGTTCTATGAATATTGGTTACGCTATATGATACTTTCTCGTACGATAGAGCAACCAGTAGACAACCGAGCTTATAGGCAGGTCAAGCAGAAGCACTGCGGGCAGGATAATCGAGCAGAGTATCAAGTCGATATCGTTTACACTCGCACCGAGCGCAAAGAAACCTATAAGTATGCAAACTACGGAAAGCTCTATAAACAGCATGGTTCTGTTGAGTATTGACAGCTTGAAGTTGAAGTTTGCCCGCGTTCGCTTGGACGGATTGAGCAGGAAGAGCACGGTTGGTATCAGACAGAGTGCAGAGCCAACCAACAAAACAGGCAGGAAATACGCGTAGCTTATGCGCGAAGCAAGCGAAACCCACATAACCGCGACTTCGAGCACGTACAGCGCAAGAATAATGAGGAAAGTATCCCTGTTGAGTCTTGCGGACTGTATGAAATTGAAGGTGTAATATTCCGAAGTGTTGCCTCGATCGTACGGGCGGATTTTGAAGCCCTTGGCATACAGGCGTGTTTTTACGTCGTCGGAATACTGAGATTGCTGTTTGGGCGCTTCTTCGGCGGACGGTTGCTTGGGCTGTTCTGCAATAGAATAGAAGAAGTCACGATAATTCACGTTGTCCTTTTCATATTCAAAGCCCTGTTCGCTGCGATTTATCGTAGAGGATGTAATTTCGCCGTTTTGCGGAGTGTAGCAGGTTTGCAATTCCGACTCGCAATACTGACTGTCGGCGGCAACGCTTTCCGCAACCGCTTCCGCAGCTTCCGTCTGCGGTTGTTCGTATGTAGCCTGTTCCTCGCTCTTACGCGCGTTTCTCTCGTCAAGAATTCTGAAAATATCTTCGAGAGAGCTTTGTCTGACCGGCTCGGAGTCGGATTGAGTAGAGTAGACGGCTTCAGTCTTTTCCGATTCGACGTATTGAGGTTGCGCGCCCGAATATTCCGACTCGGCGTCCAGCTTTGCAAACAATTCGTTTACGTTTGCGGAGGGCTGTTGCCTTAAAGCGCGTTTTCGCTCTGCCTCGGCGAGCCGTTCTTCTTCATACTTGCGGAGCTTTTCTGCCGCCTCGTCGCGCTCCGCACGAGCGGCGCGAAGCTCTTCCTCGGCGGCTGATTTTTCCTCTTCATATCTGCGAAGACGTTCCTCGTTTGCGCGTTTTTCTTCCTCGGCATCTCGAAGCTGCTTTTCAAGCCTTTCTTCCTCCGCGAGGCGCATACGTTCTTCTCCCGCGAGACGTTCTTCTTCTATTGCGCGAAGACGTTCTTCTTTTGCGAGCAGTTCCGCTTCCGTGTCTTTCAGTTGCTGTTCCGTTTCGGAAACCTGTAAGGCGTTAGAATCGCGCTCTTCCTCGATTTCACGAAGTTTTTCGCGTATAGAAATAAGCTCTTCCTCGTTTTTCCGAGCTTGCTCGTCTTCAATAAGCGCCTGCCGCGCGGCTTCTTCTGCCTCTTCTTCGGAAAGGTGATTGCCGAATCGGTCCACATAGACCGTCTTTTCCACCTGCACCTCGACTATCTTGTCCTTATATACGACCTTCGGCTTTTCTTCGCCGCCTTCGCGCTTGGAGTAGGGACGAAGCTCCGACGCGTCGAAAGGAATCTGAGTTGTAAAGTCGAATTCCTTTTCGGAGACCAGCTTATCGAGAATCGTGCGCGAATACTCGTATTCGCTCTTTTCTTTTAAAAGGTAGTTTTTGCCTTCGGGAGTGAGGGCATAGTAGCGGCGCTTGCCTCCGCCTGTATCGTCGGGCGCGCCGTCATAGGAAGAAACGAGACCTTGTTTTTCCAGTCGTTTGAGTTGATTGTACAGCGTTGCCTGTTTAAGAGCGTATTGACCGTTGCTTCTATCCTCAATCTCTTTGAGAATATCATAGCCGTATCTGTCCTCGCTGAAAAGACAACCGAGAATGATTGTCGTCACATTTCCGCGTATGAGGTCGCTGTTTACGGATGAAATGTCCATATATTACTCCGAACTATATACGTCAATTTTATCAAACTATTATGCATTAGTCAATATTTTATAATAGTTATTGTTGGCGATAAATGTAAAATTGTTGCGCATATTGTAACGAGCGAGCTTATAACTCAGGACGAAACTGGGCTGTTGCAACCCGCCCTCAGTCGTCCTTGCCGTCGCGGAGCTTGACCACCTGCGCCGCGATTTTCCGGTGGTCCTCCTCGATTGCGGCATAATGCTTTTTGGTGGTGTTGACGTCGCGGTGACCGAGTACGTCCGCCACCATATATATGTCGCTCGTTGCTTTATATAGATTTGTGCCGAAGGTGCTACGGAGTTTGTGCGGCGATATCTTTTTGAGAGGAGCGGCGGATGCGGCGTATTTTTTGACCAGATTTTCCACGGCGCGGACGGATATCCTGCGCACCTGCAAGGATAAGAACAGCGCGTCCGTATCTCCCTTTTCCAGCTTCTCGCTTCGGTTTATAAGCGCTTTGCGTTCCCCGCTTATGTACTCGTAGAGCGCGTCTGCGACCTCGTCGCCGAAATAGAGTATGGCGCGGTTGCCGCCCTTGCGCGTTACGGTGAAAGCGTTCGTCTCGAAATCGATATCGGTGACGTTGAGACCCACGCACTCGCTCACGCGGATACCCGTGCCGAGCAGAAGGGTGAGTATAGCAACGTCGCGTGAGCGCGTATTTCGCTGTATTTTGCGTTGATGCTCGCTCATCCCGTCGCCGTTTTCCGCTACGCTCAAAATGCGCTCGACCTCGTGCTCTTCAAGTCGGATAATCTCCTTTTCGTGCAGCTTGGGCATCGTGAGCTTCGCCGCAACGTTGGCGGGGATAAGGTCGCGGTTGAAATAATACTTGAAAAACGTGCGCACGGTGGAAATTTTGCGCGCCTTTCCCTTGTTGCCGTTTGTGTATTCGCGCTCGTCAAACTCGTAAAGGCTGAGATATTCCATATATGCTTCGAGGTTGAGCACGGTGATTTTGCTCAAATCCTCAATGCAGAAGTCCTCTATGCTTTTGTAGGCTCTGAACGCGCGGACGTTGTGCAGAAGATAATCGAAAAATATGCGCAGGTCATAAGCGTAATTCAGCCTTGTGAGCGCGGTGGTTTGCGGCTCTATGCCTATAAAAAACTCCTCGCAAAGCTCGGGAAGCTCGTCCCTAATCTCGCGCAGTCTCTGCGTTACGTTTTTTTCTCTCTCGTTGAAATAGTCCGCCATATTTTTCCGCTGTCCTCATACGTCATAAACTCATACTGTGTACGGCATATATATTAGATATATTGTAGTAAACTATTCGCAAAATGTCAATATATAGTGTGTTTTATGTCATACGGATTTGCCGAATATGCGTGACACAATTTAGGAAAGAAATAAAGCACATAATGACATCAGTCAAAATAGACGGGTAGTTTTACGTCGAAGATTTCCAACGCCAGCTTAAAGCCTCTTTTGAATCCGACGGAGTAAAACTCTTTTACGGAAATTGCCTCGTATTCATCCTGCGCGTCGCAGAAAGCTTTGTAGTGAGCGAGTAATTCGGGCTTGTCCCTGAGAGCGGCTGTAATAAGTTCATCATTGTCGGCAAGCAAGGTATTTGAACGGTCATATTTTTCGTCGTTAGGAAGATTTTCGTTTTCCATATGAAAAATTTCGGATAATAGTGAGTCGATTTTCATTGTTTACCTCCTTCGTAAGCGAGCTTATAGTAAACTATAAAAACCTTTTGTGTTAAAATTATTACGATTGTCATAAAAAATATGAAATTTTAAGAAATATCGGAATTTTTGAGTTAATATAAAGCTCTACAATTCCGAAATTTCTTCCTTTAACTGTTTCAATATCCGACATTCTATTCGGCTGACCTGCACCTGCGACACGCCAAGCTCCTTTGCGACCTCGCTTTGCGTTTTGTCGCGGAAATAGCGCAGTATTATTATCTTCTTTTCGCGCTCGGGCAGGCTCTTTATGCAATCTCGCAGCATAAGCGTATCCAAACTCTCGTCGGGGGAGCTGTCTCCCACGATTTTATCGCCGAGAGAGGCTCCGTCATCGTCGCCGAGGGGTTCGGATAGTGAGAGCAGATAGTGCGTCGTGTCCATTGCGAAAACGATATCCTGCGCCTCAACGCCGAAATGTGCTGCAAGGTCGTCTACGCTCGGCTCCGATTCGCCTGCTTTTTGCCGTTCGTCGGTGTACTGCGATATCTTTGCGGCGAGAGTTTTTGCCCATCTCGATACCTTTACAGCTCCGTCGTCGCGCAGAAAGCGCTTTATCTCTCCGCTTATCATCGGCACGGCATAGGTGGAAAAGCGCACCCCGAAGGATACGTCGAAGTTGGATATGGCTTTGACAAGCCCCATCGCGCCTAACTGCATCAGGTCGTCGTATTCCAGCCTGCCGCCGAAACGCTTTACTATGGATTTTATCAGCGGAATGTTTTCCGCAATGAGTTTTTCTTTGGCGTCGTCGTCACCCGATTGCGCCGCTTCTATGAGCGACAGGGTCTGTTCGTGACTCAGCATCCTTTGAATACCTTTCTCATCGTTACGGTCGTGCCTTCGCCGACCTTGGAGCGGACTGTCATTTCGTCCGTGAACGTTTCGATTATCGTAAAGCCCATTCCGCTGCGCTCGTCGTCGGGACGGGTGGTGTAAAAGGGCTCTTTGGCTTCCTCAACGTTTGGTATTCCGCATCCGAAATCCGTCACGCTTACACTTACCCAACGCGCGGCTTCGTCTACTTCGCAGTATAGCTCTATTATTCCGCCGTCCTCCTTGTAGGCGTGTACCACAGCGTTTGTCACCGCTTCGCTTACGGCGGTTTTGAGGTCGTTTATCTCCTCGACCGTCGGCGAGCAGGGCAACGAGAATGCCGCGACCGCGCTCCTCGCAAACGCTTCGTTTTTTCCGTTGGACAGCATTTTCATATCGAAATAGTTGTTCATATTCTCTCCTTATTCCACAATCGGGACAAATGAATAAATTCCGCTTGTGCGGAACACCTTGTCTACCTGCGACGGCACGTTTTTAAGCAGCAATTCGGCGCGCTTGCCGCGTAGCTTTTTGTAACGCCCCAGCACAAATCCCAGCCCCGTACTGTCTATAAACGTCACGTTCTGCATATCGAAGGTCATCGTACGGAAGCCCTGCGCTTCTATCAGTTTGTCTATGTCGGCGCGGAGGGTGCGGGCGGTGTATTCGTCTATTTCGCCGTACAGCCGCACGCATATATCGTTGCCGTTTATCTTGAAATCCAGATTCATATTGCCTCCGACCAAAAGAATAAATGATAGGCGAAGTCGCAAATTATACGCTTTTGTAAAAAAACAGTATTTAGAGGCGTAAACTGTCAAAAATTTCTCAAAATCACCGCAAAAAATTATTGACACGAATTTTTTTTTATAGTATAGTGTGTAAGTCGTCAGCACATCGGTTCTCGGGGTGTAGCGCAGCTTGGTAGCGCATCTGCTTTGGGAGCAGAGGGTCGGGAGTTCGAATCTCTTCACCCCGACCATAGTGTGTCTCTGCGGTTGTCGCGGCGTAAAACTTCATAGATGATGATTCGGGCCTTTAGCTCAGTTGGTTAGAGCAGTCGGCTCATAACCGATCGGTCCGCGGTTCGAGTCCGTGAAGGCCCACCAAATCCAATCATTATTTGGCCCGGTAGTACAGTTGGTTAGTACGCCAGCCTGTCACGCTGGAGGTCAGGGGTTCGAGCCCCCTTCGGGTCGCCAAATGATATGTGGCAGTGACAAATGTCACTGCCACAACAGCAATGTCGCATAGTAGGCTGTAAAAGCCGCGCGACGTTTTGCCTCGGTAGCTCAGGTGGTAGAGCAAGGGACTGAAAATCCCTGTGTCGGTGGTTCGAGTCCGCCCCGAGGCACCACGATTTGCTGGTGTAGCTCAACAGGCAGAGCAGCTGATTTGTAATCAGCAGGTTGATGGTTCGATTCCGTTCACCAGCTCCAAAAATAAATATGGGTAGGTTCCCGAGCGGCCAAAGGGAGCAGACTGTAAATCTGCCGTCAGCGACTTCGATGGTTCGAATCCATCCCTGCCCACCACAATGGAACAATCTGAACCTTTTTTTGGCTCAGATTGTTTCTTTTTTATATTCAAATCTACGGCTTTTTTGTTATCGTTATCTTCTGTTTCTGTGATTGGTCTATTAGTATAGTTGTAATAAATTTCTATTTTATTATCATAAACAACAACTTTTTGAATTAGGTTTTTAATTAAGATTTTTGTAGGTTGTTTTATGCTATGAGTTAAATATTCCACGATATTCTCTTTATGTATTTCATTTCTTTCCTTGCATTGTTCCAGTTCGATTTTATCATTCAAGGATGATAGATAGCTTTCAAGTTCTTCCATACGTGCCTTTGTTGCAGAAGTAAATATACCTTGTTCTATGGCTTTAATAATATTATTTAGGGCAGTATTAGTTATATTGCGTTCATTTATAAGTATGTTCAGCACGGATTTGTCTTGCATACGTTTTTTATGAATGTGCATTAATTCACTTGCTAGATATTCTATCGTATTTGGATTATTTAGCAACATAGTTGTTGCATCCAGTATAATATTTTCAAGTTTATTCTTTGGAACGGTCTTTTTAGTGCATATATTGAGTTGCTTTCTTCCTTGACACTTATAATAGTACATAACTTTACCCGTGTGAGATGTTCCGCTATCACCGGCAAGCGTATTGCCACAATGTCCACAATACAGTTTGTTTTTGAATAAAAACTCAACCCTATCACTATGAGAACCCTTTTTATTGCTTTTCAATATGCCTTGCACTTCGTCAAATAAAGCGTTGGGGATTATTTGAGGGTATATGTTGGTATATACTCCATCGCTATAACGAGCAATACCAATATATTTTTCAGCTCTTAGCATTGAGTAAACTGTATTTATGCAAAATGGTTTTTTGCGATAATAAATTCCTTGCAA
>CASQXY010000023.1 GCA_949432885.1 uncultured bacterium | reverse complement strand
CATAAATTGAATATCTTATAGAATCTCCAAATATCTTACTGAAAATATCATTCAACTTTAACTCTGTTTTATAAAAAGTAATCAATGCACTTTCTTCAATTTCGATACTAGAAAGATCCGGCACAGACAATTTTTCAACAACAGAACAATCAATTATTAGATTCCTTATATAACTTTTTTCATTAACTTCAAACTCAGAATAATCAACACCTGCATCAGGTTCATTAAAGTTATTTTTATCGGCAAACCCATTGAGTTCCTTTATTAAAAATACTTTAATTCTCATAAGATTCTTGATGGTGTTATCAATTGTTTCAAAATCAATATAATGGGTGATAATGTGGTTTTCTTCTCCTTCGGGAGCATCAGAAAATCTCGCACCAACAATCGTTTTATCGATGTTTTTTTGACTTTTTAATAAAGCACTAATTCGATTAGATTTGGGAATAATATTATCATAGCAAACATCAACCAAAACGCCGCTCATCGGTTTTTTAGTAGAAGAATAATAGGCTTTTATCGCATTCAAATCATCAATCAGGCTATCGATTTTAGCTACATCGGTAAAACGACCTGCCGTAAAGTTCCTTGGCGCAGGACGGTTTGGAGCTTTCTCCGGGGTAAATTTTAATTTGATTCTTAATAAATTATTCATAATTATACCTTCAACTTCCTAGACACACTGCTTTTAGGAATTTTTGTTAAAATCTCAATTTCTCGAGTGGTATAGCCTTGAGCTTGTAGATTTTGTATATTTAAATCTTTGCTCCCACCATTTAGTTCAATATAAAATCGCCTTAAGTAATCAAACTCATTTTCACTATCAGCAAATGCTATTGCCGTTTTAATTACTTGCAATAAATCCCCTGGATAAGGGATGCACTCACAGTTATTTAGGATTTTATGAAACAACCTGATGTCTTGTTTTAACCCTTCTGCTTTATTTAAATTTGATTGCAAAATATAATCGGCTATTTCAATTAAATCCTTTTTGCTATATCTATCAAATGATATAATAGTATCAAATCTTCTTAATAAAGCTTTATCGAATGATTTAATTAAATTGGTAGTGGCAATGATCACAATATCACTATTCAAGGCATCTAATTCTCGCAAAAATGTCGATGTTACTCTTCCCATTTCTCGTAAATCATTGTTATTAATGCGATCTAATACAATAGAATCTATCTCATCAAATAGCACTACTACACGATGAGCTTGTACTCTATTAATTTCATCAAACATCATTGAAATGTTTTTTGCCGTCTGTCCTAACTTGCTATCTACCAATTGCTCAAAATTAACCGTCAATAAATCTCGTTCAAGCAATCTTGCTATTTGATAAACCGATTCTGTTTTCCCTGTTCCCGGAGCGCCATATAAAAGCACTTTATTAATGCCCATTTTTTTATTTACTGCTCGCACTATTCCCAAAACATCATCTTTAATTTCTTCTGGAAGTAGTAATGGTTTATTTGATAATTCGATTTTTCTTAAATATTGAAAATTCTTATAAACATATTGCGGAACATAATAATTAGTAGTCGAAATTATGTCCATAAGATATTCAGAAATTGCACTATCTCCACTTTGATCAAACTCTTTTGCAATTTCTGCAACTTCAGCCCTAAATGCCTCATCATTCTTCTCTGCATAATATTTAACTAAATTGATAACGCTCTGCTTTTTCATCTATTGCCTCCGTTTATTATATATTATTATCCATTGGGACAAATGTCAATGATTTTGGGACAAAATTGTGTTTAATCCATTCTCTATCTATAATACTATATTAAAAAACATTTTTAAAAGAATTTGTGTCAAGCATATCATAAAAATAAAATACCGCAACACATAATGTCACGGTATTTTTGACTCACTTTAAGTTGTTTTGATTTTTCCCTATCGCTACTCACCTAATAGCGCGGTTTTACTTATTTCCGTAGGCGAGCTTCATCCGCTGTTCACCCGACAAAATAACTTTCCTTATCCTTATATTTTTCGGTGTTACTTCCAGCATTTCGTCGTCGTTCAAAAACTCTATCGCTTCTTCAAGGCTGAATTTACGAGGTGTGCTGAGTCTCAACGCCTCGTCCGAGCCTGCGGCGCGCATATTCGTAACGTGCTTGCGCTTGCAAACGTTCACTCGGATATCCTCGGATTTCGGAGATACGCCGACAACCATTCCCTCGTACACCATAGTCTGCGGAGAAATAAATAGCTGTCCTCTATCCTGCGCGTTGAACAAGCCGTACGCAGCCGCCTCGCCCGTTTCGTATGCGACGAGCGAGCCCGTATATCTTCTGGGAATCGCGCCCTTATACGGCGCATAGCAATCAAACAGCTGATTCATGACGCCTTCTCCCTTTGTGTCAGTCAAAAACTCGTTCTTGAACCCGAACAGTCCGCGCGCGGGCACGACAAACTCCATTTTGATACGGTCCCCCGCGGGGTTCATAGTCACAAGCTCGCCCTTGCGCAAACCCATACTTTCCATAACCGAGCCGACGCACGCACTTGGAACGTCGATAAACAGCCTTTCCATAGGCTCGCACTTCTCGCCGTTTATTTCCTTGAAAATAACCTTGGGCGTACCAACTCCGAACTCGTAGCCCTCGCGGCGCATAGTCTCGATGAGTATGGACAGATGCATTTCGCCTCTTCCGCACACCTTGAACGTATCGGGGCTGTCCGTCTGATATACACGTAGAGACACGTCTTTGAGCAACTCCTTGAACAGCCTGTCGCGCAGGTGCCTCGACGTAACGTATTTGCCCTCCTTGCCTGCAAACGGACTGTCGTTCACGGTGAAATTCATCTCTATCGTAGGCTCGCCTATCTTGACGAAGGGCACGGGGTCAATCTTGGAGGTCGCGCAAATGGTATTGCCTATTGTAATATTTTCGATACCGCTGAAACATACGATATCTCCCACGCTCGCGTTCTCGACAGCCACGCGTTTTAACCCCTCTATCTGGAATAGGTTGACGATTTTGCTCTTGTATGGAGATATACCGCTGTGATAGTCGCAAACGACGACTTCCTTTGCCATATCAACTCTGCCGCGTTCGATTTTGCCTATGCCTATGCGTCCTACGTAATCGTTGTAATCGATTGCGGAAACCAAAAGTTGCAATTCTCCGTTTTCATCTCCCTCGGGGGCGGGAATATGTTCGAGTATAGTGTCGAACAGAGGCTTCAAATCCGTACCTGCCACGTGATAATCCTTGGTTGCGGTCGCATTCTTGCCCGAACAATACAATATCGGACTCATAAGCTGTTCGTCCGTCGCGTCAAGGCTGAGCAGAAGCTCCAACACCTCGTCGCCCACCTCGTCCAGCCTCGCGTCGGGTCTGTCAATTTTGTTTACGACAATTATAATTTTGAGCCCCAATGCCAACGCCTTTTCGACGACGAATCTCGTCTGCGGCATAGGTCCTTCGGCGGAATCTACGAGGAGCACGACGCCCTCCACCATTTTCAATACTCTTTCCACCTCGCCCGAGAAATCCGCGTGTCCGGGTGTGTCCACGACGTTTATTTTCACCCCGTTGTAATGTATGGATGTATTTTTTGCAAGTATCGTAATTCCGCGCTCGCGTTCGAGGTCGCCCGAGTCCATTACGCAGGTCGCCACCTGCTGATTCTCCCTGAACGTGCCCGACTGTTTAAGCATTCCGTCCACGAGCGTGGTTTTTCCGTGGTCGACGTGCGCTATAATTGCGATATTCCTCAAATCTTCTCTTCTCATACGAGCCTTCTTTATATAAATTTTCGCTTACAGTATAGTTTTTCCTAAAACTTGAATATATTAGCACATATAAAGCTGATTTTGCAACCTACATTGCGGCGAATACAAAAAATATATTATATTTTTTTCTTTTCCGGCAAAAACCTTGTAATAGAACGGGAAAGTGTTATAATTCAAATTATGAAAAGTCTGAAAGAACTCTACAAAATAGGAAGAGGCCCGTCAAGCTCCCACACCATAGGTCCCGAAAAAGCGGCGGTTCTTTTTGAAAGCAAAACTCCATCGGCAATTACATACAAAGCGGTGCTGTTCGGCTCTCTGGCGCAGACCGGCAAGGGTCACGGCACCGATACCGTCATAAAAAAGACGTTTACGAAGCCCGTCGAAGTTCTGTTTGATCCGACTACCCCCACGCCCCACCCCAACACTTTGGATTTATACGCTCTCGACGAGAAATGTGAAATCCTCGATAAGTGGCGCGTGTTCAGCGTCGGCGGCGGCGCTATACGCATAGAGGGAATGCCATTCGCCGAACCCGAAGAGGCTTATCCGCATAACAGTTGGACGGAAATAAGAGATTTCTGCAAGCAAAACGGCATCGGCTTACTTGATTATGCCAAGCGTTTTGATGGTGACGGTATAACCGAGTATTTCGCGCGCATTTGGGAACAGATGCAAGTCGCCATAAGCGAAGGAATATCCGCAAGCGGCATACTCCCCGGCGGACTGAATACGGAACGTAAAGCCAAAATGCTCTACGATAGCTATCGCGCCGACGAACAACCTGAAAAACAGGAAAACCGTCTCGTGTGCGCATACGCGTTTGCCGTTGCGGAACAGAATGCCGACGGCGGTGTGGTCGTGACGGCGCCTACCTGCGGAGCGTGCGGCATACTCCCCGCGGTGCTCAAATATGAACAGCAAAAACACGGATTTTCGGATAGCGACGTTTACGGCGCGCTTGCAACGGCAGGTATTATAGGCAATCTCGTCAAAACAAACGCTTCCATCAGCGGCGCGGAGTGCGGCTGTCAGGCGGAATGCGGCACGGCTTGCAGTATGGCGGCGGCAGCGGTAGCGCAACTAAACGGACTCAATCTCGAACAAATCGAATATGCCGCCGAAATTGCCATGGAGCATTCACTGGGTCTCACCTGCGACCCGATAAACGGTCTTGTCCAAATCCCATGCATAGAAAGGAACGCAGTCGCGGCAATGCGCGCGCTCAACGCCGTGGAGCTTGCCACATTTCTTACGCCCTCTCATAAGATATCTTTTGACACTGTCGTAGACACAATGTATCAGACCGGCAAGGACCTCGGCTGTCAGTACCGCGAAACCTCCGAGGGCGGATTGGCAAAGACGTATTTTAATAAAAAATAAACGCAAACCAAGATTTAATCTATTGTTTTTAATAGATAAAAGCCCGTTTGAGTCAATTTACAAACGGGCTTTTATTATTTTAGTTATTTTCTTTACGACTGGCGCAAATCACTTCGTACCGAATAAGCGGTCCCCCGCATCCCCCAATCCCGGCACAATATAACCGACGGTGTTCAAGGCGCGGTCAAGCGTAGAGATGTAAACTTTTACGTCGGGATGAGCCTCGGCAACGGCTTTTACCCCCTCGGGTACGCCGATTATATTCATAAGGCGGATTTCCTTACAACCGCGTTTTTTAAGGAAGTCTATTGCGGCAACCGCACTTCCTCCCGTTGCGAGCATGGGGTCGAGAAGAATCGCTATGCTATTCTCAATTCCGTCGGGCAGCTTGCAATAATACTCATGCGGTTCGAGCGTTTCCTCGTCGCGGTACAGCCCTATATGTCCGACGCGAGCGGTGGGGAAAAGCGTATGCACACCGTTTACCATGCCCATTCCCGCTCTCAATATCGGAACTATCGTGACCGCATTGTCGGCGACCATTATCTGTTCCGTCTCTTCAAGCGGAGTCTTGACCTTGACGGTCTTTGTAGGAACGTCCTTAAACGCCTCGAACACCATAAGCGTGGTGATTTCCTCGACGAGTTCTCTGAACTCTTTCATAGTAGTTCTCTCATCGCGCAGGATTGCAACCTTATGCTGAATGAGCGGATGATTGAATATCGTCACGTTTTCATACTGATTCATAATATACACCTCTGATTGATTTATAAAATGAGAATCCACTTCGCGCATACAGTGCGCATCTCCGCGCAGACGATCGCACGAAACATTGCTGTTGTTTGCAACAACTATTTGGATTGCCAGTGCGCAATCACTTGCGCGGTAGCAAGTAAAAATTAAGCTATGTCATAGGACTTGTGCGATTGCACGCAAGTCCTTGCCATTTGCTTCGATTATTTTTACTTCGTGCCGAAGATACGGTCACCGGCGTCGCCGAAAGCGGTCACGATATAGCCGTGCTCGTTGAGCGGCGCGTCGGCATAATGCGCCACAAACACCTTGACGTCGGGATGCTGAGACACAACTCTCTTTATGCCCTCGGGCGCGGCGATAAGGCTGAGCAGCTTGATATTTTTAAATCCGCGCTTTTTTATCATCTCGATTGCCGCCGCCGCAGAGCCGCCCGTTGCAAGCGCGGGGTCGACCACGATACAGTGTCCGTTTACGCAATCGAGAGGCAGTTTGCAATAATATTCATGCGGTTCGAGAGTTTCCTCGTCACGATAAAGCCCGATATGCCCTACCTGCGCGTTGGGGAATAAAGCGGTGAGACCGTCAACCATGCCGAGTCCCGCGCGAAGAATGGGAACAATGGCTATCTTCTCCTCCACTACGGGAGACATAAACTTTGAAAGAGGAGCCTGTATTTCCATTTGCTCTGTGGGCAAATCGCGGAACGCCTCATAGCCCATGAGCATAGCTATTTCCGAAACGATTTCTCTGAATTCCTTGGTTTTGGTGGTAACGTCGCACAGATGCGTAATCTTGTGGGCGATGAGAGGATGATTCATAACGACCACGTTTTTCATAAAATCTTCCATATAAAACTCCTTCTTTTGACATGTGGCGAGCCATATGGCTCGCCACATTGCATCGATTTATTCTAAATCAATTATTTCTCTGTGTCAACAGCGTCGTCTGCTGCAACCTCTTCGACGTTAGAAGTTTCGTCCTCGGCTACCGCCTCTGCCGTTTCGTCAGCAGATTTTTCAGCGATAATCTCCTGCGTTACTTCGTCGGATACGGATTCGGAAATTTCCGCCGTCGTTTCTCCGTCGACTCCCTCTGCCGCTTTCTTCTTGCCCTCGTGGTGAGTGAAGATGTTGATAAGCACGCCTACGATAAGCGCAACTGCAAGCGACGTGATTTGCACCGCAGGATTACCCGTAAGTTTATTCACTCCGAAGTTGAACGTAATGCCGCCGATACCGATGACGAGTATCGCCGCGACGGGATACAGATTTTTATGGTCGTTGAGGTCGACTTCGCGGAGCATATTCAGACCGCTGACCGAGATAAAGCCGTATAGAGCTATGCACGCGCCGCCGATTACGCACTTTGGCAGCATATTGATAAGCGCGACAAATGGCGAGAAGAAGGATATGACCATACATCCGATTGAAGCAATCAATATCGTAGACGTCGAAGCGTTTCCTGTAAGAGCGACGCAGCCGATAGACTCGCCGTAGGTAGTATTCGCGCATCCGCCGAACACTGCGCCGACAGCAGAACCGACGCCGTCGCCGAAGAGCGTGTTGTGAAGACCGGGGTCGGTGAGTATGTCTTTGTTTACAATACTGGAAATGTTCTTATGGTCGGAGATATGCTGAGCAAGCTCGACGACCGCAATAGGAATAAACAGCAACGCAAGGTTTCCGACAGCCGCTCCGTCAAGCAAGAAATTCCTTTGCATCGTCACTCCTTCAATCATTTCCCTCGTACCGTCGGGCAGAATATTGTATCCCTGATATGTAAGTCCATTAGTCATTATACCTTCAAGGAAAGTGAACTTGGGATAATCGAGGAAACTTTGCACGCGTATGGGCTTAAAGCAATCTACAATAGGCGTAAAATCGATTATACGCAACACTCTCTGCGCTTCGCTGCCGTTGGGAGCCGCATAGCTGAATGCCGTAAAGAAGAGAGCTACTGCAAAACCAGCTCCGATACCGATGATAAACGGAATGAGCTTCACAGTCTTTTTGCCTTTGACGGATGCAACAACAATCATAAAGAATGTAAAGAGTCCAATCAAAACAGCTAATATATTATAATCCTTTACCGCGTCTCCTCCGTTTGCCATAGTCCAGCTACCCGCCGTACCCGCAAGCGAAAGTCCGATAATAGCAAGGATAGGTCCGATGATAACGGGAGGAAGCAATTTATGTATCCATTTGGAACCCACAAATTTGATAACCAATCCGATAGCGACATATACGAGAGCCGCAAAAATTACGCCTATAATCAGTCCCCAATATCCGTAGTTATTCGCAGCCGTTGCGCAAAGCGCGCCAAGGAAAGTGAACGAACTTCCGAGGAATACGGGGCTTTTGAATCTTGTGAACAGCAAGTATACTATCGTTCCTATGCCTGCGCCGAAAAGAGCCGCCGCAGGGTCGACTGACATTTGAGCAATATACTTAATACCTTCTTGCTCAAAGGATATGTCCGTAGAACCGACAAGAATAGGCACGAGCAGCGTCGCCGCCATGATTGCGATAATCTGCTGTAAAGCAAACACCAGATTCTGCTTAATCGGAGGTCTGTCTTTGATACCGTAGACGAGTTCCATATTTTTATCTCCTTAAAATAGATTCCCGAGAGTAAAAAACCCTGTCCGCGCGAAAAGCAAACAAGGTGAAAACAGCAGATATACGCATATATTAGTCATCATCAATCTTGTCGGCATCCCGTACCGCTCTTAAAGATTTTTCGCAATGATTATATCCCACGCATTTTTCAAAGTCAAACAAAATTCGACAAACGCAATGACAGAATACAAATCGTGCGATTGTGGTATTTCGTCGGAAAAACAAATAAAATTTCCCCCTATCCGCAACCTGAAATACAATCGGGAATCCCCTCTTCGATTGCAATTTGCGGTGATAAATGCTATACTATACGAAATCGTTCGGGCATACCCGAGAAAGGACCGTATATGAAAAAGATTCTGGTAAGCGCTTGCCTAATGGGCTACGACTGCCGCTACAAGGGCGACAACTGCAAAAACCAAAGATTACTCGATCTAGGCAAGGACAGTATACTTATTCCGGTTTGCCCGGAACAGCTCGGAGGTTTGGCTACGCCGAGACTGCCGGGTGAAATTACGGGCGGCAAAGTCCTCGCTTCCGACGGCTCGGATATTACGGAACAATATCGTCGCGGCGCGGATTTCGCGCTTGCCGTGGCAAAAGCCAACAACGTAGACTTCTGCATACTAAAAGCCAACAGCCCTTCCTGCGGAAAAGGTATGATATACGACGGCACTTTCAGCGGAAACAAAATCGAAGGGAACGGCGTCGCCGCGCAAAAGCTCCTCGAAGCCGGCTTCACCGTATACAATGAAAACGAAATAACGGAAATAATTTAACGTACCTCGTCTAATACTATTGTGAGCTTCTCAATTTCGAGCCGCAACGTATCCGACCAAATGTTGTTAACTATATTGTCTTATTGACTTTATAAGCTAAATTAATATAATATACAATATAAAAGTGGAGATTTTGTATCTCCGCATTATCATATTTCAGCGCTTGCAAAGCAGCACGCAATTCTGACCGTCCGTTTCGTCGAATCTGACCGCGATCGTTTCGTTCAGCGAGGTAGGTATGTTTTTGCCCACGTAATCGGCGCGGATTGGCAATTCTCTGTGTCCCCTGTCGATAATAACGGCAAGCTGTATGGATTTGGGTCTGCCTATATCCAACAGCGCGTCGATTGCCGCTCGAACGGTTCTGCCAGTAAAAAGCACGTCGTCGCAGAGTATCACGTTTTTATTTTGTATGTCGAAGCATATTTCAGTGCCGTTGACTGAGGTTGCCTCGGCGCTTGTAACGTCGTCGCGATAATGAGTTATATCGATTGAGCCTATCTCAACCGACGCACCCTCTATTTTTTTAATATTCTCGCCTATACGCTCCGCCATAGGCACGCCGCGTGTCCTTATTCCTACAAGAACGACGTCCTCGGTGCCTTTGTTTTTTTCTATGATTTCATGCGACATTCTCACGAGCGCGCGCCCGAGAGTAACTTCGTCGAGCAATGTAATTTCCGCTTCCATATCCACCTTTACCTTCCCGTTTCGGAGTAATTATTTTAACAGAATTTCGCGTACTTCGTCAAGGTCAAAATCGGGGACGTAGTCCTCCGTAGCACTGGAAAGCTCCTGACAAAAACCGTTTGAAAGTCCCGCCTCGAAAAAAATCTCCGCCGCCGCTTCATATTCCTCCTGCGTAAGTCTGCGCCCCAAAACCTTGTCGTTTGCAACAGCAGGAGTCGGGAAATACTGTCCCATCAGGCTGACGAACATAGCTTTGTCTATCCGAGCGATTTCCCGCAAAACCCCTCTCGTATTTTCAAGCGCGGACGGCAGAACCAAATGCCGCACAATCACTCCGCTTTTCATCATTCCGTCATCGCCGAATACGTCGCGCGGGCACTGCCGCCTCATTTCACGAATCGCCGCTCCCGCGATTTCAAAATAACGCTCCGCACGCGAATACTCCCACGCCAGCGCATTGTCCGAATATTTGAAATCGGGCAGATAAACGTCTATCAGTCCTTCCAGTTTTTTGAGATTGACAACGGTTTCATATCCGCTACTATTCCACACAATCGGCACTTTAACTTTCGATTTTGCCTTTTCAAGCGTGCGAACAAGTTTATTGGCATAATTCGACGGAGTAACGAGATTTATATTGTGCGCGCCCTTGTCCTGCAAATACAGCATACAGTGCGTAAACTCGTCCTCGTCTACTTCGATACCTTTTCCGCCGTGCGAAATTTCATAATTCTGACAGAATTTACAACGCAGATTACAACCCGAGAAAAATATAGTTCCGCTCCCTCTTTCTCCCGACAGGCATGGCTCTTCAAAATTGTGCAATCCTACTCTTGCGATTTTATACATCTGCGTTCTCCCGCTTTGTCGGTCGTACCGGCTTCTACGATTGGTTTCCTCACTATACGAATTGTAGCATATCGCCATACAAGTGTCTATAAATCTAGCGCCAATAAGGTCAAATAAGCTGTATATCGAGCGTCAGTCGCACGCGAATTGTATGCAAAGCATACCGCCGCATAGCAGCGCAAGTCCGACCGACGTAAAGAGAAAGTGCAAGCATCGCTTGCACTTTCTCTGGTCGGAGTGGCGAGACTTGAACTCGCGGCCTCATGGTCCCGAACCATGCGCGCTACCAAACTGCGCTACACCCCGTAATTTACAACGCTAATAATATTATCAACAAACCTAGAAAAAGTCAAGGATTGATAATTTGTTTTTACTATTTGCAAAAAGTATTTGCAAAATTTATTGCTATGATATATAATGCTTTCAGCGATGGAGCTTGGTGTAGTGGTAGCACTTGGGCCTCTGACTCCCACTGTGTAGGTTCGATTCCTATAGCTCCTGCCAACGCAAACCCTCTCACATCGGTGAGAGGGTTATTTTATTTAATAGGGGAATTTCAGAATGAAAAATTCCCCTATGAAATAAAATAATACCCCGACCACGGGCGGGGTTTGCGTTGAGCGCTATCGGAGCGGAACGGAAGCTCTTGCTTTTCAAGAGCATTACATAGCTCCTGCCCTAACACATGGGGAATTTCAGAATGAAAAATTCCCCTATGAAATAAAATAATACCCCGACCACGGGCGGGATTTGCGTTGAGCGCTATCGGAGCGGAACGGAAGCTCTTGCTTTTCAAGAGCATTA
>CASQXY010000022.1 GCA_949432885.1 uncultured bacterium | reverse complement strand
TATATTTATTATTATAATTGTAAATATATAGATATAATTTACTAATAAAATTCAAAAAAATTTGTCCAAAACTATTGACTTTTGGCAAATATAGAAATATACTGTTAGCAATCAAGCAATAAGAGTGCTAGCAAAGATAATCGGGTAGGATATGTCGAAAGAGTTGTCGGATAGAAAAAAGAGAATACTTCACGCGCTGGTAGACCTATATATAACCACAGGTCAGCCTGTGTCGAGCTCGGATATACAGAGCAGGTATTTGCCCGAGGTAAGTTCTGCAACCGTTCGATCGGAATTAAGCGCTCTCGAAGCGTTGGGGTATATAGAACAGCCTCATACCTCCGCGGGCAGAGTGCCGCTTAAAGACGCTTACAAGTTTTACGTGGAGAGCATCGACGGTGACAAGACTAATATGCTCACCGATTCCGAGACGGCGTTTATACGCGAGAAATTTATACACAAGCTGGGACATATAGAAGATATCTCCAAGGAAGCGGCGAAAGTCATAAGCGATATGACCAATTATACTTCCTTTTTTATCGAAAAAGCGCTTGTCAATGTGGAGATAGAGGAAGTTAAGCTTGTTCAGCTTAAAGGCAGCAAGGCGTTGGTGCTCATCGTCACGAATAAGGGCGTTATTGCGGATAAGGCGATTGACCTTAAAGAGGACGTTAAGACGGAGTATCTGGACACCGCTACGGAGCTTCTCAACAGAGTTTTTGCAGGCAGAAGGATAGACGAAATCGATAAATTCGTATTCGATGAAATTGACGAAGAGTTGCAGGGCTTCGGCGAAATACTCGACGGCGTGCTTGACATACTGCGCATATACGTGACGGAACACAGCGACGGCAACGTATTTGTGGAGGGCGCGCTCAAAATGCTTGACTATCCCGAGTACAACAACGTCGAGGACGCCAAAAATTTCCTCTCCGTTATCTCGGATAAGGAGAGCATGTCGGAGCTATTTATAGACGACGATTCCAGCATAGAGTTTTCCGTGCGTATAGGCAAAGAGGATAGCGGCGTGGATAAATGCGCGATAATCACCGCAGCGTACAAGGTCGGAGACGACGTTATGGGGCAGGCGGGCGTTATCGGACCCGAAAGAATGGATTACAAAAAAGTCATAGGAGTGCTGGACTATATGAAAAAAACGCTCTCCACAGTAATAAACAATTCGGACGACGAGGACTGAGATGAAAAATAACGAAGATATAAAGAACGTCGAAGAAAATGTCTGTGAGCAGACGAACGAGAAGAACAACGCTCCCGAAATCGGGATAGACAGAGAAAGCCTGACGGACGCGGAATACATATCCGCTCTCGAAGAAAAGCTGGGTCAGACGATGGCGGAGCTGAGCTCTTGCAGAGCGCTCGCCATGAGATTGCAGGCGGACTTTGACAACTACCGCAAGCGCAACGCCTCGATAGGCGAGGATATGAAGGCTCTCGGGCAGACCGTCGTCATAGAAAAGCTGCTTACGGTTTTGGATAATTGCGAATTGGCGAGGAAATACCTCTCCGACGAAGCGTCGCTCACAGGCTTCAACATGATGGAAAAACAAATACTTGACGCGCTCGAAGGTTTCGGACTTAAATCCGTCGAAACGGAGGGCAAGGATTTCGACGCCAGTCTTATGTCCGCAGTCGAACGCGTAAAATGCGAGGGGCAGGACGGCAAAGTAGTCGAGGTTCTTGCAAAGGGATACACGCTATGCGGCAAACTTCTTCGTCCGTCAAGCGTAAAAGTCGGATACAGCGAATAGCTCAATTTGGGTTTTATGCGATATAAATGTGCATATAAACGCTCGATTGCGGTTATATAGGGCGGAAACGCTCGATAAATAAAAATAAGTTTACTTCCCGAAACGCGGGAAAAGGAGAATAAGTATGGGAAAAATCATCGGTATCGATTTAGGTACGACAAACTCGTGCGTAGCGGTAATGGAGGGCGGCGAAGCTGTCGTGATTCCGAACGCCGAGGGTAGCAGAACAACTCCTTCGGTTGTGGCGTTTACAAAGGACGGCGAGAGGCTCGTCGGCGAAATTGCAAAGCGTCAGGCGGTTGCCAACCCCGAGAACACTGTAAGCTCTATAAAGAGAGAGATGGGTTCCGACTACAAAGTGAAAATCGCGGATAAGGCGTATACGCCTCAGGAAATTTCCGCAATGATACTTACAAAGCTCAAAAACGACGCGGAGAAATATTTGGGCGAAAAGGTTACGGAGGCGGTTATCACCGTTCCCGCATACTTTACAGACGCACAGCGTCAGGCGACGAAGGATGCAGGTAAGATTGCGGGACTTGAAGTGAAGCGTATCATCAACGAGCCTACGGCGGCCTCGCTTGCTTACGGCATCGATAAGGACGAAAACAAGGCGCAGAAAGTTTTGATTTTCGACCTCGGCGGCGGCACGTTCGACGTATCTCTGCTCGAACTCGGAGACGGAGTATTCGAGGTTCTTGCAACCTCGGGCAACAACCGTCTCGGCGGCGACGACTTCGACAAGCGTATTATGGATTGGGTCGTGAGCGAGTTTAAGGCGGCCAACGGCGTAGACCTCTCCAAAGATAAGATGGCTATGCAGCGTATCAAGGAGGCGTCCGAAAAAGCGAAAATAGATTTGTCGGGCGTGACGAAAGCAAAAATTTCTCTCCCGTTTATCGCTATGAACAACGGAGTGCCCATGCACCTCGATATGGATTTGACGAGAGCCAAATTCGACTCGCTTACGCAGGACCTCGTAAACGCGACGGTTACGCCGATGAAGCAGGCTCTTAAAGACGCGAGGCTCGATTACGGCGACGTGTCCAAGGTCATCATGGTCGGCGGCTCTACGCGTATTCCCGCGGTTTACGACACCGTTAAAAAGATTACGGGCAAAGAGCCCTACAAGGGAATCAACCCTGACGAATGCGTGGCTCTCGGCGCGGCTATTCAGGGCGGCGTGCTCGCGGGTGAAGTCAAGGATATGCTGTTGCTTGACGTAACGCCGCTGTCTTTGGGTATCGAGACTCTCGGCGGAGTATTTACCAAGCTCATCGACAGGAACACCACAATTCCTACGAGCAAATCACAGGTGTTCAGCACCGCGGCGGACAATCAGACAGCTGTCGATATCCACGTGTTGCAGGGTGAAAGGCAGTTTGCAAGGGACAACAAGACTCTCGGAAGATTCGAGCTTGTCGGCATTGCTCCCGCGCCTCGCGGAATACCGCAAATCGAAGTCACTTTCGATATCGACGCAAACGGCATAGTGTCCGTCAAGGCGATGGATAAGGCTACCAACAAGTCGCAGTCTATAACGATAACCGCCTCCTCCAACCTGTCTGAATCCGATATCGACGCGGCAGTTAAGGACGCGGAAAAGTACGCGGAAGAGGATAAGAAGCGCAAAGCGGTCGTCGACGCGAAGAACAATGCGGAGCAACTGATATTCGCAATGGACAAGTTTGTAAGCGAGAACGGAGAAAAACTAGACGACGCGGACAAAGAAGCTGTCAACGAAGCAACGAAGACGGCGCGCGCGGAACTCGAAAGCGCCGAGACCGAGGAGCAGGTGAAGGAGCTTATCGAGAAACTTACGAAGGTCAGCGACCCGATATTCACAAAGTTCTATCAGCAGAACCCCGATGCTATGGCGGAGGCGGCAAGAGCGGCGGGAATCAATCCCGACGATATGAACACTGACGGCGGAATGGACGGGACCGTTGAATAATCGGCAGTATGATGTCGGTCGTTCGTCACAGACGTAAAGATTAAAACTGATTTTTAGCGCAACGGACGTCCGTTGCGCTACGGTGTATAATAAGATTATGGCAAAAAACTATTATGAAATTTTGGGAGTTGGAAAAAACGCGTCGGCGGACGAGCTGAAGTCCGCTTACCGCAAACTCGCAAAGCAGTATCATCCAGATTTGTATACGACTAAAAGCGACGCAGAGAAGAAGAATGCAGAGGAGAAATTCAAGGAAATCAATCACGCGTACGAAGTGCTCTCAGACGACCAAAAGCGCGCGGCATACGATACCTACGGCGACGAAAACGGACCTCAGGCGGGCGGTTTCGGAGGTTTCGGCGGCGCGGCGGGCGGATTCGGCTTCGACGATATATTCTCCACTATATTCAGCGGCTTCGGCGGAACGTCTTCGCGCGCGCAACGCGCGAACGCGCCCAGACGAGGTCAGGATATACTTGTCGGCGTAAATATAACGTTTGAAGAAGCAGTTTTCGGCACTCAAAAGACGGTATCCGTCAAAAGAGTGGAAAATTGTCCGCATTGCGAGGGTACGGGAGCAAAGGACGCAAAGGCGTTTAAGGTTTGTCCGCAG
Organism: uncultured bacterium; assembly: GCA_949432885.1. GTDB lineage: Bacteria > Bacillota > Clostridia > Christensenellales > CAG-917 > CAG-475. The sequence goes on along the minus strand of CASQXY010000022.1, from coordinate 7,460 downwards.
TGTCACGGCAGCGGCAGAGTGACGGTTACGCAGCGCACTCCCTTCGGGCAGATATCCACAGAGAGCGTCTGCCCCGAATGCAAGGGAAGCGGAAAGATTATTACTGACAAATGTACGCAGTGCGGAGGCCGCGGAAGAACGGAATATACGAGGGAAGTCAAGGTCAACATTCCCGCAGGTATCGACGCGGGACAGCGTATTACGTACAGAGGCGAGGGGCATAGCGGAGTGAACGGCGGCGAAAAGGGCAGCTTAGTAGTCGAGGTAAGCGTTTCCCAGCATAAGCTGTATACGAGAAACGGATTCGATATCCTTATGGATTTGCCCGTGAGTTTTGCAGACGCGGCGCTAGGCTGTTCGGTTACGATACCCACTCTTTACGGGAAGCATGATTTGAAAATTCCCGAATGCACTCAAAGCGGTACAGTATTGAAGGTCAGAAACGCAGGCATAAAGAAACTGCGCGGCGGCGATAAGGGCGATATGTATGTTAAGGTTGTCGTCGAAGTGCCGAAGTCGCTTTCGCGCGAGCAGAAGGAATTGCTGAAAAAACTTAATTCCACGTTTGAACTCAAACAGTATCCGCAGAAAAAAGCGTATGAGGAAAAACAGTGACTTGAGTCGCTTTTCCGCAAAAGGTATACATAGATGAAATATAGGACGATTACGGTTTTTACCAATCATTCGGACGCCGACCTCGTTGCTTCCGCCATGTTTGACGCGGGCGCGGGCGGCGTTTCCGTTTTGGATAAACAGGATTTTTTGGATTTGGTCAAATCCGACGTAATTTGGGATTACGTGGACGAGAGCGTGCTCGCCTCGGGCGACGAGGTCAAGGTTTCGACCGTCGCGGATTTGGATGACAAGGATTTCACCGCGAGGCTGACAGCCGCGCTTTTGCAACTCAAAGAGCTCGGAGGCATAAGCTACGGCGAGATTTTAGAAGATACGATTGACGCGGCGGATTATGAAAACGAGTGGAAAAAGTATTATAAGCCTATCCCGACGGAGCATATAACAGTCGTGCCTACTTGGATAAAGTATGAGCCGTCGGAGGGCGAGAGGATTATGCGTCTCGACCCAGGAATGGCTTTCGGGACCGGGTCTCACGCGACGACGCGCATGTGTTTGGATATGCTGGAAGCGGAGGGCAAGGACGTGATAGACGTCGGCTGCGGCAGCGGAATACTCGGCATAGCCGCGGCAATATGCGGTGCGAAAAGCGTGTATATGTGTGATATTGACGAGCAGGCTGTGAAATTTGCCGAGCAGAACGCGCTTCTCAACGGAGTGAAAGCCGAAATCGAGTGCGCCGACCTGATTGCAGGGAGCCGTTCCGCAGACGTAATTATCGCAAATATAACCGCAGATATCCTAATGAGGCTTTCAAAGGATATCGGAAAGCATTTGAGAGCGGGCGGATATATTTTGTTGAGCGGAATAATAGACAGCAGGCTCGATGAGGTGATAAGCTGTTATGAGGGCGCGGGATATGAGATAGTCGAACGCAAAGCGCGCGACGACTGGCGAGCGCTCAAATTGACAAGAAAAGCGAATTAGAATATGGAAATACGCAGATTTTTTGTAGCTCAATCTGATATATCCGACGGTGTCGTTACGCTTCGCGGCGACGAGTTTGCGCATATGACGAGAGTATTGAGATACAGGACTGGCTACAAAGCCGTTATTTGCGCAAACGACGGGATCGAGCGGCTGTGCACTGTTGAAAATATAGGCAGGGATAGTGCGACTTTGTTCGTTGATAAATCCGAAACCGTCGATAGGAAGAACTTTGAACTGACGCTATTCGCAGGACTATTGAAAAACAATAAACTGGATTTCGCCGTTCAAAAGTCTGTCGAGCTTGGCGTCGACAAGATAGTGCCGTTTCTGTCGGCAAACTGTGCGGAGACCAAGTTCTCATGCGATAGGTCTCGTAAGATTGCGTTGGAAGCGGCAAAGCAGTGCGGCGCAGCGTACCTGAGCGAGGTGGGAGAGCTTATCGCGTTCGGAGAGATGATAAACTGCTTTAAGTATTTTGACGACGTGGTATTTGCATACGAGGCGGAGAAGAAAAACAGAATTTCCGATTTTAATCCGACAGGAAAGCGTATTGCGGTCGTAATCGGTCCCGAGGGCGGATTCAGCGCGGAAGAGGCGGAAATTATCAAGAACTCTGGTGCAAAGTCAGTTTCGCTCGGAAGACGTATCCTCAGGGCGGAAACCGCTTCGATAGTGGCTTGCGCCTTGCTTCTCGACGGGCTGGGAGAACTGGATTGCAGGTAGCGGTCGATGCCGCGTTATCGTGGATAAATATTATTTAGCAAAGTAACACTCGTCTCAACACTCAGACGTTTGATAAGGGGAATTATGACAAATTGCGAATTGCCTAAAATTGCGGTATTTACGCTTGGCTGTAAGGTGAATCAATACGACAGCGACGTTATGCTTGCGATATTCAGGAAAGCAGGCTTCGAGGTCGCAGAAGGACTGGAATATGCGGACGTATATGTGCTCAATACATGCGCCGTTACCGCGGAGGCGGAGAAAAAATCCAGACAGTCCGTCACAAGAATACTCAAAATAAATCCCGACGCAAAAATTTATGTGTGCGGCTGCGCTTCGCAAAACAACTTCACCCAGTTTGCAAAGGACGGGGTGGTTTACGTTTCGGGAACGGACGGCAAAACCGCGCTTGCAAACGAAATCGTAAAAAGCTATTCGTCGGAAATTCCCGTCAACAACGGCGCAATCGCAAACAAGGATTTTGTAATATCCAAGCAGTTCGAGGATAACGACGGCGTTTACAACCTGCGCACGCGTCACTTTATCAAGGTGCAGGACGGATGTGATAACTATTGCAACTATTGTATTGTTCCTTATTTGCGCGGACATAGCAGGTCCCGTTCGGCGGAGAGTATAAGGCGAGAGCTCGATTCCGTGAAATCCGAGGTGAAAGAGGTCGTTGTAACGGGCATAAATTTGTCCGCTTACGGTTTGGACAGAGATTCCAACCTCACAGAGCTTTTAAAGACGCTGGCAGAGTACGAGAATCTGCGTTTCAGACTCGGCTCCTTGGAGGTGCGCGTCATTGACGAGGAATTTTTGAAAGCGACTAAAAAAATCAAGCATTTCTGCCCGCACTTTCATCTGTCCTTGCAAAGCGGCGACGACTGCGTGCTCGTTGCGATGAACAGGCATTATACCACGAAGCAATACGCAGAAGCGGTGCAGTTGATCCGCAATTTTTATCCGCAGGCGGCTATAACCACAGATATCATCGTAGGTTATCCGACAGAGACGGACGAAATGTTTTTGAACAGCGCGGCATTTGCAAGGAAAATCGGGTTTTCCGATATACACGTGTTTCCGTATTCGTCGAGGAAGGGCACTGTCGCTGGCAGAATGCCCGTGTTGCCTCCCGACGTCGTAGAAAGCAGACAGAAGACTATGAACGCCGTCAAGCAGGAGCTTATCGGCAATTATCTGAATAAGCAAATCGGAATGCCTCAACAGGTGCTGTTGGAAACGCAGACGGACGGAATGTGGGTCGGTCATACGCTGAATTACGTCAAGGTCTATTGCTCGCACGGCGCTAAAAACGAGCTCAGAACGATAGTTCCTAAGCGCAGATACGCGGACGGCTTGGCAGACTGATTATTGTAAATAGTAACCGAATCATAACTTTAAGGAGCTAAATTTATATGGAAAACTGCATATTTTGCAAAATTATCAACGGTGATATTCCGTCCGAACGCGTTTACGAAGACGAAAATATGGTCATTATCAAAGACGTAAATCCGCAAGCGGCAATTCACCTTTTGCTTTTGCCGAAGGAGCATTATGCCGATATTGAGGAAATGACATATGCGCAGGCGCATACGCTTGCCGAGTGCGTCAAAAAGCTCTCCGAAATGACAAAACAGCTTGGGCTTGAAAACGGTTTCCGCCTCGTTTCAAACAAGGGCAAACACGGCTGTCAGTCGGTAGGACATTTGCACATACACATTTTGGGCGGCGAACAGCTCGGCGACAGAATGGGTTGAGCGAAATTGTGTTTTAAAAACAGAAGAAAGTATGTATTGCTGTCAGCTACAAATTATGTGAAATAAACGAACGAAAGGCGGCGCACAAGCGCCGCCTTTCGTTTTTGAATAATCGATAATTATTATTTTTTGTATTTTTTGTTTATCGTGTGGGAGATTTGTTCGTCCACAGTCAGCTCTATCGCAGGTTTGACGGCGGAGGTCGATTCTTCTTCGTTTGGTATTGACTTCGTTTCGGATTCGCCCGTTTCACCGTCTGCCATTTCGTCGGTAGCGACCTCTGCTTCGGCGTTTATCGCGTTATCCTCTAACATATTCTCGGATTCCACTTCCGCGGTCTCCGCCGAGATAAATTCGACGGGCGCGTTGCCTGCGGCGACAAGTCTCTTTTTCTTGATAATCCTTTCGGCAAGAACTATGCCTCCAACCGAAATCGCCAGCATTGCGACGCCTATGGCGATACATATGCCGACAGTTGCGCCGTAGGAGCCTCCTATGCTTTGCGACTGGGCGGAGAAGCCCGTTATCAAATAGGTAAAACCGCATACAACCGCTACTATCGTGGCGTATGGCATCTGCGTTTTCACGTGGTCTATATGATTGCATTGCGCGCCTGACGACGCCATTATAGTCGTATCGGATATCGGAGATACGTGGTCGCCGTACACTGCGCCGGCAAGCACCGCCGCCATTGTGAGATAAAATAATCCGCTGTTCGATTCCGCAGACATGACCGCAGTGGAAATCGGAATAAGCACGCCGAATGTTCCCCAGCTTGTTCCGGTTGCGAAGGAGATAAAGCATGCCAGAACAAAGAAGATGAAAGGTATCACGCCAAGCGCCATGCTGTCCGCAGAAATATGAGCCTGTACGAACGCCTTCGCGTTGAGAGTGCCGTCGATTACTGGCGCTCCGTCAGCAAGTCCCTCGCCCTTGGCGCCCATAAACGCACAGAGCGTCCAAGCAAATACCAATATCAATATGGCGGGAACCATTGATTTGAAGCCTTCCGCGATACTCTTCATTGATTCCTTGAAGGTGACGGCTTTTGATATGGCATAGTAAATTATTGTAAGCACCAACGCAAGAACGGAGCCTGTCGCAAGAGCGATAGAGGAATCGCATTGGGAGAACATGTCGAGCAGATTGAAGCTGGGTTTGCCGAGCTCTGCCATAAGTTCGTCCGCCGACAGGGTGTGAAGCCACGACCAGCCGTTGTATATCATCGCGCCTACGCAGCACACGACGAGCAGTATAATCGGGATGAGAAGATGGCTCACTCGACCTCTCGCGTTTTCCGCAGTGTTGATATCTTCGGTCGGCAAATCGGTTTCGCCTGCGTTCAGGTCTCCTGTCGTAAGCGCGATACGTTCATTTTTTCTCATTTTGAATATATCGAATTTAAGACAGATGAACACTATCATCATAGCTATTGAAAGCAGGGCGTACATGTTGAAAGGAATTGTCTTTATAAACGCTATAATTCCGCCGTCTGCGTATCCCGATACAGCAGCCGCCCAGCTCGATATCGGGGCTATTATGCATATAGGCGCCGCAGTGGAGTCGATAAGATAAGCCAGCTTTGCATGCGAGACTTTGTGCTTGTCTGTCACGGGACGCATAACGGAACCGACCGTAAGGCAGTTGAAATAGTCGTCGACAAATATCAGCGCGCCGAGACCGACGGTTGCAAGCTGCGCGCCCGTACGCGATTTGATTTTCCCCGACGCCCAGTTGCCGTATGCGGTCGAACCTCCCGATTTGACCATAAGTACGGCAAATATGCCCAGAACTACGAGGAAAATAAGTATTCCTCCGTTGCCGCCTATCTGCTCCGACATAACTTCAAATATCCGTTGCAATGCGCCTAGGGGTTCTCCTCCCGCAAGAAACATTGCGCCTACGAATACGCCTGCAAACAGACTCAGATACACCTGCTTCGTTATAAGCGCGAGCGCGATTGCGATAATTGCGGGTACGAATGCCCAAAACGAGCCGACAAAGTAATCTCCTGCCGCCGAGATGATGTTTACGAACATAAGTTCATCCTCCAAATATATTCCGTTTTCATCAAATAGAGCGGGGCAGTATTGCGAAAATAAAAAACCGCAATACGCTAAGCAAATTGCGGCAAATGTACACACAAGTTGATAGCGCTCCACCGAGTTCGGTGACAGTACAACGCATATTTTGCGCTGTCCCAAGGAATTTGCATTCAGACTGTGCAAGTTCCTTTCGGCGACTTTTCCTTTCCCACCGTAGCGAATTGTCTGCGCTGTCGGCTTATCTTAAAAGTCGCACCTCTATCTAATTTGTAAAAAGTGTAGCACGCTTTCAGTCGAGTGTCCAGCAAATTTCGAGTATTTTTTCAAGATTATTAAATGTTTATTAAATTTTTCAATATGCAAGTCTATTTCACGCAAACTTTATCTGTAACAATAAATTTGTTCTTAGCGTATTTCCATATTTTAGGAATAAATTCGGTTGACAACAGGCGGTCATTGTGTATAATAGTATAGTACAATTTGCTTCGAGGAGGTGAGAAAGATGTCCACAGTCAAAGTTGGTGAAAGCGAAAGCCTTGACAGCGCAATCCGTCGCTTTAAAAGGAAATGCGCCCGTGACGGTATCATCGGCGACCTCCGCAAGAAAGAGGCGTATGAGAAGCCCAGCGTAAAGCGTAAAAAGAAAGCTGAGGCTGCTCGTAAGAGAATGTACAAGTCATAAAAATTAATGCCGCTTTTGCGGCAGACGGAGGCATGGCTCAGTTGGTTAGAGCACACGGTTCACATCCGTGAGGTCACAGGTTCGAGTCCTGTTGCCTCCACCAAAATCTTTCCGCCCGTCAGGGCGGATTTTTTTGTTGTCAGGCACAGGCTCGAAGGTGGCTATGCCACCCACGGCTACGCCGTGCCTGCGACCTACGGTCACACTGCACGCGATTGGACTTCGTCAGCAATCGCTGAAAGGCGAGTCCTGTTGCCTCCACCATTAGATGACTGATAAGAACCGCTATCTTATCGGTCATTTTTGTTATTTGAAAGAAGTCTCGGAGTGCTTTACGGTTTGCTTGATTAAAAATTTTGTTTTTGCTATAATAATTGTACGATAAACAGTAATTTAACAGGGAGCATTCAAAATGCTAATAGAGGAGCCACTTATTTCTTCAAGAATAACTGTACGGAATTATCAAAAAAAAGACCTGCCATATCTTACTGAAATGTGGTTTGACAAAGTGAATGGCAAATATATGAGCGACCCGACGGTGGAATATGTTGATAGCGATTTCCAAAAAGCACTTGATGGTCTTGAAAATAATCCCGACGGATATTATTTAACAGTTGTGCTAAACGGTTCTAATGAGATAATAGGTTCTGCTTGCATTTTCCCTGACGAAAAAAAGGAAATATTTGA
>CASQXY010000021.1 GCA_949432885.1 uncultured bacterium | reverse complement strand
TGGAGCGGGAGACGGGATTCGGACCCGCGACTTTCACCTTGGCAAGGTGACACTCTACCACTGAGTCACTCCCGCATACGATTGCCTTAATACTATATCAAAAGCATGCGCATTTTGCAACAACTTTTTTATGCTTTACGTATTTATGTACTATATATTATATGCCGCTGTAATTTTTCTGCCATTCTGAACCGGCATATATTCAAATCCAACGCGCCGATAGGATTTCACCGCTCTCTGCGCCACAGTCGTTTCGCAAATCCGATAAGTTCGTCGCAGTTCCCGAGCTTTTTTGCGACGTCTATCGCCGCCGATGTTTCGCGGTCAAGCATTTCTCGGGTTCTTGCTTTCCCGATAAGAGCTGCGATTCCGTCGCCGTCAAGCAAATCGTCTGCTAGCTGAAACGCCAGTCCCAGCCTTTCCGCAAATTCGGATGCATACGCGATTTTTGCCTCGTAGTTCTCTCCTGCGCACGCGCAAATCACGCCTGCGACAAACGCTCCCCGAATCAATGCGCCCGTCTTTTTGGAATACATTTCAAGATATTCCTTCTCGCTTTTACATCCCGCAAGCTCCGCGGACTGACCGAAAACCATATCGAGGGCGGCGTCGGAGATAACAGCCGCGGCTTCCCTGTTTTTACATTTCAGCAACAAGCTGGAAGCCAACGTAAGCAAGGCGTCGCCGACCAGCAACGCGGTTGCCGCTCCGAATTTTTTATGAACGGAGAGTTTACCTCTGCGGTAGTCGTCGTTGTCCATTTCGGGCATATCGTCGTGAACCAGCGAATAGCTGTGTATCAGCTCGACAACCTCCGCAAGCAACGGCAAGTCCTCCGAACGGAGGACGTCGGCATCCCCTGCGACCGCCGTTGCGCCGTAATATACGCACATAGGACGGACGCGTTTGCCGCCTCCCGTCACCGCGTATTTCATTGCCTCGCCCGTCAAACCTCCGCAGTCGCTCAAAGCGGATTGCAAACCGCATTCCACCTTTTCGATAAACTCGTTTACCGTCATAGCATCACGCTCAGTCAAGAGTGAACTGCTCCGATATATTATTTATATCGTCCACGAGCAAGCTGAGCTTACCTTTTTCGGCTTTCAGAGTTTCTACGCAGATTTTGCTTAGCGCGATTCCGCGCTCGAAAGCCGCGACCGCCTCGTCGAGCGGCATATCGCTCTCCAACTTTTTTACAATCGCTTCAAGCTCCCCGAGGGACTCTTCAAACTTCTTCATTTCCGCCATATGCTACTCCTTAACTTCTCCGAACAATTTTATATCCAAAACTTTCGCTTCTATTGCTCCGTCTCCGCCCGTCACCGTAACCACGTCTCCGACGTTCAAATCTGCGACCTTGTTTACGGTGTTCTTTGCGGATTGCAATCTGAAATATCCGCGTTTGAGGGTTTTGAGAGGACTCAACCTATCCAAAGCGTCGACAGCCCTTTCCGCTCTTGACGAAGCGCCGTCAAACCTGCGCTCTATATTCGTCTTTGCCGCATGCAACGCGCGCTCGACTCTCCTTATTCTGCCCGCATAAAATGTATTAGCCGCGCCGCGGAACGCGCCGAACGTAAGCCGAGCCTTCGCGCTCGCGTTTCTGTATGCGCGCTTGACGTAGGACGTAAGTCTACGCATATCGTCTTTGAGTCCGTCCACCATACCGTAGTAATCGTATGCCACAAGCTCTCCTGCGGCAGTCGGTGTGGGCGCTCGCATATCGGCGGCGAAATCGCAAAGCGAAAAATCCGTTTCATGCCCGACCGCGGATATGACGGGAGTCTTTAAATTGTAGACGGCGCGGACAAGCTCCTCATTGTAAAATGGAGCAAGGTCTTCGAGCGAGCCTCCGCCGCGCGCTATGACTATCACGTCATAGCCCAGCGCGTCGACCCTTGCAAGAACTCCCGCAATCTCGTGCGCCGCCCCGTCGCCCTGTACGCGGACGTCGCGCACTACAATGTTCACTATGGGATTCTTCCTGCGCACAGTGGTCACTATATCTCTTATAACCGCGCCCGTTTTGGAGGTGACGACAAGCACGTTCCTCGCAAACGCCGGAATGGCTTTTTTATGCGCTGAATCGAACAATCCCTCATTTTCCAACTTGGCTTTAAGGCGCTCGAACTCCAAAAACAACAAGCCCTGCCCAACGGGCTTTATAGAACTTACCTGCAAAGACAGCCTGCCGCCTTTCATATAATAATCGAGATTGCCTTTCACAATGACGCTTTCTCCGTCTTTGGGGTTGTACGTCTTGGCGCCGTAAAAGCATACGCAGGAAAGCTGGGAATACTTATCCTTCAATGTAAAGTACGCGTGGGGACCGCTGAACTTGAATCCCGAAACCTCGCCGTAGACCTCCAAACCCTTGAAAATAGGAGCGTCGACGCACGCCTTAATTGTGGCGTTCACCTCGCTTACGGATATTGTATTTTCGCTAATCAAAGGATAATCAGTCATTTCCGACCTAAAAAACAGCTATTCGGCAATTTTGTTTATTCAATATTCTGAACGACCTTTGCAAGAACGCCGTTCACAAACGAGCCCGATTTTTCCGTCCCGTACTTTTTGCTCAAAGCTACGGCTTCGTTTATTATAACCGCAGCAGGCGCGATTTTTTCCGCAAGCTCATATACCGCAAGCAGCAGAACGACGTAATCGGGCCTGTACAGTCTGTCTATTTTATAGCCCGAAAGGTGAGACGAAATAATCCCGTTGAGCTTGTCAATGTCGCACAATATCCCTCTGTACGCCGCTTTTATATAGGCTTTGTCATCCTCGTCAAGCCCGTCGTCAAGCAACAGCAAATCGAGCGTGCCGTCGTTGGGCGCGCCCAGAAAAGTGTACTCGAACACCAATTTAAATACGTCTTCTCTCGCTATTCTTCTCATAATCCTGACCGGTCAATCTAAACTGAGATTCAGCACGTGCACGTTCACCGCATGCACTTTGAATTTTGTGGATTTTTCTATTTGCATTTTTACGTTTTCCTGCAAAGACGAAACCGTAATAGGCACGGAATAGCCTTGGTTTATATTGATGAAAAACTCCACCGTCACCTTTTCGTTCGGCAAAAAATACACGGAAGCCGAACCGCGCGACCTTTTCGCTTCGGGCAGTTTTATACCTTCCACCTCCATAGCGGCGTCAAGCGCAAGCGAGGTTATGACCTTCCCGAACGTATCGAGATTTTTAGAATAGGTTTGCTTTACCATAGTAGACCTCTTTTCCGACAATTATAACACAATAAATCCTTTATTTCAATTAAAACCTTTGTCCATTCGGCGTGTTTTTGCAATATACCCGCTCAATTTTATCATAAACGCGCCGCAGTGCATATCTTGAATCTATGGATAACCGAAACTACGTGAAAATCGCTTCCGAAATCACGGACGGAATAAAAAAGTTGCAGCCGCTTGACCGCAACCTAGTCGCTATGCTGACAGCTCAATTACTCGCCGAAGGAAAAAGCAAGTGCGAACTGAACGAAATCATGCATTTTTTGCAACTGATAATACTTTCTCTGAAAACCTACTGCTGAGCTTAACTGCTATCGGCGCCGCAACGTCCGTTATTCGTAGCGCAGCTTATCCTTCCTGTCTTTAATCTGAACTAGAGCCTGCTTCATAGACTGCTCCACTCCGTCAATAAGATTAAACGCAAGCGCGCGGGCGTCGAAATCCATCTTTTCATAGTGCCTTGCCGCCTCGTCCTGAATCTGCTGCGCCGCCTCTTGAGCGCGGCGTGTAATCTCGTTTGCGGATATCATTTCCCTCGCCTGCGCCTCGGCATTATCCATAGTCTCATTGGCGTACGTCTCCGCCTTATGGATAATTTCGTCGCGGTCCTTTCTTATCTGCGCCGCCTCTTTGAGCGCGATGGGGTAGCCGCTCCTTATACGAGACAGTATATCCAAAATCACGGCTTTATTCACAATAATATCCGTTCTGCTGAAAGCGGCGTTTTTGGCTTTGAGTATTTCGCTCTCCAAATCGTTTATGAGCATCTCGATAGTTTCCATATTCCCGTCTCCTTTTGTATACAACTAAGTATATGCCATTTTGCCCGTCATTTCAAGCGCATTTTGTTTATACGCTCAAATTTGCTCCCCTCATCCGAGCCTTGCGGCATATTCCTTTGACCTCAACAGTTCAACCGTACAGGGCGGCACCGCAGACATATCCCCTGCGCGCAGCATTTCGCGCGCCTTTGTCGCGCTCAAATCCGCATAAATCGGAAGCTCTATAAAGCAAGTCTCGAAGCCGTGTTCGCGGTTATAAGCCGCCATATCCTCTTCATACTTTTCATCGCGCTCCCCTCTTTTGCCCCTCACGAGCATACATGCGCCGACCTCCCGAGCAACTGCCGCGGCGTCGTCTCTTGAAAACAGAGCTCTCGCGCCCTTTTTACTCTCGCATACTGCTTGCGCGAGCGCGAGCCTCTGTTCATCTGAAAACACGTATTGCTTATCGGGATTTATGAGACAAGCCGCCACAACCTCGTCAAACATTTCAAGTGCCTCGTCAAGCACCGCTTCGTGCCCTCTTGTGAACGGGTCGTAGCTTCCCGCCATAAGCGCTATACGCTTGCGCGAGATAAACTCCGCCGTGACCGTCCCCATTTTCTTGGTGCGCTGTTTATATCCGACGGCGGCAAGCGTATACGGTTTTTCGCTGCCGTGCTCGAAAACGATTTTGCCGTCCGCCGTCAGCAAGTCATGCGACAATATAAAATCTATTGCGATTTCACCCATATTGCTCGCATACGGCGGGTCGATAAATATCAAATCGAATTTCTTTCCGATGAACGCCGCACTGTTGAGATATGCCGCAAAATCGGAGTTTACAATATCATAATCGCCGCTTAAAGTGCTCAAATTGTATTTTATAGCGTTTATACTGTCCTTGCTTTTGTCGACGAAAACCACATGCTGCGCGCCCCTTGACAAACTCTCTATCCCCAAAGAGCCGCTTCCTGCGAATAAATCCAGCACTCTTGATTGCGGAACGTCCATCTGTAAAATATTGAACAGAGTTTCCTTTATCCTCGTCGTTGTCGGGCGCACCGCTTCGCCCTTGGGCGCTATAACGTTTTTGCCTTTGAATTTCCCTGCGACCACTCTCATGGCGATTTACTCTCCGTATATATTTTCCCTTTCCCCGTCAGTGGTTATTATGCGCTTTTCGGTTACAAGTATATCGAGCGGAACGTCAAAATCCTCCGCGTTCAGATTGCTTACTTTCTGGCAGTCGAACGCTATCCCGATTTTCAGACAGTTTCGATTTTGCAGATATCTGTCGTAATAACCTCCGCCGTGCCCCACTCTTTTAAGTCCGTCGTACGCGACAAGCGGAACAATAGCCACGTCGGTATCTTCCAGCGTATGACCCTTGACCGGTTCTAGAATATTCCATTTGTTGACTTTGAAATCAGAATAAGGAGTTATGACAATCGCGCTCATATCTTGCCCGTGCACTCTAGGAACCGCGACCGTCTTTTCTGTCATAAGCGCAAGACCCACGATTTCCTCTGTGTTTGGTTCGCTGTCCGTACCCAAAAATATAAAGACGCTATGCGCGCCGCAAAACTCGGGCAGGCCGCTCAAAGCGTCGCAGATTGCGCCGCCTGCCCATTCCTTTTCTTCCGTACTCATTGCAAGCACGGCGCTCTTAGCCGCCTTCCTTGCCTCCGCTTTCGTCATTGCCGTAAATCTTCTCCACCCGTCCGTGCCAACAGGTCATGACGGTATAATTTATACTTTTCCGCTCCTTTGTAACAAGGTCTATATGCTCGGGGTCGGTCAGAACGGCATCCTCTCCGATTTCGGGCAGGAAATCTCCGCAATCCACAACCGTCATATCCATACAGACCCTGCCTATCACACGGCAGCGCCGCCCTCTTATAAAGACGGACGACGGCCTTTCCCTATATACGCCGTCCGCATATCCGCCGAACACCACAGCAGTATTCGTCGCCGATTTCAGTTTATAATTGCCATAGCTTACGTATTCGCCTTTTTCAACCCGTCTTGCGGCGACGACCGTACTTCTGACCGTCATCGCGCCTTCATATGCGGATATGCCGACTCTTACCATATCGTATCTTAGGCTTTTACAGCCTATAAAGCGGCTTGAAGCTATATGTCTTATCGTCCTCGGAAAGCGTTTGACGACGCTGTCGCTCATGCGTCTGAACGCGTTTATCTGCGTGTATGAGCGCACCCGCAGATGAGTATACGCGCCCTCCGGCGCAACTCCGCACGCAGTCAGCCTGTTCAGCAGTTCGTCTAGCTGTTCTTCGCAAAAACCCAGCCTGTGCATTCCGCTGTCGAGAGCTATATGAAATCTGATATCGGATGCACTGAATTTGCCCTCCTGCAATATCCTCTCGATTCGGGAAAGCTGAGTAAAGTCGGACAGCACAAATACAATACCGTTTTCTATCGCATATTCCAGCTCGTCTACGCCGCACAGGAGCGCAAGCGCGTCCTTTTTCACGCCCGACTCTTTAAGAGCTACGCCCTCTTCGACGGTCGCCACTCCGAACATGTCCACGCAGTCCTCGACCGCAAGCGCCACGGAAACGAGTCCGTGCCCGTATGCGTCCGCCTTGACCATAAGAAGCAGCCTCGCGCCCGACTCCTTACGCATGCGCGCCAAATTGTCGCGGATTTTATTCAAGTCTATATACGCTTTGAGTTTGATAGTCCACCTCGCGCGTATATTATATGCTCGGATATGCTTTTTTGCGATAGCCGCCTCTCACATCGGAGCTCCGTAAAGAAAACGGCGGTCTTTAAAAACGGAGTTGCCGCAAATGCGATAACTCCGAACCGTCAGTTTTCCTTGTCCTTTTTCTTCGGCTGAGAAAAGATATCGACGGTTATATTGGGGATATATTCTCTGAGTCCCTTTATAAAATCGTCGGAAAACTTCTCGGCGATACTCACTTTCAGTCCCATTTCCTTGTCGGAATGCTCCTTATCCTTGACGATTAGGAACAGTTCGTCGGTATCTATGCACTGTCTTACAAATAGTATATCGTCATATGCGACCTTATCTGCAAACAGTCCTATCAGAATGAGCAATCCGTCATTTTTGAATTTATAATAGCTGTTGACAAGCAAAAGCAGCGCTATGACGCCCACCACGATACCCGCCGCCATGGAAACCGCCGGAATCGCAGGCGATGTACCCGACCCAGTAGCTCCCGCAAGCAACGCGATATCGAGCCCTATTATCGCGCATACGCCCGCGAGCACCGCACAGATTATGACAATTTTTGCAACGCCGAAGCTCATTCTTATCTTCATTTCTTATTCTCCTCTTCCGCGCCGCCTACGCAATCCGCAACCGAGCCGTCCGCGCCCGTAACCGAATCGGTGATTTTCACCTTAATTTCCGCAGTAGAAGCGGATTTGACCTGCGGCGAGGCCGCCGATATATCGTTGACCTTTTCCTCTACGTTCAATCCTGCCTGCCCCGAAAAGCGGAAGCCGTAATCCACTGTGTTTACAACCGTCGTGCTGTCCGCGTAGAAGCTGAATCCCTTCGTTTTATAATACCCTACAAGCTCGACGGCGCGCAGCAGGAAATAGTATATAGACGGGAGTATAAGCATAATAAGTCCGCAGGTAGGCACCGTAAAAACGGAAGCGAGCAGATAGACGCAACCGAACGTAATCACATACGCCTTAAACAATCCGCCTAGATTGGCTTTGACAAACGGAAAGGCGCGCGTAAAGCTGATGAACAGCTTCTCCTCGGGATGATGCAAGACTCGCGGCAGCCAACCGCTGAACAGCAGCGCTTTGAGTGAAAAGAACAGCACTCCGACTACAATCATAATAGCGAGCGCAAACACTCCTACGACGGAAAGCAGCCCGTACGCAAGCAAAATGCCCAGCACGACCGCAAGGATATCGATAGGCATGCTTATAAGCAGCTTGGCAAATGAATACCGACAGCATCTCTTGAAATTGAGCGCCATATTGCTTGCAAACCCGAAGCGCAGATTTGCGGACATGAGTTTGTTTATGATATCCGCAATCGTATAGTACGACAGCCCCATTATGAAGCTGTACAGCATATACAAAAACAAGACGGCAAACGCAAGTCCCGTTGCTATTGCGGGATTTGTGGCTATCTCTTCGAGCATATTAAGAAGTCTCGGGACCAAATCGTAAATTGCGACTCGCATATGCAATCCGCCGTTCCATATTTCGCCCGCCGTGTTGAATATTCCGCTTGCGATAGTCTGCACCGCTGTCGTACTTGCGAGCACTCTCCATATAGGGATGAGAACAGCCGCGCCGACAGCCGCGGTAATAAGCAGGGATATCAAAATCCACATTAGGATTTTGAGAACGTAACCCATATTTGAAAACAGGATTGTTATAGAATATCTGAATTCCATTTCTACCTCTTGCGCGCTTGCGGCGCAGAAAAAGACGATTTATTTTTTAGCCCAGATATTTTTTTGCTTCTGCACTAAATCCATACGCTCCGTTCCCGTCACGTCATAGAAAATATTGTACATAAGCGTAAAATAAAACGGCACGACTATCGCATAAGACAGTGCGTCGAGAATTGTACGGCATATAACTCCGGCGTCGAACGCCTCGGTTACCGCCATAATAATCTGCAACGGCAGCACAACCGTAATTATCGCAACAATAGCCTGAAAGGTCTTGCCCGACATACTGCTCCACGCTCTTTTGAATGCGCTGACCGACTTCAAACCCGTATGGAGCATATACGGCGGCCACAAAATAAACATGGACATTGTCGTTATCATTCCTATTTCCATGAGGCAAAGCGTAACGACGTTGAACACCATCTTTGTCGCATAATTGGAAAAGAGGTTTGCCCAAAGGTAATACAGGACCGTTGTGACCACACTATAAAACAAAAGGCTCAAAACTGCCACGAAAACAAACCGAATGCTGGTAAGCAGATTGTAATTCAGCCTGTTTTTGATATAGCGCGGGCTCACTGTAAACTCGCCTACGCGCATGTGTCTGTCAATAACGCCGAAGCTCACCGAGCCCGTAAAAACAAGCAACACAAAGCCGACTATGCCGATATACCAAAACGAATAAGGCAAGTCCCACATACTCCCGAACAGAGCGCCGAGATTGGTCGCGTCCACTCTGTCCACGTTGAAAAGATAATACATCGTAGACGACGGCGACAGTAAAAACGTCAGCATCAATGTAGGCACGAGATTGAGCAATATAAGATATATGCCCTTATCGGCGAAATACCTCCATGTGGATTTGAAGCAGTTGAAGTTTTTTGTGCTGTCCTTTACAATCATAAATTTTCCTCGAACATGACGAGCTTATCTTTCAGCTTCCCGAGCTTTTCAAGAGCGGTTCTCAGCTTCTCTCTCTCGTTGTCCACCAGCTTCTGAGGCGCTCTCTCTACAAAATTCCCGTTGGCGAGCAGCGCCTCGGTTTTGGCTATTACCGAGCTCGTCTGTTCTATTTCTGCGGTTATGCGCTCTCTTTCCTTAGTGATATCCACGAGGTCGCCGAGAGGTATCAAAACCTCGGCGTCCTTTGTGACGGCTATGCTGACCCTCTCGGTCACTTGGCTCTTATCCTTGACAAACGCGACCTTTTCGACACCCGCAAGCTTGCATATATATCCTGCGGACTGATTGTAAAATTTTTCGTTTTCCGCAATGACGTACGCATGAATTTTTTTGGAAGGAGGCACGTTCATCTCATTGCGGATATTTCTGATAGCCACGACCATCTCGCGCAAGCTCTCGATACCCGCCTCTTCCTTTCTGTAAACGCTGTGTTTATTATACGTAGGCCAATCCTGCGTCATGAGTACGGAGCCCTTTGGAGCAAATTTGGAATATATCTCCTCCGTCACAAACGGGATAAACGGATGCAGCAGCTTCAAAATCTGGGTAAGCACGTAAGCGAGCATAGCGATTGCGTGCTTGCGGTCCTTCTCGTCTCCCGAATAAAGCGGCGCCTTGCTCATCTCTATAAACCAGTCGCAGAATTCGCTCCAAACAAAATCGTACAGTTTTGCAGAAGCCATGCCGATTTCGTATTTATTGAGATTTATAGTCACCTCTTTCACCGTGTCGTTAAGACGCGTAAGTATCCACTTGTCAAGCGCATTCAGTCTTGATGGCATGGACAAATCGTCGTCGGGCTTTATGTTCATTATCACGAAACGTGAGGCGTTCCATAGCTTGTTGACGAAATTTCGGCAGCTCTCCACCTTGCTCTCTGTAAATCGCGTATCCGAGCCGGGCGCGATTCCCGAAGCGAGCGAAAATCTGAGAGCGTCCGCGCCGTACTTTTCAATAATCTGCAACGGGTCTATTCCGTTGCCGAGGCTCTTGGACATTTTCCTTCCCTGAGCGTCGCGCACGATGCCGTGTATCAGCACCTCGGAGAACGGAACCTCGTCCATAAACTCGATACCGCTGAAAATCATCCTTGCGACCCAAAAGAAAATGATGTCGTAGGCGGTGACAAGCACGTTCGTAGGATAAAAATATTTCAGATTCTTCGTCTTTTTCGGATATCCAAGCGTGCTGAACGGCCATAATGCGGAACTGAACCAAGTATCGAGCACGTCTTCGTCCTGATGCGTCTTTCCTCCGCACTTCGGGCATACGTCCACGGGCGTTTTGGAAACCGTCATTTCTCCGCAGCCGTCGCAGTAGTACGCAGGGATACGGTGACCCCACCAAAGCTGACGGGAAATACACCAGTCCTTTATATTCTCCATCCAGTTGAAATATATCTTCTCGAATCTGGACGGAATAAACTCCGTCTTCTTGTTTTTGACCGCATCTATCGCGGGCTCGGCAAGTGGCTTCATCTTCACAAACCACTGCTTTGAAATGAGCGACTCCACAGTCTCGCCGCAACGGTAGCACGTGCCGACGTTGTGCGCGTAAGGCTCTATCTTCACCATAAGCCCGAGTGCGGTAAGGTCCTCGACTATCGCCGCTCTTGCGGTCAGCCTGTCCATCCCCTTATATTTGCCCGCGTTCTCGTTCATAAGTCCGTCCTCGCCTATGCACGCGATGACGGGCAGATTGTGTCTTAGTCCCAGCTCGAAGTCGTTGGGGTCGTGGGCGGGAGTAATCTTCACCGCGCCTGTGCCGAAGCCGATTTCGCAGTAGTCGTCGCCGACGACGGGTATAATCCTGTCGGTGAGCGGCAGACGGACGGATTTGCCAATATACTTCGCCATCTTCTCGTCCTTGGGATTGACCGCGACGGCGGTATCGCCCAGCATAGTTTCGGGGCGGGTCGTCGCAATGACGATAGCGTCGTCCTCTCCTACGACGGGATATTTGTAATGCCAGAGATTTGATTGCTGTTCCTCATACTCCACCTCGGCGTCGCTGAGCGCGGTATGGCAATGCGGACACCAGTTTATAAGTCTGTCCCCTCTGTATATCAAGCCCTTCTTGTAGTATCTCACAAACGCATCCAACACAGCGGCGGAACAGTTTTCGTCCATTGTGAACGCAAGTTTGGACCAGTCGCAGGATACGCCCAAGCCTTTGAGCTGTTCGATAATCCTGCCGCCGTACTGTTCGTTCCACTCCCACGCGCGCTTCAAAAATCCGTCTCTTCCGAGGTCTGCTTTGCTCTTGCCCTCTTCCCGAAGTTTTTCTACGATTTTGACCTCCGTTGCAAGCGCGGCGTGGTCCGTTCCCGGCATCCACAGCGCCTCATAGCCGCACATGCGCTTGAAACGGATAATAATATCCTGCGTAGTATCGTCGAGCGCGTGTCCCATATGAAGCTGACCCGTTATATTGGGCGGCGGCATCATAATCGTAAACGGTTCCTTCTCGGAATTGGGATGAGCTTCAAAGCATTTACCCTTTATCCACTTCTGATAAACGGTTTTTTCAAAAGCGGGATTGTAAGTTTTTTCCATCTGTTCCATATATTCTCCTGCCGCGACCGCGGCGTAAAATTCTATTCCTGCGCTCCGTCCTGCGTATCTGTCTGCACGCTTTCCTCGGTCTTCGTTTCAACTGCGGACGTTTCGGCAAGCACGTCTCCGTCCTCAGAGAAGATTCCTCCCGTCGCGCCGCTCTTCCTTTTCTCGACGGCTTTAATATCGTTTTCCTTTACGGTTTCGGCTGATATAGCTTTCTGCTGACCGCTCTCTATACGTTTGACCTGTCTCAATACGTCGGCGAGATACGCGCATGCCGCGGCATAGGTGAGCGCGATACCCCAAGCGAGTATTCCCCAATCCGCATATTGAACGTAGTTGTGGAAAAACCCGAGTATAACGCCGACCGAAATCGTAAACGAAGATACTTTCCCAAGCCAGTTCGCCTTGACGGTCGCACCCTTTTTCATGACGTAAAGCGCGATAAACGTCTGCACTATTTCCTTTGCCAATATCAGCACCACAAACGCATAATGTACAAACCAAGGATTGTCAATCGTGCCGTTTTGGACAAGATTTTTTCCGAGAGGAGTCAAACCCGTACACAATGACAGACAAGCAAGTACCGCGATATGCATAAGCTTGTCGGCAATGGGGTCGAGCGCCATACCTATGCCGCTCTGCATATGAAAGCGTCTTGCAATCCAACCGTCCACAAGGTCGCTTGCCGCCGCAAATACGAATACGCCGAACGCGGCGTAAAACAGCGTGAAATCCGCCCTCATTCCGCCAATCGCCATAAGCGCGACGAACACGGGTACACAAATTATGCGGAAATAGGTGATGATGTTGGGGATGGTAAACAAATCCTTAGAATCCATTTGACCTAATTTGACTGCCATATTAGCTCCTTTTGGGTACGCGCATATACGCGTATAAACGATAATCTCAATAATTATAGCAGATATATTTGTAACTGTAAACTCAAATAGCAAACTTTTACATTTTGAAAAATGAGCCGTTCAACTATAAAAAGTCTCCTAGCGCACAAAATATTTGCGAAGCTCATAAATATGTCGGGTAAAAATGAAAAACTGTCTCATCATCATAAATCGCGCCGCAGGCGGAAGTAAAAGAATATCTTTTGAACAGGTGGAAAAATGTCTGGGCGACGAATACGTTTATACTAGGCGCTCTCTTCCGAATGACTCCGACCCCGACCCGCGCGGATATGACGCGGTGGCGGTATGCGGCGGCGACGGAACGCTCGGCTCTGTTCTCGGCAAGATATACGACAGAGCTACGGAAGTTTGGTACTTCCCAGTAGGCACGCTCAACGACAAAGCCAAAGCCGAACGCTACGAGGAATCGAAAACCTCCTGCCCTTCCTGCGGAGGAATGAAAACGGGCAAGCAAATCGTCGTAGGCAAACACGAAATGATGTCGGACGCGGCGGGCGGCGGACACACCACGCGCGCAACCGTTCCTGCTGCGGGCGGCGAGGAACAAACCGGTAAAATTCAACCGCAGCGCGACCACTCGAAAGGGAGCCTTTTCACCTACGTTTTGGCGACGGGAGCTTTTACCCCCATAGGCTACACCTCGAAGCCCGAGACAAAAAAGAAACTGGGCGTATTCGCCTATATAGGTCACGTATTCAAGGAATACCGAATCCACAGAATAAAAGCCGCAATCGATTGCGGCACGGAGCGCTTCGACGGAGAATTCAATCTGATAATGTTTGTCAAATCTCCTCGCTGCTTCGGATTTTCATTCAATAAAGCGTACGACGCGGATAGCAACAGCGGACATCTCGTAGCCGTACGCTCTCCTAAGCATGACGGCGTACGCGGACTTATAGAGATGTTCTTCCCGTTTTTCCGCGTTTTTTTCTTCGGCCCG
>CASQXY010000020.1 GCA_949432885.1 uncultured bacterium | reverse complement strand
GAGTGTCACCTTGCCAAGGTGAAAGTCGCGGGTCCGAATCCCGTCTCCCGCTCCACTTGTTGCGGTTTTACCGTAGCATATGTATCTTGAAAGCGACGATGACCGCAATTTGCGTATTTGTCGCAAGATATGCATCCTTAGCTCAGTTGGTAGAGCAACTGACTCTTAATCAGTGGGTCCAGGGTTCGAGTCCCTGAGGATGCACCACTCGAAAACGCGCACTAAGCGGTGCGCGTTTTCTTTTAAGTGCGCGCAGTGTTTTTCGAGTGCGAGACAAAATTTATAGAAGATGCGCGCAGGATACGAAGTAGACTCATAAACCTATTGCTGACCTTTTCAAACTTTTGACAATTTGTAGTGAAAGTAGTAATATATTAATATGAAAAAAAGCCATTACAAATGCGAAAACTGCGGCGCGAATCTTATTATCGACGCCAAAGCGGAGAGCGGCGTATGCGAATACTGCGGCGCGGTTTATTATAACACCGACGCGCAGGCTCCGGCTGAGGTTCATCATTATTTCGGCAACGTGAAGATTACGCCTGCTAGGATAATTCTTGCGGTCTTGCTTGTAGCGGCGCTTGCGGCGGCGATAGTTGTACTTGCGTTATATTTTTCGGGAGTATTCAATAAAGCGGATTCTCCGATTTCCAACGAGTTTAAGCATGAAAAAGCATATCTGTACGAGGGCACTTATTTAGTCGGAGAGGATATGGAGGAGGGCGAATTCGTCGCGTTTAAGGACCCTGCCAAACAAAGAGGAAGAATTTTGATATTGACGGACCCGAATGCGAGTGCTGGGACGTCGGCGTGTCTTGAAGAATACCGTTTCGCAAACAATACGTATTTTACCGTATCGAGCGGAACTTATGTGAAGGTGATTGACTGCAATGTTTTCCGTGTGGGAGGTATAAAGGCTGAGCCTATGGCAGACGGTAGTTTTGAAGGCAATCTAATGCTTCGCGGCGGCACGGATATTCCTGCTGGCAATTACATACTTTGCAATGACGATTCCAACTTGCGTTATGCCGATATAACCTGCGTTATAGGCGGCGTAGAGTATAAGAAGAGGGTGGGAATGCGCACGCACCTCAATATCGGCGAAGGAGATTACGTATATCTTACATTCGGCAAGCTGTATGCCGAAAGCGCAGCGCCTATGCCCGACGTGACGGAGGACGGCGGATATCCGTCCGGTCAGTATAAGGTCGGCACGGATATACCCGCAGGCAGATACAGTCTCGATACCGGCAGCGCTAGTATGGTGGCGTGTTTCGTTCTGAACAATGACGGATTTGCCTTTTTCGGCAAGGATGAGGAAGTCAGTCCGACTACTATGTGCGGATATCTTGACCTCGAAGACGGCGATTATATCTATCTGTATATGATAACGCTTGTGCCGCAGGACGGTGAACAATGAAGCTTGTCAAATTGCAATGTCCCAACTGCGGAGCGACGTTTACAGTTTCACAGGACAGCGATACGGCGGTTTGCGAGTATTGCGGAACTGCTGTGACCGTGCCTCGCAAAAAAGCGAAGGTTACGGTCGAGCGCAGAAAAATAAACTATAAGGCGCTTGGAATATTCGGCGCTATTGCGGCTGTGTTTATCATCGCGGCGATAATAATCGTATGTACGGTCGGCAAAAGTGGTGATATTGACCCGCGCGCGTTAAAGTCCGACGGAGTGTATCTCGTAGGAGAGGATATTCCCGCGGGCGAGTACGTTCTATATCCGAACGTGGACAAAGACGATAAGGACGCGACTCCTGTGCTTGAAGTGCGCAAAACGCGCGAAACGGCTACTAATAAAGCTGACTTCTTATATCGCAAAGAGTTTTATATGCGCCAATACGTGAATCTGAACGATGGCGAGTATATCGCTTTCGAGCACGCATCGCTGTATCTGCCCGAAAAAGTGGATTTGGGAGGGATTGACGAAAAAGGATTTTCGTCCGCTCAGCTCAAAGTCGGCAAGGATATCGCCGCGGGCGAATACGTCATCGTCGGCGACAATAAGCAAACGCAGTATTATATAACGAGCAAGCCCGAAGCGGCGCTGTACGGCACCGCCGCGCTCAACTCACCCGATATGCTGTCGTTCGGCTATTGCGAAAACAGAGTTTATCTTAAAGTTAACGACGGAGAATACCTGTCTTTTACGGGCGGAAGACTGTACAGGTCGGGAGAAGCTCCAAATCCGCGCAAAAGCGAAAACGGTGAGTTGCTCGCAGGTCAGTATAAAGTAGGTACGGATATCAGCGCAGGCAGATATACCGTCAGTCCCGCGGTGAACAAAAGAGCTCAGGCATACGTATGCTTGAATAAAAACGCCGTCAATACCTCGTCCGTGCCGAAGTGGGATGAGGAACTGATAGCGCAGGGAGGCGAAACGCTGTGGCTTGTGCGTTTGGAGGATTACGACGGTTCCGTCGAGATAGAAATCCCCGACCCCGGCGTATACGAACTATATCTTACGCTGTGGTATTGCACTGCTTCGTCTTAATAACGCCGAGTGTGAATTTTGTGCCGTTTAACATACTATAATAACCATATAAAGAGGAGTTTTGTATGAGTGGGATTTTTTTTCGTAGAGTTATACAGTAAATATAATTGTAATGCCTATTGACTTTAATCATAAACTATGGTAAAAGAATAGGGAGGAAAATATGCTAGGTTTTGGACTTGACAGTTTAATTTGCGCCGCGCAGTTTTACAACACTGACGGCATAGTTAGCACCGAGCTCAAAGGCTTAATCGGTGTGCTTTTGGCTGTGGTGCTTGGCTTTGCCATAGGCTTCGAGCGCAAATTGCGTTTTAAGGAAGCGGGAATACGTACGCATACGATTGTTTGCGTAGGCGCGGCGCTTATGATGGTCGTAAGCAAGTACGGCTTTCAAGGGCAGGACGCAGACGTATCGCGCGTAGCTTCGCAGATAGTATCGGGCGTAGGCTTTTTGGGCGCTGGTATCATTATGTTCCGCGGACAGAAGATGCACGGGCTGACGACCGCCGCAGGCGTATGGGCGACGGCCGGCATAGGTATGGCATGCGGCGCGGAGATGTACATATTTGCCACGGGCGGAGCTTTGATATTGATTGTAATACAGTGTCTGTTCCACTTGAACTGCAAACTTTTCCGCACCAAGAAGTATTATCAGATAAAAATAAGTTTCATCAATACGACAGACGAAAGCGTCAAGGTGAAACAGTTGTTCGGAGTGCAGAACTTCAATAGTCTGACCATAGAACGGCAGAATGACAATACGCTTTACCGCGCTATGCTCAATACCGATAAGGAATATTCATCTCAGCTTTTGAATGAGATTATGATTCGCAATCCGTATATTTTGAAAATCGAGCGTTGCGATGACCAATAAGAGATAATTCGCCCGCGCAAGCGGGCGATTTTGATTATAACGGTCGGTAATGAACATAGTTTAACTAAAATTTTCGCGGCATTTGCCGAACGGGTGAATATATGGAAAAAATCGAGAGCTTCAAAGTGAATCATCTTAGCCTTGAAAAAGGTCTTTATGTGTCTAGAAGGGACAGCTTTAACGGTTGCGCTGTCACTACGTTCGATATGCGCATGACGTGTCCCAACCGCGAGCCTGTGATAGATATGCCTGCGTTGCATACGATAGAGCATCTTGCGGCGACGTTCCTGCGTAATCATGAGAGGAAGGACGAAATCATTTATTTCGGACCTATGGGCTGCAGGACGGGATGCTATCTTGTTATGTTCGGGGAACTCCGACCCGAAAATATATATGATTTGGTGCTGGAGCTTTGCGATTTCATAATAGACTACGAGGGTGAAATTCCGGGCGCGTCCGCAGAGGAATGCGGCAATTATCTGGAACAAAACGCGAATATGGCAAAGTTCTATATAAAACGTTACAGGGATAGTCTGATAAACTATAAAAATTTCGAGTATAAGTTGTGAAACTGTATTCTAATCGCATAAAATAAAAGGGCACAGTGTATTTGCGCTGCGAAAATACTAAGCGCCGAGGAGAATTTATGACGTGTTCTTTCGGGCGACTGCTATGCGATTGAAAAAAAATATTGCAAATATACACAATGTTTGATATGCTTATATAAGTATAACAGCATTGTGCACTTATGCTGCGCGACGGAGTTTTGGGGGAAGTATGAATTCCACAACATACGCCAAAAGAGTGCAATATAAGCCGATCGACATTTTTTTCCGCGGAGTTGTAGACATAAAGTCCAAGGTGAAAAAGGTCGTTTTTGTCGATGCGTTTCAGATTTTGAACGACCGTTATCTCGGTCGTTTGAACGTATGCAATTATTTTGCCGTCGCGGAAAATTCCGTAAGAATAAACGAACTGAATATCATCGCGCTGGAAGAGTTGAAAAACTATCATCTCGTGATGAAAGAAAATTTTCTTATTCCCGACAACACCGTATACGGATTGCCTATTTCAACCAGATTTTTGGAGAGCGAACAGGATTTTGAAATTTTGCTTTCCACACTCAAAGACAACAACTATAAAAAAGGAAGCATAGTGCTTTCGTTTTACGGAACTTCGCTTGTAAGGATAGACGGCGAGGCAAAGAAGCGCTACAACCGTTTGCGCCGTGCGGGATATAAAACCGCTGTCGCGCAATTCGGAGAGGATTTCAATTCTATCGATATATTCGCGGGAGTCGCGTTTGATTATATACGCTGCGAGGCGCAGTTCTTCGACTCTTCGCAGAGTAAAAAGAAGCTGCTTTCCATGTTGCTCAGGTTCTGCAACGCCAATAAAATTACGATGATTATGGAAGGCGTGGACGCTCCCGATCAGCTTGCGAGATTCAGACGCGAGGGCGTGAAGCTTGCGACGGGAAGGGCCGTTTCCAAGCTGTCGCGTTGGGTCACAAACGAGTTTTTATTCCTGCCCGAGCCCGTAGGCGAGAAGAGAGACGCATACTTGCTGAAACTCAAAAAAGAGCTTGACGCAAAGGAGCGCGCGGAGCTTGCGGAATTGACGGCTCTACGCAATGCGGCGATAGAAAAGGCGAAAGCCGCCGACGAAAACGGAGTTATGCCCGTTTCCGCAAGACCCGAGCTGGCAAAGTCTCCTTATCAGGTCAGACTGGAACAGCAGAGACTTGCCGCAAAGCGTTTGGCGGAAGTCAGACTTGTCGCTCAGCAGGCGGATTTGAGCGCGGAAGAGCTTCGCAATATAGCGGAGCAGACGCGTCTGCACTTTACGGGAGATTTGCAAAGCGCGCTTTCGCTGTCTTTCGATTTTGAAAAGGCGCGCGGCAATCAATCGGAAAATGCGGATACGTCCGATAAGGATGTCGGTACGAGTAAAAACTATCGTACGGACAAAGACGGAAGAGCGTATTTGGGCATGAACGAAAGCGGAGTATTTGCTCCCGTTCGACCCGAGGCTCCTGCCGACGGAGGTAAAAACAAGCCTCAAAACAGGAAATCCGTGCGCGCCGATATCGAAAAGCACAACAAACTGCTAGAAGAGTATCGTTCGGACGGTTTGTTCGGCGAGCTCGGCATGACAAGCGGCATAAAGGGTTTGAATATGTCCAAACCCAAAGGCATAGGCGTAACTCTGAAAATTGCGAGCGAGGAAAAGGACGCGCCCTCCCTTATAGGCAGTTACAACGAAAAAGGTCAGTGGGTGGACGAGGACGGCAACGTATACAACGGCTATTTCGATTTAGAAGGCAAATGGATAGAATACGAGCAGTTCGACAGCGAGCAGGAAGGACATTACAACGAGCGCGGTCAGTGGGTCGATAAGGATGGCAAGGTGTACGACGGCTATTTCGACGAAGAGGGCACGTGGATAGATTATACCTACACCGCTCCGGACGGCGAGATTATAGACAACGGCTACTTCGACGATAAGCTCGGGAAGTGGGTGCCGTTTGGATATTTTGCGGACGACGGAAGCTATCACCGTTTCTGACGGCGCGGAATATAAGCGGTAGGGCTATTATATATATGTATATATAGGCATCTCATATACGACGCATAAAAACGCGAAAGCATTTATATAGCATATGGCAGAAGAAGAAAAGACCACAATTCAATCAGAGGGAGAGGAAAATTCCAAAGCCGCCGACGGAAAGGCGGCGCCTGTGTCGGAAACGATTGAAACGAAGCAAGGCGCTTCGGGTTCTTCCGTGCCTGAAACAAGCGCGCCGAAGGATGAGGCAAAAGCGGATACTTCCGCATCATCGGGCGGCGGAGAGCCGGATACTGATTCCGACGGCGCCGACGTGAAAGAGAATAAGTCCGATAAGAAAGGCAAGAAAGTTAAGGACGAAGAGCCTCCCCAAAACCCCAAATCGAACGCAAAGATGCAAAAGGAGTGGGAGGATTCTATCGTCGCTTCCAAAAAAGTAAAGCGTGAGGAGATACGCCGCAAATTCAAGCAGGCAATCGTAATTATGCTTGTATTTGCGCTTGTGGTGACCTCTGTCGTTTACGTAATGCTGCTTTTTGTACAGGAAAACAACGTCCGTATCACCGCGAAGTCGCAACAGGACAAGTCAATTTCGCTTTCGCTCGACGGCAGTATGTGGACTCCGTATTTGAACGCGGAAGGACCCGACAAAATTTGGAATATCAGCTATAATCCGATTTATAAGGGCGAACATACCGAAACGATTGCACAAGTGCGCGAGATGCTCAGTGCTGCTTCACCCGAGCTCGGCGTGATAAACGGAGAAAACTACATCCGCTTTGTTTTCTTGGTGAAAAATACTGGCAAATTCGACGCAGATATCGATTACGTGATGACTTTGGACAACGATGACCGAAATTTGCAGGACGCTGTGAGAGTAATGTGGGCGGAGAGCTTCAAGAGCTCGGATTTGACCGTGGAGAAGACCAACGTGGAGGTTTATGCCGCGCTCAGCCGTAATCCGCGTCTTGCAGATACAAACATAAACTACAATCGCACGCCGGAAATGGGGTATTTGGAATATTGTGCGTATCCTCTCGGTTCGGACGACCCGAAGAGCAGCACATATGATTTGCGAGCGTATGAACGTACGCTCACGGGCGCGGCATATGACGAGGCGCAGGCGGCAGGTTATTTTGCCACCACGCCGTTTGAAAGCGATGAAGCGGTGTTCAAGCGTCACACGGTATTGCCCGTCGGAGACATAATGTATTGTTATGTATGCATTTGGCTTGAAGGCAGTGATTTCGATTGCGTGGACTCGGCGCTCGGCGGCTTTGTGAAGCTGGGTATAGATTTCGTATCGTATTGATGCGTTATGGGGATAAACGCATCGCAAAAAAATCGGACGGCTGCGAGTCTTGCGGCGAAATTAATAAATTGTACAAAAAATAACGTTCAGTTGTTTAAAAACGCCGAATTTATGTGGATGGTCAAGAAAAAATTACTTTTTTGACTATTGACACACATATGAGTATGACATATAATCTATGTGTACGCGACAGTTCGCCTACTTTTTGATTTTACTGCATATAATGGCGGTGGCGGATTGATGTTGAAGCCGTTCTAAAATAGTGTGTGAGCTCGAATGATTGCGCAAAATCGACATTTTGCGTAAACATCAAGCAAGTGATGGGGCGGCGAAGTCGCATTTATATCGGAAAATGCCTAAAAGGCAGAAATAAAAGGAGAAGATTATGAAAAAGAAAGGATTGATTATTTCAACAGTCGTAATGGTTGTTGTCCTGATCGCTTCACTCACCACGGCGACCTACGCTTGGTTTACCGCGGGCTCTACGGTATCCGTAAACGATATCACGATGTCCGTTGTAGCAGGTTCCGATGTCGCTATCGGTATGGCGAAGACCAATGCTTATAAAGCGGATGCCACTATGGACGATTTCGTCAATGGTTCTCTCACTTGGGACGGCGCGGCGGCTGAAAAATGGACGGGCGATGCGGCATTGTCTTCCACTCTCAACACCAATCTGCCCGCGATACAGGTTTCTAAGGCAATCTCCACAGCAGTGAAAGTGGGTGAAAACTACACTGTTGACGCCACGCAATGGGTTGAAGCAAACGAGGCTAATGTCGTAAGAGCTTCCGGTAACGGCGCTACGGCTGAAAACAGCAGTGCGGAAGCTGCAATTATGAACGCAGGTAAAGAAGCTGACGGCACGACCGTTAAAGCAGGCGACTACATATCTCTTGCAATGGGCGTACAGGCTGTTGCTCCCAACCTCAAATCCATCGGTTGCGTAATCACGGTTGAGCCCACGGGCAACAAAGCTACTCTCGGTATGAACGCGGCTATTCATGTAAGATACAGACTCAATGGCGGCAACTGGCAAGAAGCTGACATTTATGGAAATATTCATTACACCACGCCTAAGAGCTCTACAAGCATAGTAAATGCAAATCCCAATGTTGTTATGGATACCGACGGCACCACTCCCAAGAATATGACAGGCGCGCAGTCCATCAAAATCGACGTTGAAGGTTCCGATACGAACACGACGGCGTTGACGGGTGAGAAAATCAATCAGCTTGAAATCGTTGTTTTCATCGCAGGTTATGATTCTGACTGCAACAATGCTGCTATGGGTTCCTCCGCACTCATTCACATCAACTTTGTTACTGAGCCTATTGCTGCTGCATAATAGATAATATCAAAATATAAAAAATACCGCTCAATCGAGCGGTATTTTTTTATTTAAGTTTGTTTTTATGTGCCAATATTAAGCACTAATTGTTGCCGATACAAAGTTAATATGTATATTACAAGAAGAGCCAGTAGCAGCAACATTGCAGTCGGGATCATAGCCCGCGATAAATATTATAACCTCAATTTGGTTAATGGTGTCGCCTAAAGCCGTCGTGTCGGTATTGGAACTTGCAATTTCAATCTTTATTGACTGTGCGCCGGTCATAGTCTTATCGGTCGTGCCGTCAGTATCTTTAACAACGCCGGGATTTGCATTAGTAACAGCAGTTTTCAACGTGCCATAGTTAGCAGTCGTTCCATAAATATCCTTTTCTTCCCAATCACCGCCGTTGAGTCTGTATCTTACGTGAATAGCCGCGTTCATACCGAGAGTGGTCTTCGTGCCCGTGGGCTCAACCGTGATTACGCAACCGATAGATTTGAGGTTGGGAGCAACAGCCTGAACGCCCATTGCAAGAGAGATATAGTCTGTGTTCGTTACGGCAGCTTGTGCACTTGCATTATCAACAGTCATGCCTTCACCGGCAGCTTTAACAACGTTAGCTTCGTTTGCTGCAACCCATTCAGTAGCGTCTACCGTATAATCCTCACCATTTTTCACTGCGGTGGAGATTGCTTTCGAAACAGCTACAGATGTTATGTTAGTGTTAAGCGTCGTGAGGAGACCGTCCTCTCCCGTCCATTTTTCAGCCGCCGAGCCGTTCCAAGTGAGAGAGCCGTTGACGAAATCGTCATTGGTTGCGTTTGCTTTATAAGCGTTGGTCTTCGCCATACCGATAGCGACGTCGGAACCATATGCAACAGACATAGAGATACTATCTACTGATACCGTCGAACCTGTTGTAAACCAAGCGTAGGTCGCCGTGGTGAGCGAAGCGATCAGGACAACAACCATTACGACTGTTGAAATAATCAATCCTTTCTTTTTCATAATCTTCTCCTTTTATTTCTGCCTTTTAGGCATTTTCCGATATAAATGCGACTTCGCCGCCCCATCACTTGCTTGATGTTTACGCAAAATGTCGATTTTGCGCATAGTTTTGATATGAAATCAAATAGACTCTTACGAAGGAGATGACTTATATGGAAAATGGCAATTAAAACAACATGTCCGAGTGTTAAATTGAAGAAAAACGTTGAAGTTATATTTAAGGCATATTATCAGGAGGTCAGATATAAATCGGAAATCGCAATAAAAAAATACACACCGCAGGGTGTGTATTTTTTTATAATTTGATTTTTGGTTAATTGTTCGTATCGGTATCCGAATCAACCTTAGGTTCATCGGGAGCGCCTGTCGGTTCGCTATCGGTCGTGGGTTCGTCTGCGGTTTGAGGTGCAGAGTAATCGGCAGCCGCGGATTGAATTTCGTTTCCGTTACCTTCGGTAGCGCTGTTCTTTTTGCCTATAACGCCTTTCTTTTTAAGTACTACAAGCACAATCGCAACAGCCGCAATAACCACAACTGGTATCAAGATTCCCAAAACTATTGCAAGAGTGTTCGTCTTGGGTCCTTCCTCGTTGTGAATGACCTCGATAGAGTTGGTTTCGCTGTTGTAGCGGTAGCCCGTGTAAGTCAGAGTATCGCCGTTGACAACGACCTTTCCGAACGTTTGCGAATCGAGAGTTCCGAGGATACTGGAAGTTTTGTCAAACTTGGACGTTACGTCGGGGTTCTCTTTATAGTTGTAGAATTTTGTACCCATAGTACCGAGCGTAATGTAGAGAACGCCGTCGCCGCTGTTATATTCCACATTTCCGGATTCGCTCTTGTCGGTGATATTACCTTGACCGTCAAGCAGGTATGTAGACGTATAGGTGTGGTCGTGTCCGCCAAACACTATATTGACTCCGTATTGCTTAAACAGAGGTACAAGCTGTTTGCGCATAGCCACAACCTCCGCGTCGGTTGAGTGTGAACCGCCGCTGTACAGGCTCTTGTGCATAAGCACAAACTTCCATTTCGCGGTGCTGCTTGCAAGGTCGTTTGTAAGCCAGTTGAGCTGAACCTCTCCGAGCCCGGAGGAATTGGAGTCATTGGTATTCAAAACGACAAAGTGCGCGTTCGCATAGTTGAACGAGTAGAATACGCCGTCTTTCAGATTATCCTTTTGCAGAGGCTTGTTGTCCGTACCCGTGGGCAATGTGTAGTTGAAGTAGTTGAGCATAGCATTGCTGCCGTCCTCGTGATTGCCCGCCGTAAAGAACATAGAGGTGTTTGCAAATAAATCCTGGTACGTATTCAAAGCATATGCCCACTGGTTGAAGTTTTTGCCGTTGTCGCACATGTCTCCCGCGTTGAGGATGAAATCGAAATCCTTAGTTCTCTCGTCGGCAAGCAGTGCTTTGACGGCATTGTAGCTGTCGTCGTACATGCCTTGTATCATGCCTTGAATATCCGCTATCGTAAGGAATTCAAATGCGGTTACGCTGTCGTCCGCCGCGGTCGTAAACGTATAATACTGTCTGCCGCTGTTTTCCGCAAGAGAGAACTGGGCTTTTTTATCGCCGTTCACGTACGAGCCTTCAAGGTCGTAATAATACGTTGTGCCTGCGCTGAGACCTGTGACGGTGACCGTCGTTACGTTCCAGTATACGACGCTGTTCTTTGCCGCCTTGTCGCGGTCGCCGTACACAAAGGGTATGTCCTTGTTGTTCTTGTCCAAATCGTATTCGATTTCGCCGTGGGTAAGACATGCTAGACCGAGGTCGATAAGCGGCAGGTATACGGGCTTGGTTTGAGTGAGCATGCTCACCGTAACGCCGTCCTTAGTGTGGGTCTTTGCGGAGTCGATATAATCCGCGTTCATATCGCAGTCCGCCTTGGAGGTGGAAACTACGTCCGTCCATTCGTTGCTGTCCGCCGACGTCTTGTACTTAAACGTGCCGTATACGTTTTCTTCCGTATAGAACTTGAAGGTATAAGACGACGTTCCGTTTTTGGTATCGAAGTTTGACGTTACACGGCTGGGAACTCTGCCGTTTTCCTGAGTAGCCGCGTTGAAGGTTGCTCCGACCGAAGACATAACGTTTTTCGAGCTCACGTAGCTCATTTTTTCGGTTCCGAACTTATAATCGGCATGCGGCTGAATTATATAATAAGCCGACGGGTTGTTCATATCCGCGAGGTCGGGATATACGTCTGTTGCAAACGCAATTACGATGTTGTCCGCAATTCCGCCCAAACCGACCTTGAAGCTGGGAGTTACATAGCTGTCAAGCAGGTTGGAAACAATGCTGATAAGGTCGTTTCCGTCCATATTGAAGCCCATCATATCCGCGATAAGAGGTTTCGCAACGGGGAGCAGGTCGTTGATAATTCTGCCGAGGCAGAATTCCTGCGCGTTCAGGCTCAAAGCGTAGTTATCGGGAAGAGTAATACCGTAGACATTCAGAGCCATGTTTTTAATCATCAGCTTGACAGTTTTGTCGGTTGATAGCTGAACGAATCCGGTCGCCAGTCTGTCGTAATCGCTCTGAGACATATATCCGTCCGTCACTGCGTTGCGCAGATCGAAATTGTAATTTATAAGAGTTTTCAGAAGAGAATCGTCGTTGTTAAACAGCGGATTGAGCAATGTATTGAGGAGGGTGTCCACAAACTTGCCGCTCTTCAATTGACTGTCAAGGTCCTTGATTGCGGCAAGCATACGCTTGCGATAGGTTTTGTCCGTGGGATTCATGAATCCGTATTTATTGGAGCCGTACGCGCTTTCGGTGAAATTTCTGTCAATCGTTTCGTAAGTTTCGGACAGCGAAATCTCCGTGCCGGCAGAGTGGGACATCATAATAAAGCTTGCAATCTGCTTTACGTTCATTTTGCCTCGGTTGGTTGGATTCTCGGCGCTGGCAATGCTATCGTCGCCGAATTGCAGATTGAGCACGTCGTCTATAATTGCGTGTACATAATCTAGCGCGGTATCGTATGTATTCCCGTTGTAGGGATAACCTCCGTCGCCGTATAAATCGTTCAAAGCCACGTCAAGTATATACTGTACGGCCTTATTGAGAATGTCTCCGTTTATATTGATATATTTTAGAATGTTGCCGACCATAGATTCGTCAAGCCCGATAAGCATGTTGCCGACCATATTTTTGAGGCTGTCCAGAGTCCTGTCCGTGATAAAGTGGTTCACCATTCTGTCAACGATGATAGAGTAGATATCCTTGCTTATAAACTCATTGTAGCTCATTGTGGACAGCTCGTTGTATCTTATGCAGTAAGTAAGGTATTCGGGGTTGGCGGCGAGCAGAGCATTCCAGTTATCATCGTTGGGATTGGCTTTGTATGCGTCCATTGCGGATTGGTTCCAAGCGTCCTTAGTGGAAATATTATCGCTTACCTCTTTCAAGGTTGAAAGAACGTTGACCGAGGAATGAGTTTGCTCCCCGAGCTTTCCGTCGCAGTTAAAACGCTTGAACGTTATATAACGGCGTGGCGACGCGTAGCTGATAGTCGAGCCCGTTTCAAAGTCGTAGAGCGTGCGTCCTTCGACGTCGGTGTAGGTCATAATATCCGAAGCGTGCATATGTCCCGTAAGAGCATAACGAATGCCCATATCAAGGAAACGCTTCGCGGTGTATTCCCAGTTGTAGAGGGTGAAGTCTTTCAGTATATCGTCTTCCTGCTCAAAGTGAGGGAGCAAGTTGTGGTGGAAGGTAGAAATCATCGTCTCTTCGCCGAGAGTGGTTCTGTCTCCCGTTTGGGTGGAGGCATACGTTTCAATCCATTCGAGGCACTGTTCTGTGATTCTTCCGCCCGTAATGTGTGTGTATTTTGTAAGACGGTAGACCTTGTTGTCGGTGTTTGCAAACGCGACTGTCGAGCTTACGGGGTGTTCCGTGTCGATAACGCCGTTTTTCTCTATGACAAGTCTTGGCTTTTCGGAAAGCGCGTTATACTCGTTTTTGCTTATACGGGAGGGGGCACCCGTTTTCGAGAGTTCGCGGTCGGAGGAGTCTATCGCTACAAAGGAGTAGCCTTTATTTGCGGAATCCGTAAGCTCCGCAATATATGTAAGCTGTCCGAGGCCGTCGCCGAGGTTGTAATAGCAGGCTATCTTTTCCGCAGGGGTCGCTGCGTTTTTGACTGCCGCAAGACTGTCGGAATAATAGTGATAATCGATATTGGGAGCGTTTGTCGAAGCCACATAACCGTCCGTATAAGATGACGACCAATAATCTACGGGGAGATAATCCGTAAGGTTTACGGTGTTGTTTGCGCCGTCAAGCGTAGCGTCGGGATAGCCTAGACCCGCGAATACAAGCGCAAATTGCGCGGAATTGAGAATATCCGCAATCCTGCCCGAGCCGTCTTCCTTAGAATATATTTCGCCGTTCTGATTGTACAGGTCGTGGTTGCCGACGGTCGCAAATACTTGGAAGTTGCGATAATTCGGCTTTTTTCTCATTTCGTTTTGCAGGTAGCGCAGGGAATTGGCAACGTCGATAAGCGCGACGCGTTCTCCGTTTTTGCACAGGTCACCGGATGCGACGAGATATTGGGGAGCTTTGTTATCCTCGGCGTCTTTAAGTATGCTCTTAATCGCCGCGTTCAAAGTCATTCCGCTTTCAAGCACCAACTTGGTATCGCCCGTCATGGCATAATAGAAATCGGTCGCTTTGTACACGTCGGAATCAACATCCTTAGTGTAGCAATATTCGAGCGGAAAGTAGTGGATGTCGCTCATATGTCCGACTGAAATCTCTGTTTCGGGCTGAGGCGTAGCGTCCGCCGCAAAGGTTACGCCGTCATAAACGGTAAACCCGAGGGCGAAAACGAACGTAACGGCAAGCAGCAGAGCCAGTGCGAACGAAGCACGTTTTGTTGCGTTTGTTCTCATAATTCCTCCTAGATGCACAGCATCATTTATATAAATATAATTATAGTACATATGTCTGTTAAATTCAATAAAAGTCTAAAAAATTTAGGCATAATTTTATGATTTAAAAGCGAAAATTTTCCCTTTAAGAACAACATTTAATAAAATTTTTCGCTATTTCAGCAAAATTTTATTAAATGTTGTTCTTAA
>CASQXY010000019.1 GCA_949432885.1 uncultured bacterium | reverse complement strand
TCACACTGCACGCGATTGGACTTCGTCAGCAATCGCTGAAAGGCGAGTCCTGTTGTCTCCAATACATTATGACCGATAAGAACACGTATCTTATCGGTCTTTTATATTTGATTTTGGAAATTATATTTGTTAAAATAAAATACGTAAATTAATGGAGTAACCGATGATAAAACTTATTGATATTCTCAATGTTCAAAGTTCAGATTATAAAAAATATAAAATTCATTTTGCGATAGGCTCAACGAATAAAAGGGTACCTTATGAAAAGTTTTTAATAAATGAATTTGAAGAATGGCAATCATACCAAAACAATAAAAATTTTAATCGTAAATATGTTATATCGCTTATTTATTATGATAAAGATATTTGGATGTTCGGCGGAATTTATAAGGTTAATGATCAAAAACCGCAACCTGTATCACATAATGACGGTTGGAGCGGTTGGCGCTACGATTTAACGCTTACCGATAATCAGAAAGATTTAATCGGCAGAGTGTTTGTTTATTATAAAAAAGAGTTTCGCGCCTCATACCCTTGTTTGGAATTGCAAACAAAAAACGGAACAAACCCTGCGGATATTTGTGTTTCTTCAATTTTAGATAAACGCGTTACAATAAACGATTTTAACGGTTTTGATAATGTAAATATTTCTTATCAAACTTTAAAGCATATTATAGAAAACAACATTGCAACTTGGAAATCAGCTTTATCTAATGTAAAAGGTGTTTATTTAATTGTAGATACGCTTACAGGCAAACAATACGTAGGCAGTGCATACGGCGAATATTGTATATGGCAACGTTGGTCTGAATATGCAAAAAGCGGACACGGAGGAAATATCGAATTGAAAGCCGTACTACTTAATAACGGCATCGATTATAGCAATAATTTCAAGTATTCGATTTTAGAAGTTTGTAATATGAACTTGGGGAACGAGTATATTATTGGTCGAGAAACATATTGGAAAGAAGTTCTAATGACAAGAAAATTCGGAATGAATAGCAATTAAAGGTTCTTATAAAACTTTCTGCTGTCTATTAATGCGATGCTGTAAACTCATTATAAAGTTACGCAGAATATTTTGCTTGTTTTTATCCCCGTAAAACTGGGACGTTTTGCGGGGACTCCTATTGCGCTTCGCGCATGTTATAGCAGCATTTTCGTACTAATCATACACCAAACCGACACGCCTTCGGCGTGTTTTTTGATGCAGGTGTAACAAGCTCGAAACGGCGTTACCGCCCGCGGCTATACCGTGCCTGTGACCGAGGATACAGGCACGCTTCGCTTATGCAAGCGAGATAACCTGCTACCGCACAATATTCCGTGTCTGTTAAAAATTCGACTTTAATGAGATAATGAGGATTCAAAAAAACTAGAAAGTAATTATATATAGATTTTGTGTTGATTTTTAATATTGTCGATATTAAATTTGTATTATGAAAGAACAGATGAATTTTACAATACGTTTCGTGAATGAGGCGGACAGAGAGTTTTGGTTCACACTTGATAAGCATTTGTCCGACACGGAATTTGATAAGAAGATTTTGAGCCGTCAGGGCTACGTGCTTTTATCTGGCGAAATGCCGATCGGCATATTGCGTTACAATCTCTTTTGGGATAACACTCCGTTTTGCAATATGCTGTATATTTCCAAAGTTTATCAAAGACAAGGTTTCGGTAGAGCTATGATGAAACATTGGGAAAATGAAATGAAATCGTCAGGTTATAAATACTTGTTGGTTTCCACGCAGGCGAATGAGAAATCGCAGTATTTTTACCGCAAAATAGGATACAGGGATTGCGGAGAATTGACTGTTCCAGACTGGCAGAAAGAATTATTTTTATTTAAAGCGCTGTAATTGCAACAACCGCGGCGGGCAGCTGATTTGCACGTCGCGGTTGTTGTAACAATCTTATTTTTTAAAACTTACTACGTTTATCTTCAATATTTTTTACCGATTGGAAACTATATACTCGTCAGTCAGTTCCTCCGCCCGCGTGAGAGTAGTGGTGCTTTCGGAAAGCAGGTGCTTATTAAACTCGACCTCATTGTAATTGCTGCCGAGAGCATATTTCGCTTCTTCGTGAAGCCTGAGCATTACGCATGTTCCGTATCCGTATGGGATATACTGCGCGGGGGATTCCATAAGCTGTTCGACGATGGAGCGAGCTTGTTCCAAGGGCATATCTTGCGACGTCAAATCATCCACTCCTATTCCGAAATAGTTGATCTGCATATCCATCATGGCGTGCAATAGGAAGCTTGCCACGATGTCCTGCAAATAGTATTCGCAATACAGCTTTACCGCTTGGTCGGAGGAGGCCGCGGCTATATTTGAAAGCAGAACGGTTTCGACATACACAGCCCAGCCTTCCGCGAAAGCCGTGGGAGAGAATGCCGTGGTCATAAGTGATTCTCCGTTTTCTTTTGCATACACATATGCATAGAGGTGTCCCGGATAGCCTTCATGCGCGATAGTAGCAAGAAGCAATTCTTCGGGATGTTGGCTTATATAATACGAATTGAGCGTGATATACTCAGGCGAATCGAGGTCGTCGAGCGGGGAGCGCAGATAATATGCGAGCGTGTTGGTTACCATGCCGACCGTATCGTCCATTTGTCTGAAATATATTTGCGGCTCAGTGTTGAGTTCGGGTACGATGTCCGTTGCCGCGACTTTGAGATAGTCGAGCATTTGTTCGGGAGTCGTTAGGTTCAGAAGAGCTTTTTCGCCGTTTAGATACGCGTGGAAATCCGTATATACGGAAGGAGAGCCGTTTTCCAAAGCGTTGACTGTATCCATGGTGCTCTCCAACCTATCCGCGTAATCTTTGTACATTGTGTTGATTTCGGTGAATATCAGTTCGAGATCGGCGTTTTTTATACCGGTTTTGTTTTCAAATTGCCATTTGTAATAGAGCCTGCCGATTTCGCCGTAAGCGTTGAGATAGCTTTCGTTTGTACTGACGACGTAACCAGTGTAATCATCCAGCCCTTCGGAAAGCATTCTTACGCCCGTCATGAAATTGTTTGTAAACGAGCTGCGGAATCTCTGAATATAATCCTGTTTGGCTTCCGCGCCGAGGAAGCCGACGGCGTTTATTTTTTTGGCGATAAGAGAGTAGAGATAATAGTTTTCGCCCTGTGCCGATACGCTGTCGAGATATCTTTTCATGCCCGTAAGGGAGTAATCGTAAAGCGGATAGTTCGCTTCTATTCTGTCCGAGGCATAGTTCAGATAAGACAAAAACGCTTCTCTTGTGGAGTCGGTGATTTCAAGCAGATTTTTGATATCGTCTTCGTTTCTGAAAGCGTAGCTGTCAACCGTAGTTGCAAAATCGGCGACGTAGCCTCCCTGCGCGTTTATGTATGAACTGCCTATCAGAGTGAAATCAAGCGCGTAGCGAGAGGAGTAATATTTGACGTATGATGAGATTACGTAATCCAGTGCACGATATTTCGCGTATCCCTTTTTGCTCAGTTTGGAAGAATTTATGTTTTCCAATTCATCACTGAATATGTTGAATACTTCGCGTAGGTCTTGCATGTCGCTTTTAGAGGCTTTGGTGTATGTATACCAACTGTAAGCTTCACTTTTGATATAACCGTAGGAATCCTCGGGAGTTATGGAAAACACGTTCCAAGCGAACGCGTCGTTGCCGAGCAGAAGCATAGAAAAGCTGTCCGCAAGCAGGTTGACGCGGGTCTCGTTGATAGAGCCTATCGGATTGCATGCGGCGACCGTTATCGCGCAGCACGACATTACAATTATAATCAAGATTAAGAACGCTATTGATTTTTTCGTACGCATATAGTTCCTCTTTGCCGAAACGACGATCTTATTATAGTATATATTAAATTAATAATATCACTTTATAATTTTTTTTGTCAATATACATATATTTTATGTTCCGATTGAAACTGCGCCATTATATGAAATCAAATTGATTTTTGCGTTTTTGAATTGACAAAATTTTTGAAAATCATTAAAATTATATATGTTGAACAGCAAAACGAGCGTAGAATTTCGACAATTTCTATGCTTTTTTTTATGCGATAAACGCTGTTTGCCAAATAACGCAGATATCAGCGTATCGCCGTTTTCAGGAAAAGACGGGCGCGTCGGGAGGCCGAAATGAGCGAGATAAAATCGTCTGAGTTTTTAGGGAAGGAAAAGATACCCAAGCTGATGGCGAAATTTTGCATACCTTGCGTACTGTCGCTCCTTGTCAGCGCCTTATACAATATCGTAGACCAGATATTTATAGGCAACAGCGAGCTCAGCACGTTGGGAAACGCCGCGACGGGTGTTGTTTTTCCGCTGTTCATAATCGCGCAGGCTTTTGCTTGGTGGTTCGGCGACGGATGCGCGGCGTATCTGAATATACACCAAGGCAGGAGCGATACGGGCGAAAACCATAAATGTATAGGGACGGGAATAGTTTTCACATTGCTTTCCAGCATAGTTCTTATCGCCGTTTTTTATCCGTTGAAATTGTCTGTACTCAAACTGTTCGGAGCTTCCGACAATACCGTCGGAATGGCGTCCGAGTATTTCAACATCATATTGGGATTTTTCCCTATCTACATGCTGTCTAACATGATAAACGGCGTGATAAGGGCGGACGGAAGTCCGAGCTGGTCTATGTTTTCTATGCTCACAGGCGCTGTTATAAACATAATTCTTGACCCGATATTTATATTTGTATGTCATATGAGGATGAGCGGAGCGGCATGGGCGACTGTCATAGGGCAGACGGCGTCGTTTGCGGTGAGCGTAGCTTATCTGTTCCGAACCAAGACCTTCAAACTGAAACTGAAAAGCTTCATTCCCGACTTAAAGTCCTTTTACGGTGCGGTTAAACTGGGTTTATCGTCGTTTTTTACGCAGATGACTATTGTAGTTATCGCAGTTTTAAGCAACGTTATGCTGGCAAAATACGGCGCTTTGTCACATTACGGCGCGGATATTCCCATTGCCGTTATCGGTATCGAGAGCAAGGTATTTACGGTTGTTATAAGTTTGGTGGTCGGCATCGCTCTCGGTGCACAGCCGATAATTGGTTATAATATCGGCGCGAACAATATCGGCAGGGTGAAAAAGCTGTATTTGTTTATTTTGGCGTGTACCCTTGCGATAGGCGCGATTGCGACGTTGATTTTCGAGCTCGCTCCAGAGGCTGTCGCGGGTATTTTCGGAACTCCTCAGAATATTCCCAATCCGAATGATTATTGGGATTTCTCGCGCAAGACCTTTCGCATCTTCCTTTCGTTGATTTCGTTTACATGCGTGATAAAGATGACTTCAATCTTTTTTCAGGCGGCGGGGAAGCCGATGTCTGCGGTGATTATGTCTTTGATAAGGGATATTCTCTGTTTCGTGCCGCTGATTGTAATATTGCCTATATATATGGGCATAGACGGCATTTTGATTGCCGCGCCTATCTCTGACGCTGTGGCTATGGCGGTCACGCTAGCGCTCAGCATTGCGTTTTTTGGCCGTCTGAATAAAAAATCCAAGCTTACCGCCGAGGGGACAGAATATATAAGAGAATGGGAAACGCCGCTGGCGCAGGAGAATACGGAAATATAAAAAACGCAAATCAAAAGACTAATTCCCGAATTATAATTACGACTTAGAAAATTGTCGATAAATTCAAAAACCTATCGCAAGTGCGATAGGTTTTTGAGATAATTCAACCTGATTGTCGGACTTATTAAAACCTTTTATTTTTTTGCCGTCGTTTTTGTCGGGGCGGGAGCTGTCGCCGTGTCCGTGACGGTTTCTTTGATAGAGGCGAGGAGTCCCGATACGTTTGAAATCTCCGTCGGAACGACTATCTTTGTAGAACGTCCGTCTGCGAGAACCTTCAACGCCTCGAAGCCCTCCAGTGTGATATACTGGGTGTTCGGGTTGGCATTGTTGATGAGTTCGATTGCCTGCGCGCGTCCTTCGCCTTCGGCGATAAGAGCCGCTTTTTCGGCTTCGGCAGCCATTATACGCGCCTGCTTGGAGGCGTCGGCGGCGAGTATCTGAGCCTCTCTGTCCGCCTGTGCGCGCAAAATTTTGCTTTCCTTTTCGCCTTCCGCAATAAGTATAGAGGATTTCTTTTCGCCCTCCGCTTTCAAAATCTGCTCGCGGCGTTCGCGCTCCGCGCGCATCTGTTTTTCCATTGCCTCCTGTATGTCCTTGGGAGGAAGAATGTTTTTAAGCTCTACGCGGTTGATTTTGATGCCCCACGGGTCGGTCGCCTCGTCGAGTATGATGCGCATTTTGCTGTTGACAGTATCGCGCGAAGTCAAGGTTTCATCCAGTTCGAGCTCGCCTACGATATTACGCAGAGTGGTTGCGGTTAGGTTTTCTATCGCGTTTATGGGACGGTCTACGCCGTAGGCATAGAGCTTGGGGTCCGTAATCGAGAAATATACGACGGTGTCAATCTGCATTGTTACGTTATCCTTTGTGATAACGGGTTGAGGCTTGAAATCCGCCACGATTTCTTTGAGACTTATCGGTTTGCTGGTGCGGTCGAAAAAGGGTACGATGACGTGAAAGCCCGTTGTCAGAGTACGGTGATATTTACCCAGTCTTTCGACTATAACCGCCGTGGATTGTCTTACGACGCGCGTGCAACAGGCAAATATAATAGCGATGATAACAAAAAGAATCGCTATGACTATTCCGGCTATTGCTCCGCCTGTCAAACTTAGTGTAATTGCCATATTTTATCCTCCTAAGCGAATATGAGCTATTCGCAATGCTTTGCTATAAGTTTATTGCCGTCTACCGAAACTATTTCTACTATTTCGTCGTCGGTAAGGTCGCTTCCGTCATACGACTT
This sequence comes from uncultured bacterium, assembly GCA_949432885.1. GTDB lineage: Bacteria > Bacillota > Clostridia > Christensenellales > CAG-917 > CAG-475. The sequence continues at coordinate 8,604 of CASQXY010000019.1, read as the reverse complement.
TATATTCCAAACTACATCGCCGACCTTAGCGGTGCCGAGATTGTCGAAATCCGCCCGCGAAACCATACGTACTCTCATGCCTATAATGCGGTCGAGATTGGTATCGTCGTCATGCTTTGCGGATTTCAGCCTCTTTTTGATAAGGGGGCGCAGGGTGAACAGCAGTACGACCGATATAATCGCAAAAATTATTATCTCGCCCCACCATGGCAAGCCCGGGATGAAAGAAAACGCTATGCCGATAACGCCCGCTACCGAAAACCAAATCGAGATGAGCTGAGGCGTGGCAAGTTCGATAATAGCGGCAATTACGGTGACCGCAAGCCATATCCATACCATATAATTTTCCATACTATACCTCTTTGAATATTATAGTACGCTTTTTCCCGATATGCAATATTTTCACGCCGATTTACGTTTTTACAAATATAGGATAAGAGACAGCGCGATTAGAATATCTGTTTTTTGTATTAGCCGCTAATATTATGACATATTATCGCAAAATAAAAATTTTGACAGCGTGCGTTTATTTGTACATAATATATAAATAGATTTAAAAATATATACAAAATAGACTATTTTAAATTGAAAACGCGGCAGATTGTGTTATACTTGATTTGGTTTATACTAAGGAGCAAGTATGGAGAGGAAAAAGAGCAGAGTAAATATCGTTATACCCGTTTACAATACCGAAAGATTTATAGAAACAACAATTAAATGTCTTTTGAATCAGACGGTGCAGGATTTTTTTGCGGTTTTTGTCAACGACGGCAGCACCGACGGGACTTTGGATATTCTTGAAAATTATCAGAAAGCGGACGACAGATTTGTCGTGCTTTCGCAGGAAAACCGCGGTCCGGGAGCGGCGAGGAATATGGGTCTCGATTATATTTACGAATTCGATTCCGATTATACTATTATTCTCGACGCCGACGATATTTACGGCGAAACCATGCTGGAAGACATGATAGACAAAGCCGAAAAGACGAAAGCCGACATCGTCATATGCAGAGGAAAGGAATATGACAATATGACGGGTAACTGCGCCGAAATGCCGTACTCGCTCAAATACGAGCTTCTGCCCAAGGGGAAAGATGTGTTCTGCTATAAGGACATAAAGGATTATATTTTTAATTTCTGCGTAGGCTGGTCGTGGGACAAGCTGTACAGGACAGAGTTTATAAAGGGTACGAATCTAAGATTTCAGGAGATAAGAAATTCCGATGACGCGTACTTTGTGTTCATATCGCTGGTGAAGGCCTCAAGCATTACATATACGAATAAAATCCACGTCTCTCACAGACTCAACGTGTCGTCGTCAGTGTCCAATTCCAGAGATAAGAATATAACTTGTTTTTACGAAGCGGTTATCGCAATCAAAAACGAGCTGTTTTCTATGGGCATTTATGAGGAGATAGAGAAGGGATTTTTGAATTGGGCGCTCAATTTCTGCATATGGGATCTGTCGACTTCAAAGCCCGAGGTCAAACAGGAAGTTTACGATTTCGTCAAAAATACTTGCTTTGTGGAATTGGGTATCGCAACCCATGACAGGAGTTTTTATTCCTTTGAAAACGATTACAACGAGTATAAGCGCATTGCCTCGTGTACATATGAGCAGTATATTTCCGCGGACGTTGTACAACAGAAGGAAAGCATGCTCAAAAAGCTGTTCAGGAGTCTTAAACGCAGCGGACTTAAAAATACGCTCAAAAAAGTGCATTTCAAACTTAAATCCAAAAAATAAAATCACAACATATCTTTTGCGGATTGTAAGTAACTTTATTATCGAATAGTCGGAGGAGCGACAGATGAGACAACCAAACAACGATATAAATATTTTCGTGGCGTGCCATAAGGATTTTTACGTGCCCGAAAACAAATATCTCATTCCCGTGCAGGTAGGCGCGAAAAACGCGGCTGTGAAGCTTGATATGGTTGCGGACGATACGGGGGAGAATATATCCGAACTCAATCCATATTTCTGCGAGCTGACCGCTCAATATTGGGCGTGGAAAAACGTGGATTGCGAGTATTACGGATTCTTTCATTACAGAAGATATTTTTCGTTTGCGGATTACGTCGGAGATAAAAAAGCGGCGTACGGCGATTTGGAATTAGAGAATATAACCGACGACGTTTTGCGCAGACTCAGACTTGACGAAGCTCATATGGAAAATACCATAAAGCAGTATGATATAATTCTGCCGCGGCATGCTAAGCTGAAATACGAGGATTCTTTCCGCAGCTCAGTTTATAAGCATTATATAGCTAGTCCTCAGCATGATATAAAGGACCTTGACCGAACGGCGGAGATTATACACGAGTTGTATCCGCAATTCGATAAATACGTAAAGCGCGCGTTCGGAGGGAAGGAGACGTATTTCCTCAATATGTACATAATGAGGAAAAAGTATTTCTTTGAATACTGCGAATGGCTATTCCCCATACTCTTGAAATTCCACGGCGAAACGGACTATAAAAACGCTTCCGCTTATGTGACCCGCACCCCCGGTTTTATCGCGGAAAGATTGGTTAAGGTGTTTATGCTTTATCTCGAAGATAAATATGAGAATCTGAAAGTGCTGGAATTGCAGAATACCTTCTTCCAAGACAGCGATAACCCCTATCTGATTCCCGCATCCCCCAAGAAGGTGGGGATTTGCATGGCGAGCGATGAGTTATATGCAAAGCATTTGGGAGTTGCGTTGCAGTCAATAGTAGACAACAGCGCCGCAAACAGCTTCTACGATATCGTCGTGTTTGACAACAAGATATCGCTGTTCAGCAAAGAACTTCTTCAACGCACGGTAGAGGGCAAGAGCAATTTCAAACTGAGATTTGTCAAAACTTCGGATTTTCTTAAAAATAAAAACCTTACGGAAAAAAATCATATAAACAAATCGAGTTATCTCAGATTTGCGATACCTGATTTGCTGAGGAACTATTCCAAAGTTTTGTACCTCGATTGCGATTTGGTTGTAAACAGGGACGTTGCGGAATTGTTCGACGTGGATTTGGGCGATAATTACGCGGCGGCGGTCAGAGACGTCGGTATGGCGGCGTGGAACAACCGACTGGGAGAAAAAGGCGACGAGCAGAGGAGGTACAATAGGGAAGTTCTGGGGCTCGACAATATTTTCGACTATTTCAACGCGGGCGTTATGGTGTTCAATCTCGATAAGATGAAAGGTCTTATTACAACTGAGAAGTTATTTGATATAGCGACTCAAAGAACTTATTGCTGGCAGGACCAAGACGTGCTCAACAAGGTTTGCAACGGCAAGGTTTTGCTATTGTCAAACAAATGGAACTATTCGCCTCGCAGTAATGTCGACATAACGCTTATCGACGAATTTGGCGCGCCTAAGTATATATTCGACGAATATGCTGCGGCAAAGAAGGACCCCTATATCGTACACTTCGCGGGAAGAGTTCAGCCTATGTTCGTAAGAAACGTGGCGTGCTCCGATATATTTTGGAAGTATGCGAGAAATTCCGTTTTTTACGAAGAAATTCTGGCGGATATGTTTGCGGGACACGGAGAGGCGGCAAGCCGTCCTACGCTTATCGGCAGGTTGAAATCCTTTGTCAAGAGGGTGGCGAAAAAGATTTTCCCATACGGCTCTAAACGAGGAATGTTGATTAGAAAACTGTATAATAAGATTAAAAATTAAGATGTTCTTGCGCGACTATTCTAAATTTGGCGCAAAAATAGAATATTTAGAACAAAATCAGCCTATAATTCTATATTGAAGATTATTCGTTTTGCAAAGACGTCAATCAAAAATCAAACGGTCACCAGATGATGACCGTTTTGTTTCTTGCTTATCCCGCACCGCCGTGTGACGCCATTTTATAAACCCGCCGTTTGAGCAGGGTGGGTAAATGCTGCCGTGCGGTATCTGTCTTCCACTGATATTCGAGGCCTGACATTGCCGCAATCTTCGGACGCGCAATCCCGTATAAAATTTGTGGTTCAAAATAGTGCGCCATCACGTGCATAGCAGGATTTGCTTCCTTTATAGTATATATGCTATCAGCACAAATTACAATACCCAAATTTTTGAAGAAGAATTACGACTTAAAAATACTGTATTCCACTTTGCGCTTGAAATGGATATTTTTTTGTGATAGACTGACAATATAATAAAGTTTACGTTAAGGGGAACCCAATGAAACTCAGTTTGAAATTGAAGACAATAATTTCCGTTGCGACGTTCGTGCTTGTGTTTGTCGCATTGATACTCATAGCGTCTTTTTGCGATTTGCAGGTGAGTCGTATCCTCACAAAGGGTATTCTTGCCGAAGGCGACTACTTTGCTACGGATTTCTTCGGCGTTATGCTCGAAAGCGTAGGGTGCATTCCGATATATCTTATGATTGCGTTTGTGCTGTGCGTTTTGTTTTGGAGCTGTCTGAAACTCTGGAAAAAGAAACCGCTGAATATCATATGCGCCGTTTTGTGCGCGATAGGCGTTGTTGCCGCTTGCTGGTATGCAATCAAGGATAGCGCCGGATATATTTTCGAGCACACCCTCGCGCGTACGGGAGACATTGCCGGCAATCTCAAAGCTATAGACGCGTTTGAGCACAGCGCCGCGGTGTACGGAGTGGAAGCGGTATTCGGTCTTATAATGGGCGCGCTTGCGATACTCGCCACCATGCACTTCAAGCCCGATACGCTCAAAAAACTTCTCAAATTCTCCATTGCGGTCGCGGCGGCAGTCGCGCTTGCCAATATCCTCATAATGATAATCAAGGACCCCGTGGGAAGAATGAGATTCAGAGCAATCAATTCAGATTTGGGTCAAACGCTTATAAACGACGAAGCGAGCGGTGTCAAAGGCTATACGGCTTGGTACGTGACAAACGGGCAGCCTTCGCAGGCTATACTTGACAGTTTTAAATATACCTATGGCGTCAAGGATGCTTTCAAATCATTCCCGTCTGGACATACTTGTTCTGCGGGAACCGTTTATGCTCTCATTATGATACCTACGCTGTTCGGGTATACGGGCAAGAAGGAAAAGAGGGCGGCTACCGTCGCTTGCTGGGTTGTTCCCATCGTATACACGGCGCTCGTTGCTATAAGCAGAATTATGGTCGGTGCGCACTATATGAGCGATGTGACCTTCGGCGGTACGCTGGCATTCGTATGTATGATTATCTCTTGGGAGATATTCATTTGCAAGGGAAGCCATTTCTTCGCTTTGTTCCCCAAACTCAGGAAGGTTAAAGCAACCGACGGCGTAACCGAATCGGTTGAGAGCGAGGAAGAGACATTTGCGTTTGAAAACCTCGGCGGGGAAGAACTTTGCGTAAATGCGGAAGCTGACGTGAACGTTGCCAATAAATCTCGAAGCTCGGAGGAAACTGCAGAAACGGTTGAAAATTCAGAAGATGTTCAAAGTGAGGAATCACAGGAGACCGTGACGGAGCCTGAAAAGTGCGATGAATGTGTCGAAAAGCGCGAAGAAATCCTGCCTCTCGAAGAATAAACGTAATGCGTTGAGCCGCGCTTAATTGCGCGGCTTATTTTTTGAGGTTTGTTGAACATATTTAGTATAAGAGGGAAATTCAATCCGCTAAAACTCCGAGTGCGTTCGGAATTTTGCAAATTGAATCAAATCACTTGCAGAATAAAAGCGGATATGATATATTTGACTTACGCCGGTGTGGTGAAACTGGCAGACGCGCTGGACTCAAAATCCTGTGGACTAATCATCCGTGTCGGTTCGAGTCCGACCACCGGCACCATAACAGGGGTATACGAAACACCCAGACTGAGAAACCGAGTTTTCGGTTTCTTTTTCTTTTGCGCCGTTTGAGTGTGTTGATTTTATCGCAAATAGAACAAGATAAATTATTGTAATAACGCCAATTACGGCTATATTGTAGATACTCGCATATAAGGTTTTTTATGCTATATTGTTTGTATGATAAACAATAGTTTAACGGAGAAAAGAAATAAGACAATAATTTATAGCCTTATTTCTTTTTTTTAGAATGACAATTATATTCTATTTTTGTCACCCCATTCACACATTCCGTCAAGAATCGGCATTAAGGATTTCCCGCGCTCGGATAGACTATATTCGACTTTTGGCGGTATTTGCGGATATTCCTTGCGGATAATAAGTCCGTCGTGTTCCAACTCTCTAAGCGATAAGCTCAAAGTCTTATACGAAATCCCTTTTATATATCGCTGTAATTCATTATATCTAACTACTGTAAATTCCATTAAGGTATACAGTATCGTCATTTTATACTTTCCGCTTATAAGCGATAAAGTATAGCTAAATCCCGTATCACATAATTTTTCGGAAGCAATACAACGTTTTTTCTCGTTTTTCATAGCAACCGCCTTTTCACTCTACTTTTTGTTAGTATATCACTTTATTGTGCGTACTTGACAAAATTATAATACCACAATATTCTATGTTTGGTCAAGACTGTTAGACGAAAAAAATAAGAATAAAACAGTCAAAAGGAGTTTTTATGAGAGCTGAACTCAAAGAGTATCAGGCAGTGGAACAAGCCGCAATGAACTTTGTAAAGAGCGTTGCTGAGGGCAACAGTGCACACGCCAAAAAGTTATTTATTGACGAGGCTGTATTATTCGGTTATTTGGACGGCGAGCTTGAACACGGTTCGATACAGCAGTTTTACCATAACGTAGATAATGTCGGCGGCGACAAAAATTTCAAAGCGCGTATAGATGTTATCGCATTGGAAGAAACGCTCGCCGTTGTGCGTGTTCTCGAAGAACGTTGGGGCAACCGCATAGATTTTACCGACTATCTTTTGCTTTTGAAGATGCACGGCGAATGGAAATGCGTTGCAAAAGCGTACAATCAGAATTCAAACACAATTAAAAAAGGTTGATAAAATGGAAAAACGTATCATTATTCTTAACGGAAGTCCGAGAAAAAACGGAAATACGACGGAATTGATAAAATCCTTTGCAAATGGCGCGCAGGCATCGGGAAACATCGTTACGGAATTTTTCCTGAACGAAATGGATATTCACGGTTGCTTGGGTTGCTTTGGCGGCGGAAAAAATCCCGAAAGCCCCTGCGTGCAAAAAGACGATATGCTCAAAATTTATCCCGAATATAAAGCCGCCGATGTTGTAGCGCTTGCAAGTCCGCTATATTATTGGACGATAAGCGGACAACTGAAAACGGCGGTCGATAGGCTGTTTGCAGTTGCAGAATGCGATAAAGATTATCGTAATCCTAAAAAGGACTGTGTTTTGCTTATGGCTGCGGAAGGCAACGGATTCAAAGAAAGTGTATATTGGTATGATAATCTTATGAAACACCTCAAATGGAAATCGCTCGGCAAAGTGCTTTGCGGGGGCGTTATGGCAATCGGCGATATTGCAGGAAGAAAAGAACTTGCCGACGCCTATGAACTCGGAAAATCCATAAAATAAAGGAATAAATGTTATGAAAGAAATCACTTTGACGGGAGCGTCGAAAATAAGCTCTCCGAATCCCGTAACGATTGTATGCACGCAAAAGCCGGATGGCAGTACTAACCTTGCTACCGTATCGTGGTGGACTTATTTGTCGTATAACCCGAATATGATAGCTTATGCAATGGCAAAGACCTCGTACAGCGGCGAAATGGTACGTCAAAATAAAAAGGTTATTCTCACAATACCGAGCGATAAGATTGCCGACGTCGTAATGGGATGCGGAAGTTTTACAGGTAGGAACACGGATAAAATAACTAAGTTTGGTGTTAAAATGAAAGAGCTCCCGAATAGCGATATTTCCGTACCCGAATACAGTGCGCTTGCAATCGTTTGCAGATTGAAAGAATATATGGAAACAGGCGACCATTATCTTTATATCTGTAACGTTGAAAAAGTTTACGCCGACGAACAAGAGAAAGCTGTTTTTGCTTGGGACGGATATTCGCAAATCAAAACTGTAAGATGAATTTCAATTTATAGCTATATACCGTTAACAGAAAACAAGTTTATGAGCTATTACGATGTATGTCCAGAATGTGGGTAAAACTGATGAAAGTTGGCGACGGCTGTATAATTGAATCTATTGCACGAACGCCACCCCGCAACTTGTGACTTAATTTTAGGCGTTTCATATAAATTTGGTATTATTCAATAAAAAATGACAAAATGCCATTTATGCCTTGCCGTACAGTTTATAGTCCGACAGCGGCAATTCCACAGCTTAATATAATTCACGCCGATCGAAAACGCGCATAAACAGGTCACGCTTTACAAAAGAAAAAGCGCACCGCTTAGTGCGCGTTTTCGAGTGGTGCAGATGAAGGGACTTGAACCCATACGCTTTCGCACCAGAACCTAAATCTGGCGTGTCTGCCAATTCCACCACATCTGCATATGCACATTATAGCATATTTTCTCAATGTGTAAAGCGAACGGCAAAGGAATACGCACAAAAAACGTTCACTGTTATAATGAAATGCAAACCTCACAAAGTTTTTCTGTTTTCTTGCAAAATTATCTCGCAAAAAGTAAAAAAATTGTTGCAATTTTACTGTGAGTTTGGTATAGTATCAATATTCGCGGGAGTGACTCAGTGGTAGAGTGTCACCTTGCCAAGG
>CASQXY010000018.1 GCA_949432885.1 uncultured bacterium | reverse complement strand
GCACGGCCTTGTCTTCGTCGATATGCGCTATCTCGCTTATCACAAGCCTAAGTCCCTTGGTGGAAGCATCCGCCGCAAAAGCGGAATTAACCAAATCTCTGTTGTCCTTTTCGCATATCAGATTATACGTAGCGCGGTCGGCGATTTTGAGAATAAATTCGCTGTCGTTAAGCTCGAACTGCGCGTTCTGCAACGTGATTGCAAGCACGTTTGCGCCCTGTTTTTTCAGCTCGGATGCCAAATGAAACCACACCTGCTTTGCATCCCTTACGGCAGGTGCGGAATTAAAATCCGACTTTCTCTGCCCCGAAAGCGCTTTTTCCAGCTTTGCTATACGCGCCTGCAAATCCTCCGTTTTCGCATCCTCACGCGCGCCGAGGCACGCCGACATAAGCGCGCCCTCAAAAACTATCCTGTGCTGTGAAGAATATCTGAGCTCGCCTTCGAGTCCGCTCATAATCTTCATCGCGTTCATAAGCCTTGCGGAGGAATACCTCCCTGCCATTTCGCCAAGCGCCGCGAAAATACTCTCGGGAATTGAAAGCAATTCCTTTGCGTTGCGGCAGGATTTTATATACAGTACGTTTCTGAACAGCGCCGCCAAATCGCTCGCAAGCACGGGAATACTCTTGCCCAAATCGCAAAGCTCCGCGGATACTCTGAGCGCTTTGTCGGTATCTCCGTCCGCTACGGCGGTGGCGAGTTTTCCGAGTTTCTGCGGGTCGGAAGCGCCGAGCACTTCAAGCACTCCTCCGTACGTGATATCCCCCTCGCAATAGCTTACGCAGGTATCTGCGACGGACAGCGCATCGCGTACACTTCCCGCTCCCGCAGAGGCGATAAGCTCAACGGCTTCGCGCTCGTACGTAACGCCGATTTCGTCGAATATATCCCTTATGCGCTTTGCGGTCACCGCATTCGGCACAAGTCTGAAATCGAACCTCAGACAGCGCGAAAGTATGGTCGCGGGTATCTGATGTATTTCCGTAGTAGCGAGTATAAATATGGCATGTGAAGGCGGCTCCTCCAAAGTTTTGAGCAAGGCGTTGAACGCGGCTTTGGAAAGCATATGAACTTCGTCTACTATATACACCTTATACTTCCCTATGGTCGGCGGAAAGTTTATTTTGTCCGTGAGGTCTCGAATTTGGTCTACGGAATTGTTTGACGCCGCGTCTATTTCCATAACGTCGAAATTGCCTGACTCCGCAAGAGCAGAACAGCATTCGCATTTTCCGCACGGAGAGCCGTCGACGGGCGCGAGACAGTTCACGGCGCGCGCGAAAATCTTCGCAACCGAGGTCTTACCCGTGCCGCGAGTGCCCGTAAAGATATATGCGTGACCGATATTGTCGCGCGCAATCTGGTTTTTCAAGGTGCGGACAATATGATCCTGCCCGATGACTTTATCGAAAGCGTCGGGACGGTATTTGCGATATAACGAAGTATAAGCCATAGGTATATTATATATGATTACTTCTATTATAGCAAGCCGATATTATATAAAATATCGCGGAATCCAAAGCAAAATGCCGCGACGGATCGCGGCATAAATTCCGAATGCGCAGAACGCACCGGCGACATTCAGTCTGAAAATATTATGCTTCCCACACCCTCAAAAGTGACTTGATTCAGGCTAAATCCTGTTCATCAGCGCCTGCCTGCAAAACACGAGCTGGACGAGAGCGTAGCGTACGGACGAGGTGTAAAGCGCGGCGTTTGACGTAGCGTTTATATTATCCAAAAGCGCGATGGAAGTGATAAGCGCGAGCTTGATTTCGGTTATCTGTTCCTTTTCGTTATCTTTTATATTTTGATAAAAATCAGACTTTATATCTTCGATTTGAGCTTTTAAAACCCTGATTTTGGTTTTTGCGTCATCTATTCCTATACTTTTCGAGTTCAGCTCGTTTGCTGTTGTATACAACACGGAAAACGCCTCGTCATAGTATCTCAAAGCGGAGACTGCTATCGTTTTTACGTCTTTGTCAGCCCACTTCAATTTGCTTGCGGATATTTCTATTTCCTTGACGTACGCGCTCCCCTCTCCCAGCGAAGTCAGCGCTTTGTTTGCGCTTTCGCCGTCGGGATATACAGCATAAATGATTTCAATCGTATCGCCCTCCGAGATATATCCCGCGCCTCCGCGCTGTTTGATAAGGTCTGCGCTAGAACGCGCAAGCGTAATATCGTCGTAACCGCCGACTGCGATTACGTACGCGGACGAACCGCCCGTTCTTTCCGCAGAAAAAACGGTGAGCAGACCTCCGCCCGAAAACGCCGCGCACAGACTTATTGTAAGCATAAAGCACAACGCTATCGTGCATACGACTATTATATTTTCCTTCGCTGCATTCCGCATAATAATATTTACGACAGCTTTTGTGATTTAATGACAAATGCGCTCCAAATCGGAGCGCATTTTGCAAGGTGTCGAATTTAATTTGCGGATTAATAATCCATGCCGCCCATTCCGCCCGCAGGCATCGGAGGTGCAGGCTCTTTGATATCCGTGACGAGGCTCTCCGTCGTAAGCAACGTGCTTGCGACCGAGGACGCGTTTTGAAGCGCGCTGCGCGTCACCTTTGTCGGGTCCAAAATACCTGCCTTGACCATATCGCAGTAGCAGTCCTTCGCCGCGTCGTAGCCGTAGTTGGCTTTGCCTGCATTGATTATGGTATGCGCCACAATTCCGCCGTCAATACCCGCGTTTGCGGCTATCTGTCTGACGGGAGCTTCAAGAGCGCGAAGCACAATCTTGGCGCCCGTGAGCTCGTCGCCTTCGAGACCGTCGCACGCCTTTTTGACTGCGGGAATGATTGAAAGCAGCGCCGCGCCGCCGCCCGGAACAATACCCTCTTCGACCGCCGCGCGAGTAGCGTTGAGAGCGTCCTCTATGCGGAGCTTCTTTTCCTTCATTTCGACCTCTGTCGCCGCGCCGACGCCTATAACCGCCACGCCGCCAGCGAGTTTTGCAATACGCTCCTGCAATTTCTCCTTATCGTAATCGGAAGTAGTTTCCGCAAGCTGAGCGCGAATGGACGCGACTCTCGAAGCTATATCGGACGCCGCTCCCGCGCCGCCTACGATAGTCGTGTTGTCCTTGTCCACTTTGACGGATTTAGCTCTGCCCAGCATGCCGAGATTGACGTCTTTAAGCTCGTAGCCGAGGTCGCTCGAAATATACGTGCCGCCCGTAAGAATTGCGATATCTTCAAGATACGCCTTTCTTCTGTCGCCGAAGCCCGGAGCCTTGACGGCAACGCAGTTGAAGACGCCTTTAAGCTTGTTGACGATTATAGTCGTGAGAGCTTCGCCCTCGATATCGTCTGAAATGATAAGCAGTTTCAAGCCGTTTTTGAGCACCTGTTCGAGGAGAGGAAGTATCTCCTGTACATTGCTGATTTTCTTGTCGGTGATGAGGATAACTGGGCTGTCAAGCTCGGCAATCATCTTATCCATGTTGGTCACAAGATAGGGCGATACATAGCCGCGGTCAAATTGCATGCCCTCGACCACGTTGAGCTCCGTAACCATAGCTTTGCCCTCTTCTATCGTAATAACGCCGTCCTTGCCTACCTTCTCCATAGCGTCGGAGATGAGCTTACCCACGCTCTCGTCGCCTGCGGAAATGGACGCGACCTGCGCGATTGCGGTCTTATCCTCAACGTCCTTGCTGATTTTCTTCAACTCATCGACCGCCTTTTCCGTAGCATAGGAAATTCCGCGTTTGAGAACCATAGGATTCGCTCCCGCGGCGACGTTTCTCAAACCTTCCTTGACGATAGCCTGAGCGAGTACGCTCGCGGTGGTCGTTCCGTCGCCGGCGATATCGTTTGTCTTCGTCGCTACTTCGCGTATAATCTGCGCGCCCATGTTCTCGAACGGGTCTTCGAGCACTATATCCTTTGCAATGGTAACTCCGTCGTTGGTGATAAGCGGAGAACCGTAGGATTTGTCGAGAACTACGTTTCTGCCCTTGGGTCCCAAAGTGATTTTGACCGTATTTGCCAATGCGTCGACGCCCGCTTCAAGAGCCTTCCTCGCGTCGTCGCCGTACTTAAATTGCTTTGCCATGCTTTGCCTCCTTATTCCACAATAGCGAGGATATCGGACTGTCTTACAATCACAACTTCCTCTTTGTCGATTTTAAATTCGCTTCCGGCGTATTTGCTGTAAAGCACTCTGTCGCCGACCTTAACCTGCATTTTTACCTCTTTGCCGTCCACCATTCCGCCGGGGCCCACAGCCACTACCGTCGCCAACTGCGGCTTTTCCTTCGCCGCGCCGGGGAGTACGATTCCGCTTGCCGTCTTTTCATCAGTTTCGATTGCCTTGATGACAACCTTGTCAAACAATGGTTTGATTGCCATACGTCTGCCTCCGTTCTTAAATTTTATTAATTAGCACTCATCGTGCCTGATTGCTAACAGTTTATAATAACGGTTGCCAAATGTCAACATATTATGCAAGAATTTTTTTGAAATTTTTGCGTACAAAATCAAAGTCTGTGTTGAATAATAAATAAATTTGTGATAGTATCAAATAAACTTAGCATTATACAATATATAAATACGCGAGAGGAAATTATGGACAAATGGGACAAGAGATTTATGGATATGGCGCAGTTCGTATCCACCTGGACAAGCTGTGCGCGGCAAGGCAGAGCCATAGGCGCGGTGATTGTCAGGGATAAGCGCATACTCACCACAGGCTACAACGGCGCGCCGTCGGGGATAACCACCTGCCGCGAAAAGGGCTACTGTATGCGCGACAAGCTCGGTATCGCAAGCGGCACCTGCGCCGAGAAATGCTATGCCGTGCACGCCGAGCAGAACGCGATTTGTCAGGCGGCGAAGCTGGGCATTACGCTCGAAGGCGCGACGCTCTACTGCACCCACCAGCCCTGCACTATCTGCACGAGGCTCATCATAAACAGCGGAATCAAACGCGTCGTTTATAAATATCCTTATCCCGACGAGTTTTCGATGCAACTGTTTTCGGAAGCCAACATAACGGTGGAAAAATTCGAGGAATGATTCTCATACTCCGAACGGCGCACCGCCGTCGGACTTTTTTTGGACAATAAAGGGAGCGCATCGCGCTCCCTTTGTATTTTACAATATTTTGCCTTATTGCGTATTATCGAAAAACTTTCCTAATGTGTCCATTTCGCTATGACAGCGTTACTCCTTTTTCAATCTCAAATCGCCGTCCGCGACTTCTATTTTGTAAAGCGTATCGTCCTCTATCCCGTCCGCAAACAGCTCGCCGTATTTGACTTCAAATTCCTGCCATACGTCGTGCAAATATACGTGCGTGTATCCCGACAGCTCTTCGCGCAGTTGTTCCGACGTAAATTCACTGCTGAAAGGATTTCCGGTATACCACACCTTCACGTCTCTGCCTTCGGCATAGTTTCCTCCCTCGAAGTAACCCGAGCTCCAAACGGGAGTCGCCATATATCTCATTATCAGATAATCTATGCTTTGACTGCCCTTGCCCTGCTCGTCTGAGATGATAATATAAACTCTGTCATTCATACCCAGCGATTTTACGGTTTCCGCCCAAACGCTGTACGGCGCGCTCGCTCTCCCGCCATACGCGGTTATTCCGAAATATGCGCCGAGCGTCGCTCCTATCCATCCCACTGTCGCCGTAACCGCCGCCGCGGAATATGCGAGCTTCCTCGTATTTGCGGCGGCAATCCGACGGAAGGCAAATTTTTCATTCCAGCCGACAGCATACAAATCGACTAGCAGATAGATATAGATGAGCGCTATGCCCAGCCAAATCGACGACATATATCTCGTATAAGAAGCTAGAATCAGCCCCTCCGCGTACGCAAAGCTGAACAGATAAAGCAACATGAGATAAATACCGTAGCCTATCACCGTAACCAAAGTGAAACAGCCGTGCGCGATTGCAAACGCCTTGCTCCTCGTTTTGTACCAAATCGCAAAACAGGCTCCCGCCGTAAGCAGCGTCCCAAGAATCTGCGGAATCTGTACGCCGTAACCGTTACCGAGGAAAAAGGTCTTCATAAACAGGGTCGTGACCTGTTGCTGATAGGCGTCGGGATGACTCAGCCATCCCATAATATTCTCAAAAGTCATTTCGCTCGCATTCCAGCCCGGCCGCAAATCGTAAAAGTCTATATACCACGACCAAGACAGCTTTGCAAACGCTATAATAACTATCGGAAGCAATGCGACGGCTATATTGACTCTGTCCGCAAAAAAAGCTTTCGCTCCGCTTTTGTTGACGGTAAACAAATCGATAACCACAAAAATAAGCGCGAATATTGCAAGCGCAAGTCCCGAGGATTTTGTCGCCGTCAGCACAAAACAGCTAAGCGCGACGTTGACCACTGTAAAGCCGTCCATTCTGTCCTTGTCGGCTTTATACGCGACGTATATATGTGCCATCATCACAGCTATGAGGACATCGACAAGTATACTGCGGAAAACCGATACCTTGAATAGCACGGTTTCGACAACCGCAAGTACGAAAGCGAGTATACAGACGGGAGCAGTTTTCTTCTTGAAAAATTCCAAAACGGGTAAAAGCATGGAAATCAAAAGCAAGTCAAACGCGCTGTAAAGAGCTCCTTCGCTGAACCGAGAGCCTAAGAATTGAAACGCGTACAAAAATATGCCGCTCGCAGGGACATACTGATTGAACATGGTAGTTGTATCCCCCAAATTGCCGAAATTGTCAAAGGCAAACATATTTTTGACGACCAGTCCCCAATGCGCCGACGCGTCGGTTACGCTGTCGGCGATAACCGTAAAATTCAAGAATACAAATCCGAACGCAAGCCCTGCTGCAACGTATACGTAAAACGCTCCGTTTTTCAAAACCGACTTTATCTCTCCGATTCCGTCGTATCGCGCCGCCCTATATCCCATGTAAACGGTGAGCAGCACCGTCACGGCAAAGAACGCGTACATTGCTGAGCGCATATCCGCAAACAGTCCTCCGAGATAAAGTATAAATATTAATATAAAATTCGCAACCGCCGCGGTCTGCCCGACGCCTCTCTTGAAGAAGTACGCCAAATCCACGCAGAGCAACAACGATATAAAAAACATAATAAAATAGCTCATATAAAAATTATATCTCGATTGCGGAATAAGTCAACATCAAAGAAAGGTATTGGAAAACTTTCTTTACCTAAATATTTTGCTTTAAAAATCATTCGGATGCTACGTCGGATTGCACAAATATATGATGTCGGCTTTCCGCATGGCAGAATAATATTCGTTCGGAATTACAGATGTAAAAAATTGTCGGAAAATTATATATTCAAATGATTGACATGCGTGTACGCACACGTATATAATGCAGGCAATCAATATTTGAGTTTAGTTTTACTAAACTTTTTGATTAAAATTCCGAAACACTCTAAACGCGCGGTCAGTTTTGGCTAAACCGACCGCAAAGTTTAGACAGGGTAAACAAAAAATACAATAAGTATTCCGAGGCGGCTATGGAACTTGGCATCAAAATCAAACGCCTGAGACTGAGAAATAATCTTACGCAGGAAGAGCTTGCCGACAGGTGCGAGCTTACAAAAGGATATATCTCTCAGCTTGAAAACGAGCTGACGTCACCGTCTATCGCAACGCTAGAAGACATTCTCATTGCGCTCGGCACTACTCCCGCGGAATTTTTCAGCGACGAGAAAGACGAAAAAATCGTATTCACCGAGGCGGAATTTATAGAGAAAATCGCAGACGGCTATAAAATCGAGTGGCTGGTGCCCAACGCGCAGAAAAACGAAATGGAGCCCATCCGCGTTACAATCGAGCCGCACACGTCTCTCGAAGAGGACGTGCCGCACGAGGGCGACGAGTTCGGATACGTGCTCAAAGGCTCGGTGTGGCTTCACAACGGGAAAGCCGCATATTCCGTAAAAAAAGGCGAGGCATTTTATTTTGCATCCAACAAGGTGCACAGACTCGAAAACCGCACCGCAGAAAAAGCGGTGGTGCTTTGGGTCGCCTCTCCTCCTACCTTCTGATTGACGGAAACCGCCGAGGAGCAACGGGCTTAAACTCTAAACTCAAAAAACTAAAATTGCAAACTTATGTATGCAACGCGAGGATAAAATGATAACGCAAAACTCTGTCGATACCATTATCGAACTCAAAAACGTATGCAAAGCGTACGACGATAAAACCGTCGTCAACAATGCCAGTCTGAAAATTAAGCGCGGCGAATTTGTGACCCTGCTCGGGCCCAGCGGTTGCGGAAAAACCACAACCCTGCGTATGATAGCAGGCTTTGAAATGCCTACGAGCGGAAAGATTATTTTCAACGGCAATGACATCACTGATACGCCGCCTCACCTGCGCTCTGTGAACACGGTGTTTCAGAAATACGCGCTTTTCCCGCACCTGAACGTCTTCCATAACATCGCTTTCGGGTTGAAGCTCAAAACTATTCCCAACGGAACGAAAGTCAATCGCAAGGGCGAAACCGTTCAGCTGTTCCGAAAATACACCAAGGCGGAAATCAAGGAGAAAGTTGACAACGCTTTGAAAATGGTGGACCTCGAAGACTACGGTCACCGCAACGTCGCTTCCCTCTCGGGCGGTCAGCAGCAGAGAGTGGCAATCGCCCGCGCTCTCGTAAACGAGCCCGAGGTTCTGCTCCTCGACGAACCTCTCGGCGCGCTCGACCTCAAAATGCGCAAGGATATGCAGCTCGAACTTATGGATATGCATAAGCGCCTCGGCATCACGTTTATATACGTCACGCACGACCAAGAAGAAGCGCTTACAATGTCCGATAAAATCGTAGTTATGCGCCTCGGCGAGATTCAGCAGATAGCCACTCCCGAAAAGGTCTACGACGAGCCCGCAAACGCCTTCGTTGCGGACTTCATCGGAGAAAGCACAATACTCTCGGGCATAATGCTCGCCGACTACAAGGTGGAGTTTTGCGATACGGTATTCGAGTGCGTCGATAAAGGATTTAAACCGAACGAACCTATCGATATCATTATAAGACCCGAGGATTTAAAAATTCTGGACAAGGACGATGAAAAATCTCTTATCGCCGCGGAGGTCATGTCCTCGGTGTTTAAGGGAGACCATTATCAAGTTACCGTTCTTGCAAGCGGCAACGAGCTTGTCGCTCACGATACCGAAACCTACGATATAGGCGAAACGGTGGGGCTTTATATCAAGCCCTTCGACCTGCACATTATGCACAAAACGCGCATTATAAACGAAATCGACACCTACGTGACGGGCGAAAACCTCGTGGAAATCTGCGGAACGAATTTCGAGTGCAAAACGGATTTGCCGATAGGCACTCCCGTAAAAGTTTCCGTAGATTTCGACGACGTGGAAATCACCGACGACGAGAGCGACGGGACTATCGGCGCAAACGTTCTTTCTTCCATATACAAGGGCAACTACTATCAAGCGATACTCTCCACCGACGACCATTACAATTTCTTCGCGGATACCGACTACGAGTGGCTAAAAGGAGACCGAGTGGGCATCAATATCGCGCCCGAAAAAATCATTGTGGAACAGCGCGACGAGGAGAAGCGCGACGTGGAAAACGTCGTGGCTGACGAAACGCTGGAAGAGTATGACAGATATAAGGAAGAGGAACTGCTCACAAGCGAGGAAATCGCACATCTCGAAGCTGATGACAACATTTCAAGCACTTTAACTGTCGATTCTGTCAATACAGCTACTGAAAAGGAGGATACGAAAGAGTGAAAGCAAAGTCCGTGCGCAAGCCTTTCCGTCTGACGAAAAAAGCGTTCGGAGTACCTTACATGCTGTTTTTACTGCTGTTTGTGGTTATACCGCTGGTGCTCATTCTAGTCAACGCATTCCTCGACAATGACAACAATCTGACGCTTGCCAATTTCAAGATATTCTTTACCTCGTCTTCCAGCCTTACGGTGCTCGGAAACTCGTTGCTCGTCGGAGTGATAACCACGCTTATCTGCATAATTATCGGTTATCCCGTGGCGTACATCCTTTCCAAAATGAGCAGCGGGAAAATACTCGTTCTGCTGTACGTAATTCCCATGGGAGTCAACTTCTTGATACGCACTCTCGCAACAAAAGCGATATTCATAGCTATGGATATAGAGCTCGGCATGGGCACCGTAATATTCGGTATGGTTTACAACTATCTGCCTTTTATGATTATGCCCTTGCACACGACTCTTTCAAGTATAGATAAAAGCTATATGGAAGCCGCGCAGGATTTGGGCGCGGATAAAGCTACGGTTTTTTTCAAAACCACTCTGCCCCTCTCGGTGAGCGGCATCATAAGCGGTGTTACGATGGTTTTCATACCCACAATTTCAACCTATGCCATATCCCAACTGCTCTCGAACGGAAAAATCTTCCTGTTCGGCGATTCGATTCAGTTGAGTTTCGAGCAGGGAATGTACGGCGTAGGCTCGATTATGAGTATCGTTATGCTAGTCTTCGTGCTTATCTCGAATTTCATAATGAATAAATTCAACCGTCAAGGCAATGCGGTGAGGAGGTCGCTATGGTAAAGCTAAAAGGTTTTCTCGAAAAATCCTATCTGTTTATAATACTTGCGATTCTGTACGCTCCGATTATATTGCTTATAATATACTCGTTTTCCAACAGCTCCAATTTCAATTTCGACCAAGGCTTCAACTTCGAGGCTTATATAGCGATATTCAAATCCGACAAATCCCCCGATTTGTGGAGAGCCGTCGGCAATACGATACTGATAGCTTCTGTATCCTCCGTTATCGCAACGGTTATGGGTACGATTGCTTCAATCGGAATATTCCACCTCGGCAAGCGCATGCGCCGCTTGGTGGAGAACGTAAACCAATTTCCGATTATCAACAGCGAAATCGTCATGGCGGTGTCTCTTATGGTGTTCTTCGTTACGTTCGCGTTCCCCGAAGGATATCTGAGACTGATAATCGCGCATATAGCGTTTTGCACTCCCTACGTCGTGCTCAACGTGCTTCCGAAGCTGGAATCCATGGACCCCAATATATACGAAGCGGCGCTTGACCTCGGAGCGAATCCGTTCAAAGCGCTGACAAAGGTTATGATTCCCATCATCACCCCCGGCATCGTGAGCGGATTTGTGATGGCGTTCATAATGTCGATGGACGATTTCATTATCACTCAGATTAACAAGGGCGCGGCGACGGGCATCAACACCCTTTCGACGTATATATATTCGGACGCGCGCGTTCAGGGTCTCGAACCCTTCTGGTACGCTATTTTCAGTATCATCTTCGTGGCGGTGCTCGCTCTCGTGCTTTCGATTAACCTAGTGAAGATAAGCAAGCAGAAGAAAAAGGACAGGGAGGGCGCGAAATGAAAAAATCTGTTAAGCTAATCGTTTTGTTCGCCTTGCTTGCCTGCATACTTCTGCCTACTCTGACCGCATGTAACGTCGCCGAGGGCGGCGGAACGGTCGAACGCCTTGTAATCTACAACTGGGAGGACTATATAGACCCAGATATGTGCGACGACTTCGAGGCGTACTATAAGGAAGTCACGGGACGCTCCATAGAAATCACTTATACCACTTTCGATACAAACGAGACCATGATGACCAAGGTGCTCAAAAACGACGCTAACGTAGATTTGATTTGCCCTTCGGAATACGCAATCGAAAAACTTCTGCACGCGGGCTGTCTGCTCAACCACAACGACGTGCTTGCCGACATATCCTCTCAAGCGAAACAGTTCGGGCTTACCTTCGACGGGATGAGCAGTCTGAAAATGGGGTACGGGAATATTGAGCCTGATATTATGAACGTTATCGTCGATATGTTCGGCAGTTTTGAAGACGAAAACGGCAATCCGATTAAAGACGCAAGCGGAAGAGTTTTGGATATGACGGAATACATGGTTCCCTATTTTTGGGGAACGCTCGGCATACTCTACAATACGAGTGTTATTTCCGAAGAGGAGCTGGAACAGTACGGCTGGGGCATACTATGGAACGTACAGAAAAACGAGAAGCTGGAAAATAAAATTCTCATGAAGGACAGCGTACGCGACAGCTATGCCGCCGCCGTGTTCTACATGTACGAATACGGCTTGCTTCCCGACGGCTATGAGGACTACTCCGTGCAACGTCTCATCAACTGCACCGACGACGTTATGCTTCAAGCCGCAGAAAAGGCACTCACAGAGCAACGCGACCATATTTCAGGCTATGAGGTGGATTTCGGAAAGGACGATATGATAAACGAAATCGTCTATGCCGACCTAGCGTGGAGCGGCGACGCGATGTACGCTATCGAGGAAGGCGATTACGACGAAGAAACGGACACCTATCAGCTCGGATATTACGTTCCGTCCAAGGCGAGCAATATTTGGTACGACGGCTGGGTCATTCCTAAGTCAGTCAACAATAAGCTGGCGGCAATGATGTTTATCGACTTTATGTGTCAGCCTGTAAACGGAATTCGCAATTCGCTGGAAGTATGCTATTCCTCCGCGGTCGCCAAGGATATAATACGAGCGGACGAGGAGGCGTGCGCTCAGCTTATACTCGGCGAGGCGTTCGACGATAATGACAATCCCCTGTTCTTTAAGGCGGACGGGAAACCCGTTCTCGATTTTGAGGACATAGTTTTCGACGAAAACGTCAATCCTCTGCTCTACGACAGCGAGGGCAACGCCGTGGAATTTGATTTGGACGGTTATTTTGAAAACGAGGTCAGATATCCCGAGATAAATGAAACACTCGGCGTTATGAGAGATTTCGGGACTCAGAACGACGCTCTCGTCTCCATGTGGCAACGCGCCAAATCGGGCAACGGCATTGCGCCGTCGCTGTGGTGGATATTGCTTGTTATCATTCTGGCGATAGCTTTGGTTATCGGCGCTTATTTCATCGCTCAGGCGTTGAAATTGCGCCCGCGCAAGCTGAAAACGGATGCCACAAAAAAGGAATAATCGAAAAATCGGAAAACAGAAATTAGGGCGAAGGTAATTATACCTCGCCTTTTTTTTTGTCGGCGCGCACTTGCAAACGCTCATTTCTTTCAAAATCCTTGCCAATACTTTTAAATATAAGTATAATAGTCTCATTATGAAATTTCTGCGCAAGCTGTTCGCAAAGCGAAATACGGACGACCCTAAGGTCAGAACACGATATGGGCTGGCGGCGGGCGTATTCGGTATAATATCAAACGCCATGCTCTTCGCGTTCAAACTTGCCGTGGGGTTCATAGGTCACAGCGTCACTATAATAGCGGACGCAGTCAACAACCTGTCCGACGCGGGAAGCAGTGCGGTTACGCTTGTAGGCTTCAAGCTAGCAGCCATACCTCCAGACAAAAAGCATCCTTTCGGGCATGCGAGATACGAACATATCACAGGGCTTTTGGTTGCTATGGTGATATTGTTCATCGGAGCGGTGCTTCTCAAATCGTCGATTGAAAAGTGCATAACTCCCGAGCAGGTTACCATAACCGCATACACATACGCGGTATTGAGCGTCGCAATAGCCGTAAAACTGTTTCAGACGCTGCTATACCTCGACTTTTCAAAGGCCATAAACAGCGGCGCGCTTAAAGCCGCCGCCGCTGACAGCCGCAACGACGTTATAGCCACGACGGCAGTTCTGATATCCTCAATCGTTATTGACGCGACGGGCTTAAACATAGACGGCTACGTGGGCATCGCGGTGTCGCTGTTCATAATCGTATCGAGCATTCTGCTGCTCAAAGACGCCATAAGTCCGTTACTCGGCGAAAAACCCGATTACGAGCTTGTGCAAAAAATAAAAACGCGTATACTCTCCTACGACGGCGTCATCGGAATGCACGACCTCGTTGTTCACAACTACGGAACGGGACAGTTGTTTGCGATTGCGCACGTAGAGGTTTCCGCGGACGAGCAACTGACGGAAATACACGACCTGATAGACAATATAGAGCACGATTTTTGGAACGATATGCATGTGCATATGAATCTGCATCCCGACCCCGTAGATACCAAAAACGGGCGGCTTTCAGAGCTGAAACTCAAAGCGGAAAATACACTTTGCCGCTTAGACAGCAATCTTACCTTGCACGATTTCAGAATGGTAAGCGGAGACACGCACTGCAATCTGATATTCGATGTGGTAGTTCCGTATGAAAGCAAACTTACGCACGACGACATTCAGACCGCGCTCGAAACAGACTTCGGGGACGAAGATACAAGATATTATTTCATTATCGATATCGACAGACAAATGAGCTGAGAGGAATAAATTATGATAACAAGCGGACAGCGCGCAAAACTGCGCTCTATTGCACAAAATCTCAATCCTATCTTTCATATAGGCAAAAACGGCGTAAACGAAAACCTCATAAACGATATAAACGCCGCTCTCGAAGCGCACGAGCTTATAAAGGTCTCCGTGCTCCGCAATTCGCCCGAGGGTGCCAAGGTATGTATGGAGCAACTCTGCGCTGCGACGGACGCAGAACCTGTCACTGCTATCGGGAACCGCTTCGTCATTTACAGGCGCAGCTCCAAAGACGATGTGCGGCATATCGAATTTTAGTATACGGTGTTATATGGACTACGAAAAAATCAAACTCACTCCGCAAAACGAGCCTGAAACAGAGCCTTCAACAGCCGCTCAGAAAGAGGCGAGAGACCAGCTCAAAAGGCACCGCGCGGATACGGCAAGATACAAGCAAAAATACTTCGAGTTCTACGACGACGTAAAAATCAATCACCGCGAGGATTGGTGAACGGCGTCATAAAATCCGCAGCGCGCACAGTGCGGTTTAGCGGACGGCTTGAAGCGTAAATACGAAGTCAGTGAGGTTATATGGACATTATTATATCGGGTTTGGGTGCCGTCGGAAGCACCATAATGGAAGAACTTTCAAAGGAAGGGCACAATATTGTCGTTATAGACAAAAACGGGCTCAAAATAGAGGACGCAGTCAACGCATTCGACGTTAAAGGCGTAATCGGCAACTGTACAAGCAGCGAAGTGCTTCGGGAAGCGGGCGTAACCACCGCGGATTTGCTTGTCGCCTCCACAGCCGACGACGAACTCAATATACTCTGCTGTATCATAGCCAACAAACTGGGCGTGAAAAAAACAATCGCCCGCGCTTCCAAGCCCGAATACTCAGAACTGTTTGAGAACGAAGGCGACCTAGGGCTTAGCCTAATGGTCAATCCGCAATACGAAGCCGCGATAGAAATAAGCCGTATGCTGCGCTTCCCTTCCGCCATAAAAGTCAACCAATTCAGCGGAGGCAAGGTGGAGCTCGTCGAATTCAGAGTGCCCGACTCCTCCGCACTTTGCGGACTTCCGCTTAAAGATTTGAGCAGAACCTTTAAAACGAAGGTCCTTATCTGCGCCGTTCAGAGGGACGCCAAAGCTATTATTCCGTCGGGCGACTTCATCATTCAGGCGGAAGACAGGCTTTTCCTCACCGCCACGACAAAGAACATCGCGTTGTTTTTCAAAGAACTGGGTTGGAACAAGCAATCCCGCAACGTCATCATAGTCGGCGGTTCGACAACGGCATACTATCTTTGCGAGGAGCTGGCGCGCGTGGGAGGCATAAAAGCCAAGATAATTGACAAAAACAAGAAAAAATGCGCTATGCTCTCCGATTCTCTCGACAAAATCGAGGTAGTTTGGGGAGACGGCACCGACCAAGAGCTGTTGCTTGACGAAGGTCTGGAATATACCGACGCGTTTGTGGCGCTCAGCCATCAAGACGAACAGAACATTATAATGAGTATGTTCGCCGCGTCCAGAAACGTGCCTAAGGTCATAACCAAAATCGACCAGCTGAGCTACTACGACATGCTTCAACGCAGCGGCATTTACAGCGCGGTATCCACAAAAACCTCGACTGCCGACCAAATAGTACGTTTTGTACGTTTGATAGGCAATAAGGAAAGGGATTCGGTCAAGCGCATATTCCATATCATAGACGATTCGACTGAAATACTCGAATTTTCCGCAACGGAAAATTTCAAAAAGTTCGGGGTTCCCATTCAGAATATGAATCTAAAAAAGAATCTTTTGGTAGCGGGTATTATACGCAGCGGCGTACTTATCACTCCCTCGGGACAGGATACTATCGAAAAAAACGACAGCGTTATCATAGTCACGAGAGAAGAGGGTTTCAGCAACCTCAACGACATTTTGGATTTATAAGCTATTATGAATTACAGACTTATTATTTTTCTGTTCGGCGAAATATGCCTGATTGTCGGCGCGATTATGTGCATTCCTCTCTTCATGTCGATAGGATACGGAGAGATGAGCACTGCAATCGGCTTCGGTATAGCGATTGCCGTATGCGTAGCCTTGGGCGGCATAGGGCTCGTTTTGCGACCTGCCAAGGACAAGCGCGACCTGCGTCCGTCGAGCGGCTTTGCGATTTGCGGCATGCTGTGGATAGTCATAGCGCTTATCGGCGCTTTGCCGTTTTGTATTTCGGGACATATACCAAACTATATCGACGCTCTGTTTGAAACCGTTTCGGGCTTCACGACTACAGGCGCAAGTATTCTGAAAAACGTCGAGGCGCTTCCGAAAGCTCTGCTCTTCTGGCGCGCAATGACGCAATGGCTGGGCGGAATGGGAGTTTTGGTTCTCGCAATCGCTATACTTCCGCGCAGCGACAAGATGTCGACGGCGCTTGCCAAAGCGGAAATTCCTGGACCTCAATTCGGCAAACTTGTAAGCAAACTGCGGTTTACGTCGCGCATATTATACGCGATATATATCGTCATGACTCTGCTTCTCATAGGCATTCTCTGCGCCTGCAAGATGCCTGTGTTCGATAGCTTCTGCCACGCGTTTTCAACGGCGTCCACGGGCGGTTTTTCCGTGAAAAACGCAAGTATAGCCGCATACAATTCCGTAAGTATAGAAGTTGTTTTGACTATCTTTATGATACTGTTTTCAGTCAACTTCAATATATACTTTATGATTATTATAGGTCATTTCCTCAAAGCGCTGAAAAGCGAAGAGCTTATATGTATGCTCATCATTGTTTTCGTCGCAATAACAGGCATTACAATCGACCTTTGCGCCCGTAATACCTATTCCAGTTTCGGCGAAGCTCTCAGATACAGCAGCTTCAACGTGGCGTCGGTGATGTCCACAACGGGATTCGGTACGGCGGATTTCACTCAATGGTCCGTACTGTCGCAGGTTATGCTTTTGGGCGCGATGTGCATAGGAGGCTCCGCAGGTTCGACTGCCGGCGGTATGAAGGTTTCAAGACTGATTATCGTGAGCAAATCATCTCTTATAAATCTCAAAAAAACTATGTCGCCGCGTTCCGTTTACTCTTTGAAAATGGACGGCAAAACAGTCAACGAATCCACTGTTTCCAATGTTCAGAACTTCTTTATACTGTATATTTTGATTATTATGGTTTCGACACTGCTCATTTCCATTCAAAACTCGGGATTTGATTCGGGAAACAACTTCACAACGAATTTCACTGCGGTCATATCCTGCTTTAATAACATCGGACCGGGACTGGGCGCGGTAGGACCTGCGGGCAGCTACGCGGATTTCGGTGTTTTCTCAAAAATAATATTAAGCGTGGATATGTTGCTTGGAAGACTTGAAATACTGCCTATACTTCTCATATTCTCGCCGAAATCTTGGAAAAGAATATAATTCATTTAATAAAAGAATTATATTTGCGGAGTCAATTTAATGCGCGTCCGTACGGACGCGCATTTATATTTTAAATAAAATTCCCCTCAATCGAGTTCGGAAGAGAAAAGCTCTTTTTTATTTAATAGAATTCCCACTCTCAACATGTGTTCCTCTCCCCCCCCATAAGCAATATAGTATAAGCGGAAAGCGTTCCTGCTCCGTACGGGAGGGGAAAGCCCGTAGAGAAGGGGGTGGGTCAATATATTTAATATATGGTACAGTAGTGTTAGTATAATACAAGGTACAGTAGAGTTAGTATCAAACAAAAGCGCGGA
>CASQXY010000017.1 GCA_949432885.1 uncultured bacterium | reverse complement strand
TATAGTGATTGCTCCGCCCAAATATACCGATTTATTGCAATAGAATCCCGGATATGATGCGGCAACATTGCCGACAAAACTTCCTCCAAGCATGGTGAAGTTGCCGCCGTTTATATACGCACCGCCGCCCAATTGTGCGGCTTCATTATCGACAAATTCACCTCCGTACATATTGAAATTGCCGTTGTTGATGAACACTGCACCGCCGTTAACGCTAGCATTGTTGTTGGTAAAACTTCCTCCGTACATATTTAAAGTGCCATTGCCAATATATACTCCGGCTCCGTGACTTGTAGATATATTATTACTAAATTTGCCGTTATATAAGTTAAGTGTTCCGTTTGCTACGTAAATACAGCCTGTACGAGCAGTATTATCGTATAAATTTGCGTCAATGATGTTGATATTGCCGCTCATAGCATTAATACAGCCTCTAGTTGGCACAACGTTGTCGTAGGCAGTAACGTCAAATATGTTGATTAGAGTATTGCTTGCTCCGTCTGCAAGCGCAATCCCATGACTCCTAAAAGTATTTCCGTATGCGACAACGCCGACTAGATTCAGCGAGGAGAGAGCCGCGCCTGCTATGCCGTAAGATCTAAATATTTGATGTACGTTGTTATCGTGAACAATGAAATCATAGACATTTGCTGTGCCTTCAAAATATAAAACGCTACAATCGCCGCTTACGTGGTCAAGCTCTCCGCTGTAAAGATACAAGGCTCCCTGCATTTTAGAGGCGGCAGTATCTCTGTTCCCCAATTGCCAATCGATACTCTGGGACTGTCCACCGATTTTGATGGGGGAATGCCCCGAACGGCAATTCGTCACGTGTCCGCCGTCCCAAATCCAGACTCCATCGCAGCCCACGACCGACTCGCCGGGAGCAAGGGTGTTGCTTATCTCTCCGCCGTTAAAGAAAAATTGACCGTAGCCCGTGCCAGGCAGTGCGCCATAATCTCCCTCAAACTTGTTTACTACTCCAATACCGGTACGCGCAAACAAAGAGGTGTTTTCACGACCAACGTACACCGCGCCGCCGCAGTGATCTCCGCTAATCGCGCCAGCCTGACTTTCATAAATACTGTCGCTGAACTCTATATATGAAATTTCTCCGTCGTTCATTATAAACGTTGAACCGCCAAAAATAAATACGCCTCCTCCCGCGCCGATTTTATTTTTGTTGTTCGTCTTGTTTTTAGTAAGCTTTCCGCCTTTTTCAAGAAATAAAAGCGCACCTTTTGCATCCGTTTCAAGCTTTGGCGCAAGCGTAATAAGCGGGAAATTCTCGTATATTCCTTCTCCCCCATCCTTGCTTATAAAATCTTCCGCACATCCGTTAAGCTCGAGATGCTGTATTGTAAAAGTCGAACCCGATGAGACATAAAACATCGAACCCGTAAAACACATATTTCTTATATTGGTCTGAACGTTAGGAAGAAAATAATTTGCGTTGTTAAATATGATTGCATTGTCCTTCCAGCCATCATTATTGACACCGGCATAGATTAGTTCGCCCGACGATCCCCTTACGATTTTTCTCGATATAACTTTTCTATCGCCAGCAATGTTTGTAATGGAAGTTAGCGTAACGTTAACGCCTGTAGGAATTATAATAGTAGAATCCGCAACTAAATCGATACCTATTACATATGTAGCAGAATCACCCGGTTTAAGGTTGCTTATACTGGTTTTAAGCCGTCCCCAGTCGAATACGCCGTAACCGTCATACTGTCCGTATTCGTTGAGGCTCGGCAAATGAGCTTCACCAGCGCCTACGGTTGTGTAGTCGGGCTTGATTTTGTCTTCCTCTTTGAGGACAGGCTTTTCGGGGATTTGAGGCTTTGCGTCCGCCGATGGAATCGACGGGTCGACAATTGGGGTCTCTTCAACAACCGGCGCGTCCGTCGGCAATTCCAGTGCAGGCATGTTGAACAATCCCGCCACTCCGCATGCCGTCAGCACCGCTCCTACAAGCAGCACCGCCGATACTATCATCAGCACTCTTGACATCTTCTTTGTCATCTTCCCGGTTTTAGACATATAGGGTCTCTAAAAAAGACATTTTTGCATTGAAATTTGCAAGCATACAGTACATTTTTCGCAATGTATAACATTTTTATGTCACAAAATATGTGACAAATCGCGGCATAACGTTTGACATAATTTTTCGTATGAGTTATAACAAATTCCTTACGCCGCAAAAAAAATGCACTAATAAGCCTAAATTTTGAAAGTTTTCGAGACATAAGTCAATAATAAGTCTTGGGAAATTCGGTTGCGTTATGTCACACATTTGTCACACGGCAAAATACGGTGAAAGTTTGAAAACATGCGCATGCGACATAAAGCCGCACTATGCGCACATACATACAAAACTACAAAGTTGAGGAAGAAAATTATGACAAGTTATTCATTTTCGTTCAGGGAAAGACAGACGAAAAAACGCGGCACTGTTTACGACGTGATTTTCCGCATACCCGACGCCGACGGGAAGATGAAGCAAAAGGTGCTCTGCGGCTACCCGTCCAAAAAACAGGCAAGGCAGGCGTTTCACGATTTCCGCTCCTCATACGTCGCGCCGTCGCAGAAGCCGCCGAGCGAGATTCTCTCCTATGAGACAGCGCGCGACAGTTATTATTCATATCTCGGCTCCACCGTCAAGGAAAGCTCGCTGTACACCGTTTGCCACACCTTCCGCTCCAACGTCGACCCCTATTTTGCAGGTAAGGATATGCGCGCGCTCACCGCATCCGATATCTATGAGTGGCAGGATATACAATGGTCGCGCCGCAAGAAGAGCGGAGAGTTATATTCTCAAACGAGGCTCGTGCGAGTCAAAAACTTTTTTAAGTCCTTCGTCAGGTGGTGCGTAAAGCGATACGGGATTGCCAATTTCTTTGACGGCGTGGACACTCCTGTCCGCCGCTCCCAAAAACGCGAATACGTGATATGGACAAAGGAGATGTTCAACAGATTTTATATTACTATCGACGACCTCAGATTCAAAGCTATGTTCTACACCCTTTTTTACAGCGGTATCCGTTGCGGCGAATTGCAGGCGCTTACCCCAGAGGATTTCAACGGAAAAGAGCTTACAATCAAATCCACTTTCACAAAGAAGACCATGGACGGCACAAGCTACAAAATCACCGCAACCAAAAATTATAAACCGCACAAGGTGCCGCTTCCCCCGCACGCTCAGAAGGTACTGCGCGAGTGGCTGGAATTCAAAACCGCCAACAAACTGGACAACCGATTCATATTCGGCGGCGAGCACCCTATCGCGCAATGCACTATCCAAAACGCTATGGCAAAGCACACGGCTCTTGCGGAGCTTCCGACAATGCGCATACACGATTTTCGCCATTCCTACGTTTCCATGCTCATCTCAAACGGCGCGAATTTCGCAGTCATAGCAGCGCTCATCGGCGACACCATAGAACAGGTCGTAAAAACCTATTCGCATCTCACGCGCGAGGATTTAACGACAGCCGTAAACAGCCTGTAAAAAAATATCGAAAAAATCTTTGCTATATGTATAAAAATCCACTATATAGTGGACATAATAAATTAGCGCTTGCTTTATGTCGAATATTCGGTTATAATGTAAGTACCATCATTAGGAGGTCTTTTATGAATAAGACAGAATTTATCAAGGCTATTGCTGATAAGGCGGATATCTCTTTGTCGGATGCCACCGCCGCAGTCGACGCTTACACGGCTATCGTCGCAGAAACGCTCAAAGCCGGTGACAAGGTTACGCTTTCCAACTTCGGCACGTATGAAGTAAAAGCAAAACCTGAAAGACAAGGGTTTAACCCCATCACAAAACAGCCCATAACAATCGCTGCGTCCAACGTCCCCGTTCTCAAATTCGGCAAGACGTTCAAAGAATTGTTCTGATAAGAAGTAGCCTTTGAATATATGCGCTCCCCAAAAGGGAGCGCATTATATTTGTTTGAGTTTTACTTCAATCTTTCAGAATGCCGCTAGATTTTTCCAATCTGTTTCAGAATATTTGATTCGCAAATATTACCGAAATACGCAGTTTATTTAATCAAAACATATACTTAAACTTGCGTTTATTGCATTACCTCTTGGACACTATGTCCCCTGTCTTCGGGTCGACGAGCATCGCCCAATAATCCACTCCTTCACCTATGAAGGATACGTAGTAGTAATAGTTCATTCTGTCGCCCGTAATCAGTTTGATATAAATCTCGCGCTCGCCCTTGCCCTCTTCTTTTTCCGCGGTAAGCTTGTCTTTGAACTCGTTTTTCGCTATGTTCACTATATCCGACGCGTTCAAAGCTCCGTCGAGAATGTTTGCAAGCTCGATTTCGTTTGTCGTCTCGCCTGCCGTTACCGTCACAGTTTGCGGAATAAAGTTTAGGGTTATCGCAGAGGTATATTCGCCGTAATTCGAGGACGTGATTTCTCCGCTGAGCGTACTGCCGCCGCCTGCGACGATATAGCTCACTCCCGTATAATCGTTCACGGCAAGAGGCGTCACCGTTATCTGGCAGAAGCTCTCCACGTCCGTCGCCTTGCCGTCCGCAATAAACACCTTTTCACGCTTGCCGGTCTCTATCGATACCGCAAACGCCTCGCTTTCGCCTGCGTAATACGCTTGGGTCAGTCTGGAAATATTGTCCGCCTTATTGTCCGCGCCCTTGGGATTGCAGGCGGTAAGCGCAAACACGGCGCACAACGTAGCGGCGATTGCTGTAATTGACAGTACGATTTTTCTTTTCATATGCAAAATATATGCGGGAAAATTTCAAATATTACAATACATTGTGTGTCAAAAGATTGCCGAGCGCAATATATTATGCTAAACTATATAAGATTTTAGTCTCTGTATAGAGAATCGGCGCGTGCGCAAACGAGCGCACATACGCGCGAGGTAACGCATGAAATTGAGAGAAAAAAATCAAATTGAAAACGTTTCTGCCGAGGTCGGGACGGAACTTCAAAACGTTTCCGTATGCGAGTGCGACAAAAGCGCGCACGACGTCACCGAATCGGGCGTATGTTCCGTATGCGAAAAAGAAGACATTATATCTTCCGACCCCGTTTTGCGCGTAATTGAAGAAGATATATCTTCCGCCACCGCCCTTTGCGGGGAAGAGTCCGTTATAACCTCCGAGATCGACTTGGGCGAAAGGGAAGAAGAAGCGGCATGCGATATTTTCCGCCGCCGCGCTTACTCGACGCAATCGGAGACGACCCCCGAGGAATCGGAGTTTCATACCGACATACAATCGGGGCTTTCCGCGCAGGATGTGGAGCGGCGCAA
Organism: uncultured bacterium; assembly: GCA_949432885.1. GTDB lineage: Bacteria > Bacillota > Clostridia > Christensenellales > CAG-917 > CAG-475. The sequence goes on along the minus strand of CASQXY010000017.1, from coordinate 13,797 downwards.
GCTCGAAGGCAAAATCAACGGCGACCAAAATGTCAAAACGAAATCCGTCGCGCAGATACTTCGTGAAAATCTGATTACGTTCTTCAACTTGGTTTTCGTGGTGCTCGCGGTCATACTCGCAGTGTTTGTGGATTGGAATCAATCCTTTATATCCGCCATTTCCAACTTCGGTTTTCTGATTCTCGTAATTTTCAACGCGCTTATCGGAATAATACAGGAATTGCGAGCAAAGCGTACAATTGACAAGCTCTCTTTGATTTCCGCGCCTAAGGCGACCGTTTTACGCGCTGGCGAGGAGCAGGATATCGCGGTCTCGGATATCGTACTCGACGATATGGTCGTGCTATCCTCGGGCAGTCAGATTTGCGCGGACGCAGTCATTGTAGACGGCAGTATAGAAGTCAACGAAAGCCTAATCACAGGCGAACCAGACGCTATTCTCAAAATCGCGGGAAACAAGGTTATGTCGGGAAGCTTCGTGGTATCGGGAAAAGCGAAGGCGCAGGTTGAGCATGTAGGCGCGGACAACTTCGCCACCAAAATAAGCTCGGGCGCAAAATATTTCAAACGTCCCAACTCCGAGATTTGGCGCTCGCTCATGCTTATCGTCAAGGTTATGGCAATCATAATCGTGCCTATCGGAATCGCGCTTTTCTGCGTTAAGTATCTGTTGCAAAACACCACCGACACTCTGAACGAAACCGTTATCGGCGTCATAGCTACGGTCATAGGAATGATTCCAAACGGTCTTGTCGCACTTTCTTCGACAGTATTCTGCGTGAGCGTCATAAGGCTTTCCAAACGAAAAATCCTCGCTCAGGATTTGTATTGCGTGGAAACATTGGCGCGTGTGGATATGCTATGCCTCGACAAGACGGGCACTATCACCGAAGGAACTATGGAGGTCAACAGTATACTTCCCTACGGCGGCAGGGACAACGACGACCTTATGCATATTCTGAGCAATTTGATGCATTCGCTGTCCGACGACAACGCGACGGCAAACGCTCTCAGAAGCTACGTCGCAAAAACCGAGCCGACCGAAACGGCAACCTCGATCGTCCCCTTTTCCTCCGCCCGCAAATGGAGCGGCGCAAGGATAGGCGACGCATCCTATGTTATGGGCGCACCCGAATTCGTATTCGACGTACTTCCCGAGCATATCACTGCCACTATGGCGAAAATGGCGCAACAGGGCTTCCGCGTCATAGCGCTTGCCTCTTCCGCCGACGACTTCAAGGAAAACTCTCTTCCCGACGGACTGGAAGCACTCGGACTGGTTTTCATAACGGACACCATCCGCAAGGAGGCGCCCGATACTCTTCATTTCTTCAAACAGGAAGGTGTAAAAGTAAAAATTATTTCGGGAGACAATCCCGAAACCGTCCGCGCGGTAGCGTTGCGCGCGGGACTGGCAGACTGCGAAAATATCATCGATATGTCCACACTTTCCACGGAAGAGGAAATTTATGACGCCGCGACAAAGTACACGATATTCGGGCGTGTTCTGCCCGACCAAAAGCTGACGTTGGTAAAGGCCTTGAAAAAGGCGGGACACACCGTCGCAATGACGGGGGACGGCGTAAACGACGTCCTTGCATTGAAGGCCGCGGACTGCTCTATCGCAATGGCGTCGGGCTCCGACGCGGCGAAAAACGTGAGCTCGCTCGTGTTGCTTGACAGCAACTTCGCGTCTATGCCCGAAGTGGTTGCGGAAGGCAGACGCTCTATCAACAATCTCGAACGTTCGGCTGCTCTGTACCTCACAAAGACCTTTTACAATACGCTGCTTGCGCTGTTGTTTATGATAGTGACGTATCCCCTGCCTTTCTCGCCGAAAAACCTTACGCTTATGGGCGCGGTTACAATCGGCATTCCCTCGATAGTGCTCGCTCTCGAACCGAATGAGGAACGCGTGACGGGACGGTTCCTGACCAAAGTCATGGTGAACGCCATACCGGGCGCGATTACGGTGATATTGGGAGCGGCGGCGGTGCTGATATGTCAGTCGCGTTTCCTTACTTCGCTAAGCACGGAGCAGGTCGTGACAATGTTCATCACCATAACGACGTTTGTGGGATTTATGCTGCTCGCAAAGGTAAGTCTGCCGTTCAGTTGGCTGCATCTGAGCATGTACCTGTTTATGATTTTCATTTTCATTGCCTGCTACACAATCCCCTTCCCCGGCGATTTACTGCGCACCTTGTTCGACCTTGAGACCAATTTCACTTGGGAAATGGGCAAAGCTATGCTTGTCATCGCAACCATACTCATTCTGATATACATTGCGCTTGTCATAGCGATGAATTATATAAAGAAGAAGAGAGAGAAGGTCTGGAACGCCCGTTTTGAGCAGCTTGACGACCGCGTACGCGAAAAGATGAAGAACGAAGAAAAGACGAATACCGAACAAAAAGCCAAAATGTAATTTAAGCAGTTGATTTCTTATTAACGTCGCACAATTCCATTTGCCGACCGCAATAAATCACTCAGCTTTACGACCACTGTATATCAACAAAAAAATATCCGCAGTTTCTGCGGATATTTTTATGCTTACTTCATATTGCGGTTCTTATTCCTAATCAACGGACTTATCCGTTCCTATGTCGTTATTCTCCGCGGAATCTACCTCGCTATACTCTGTCCTATCGCCTTCGTCCGCTGCGGAATCACGATTTAGAATCTCGGTTTCTGAGACTTCCCCCGCGGCTTGCGACGAGCCGAGAACGTCAGAACCGTCCAGCTCATCCGCCGTTGCCGAAGCCCCTATTGCGCCCTCGGATACACCGTCTGTTTCGGAGCAATCCGCCGCGTCGTTTGCACTCTCGCCGTTTGTCTCCGCCCTGCGTGCGGCAAGCTCCGTACGCATGAGCTTCTTTGTCTTTGCATCGATTTTGTAGAAGAACATAACAAGCGAACTCGCCAGCATACAAAGCCCCGGAATGAGGAAATAAATAGCCCATGCTCTGTTCTGCATATCGTTTGTCACGTATGACGCAATCTCTCCGACAGGTGTGGAAAAATAGGTGTCGGAGCTGTATCCAATCGCACCGATTAGCAAAAGACCCATAGATACCGACAGAGCGTTTGACAGTTTGTTGGACATTGACATAATCGCAAACTGAGTACCCTCCGTCCGCTTGCCTGTTTTCCACTCCTGATAATCGACGATATCGGCTGTCATAACCATAGGCAAATATCCGTTCGGACCGTATGCAAAGCCGAGGAAGAACTGATAAACGAGTATAGCCCAAAGCGAACGCAGAGCGCTGTTTCCGCACACGTACATCACAAACGCAATCACGCTGACCGTAAATCCGTACAACCCCGCGATGATAAAATATTTCTTTTCTCCAAGCTTCTTGTTGATGACGGGATTGAGCAAAATCGTGACCATACTCGAAATAGCCGAGGTGATACCTATGACAAAGCTGAGCTGGTCGCCGTACCAAATCTCGTTTATGCCGATAAAACTCATATTTATACCGTCGCGGACAAATATACAGGTTGCCTGCACCGCAAGTCCCATGCCGATATTTCTTCCGAATCCGAGAATGTATGTGAGGAAAACGATAAGTATCATCTTATTGCTTTTCAGCTCCACGAACATTTCCTTGAAGCTCATGCCCGACGACGCGGTGGATTTGTACTGCTCTTTGCCCTTGAAATACATCCACAGTTGGAAGGCGAGCCCCAAAACCGACATCACTATCGCCGTAATAAGATAGGTAAGCCAGCTTACGCCGCCCTGCTCGTCGGGTCCTACCAGCAATCCCATAATCATAATAAATATACCGGGACTTGCAAGCGATATGGAACGAAGCGTATTCGCCATGCCCGCGGCGTTGTTGGTGTCGTTGGAATTGCCCGCGACAAAGGACAGCATGCCCGATACGGGGATATCCGCCATAGTCATGCTCACGTTCCAAAGTATCATGACGACGGTGATATAGATATATTTACCGACCGTCGCGCCAGTCGAAGCTCCGAAAGGAATAAACGCAAACGACAGCGTTGTGAGCACGGCAAGCGGAAACGCCGACATAAGTATCCAAGGGCGCATCTTGCCCGCTTTGAAATTGGCGCGGTCGATGAGATTCCCGATAACGAAATCGGCGATTATGCTTACGAATTTCGCCGCAAGAATTATGACGGCGATTGCAATAAGGTTCGCGCCCAGAATTTTATTAAAAAACTCCGCTTGGAAGCTGTTTACCAACCCGATAGCGAAGTTTATGCCCATAAGACCGAGCGCATAAAGCCACATATTGCCCGTAAGACCGATAAAGCGCTTCTGCGGCTTTTGTTCCATAAGATTTGTCATAAATTTCCCCCGATTGCCCGCTTCTGCAAGACTTTTACATTATATACAATAAGCCGCCGATTTTCAATATTGAATTTAATATTTTTTTAATAATTATAAATAATAGAGTGATTTTTATACATAATCATTGCTTAGTGTTTTTTAGAATTTCTTTATCGTCGGACAAAGTGAAAGCTATCTGCTGTAAAGTATTCAGCATATGCGATAAAATATTCGTTATATGTTCCTCTCTCTCTTGTATTTTTATTTCTACGGGTTGCCAGAATTCACAACCGTCTTTCTCTCGGTCTGACAAACAACTTTGCACGATTTTCAACGAATCTTTCAATTTCATTTTGCCAGAAATACAATGTCCGCAAGTAGATAACCTATAGAAAGTGCCACTGTCACACTTAATGTAATGCGCAGAAAAATATCTGCACTCTGTACAATTATGCATTTTTGATTTTCTCCTTATTAATTTTTTACAGTTTATACCATAGTTTATGGTATGTCAATCAAATTACCATAGTTTATGGTAAATACTTTGGCTGACCATAAACTATGGTAAACTCAACTTATGTCATTATTCTCTAAAAGACTGAAAGAACTAAGAACTCAATATAATCTAAGCCAACCGCAATTGGCTAAGATTTTATCGGTAGACCAACGCTCGGTTAGCAGTTGGGAAACTGGCATAAACGAAACTGATTTTGATACTTTGATTAAAATAGCTAAGCATTTTGACGTTTCAATCGATTATTTGCTTGGAAAAGAAGATTAATATTACATTACACCTTATCAAGCTGGGGGCTGAGGTGCACTACAAGGGTGCACGTCGGGTACTCTAAATAAAACTCCCCCCCTCCTCAGGTGTTCCCCTATTGCAGTCTCTCACTTTTAACCCCATCAAACAGGGACGTTTTGCGGGGTGATTTAGCTCACAGCACACGCGATAAAAACTCTTTTGCTTATAAGATTAAATTATAGTTGTTTTTATCGCTGTGCGTACACGCAATACGCTTGCGTATGGAGTGTGTGACACTCGGCGCAATAATAGCCATTGTAAAACCGCGATTATTTGCGTTCAGACAAGGAAAAGGCACTTTTGCGAACCGCCTAACGTACTGACGTACGTGACGGTGAGCAAAAGTGCCTTTGACGCAGTATCAACGCAAATGGTGCGTAGCGATCCACCACTTCCGCTTGATGCACCACAATCTTCGATATAAACTCATGTAAGATTTCAGGTGTAAGCTTGGTTATCTCGGTATACTTACGGATTATCTTCATAAAGCTGGACACATATGCTGTTTGCTCATTCGCTCTTTGCAATTCTGCTCTTAACTTATATGAACACTCTTTCAAAGCAGTTTGTTCCGCTTCATAATTCGTATAAAGAGTTGCAAATCTCTCATCCGTTATTATACCGTTTACTCTGTCATCGTAAAGACTTTGGATGGTTTTATCAAGTTGGGTTATGCGCTTATCTGCTTCTTCGAGTTCGTGCTTATATTGAGTAATTCTCTTCTTATTATCAATATCTGCATTGCTAGTTATCAGTGACAGAAACTCTTGCTCATAATCCTTTGCCATTGAGAATACTCTCTGTATATCCGCAAGCACTATCTTGTCTAATACATTCTCCTCTATACTGTGCGCAGTACACAAGCCTTTCTTCTTTTTGCGATAAGTGGAACAGTTAAACGCATTTCCTCTTTTTGCAGGATCTCGGCGGATAATGAATAGTTTTGCACCACAGTCTGCACAGAATAATAATCCTGCATATTTGTTTACTTCGCCTGTTCTCTTTTCTCTACGTTGCTTGCCTGCTCGTATGCGTTGTACCGTATCAAATGTATCTCGGTCTATAATTGCCTCGTGCGTACTCTCAAACACTACCCATTCTTCCTTTGGATTTCGCACCATCTTCTTTTGCTTATACGATTTACGATATGTTTTGAAGTTCACAGTATTCCCAATATAGTTTTGGTTTTCAAGAATCTTTACGACGGTCTGATTATACCATATTTCGGGATACTCCACCTTCTTAGACGTAACAGGCAAACCCTTGCGATGAAAATACAAGTATGGTGTTTCAATTCCTCGCTCTGTTAGTATATTTGCGATTTTCATAGGTCCGTATCCTTGCATGCATAGCCTATAAATCAATCGCACTACTTCTGCCGCTTCGTCGTCAACTATCCAATGGTCTTTATCTAACGGGTCTTTTATGTATCCATAAGGCGGTTTCGCACTTAACGGCTTTCCGGACATCCCTTTTGTTCTAAACACAGCTCGTATCTTCTTGCTCGTATCTTTAGCATACCATTCGTTGATAATGTTCCTAAATGGCGTGAAATCATTGTCTATGTTACTCTCACTGTCTACACCGTCGTTGATTGCTATGAACCTAACATTTGCTTCGGGAAAAGTTATCTCGGTATACATTCCTACTTTCAGATAATCTCGTCCTAAACGGGACATATCCTTGACGATTATCGTACCGATTAACCCCGCATTTACATCTGCAAGCAACCTTTGAAAGTCCGGTCTATTGAAATTCGTTCCGCTATAACCATCGTCCACGTAGAAACAAATATTAGTAAATCCGTGTTCATTCGCATACTTGCTCAATATTGCCTTCTGATTCTTTATGCTGTTGCTGTCCCCTTCAAGTTCATCATCCCTACTCAAACGACAGTATAACGCTGTTATCTTATCACCTCCGTTGTTGCTGTATTTGTTTCTTATTCTTTGCTCGTTCAGTTGCTCCATCATATTGCTTCTTCTCCTTTGGAATAACAACCTTCAAGCGAGTCTCTAAGTATTAACTTCTTTAATTTTTCCAAGACAGTTTTTATCGCCGTCTCTTCTTCTCGGATAAGCAATGTATACTCCGTGCATCCAATTGCTGTATTGTATCTAAATTCTTTTTGCTCTCTTTGCTCCCCTATTATTGCTCCTATTTTGTTGCCTCGTTTGTGAAGGTCAGGCGCCTTCCTGTATTTGTTCCCGCTACCCTATTCAATCTATTTTATTGATTAGGTTCTGCCCAAGCAGTATGATTAATTCAATTCGCTTTACGACTCATACTGTTTCTTCAATGCCTCAAAGCCTGCCGTTATTATTGCAACTTTGGTAATATTGTGTTTTGTAAGGAACTCTTCAATCTCGTCCGCTAACCGGCGGTCTATACTCGTTCCCCATACTTTGCATTTTGCCTTGCGTTCTTCTTTATGGTTTTCTTCGTATCTCCTACGATTTTCCCTTATGGGCGTGCTTTCTTTTCTTTCCATTGTTTCACCTCTTACATATATTTCGTATTGATACGATAATACATGCCGGTGAGTTTGTTGTCAAGAACTATTTACAAATAATTTCCTTATAATTTTCAATTCTTTGCACTGTGGACGAACATTTACCCCACAAACAGAGACATTTGCGAGGCCACCATCAAACCAGAATTCGGTTTCCGAATTGCTTATGCGCACAGCGCAGTCAAAATACCCAAATCTACGATTTTGGGAATTTTCTTTACCTGCTCCCAGTTTTGGGAATTTGTAAGCATAATTCTGCCTTTATTTGCTCGCATAAATCATACACCATTAAACCATACGCACCACCTCCTAAACATCTCTCTAATATACCAAGCACACTTATAGTTATAATTATTTATTCAAGAGACAAAATTTCTCAGAAAAATTTTATCCCCCTAATTAACCAAGCACATTTATCTTGAAAACGTGACGGTCTATACCAAAATTTATACAAAAATTTTTATACTCCTCATATGAAATGACGATAAATCAACAAAAGTTGATTCCCTAATTTGAAAAAATTTTCAATTAATTTGTCGTGGCAAAATTTTGGGAAAGCACGACTGATTGCAAGCAGGATAAGAAAATTCCCAAAATCCACAGATTTTGAGAATTTTGATACTCTGCTTACGCCTCGTAAGAAAAGTGGGAAACCCACTTTTTATTATAAAAAACTAAATTAAAATTTTCTTAAACTATTTCTAGTGTAGTAGCCCTTTTAATATAACATTTTTCTGCTTCTAGTAGATACGTTTTATAAGCATCCATATCTTTATTGCCAAAAGCCTCATGACTTTTCCCCATATAGAAATAATACTTATTTAAATTATATGGCGGAATATATCTAACTTCACAATATAATTTTTCTGCTAAAAAACTAAATTCCGTTGCTATATTATAGGTTTGTTTAAATTTTGGATAGTTTTCAGATGTTGTCGTATTATTAGCGTTGCAGGCGACCATTACGAACTCATCCTCAAAAGAATTCTTCTCGCTATACCAAACCTCAATGGTATCATCTTCTTGTCTATCATTTTCATTATACAGAATAAATGTAAATGACGCGATCATTTTAGCTTCCGCTGTTGATGCAGTATCGGAATCTCTAATAATTTCCAACTTTTTAGACTCTATTTTAAATTCTTTTCTCCATTTAGCATATACATTAATGTTTTCGTCACTATTATCTGCACTGTTTATATCGTATGGAGTCTTAAAATTTTTATCAAAATACCACCCCTCGAATATGTAATCTTTTCTTTGTGGTCTATTTTGTGGCATTTCCAATGTTCCAATTGGAACTACCAATTCTTTATAAACTCTTCCCTCGCTATAAAAAACAATTTTTCTAGTTTTAGGCGAATCATTGCATCCAATAAACGAACTCAATGCAATGACAAGTATCATAACTACAAAGATACTAAAATAAGATTTTTTTAAGTACTTTTTCATAAATTTTTCTCCTTTAATCATTTTTATTTTATAAATCGTCCAATCGACAATTTATATACCCAAGATAATAAACAAGACAATAAAGATATAATTAGCGCAAGCAACAAGAATATATCAAATACTGCACCTATCCTGAACATAACGCTGTCAAACGATGCTAAAACCGACTCGCCGACCAAACCAAGAATTACATCCACTATTAGCAAGCACGGAAGCACAAATAGCAAACCGCTAAGCGCTCCTTTGATATCGGGACCGCTTAAAGTCATATGTAATGCAAAAAACATCCCAACAATTACAAATACCCACCATTGCCAAGTAGTCGCTGCCGAAAAAAATGTATATAGGATTTGATAAACCATATTAAAAAATTCCCCAGCCCCTTTGTTAAACGAAATACTTTTTGCGAGCATTGATATATCCGACAGCGTAGACGGCATAATCAAATATGCAAACAGATAAAGCAATGCGGAAATAACTATAATAGGAGCTATTCCTATAAAAAAGTTTCCTACCTTTTGATAAATATTTTTTGGATTGTACGAATGATTGACATATCCGAGCGTCCCGTCGTCAGAATTGATCTGAAATAGTTTAATTTCTGTAATTTTATGCCCGAAGATGAGGCAAAACAGTGCGTGCGACAGTTCGTGGACTGGTGTACCGATAAAGCCAGTAGCATAGCAAACAAACATACTCTTAGAACCAAAGTTTGAATAAAACCGTCTGTTACACAAGGCAATTAGAAATCCGAATAGGAATATCGCGCCTATAGTACTTACAACCTGTGTTATAAAGCTCAAAATAATCTCGACGAACATCGCTGAACTCACATTGTTGCGGGATGAGTTTTAATTCATCCCGCAACAAATTGCTTACTTATTAGGATTTGTCCAAGTGTATTCAATCCAAGCGGATGCAACAACATTTGATCCGTTTCCGCTTGCTCTAACCTTAATAGTAATAGTTTTATAATCTCTGAAATTTGCAATAGGATTGAGAGCCGCCTGACCAATATGCTTGAGTGTTTCAAACTCGCCTCCGTCAAACGAAATCTGATAATCATATCCAAAAGCACCGGTAATAGTCGCCCACTTGAATGCGCCGTCAGAATTGAGTGAGAACGACGCTTGCGTAGGCGGAGCAAGCAATGTGATACTGTAACCTGTACCTCCGCCTGCATATTGAGAATCTATATAGTACACATCGTCACTGTCAAAAGTGCCACCCAGCGCTTTGACGCGAATATTATACGAACCCGTGCTTTCCATAGGTTTGGATTCAGTCAGCTTATCGGATACTCTGCTTTCCCCTGCAATTTCATATTGGTACTTTGTACAATTAGCCGACGGTACCGTAATATTAACCTTTATCGCTCCACCGGTAACAACTTGCTCGGCGGTGTATCCAAAAGTTATTTCTGGAGCAAGACACTGAGCCACAGTCTGCTCATAAATACAAGCATTGCTGTTGATATTGTTATATCCGCTGTCGCCGACAGCATACAGCCTTACTATGTGAGTGCCTATTGTGGTGTAATTTGGCTTAAAGGTGTATTCACGCCCGGATACGTGTTGCTCGTTACTTACACGCACGCCATCTATTTCCATAACATATGCGCTAGCATTTGCAACTCCGCTCCAACAATACTCATTGTTTTTTATTGTCAATTCGGGAGTAGCGAGCTTATAAATAGGTACGGCTACGGACATTTCGCTATCAAGATACTTGGTATCATTTCCAACTGCCTTCACACGGAAAACATAATTCATTCCGCCATTGAGATACTGAATAGAATACCTAGTACCGTTAAACTCGCCGCCAGTCTGCATAACCTCGCTTTCATAAACCTGATATGTAGGCGTATATTCCTGCGTATTGATATTTGCCGACGCATTCCACACAAATTCCGTACTGTTTGCAAACGGAGCCTCAGGGAATGTCGGTGCCGCAAGTCTTATAAACTGCTGAGTAAGCGAGGCTTCGGAAGTCATAAAATACACGGTATGCTGATCGTTCCACCTGTTGGCTACGGAGATCATATTGAGCGTAGTACCCGTTTCGCGTATAAATTGATACATATTATCCCACGCATCCTCAGGGAGCGCATCTCTGTTCTCATCATAACGCACCTCGTAACTCGTAGCATTTGCCACTCTGTCAAAATCAAGCTGCCCCTCTCCTGAGCCGTATGAAATGCGAATGTTAGACGGTGCGGTTAATCTTGTTATGCTTAACGGAGCTGTATAATTAGAAGCAAGCGTAGTTGTTCCGTTACCTCTTGTACAAACAGTGACGTCGCAGTTACCTGCTTTCAACGTGGATAAATCATAATTAGTCTGATTTGCAACATAGGTATTTCCGTTGTATTTAACTCCATACCCGTTAGCACCGCTTACTGCCGTCCACGATGCGCTAAATCCGCTCATATCCAGCGATTTAGGCATAGCCTGCACAATGATATTAAAAGATAGCGCGCCGGAACTAAGACAAGGCAACGTTACATACGTACCTCCGTTTACCGTTTTAACCGCGCCCATACTGCGCACCATATAGGTGTAATTTTGAATATCTGTAACCGAATCGTCCGCAACAGAGTTGTCTGTAATAGCTAAAACCTTGGATAACTTGCCCTCTTGCAGCGCTCCGTCTTTGTATAGCTGATAACCGCTTGCACCCGCTACTCCCGTGTAGTTTACGGTAAATCCCGCTGCAAGATTGGACGGATCACTCGTGATACTAGTAAGCTTTGGCGCAGCAAGACGTTCAACCGTTATCGCATCCGAATATTTCGAATCGCAATAATCGGTAGCAGTACTGTCGGCAACGGCTTTAACGCGAACCTTGTATACGCCGATTTCGGAGTACGCGTTGCCAAAAGCAGTAATTGTACTGCCAAAAGAATGTGTGCTTTCCACGCCGTTTCTCTCAATTGATACCACGTATCCGACCGCGCCGTTAACGAGATCCCAAATAAAGTTGTTATTTGCCTCTCCGTCAAGCTCAAGATCCGCATTCCAACGCACAGTCGGCGTTTTTAATATGTAGATATTTTTTGTCTCCGACCAAGTGGAAAAATATTTCCCGCTGTTGTTATAAGGTCTTACTTCTACCGAATTCTGCGCTCCGGCTACAAGTTTTTCATATTGCGTATCGCTCAACTTATCCTTTTGCAGAACATTATTTACTTTGATCTCATAACCTTCCGCGCTTTCCACACCGTCCCAATGCAAAACACCGTCCTCTACAATGAGATTTGTAACAGGTTGTAAGTAATAAAAGGTTTCTTCCGCCACTGAGGAATCAAAGCTATAAGAATGGTCTCCCACAGCCTTTATTTCTACGGAAAAATCTCTGTTTTGCGAGTTGTATAAAAGCTGTCCGCCGGTAGCGGTCTGTTTTTCACCGTTGATATTAACTTCATACTTAGACGCATTACCCAACCACGTGAGTTTTTCTCCGTCGTAATTGATGTTGGTAGGGGCTGAATAGACGTTGATTTGCTTTTCATCGCTCCACATTGAATAATAACTATCATCCCCGCTTACAATAGCACGCACTTTAATTCTGCTATTGCCCGCTTGCGTAGCATAATGCGGTTCTGTCAAATCCTGCGCCAATACTTCACCGTTTACGCTTATGCGATATGCTGTCGCTCCTACTATGTCATTCCAACTCAACATTCCGTCATTCGAGACGGTTATATTTTCAATCTTGTCAAGCGGAATAAAGTGTCTTGACTCGCCAAATGATTTATCGCCTATGACAGAACTTACCGTTACGTCAAATTCCTCGCCCGTAGCGGCAAAAGTATACATATTGGTATTAACGCGTTTAGCTTCTCCTCCGTTTATAGATACGGTGTAATGCTCCGCAAGATCCACCTTATTCCAAGTTATTCTTGCACCGTCATAAGTGATATTTGTGGGCTTATAAAGACTTTGCAAATCCTCTTTGTTGCAAGCTGCAAACGCAAATATCGCGCCTATTAGCAACACGAACACGCACAATATCGCTATAAAGTGTTTCCTTTTCATTTTATCCTCCGTTTTTATAATTTGCTGTTGTATTTGTTATGCTTATATAATAATTTCTTAATATAATTTGCTCATATCGGGATATTCTATTTCCACCCAAAAATTTATCCAATACCCATAAGCATGAGACGCAGAATTATATAGGCATATGTAAAATTTATTTGACTTCAAAGTTAACTCAGTACTTTGTGTAAATGTATGCCACTCAGAATCTATGTGTCTATCGGAATATGTCCATACCAAATATGCGTCACTCGCAGTGTTAGTATAATACCAGTTCATATATTGAAAATGTGGCGATGATGAAGTCGCTCCTACCCGTTTTGATTTATACTGCACTTTAATTCTAACGTTTCTAACGCCCACATTATATATTTCACTCACATCTAATGTATTGCATCCTCGATCCATAGAAGGGCTAGTTATACTATTGCTTGCCTGCTTAGAATCATCAATAATAACATACTTTTTTATTTCCACTTTCCAATATTTAGCTACGAGCTTTATGCTGTTTTGCGGCATACTTGTTGCAGTATACTCTTGTCCTTGCTCGGTGTACCAACCAGCAAACATAAAGCCGTCCTTTTCGGTTTTAGGCAATGTTATACGCGTGCCAACCTCTGCAGAAATATCCTCCACTTCTGTTCCACCGTTAGTGTTAAATATAAGTATAGGATTCCAACGC
>CASQXY010000016.1 GCA_949432885.1 uncultured bacterium | reverse complement strand
CGACTTTCATATCGTACATAAGCGCCATATGATGCTCGCAATAGCTGAACACGCTTATGTCCTCTATGACCACCGCGCCGCCCGAATTCGGGTCGGACGGAACTTCAAACGTTTTCCCGAACATTTCCGCAATTTCACGGTTAGTATATTTAATTCCTTCAAACGCTTCTTCGTACATTCGCGCCACGCGGGCGGGCGTTTCGCGCAGACCTTCCCTGTCGGGGTCTTCGCCTATGGCAACCAATAACCCGCGGATATGTTTTTCTATTTCTTTAATATCCATACTTTCTCCTATACACCGCGCATATCGGGCTTCCAGATAATTTTATGCAACTGCAATTGCAGCCGCACACCGTTAAGTTTACGCTCTTTCATAAATTCCGCTATTTGTTCGGGTCTGATTTTCCCGAACACGGGGCTGAAATAAACGCGGCATCTGTCTGTAAGTTCATACTTGCTTATAATCTCTTCCGCGCGCTCTAAATCGCACATATCCCCGACCACAAACTTGACCGTGTCATATAACGTAAGGTAAGAAAAGTTTTCGGTCAGCATATACTTTTCCATTCCGCTTGAAGGAAGTTTATAATCGGCCGTAACGGCTGGACGCGGCAAAAGGGAAACCGCATTTTTCAACGGAACGCTTCCATTGGTTTCTATCTCGACCTCTGCGCCCGACGCTCCCAGCAGCTCTATAAGCCGGACAATATCCGCTTGCAAAAGCGGTTCGCCGCCCGTTAAGGTAACGTTTTTTACACCCGTCGATTTCACATATTCTACAAGCTCTTCCGCAGAAGCAAGCTCGTATTTTACGTCGGCAGTATTTGCCCAGCGCGTGTCGCAGTAGCTGCAATTAAGATTGCATCCGCAAAACCGCAGAAACACGGCAAGCTCGCCCGCGCGAGGACCTTCGCCGTTTATGCTTACAAACTTTTCGGCAACTTTAAAACAGGACATATCACTCTCCGTACACTGCGCAGTTTTCAGGCGATTCGTAAACGGTCACACTTAAAACGGGCAAGTTCTTTTTGCAAAGTTCGGCATATATGTGCTCGGCAAAGTTTTCGGCGGTGGGTCTGAAATCCGTTTCAACCAAGGAAAAACCTTCTTCCTTAAGCACGTGGACAGTTGCAGGTTTAAGAGTGTTTTTTTCGTAAATCAACGTATGGTCAAAGACTTCTGCAAGCTCCTTTACTGCCTGCTTAAAATCACCGAAGTCTAGAAGCATACCTCGTTTTTCTCCGCTTGCCTGCAATTTGCGGCCGCTTATCTTTACTTCCACAACCCAGTGGTGACCGTGGATATTTGCACACTTGCCGTTGTATCCGTGAAGAAAGTGCGCGCTGTCAAAACTAGCCGATGTTTTTAAATAATACATATCTCTCCCTTTGCGAAAAAAATACAGCCGCAACAAAACGACTGCACCTAAAAAGACTAATCCCATTCAGATGCCCTGGTTTTGTTTAACGACAGGATGGCGCAAACGAACTGTCCGTTTAATTAACGATATAATACCACGCAGCAACGCGCATGTCAACTCAACCGAAGAACTTCCGCGCTGCGTTTTTTGAAAACGGCGGCAAAAAACCAGCGCATATGAGAAGGCAAAGTATTTTGATACGCTTGCTTAATATAGCACAAATTATATTTCTTCAATAACACCGTCGTATGAAAAACTGTTAGCGTTTATCCCTCTTCCCCGTGTCTATCTAATATGCTTTCTGTATTTTGCACGCCATTTATCATTCATTATTGACATACGCCCCGCATATTTGCGCGGAGTGTCTTTATATTCTGCATGCGAATCTTCCCTCTGCGCGGAATTGAATACGCGGATACGTTTCAACGAATTAGATACCCAAAAACAAAAATCGATATCGCGGAAATTAAGTTCGATACGCGCGTTTTTCAAAAAATGAGTTCAAATCCCTAAAACTACCCGTCAAACGTTAGACAAATGCGGTTTGTTTGAGTATAATGTAATGCGGTTTAATAAAAAGACGCCGATAGATTGCGGTTTTCAACTTTTGCTATCGGAATAGGAGGGATTATGAACAGAGCTCAGCTTCAAGGCATGATAGATTTGAAAAAGTGGTATGACAGCGAGAACAACCAACGCGACATGTGCGGCGCGTACAAATTCTGCGCGTACTGCAACAAATCCGTTCCGCTGCCCTGCGGCACGGCATACGAGCTTTTTGAAAAAAGCGAAGCCGAAAGCTCTTCCGCTCCCAAAGCACAGACGCCCGAAAACCCAAAATCCGACGCGCGCAAATCCGCGCATGTTCCGACCGCTACTCCGAGAAAAAAATCTCCCGCCAAGCAACACGTTATGCAACAGGATTCGTCGCTCGGCAAAAAGTTCGATTACGGCAAAGTAATGGCAAAAAAGGCGGCGCGTAAGAGCCTCACGTTTGCGGAAAAGTATGCGCTTTCAAGCGAAACCCTCAAAGAAAGATACGCAAAAATGCAAGCCGCGCTTACGGATACGCCGAAGGGCGCTCCCAAAATCAAAAGCCGCATAAGCAAGCAGTGCGATACATACAGAAGAAACGGGGAAATCATCGCCAAAATCACGATCATCGGAACCTCTTTACGCATAAACCTGCCCCTTGACCCCGACGCGCCAGAATTTAACGACGGAAAAACGCCGCATATAGATATGGGACACAAAAAAGTTTACGAGGGAGTTCCTTTCCAGTTTAAGGTGAACAGCAAGCTGGGTCTAAAACGCGCGCTCGCGCTTATCGATATGATAAAATAGTATTTATCTGAAAATATAACATATATATTTGACAGTCTCCGATTGGGAGACTGTTTTTTTATTTTGCGGAATTATCGTACAATGCTTGACATATACCCATATGGGGTATATTGTTTTTATGAGGGAAAGCGGTATTGATCTCTCGTAAAAACTTACTCCTCTCGGAAATACGGAATTTTTATGCGCCCGAGGGGAAATAATGGAGATGCGGCATGAGCGACGACTGTTGCTGTAAAACGCGTACCAAAATGCGTACGCCCGAGGAAAAACACGCAATCGACGTACGGCTGAACCGTATTATAGGTCAGTTGAACGGAATAAAAAACATGATAGAACAGGACAGATATTGCGACGACGTTCTGATTCAGCTCAGCGCGGTGGACAAATCCGTCAAAGGGCTTGCCAATCTTATACTGGAAGCGCATATGCACACCTGCCTTATACAAAACGTACAAGCGGGCAACACCGAAGTTGTAGACGAAATTGTCGATTTGTTCAAGAGGTTTCAATAGTGAAAAAGAAATTCGGCATACGCGGAATGACGTGCGCGGCATGTCAGGCGCACGTGCAAAAAGCGATTGAGAAGGTGGAGGGCGTAAAGTCCGTAAACGTAAATCTGCTGGGCAACAGCGCCGTCATAGAATACGACGAGAAAACCTGTTCTCTGCCGTCCCTAAAATCTGCGGTGGACGGCGCGGGCTACTCTCTTGTCATTCCCGACTCCGCACCCGCGATTGAAAAGCAAAAGGACTATACTCTTGCGAAGCTCATAACGTGCATAGCGCTTCTGCTGGTGCTTATGTACTTTTCCATGGGAAATATGATGTGGAACTTCCCCGCGCCCGATTTCGTCGACCATATGCACAATCCGACGGGATTCGCGCTTTTGCAGTTTCTGCTTGTAACTCCTATAATCTTTATATACCGCGACTATTTCACGCGCGGCTTCAAGAAGCTGTTCCGCGGAAAGCCGAATATGGACTCGCTTATCGCGGTCGGCGCGGCGGCTTCCGTAATATACGGAATCGTCGGTCTGTTTATAATCAGCTACGCGCAGGCTATGGTTGCGTCGGGCTATGAAGCAGAACACTGGCGCGCGGTCGGCGCGGCGTATCACGACAGCCTGTATTTCGAGTCGGCGGGTATGATTCTTACCCTCGTGAGCCTCGGGAAATACCTCGAAGGGCTTTCCAAGAAAAAGACGACCGCCGCCGTCACCAAGCTCATGGACCTCGCGCCCAAGCGCGCGACCGTTGTGCGCGACGGCGCGGAAGTGGAAATCGCCGCCGAAGAGGTACGGGTCGGCGACGTCGTAGTCGTGAAAAACGGCGCCGGTATCCCCGTAGACGGCGTAATCGTCGAGGGCGGAGCGTCGATAAATCAATCCAATATCACGGGCGAATCCATGCCCGTATTCAAAAAAGAGGGAGACGAGGTTTTTTCCTCTACGACTGTCGCCGCAGGTTATTTCAAAATGACGGCGAACAAGGTCGGCGAGGACACGTCCTTCGCCGCTATCATAAGGCTCGTGGATGAGGCGAGCAATTCCAAGGCGCCGATATCCAAACTCGCGGACAAGGTTTCGGGCATATTCGTGCCCGTGATACTCGCAATCGCGCTCATAACTTTTGCCGCGAATATGATTGCAGGCTCCTCCTTCGAGCTGTCTCTCAACTTTGCGATATCCGTGCTCGTCATCGCCTGTCCATGCGCGCTGGGGCTCGCCACCCCCGTATCCATTATGGCAGGAACGGGCAAGGGCGCGGCGAACGGACTGCTTATAAAGAATGCGGAAATACTCGAAAAGGCACACCTTATAAAAACCGTCGTCCTCGATAAAACGGGCACATTAACGGAAGGAAAACCCAAAGTCACCGACTATATAGAGCTGAGCGAGGACGGCAATCTGCTCTCCTGCGTGTACGCTCTCGAAAACAAATCCGAGCATCCGCTCGCGCGTTCTATCGTCGAATACGCCATATCCCAAAACACCGCTCTTGCGGAGGCGGAAGAGTACGAGTCGGTTGAAGGCAGAGGTATTTGCGGAAGCGTATTCGGAGCGCGCTACTCCATCGGGAATCTGAAAATGGCAATCGAAAACGGCGCGGACGAAAGCGCCGCCTCCGAATATGCGGATAAGCTTTCGCGCGAAGGGAAAACTCCTCTGCTCATTGTCAAAGAAAATACGCTCGTAGGAATTATAGCCGTCAAGGACACTGTAAAGCAGGGTTCGAGACAGGCTGTGGAGGAGCTGTCCAAAAAGGGAATAAAGGTGGTTATGCTCACGGGCGACAACAGAGCTACGGCGGAGGTTATTGCAAAAGAGGTGGGAATAACCGAAGTTATAGCCGACGTACGCCCCGCCGACAAGCAACGCGTGGTGGAATCTCTGAAAACGGATTCCAAGCATTTGGTCGCTATGGTCGGAGACGGCGTAAACGACGCGCCCGCGCTCACTGCCGCCGACCTCGGCATTGCGGTGGGCGGAGGCAGCGACGTGGCAATGGAATGCAGCGATATAGTGCTCCTTCGCAACGACCTTATGGACGTGCTGAACGTTATCGCGCTGAGCAAGCGCACTTTGAACACAATCAGACTGGGACTGTTTTGGGCATTCTTCTACAATTTCGTATGCGTTATAATTGCGACGGGCGCGTTCTATTATGTAAACGGATTCAAGATAAATCCGATGATAGGCTCGCTTGCCATGAGCGTTTCCAGCGTATCTGTCGTGCTCAACGCGCTGACTATAAACTTTTTCAAGGTCAAGCGCACGGGTGCGCCTATTCCGCCCGACTGCCAAGGCGGCGCATGCCGACTCGCATCAGGAAGCGATATACAAAACCACAATACAAACAGCGAGGGGCGCGGCGCGCAGTCCTGCGACTGCCCTGCTACGTCGCGGCAACCTCAAAAGGAGCTCGATATGAAAGAAAACCAAACCTATGAAACTATCACCCTCTCAGTTGACGGAATGATGTGCTCGCACTGCACGGGACGCGTCGAAAAAGCCTGCCTCGGCATTGACGGTGTAAAAACCGCAGTCGCCTCAGTAGAGAAAAAGAACGTCGTTATAGGCGCGGATGCGACCGTCATTATCGGCGAAATCAAGGCGGCTATAAAGGACGCGGGCTACGACGTAGAGTAATCAGAAAAACTGCACGCTCTCTGACTCGTCATAAAATGCGTTGTCTTATGAACGCAGGCGCATTATAATCTTCTCAAAAGAGGATAGGAATATGCAAGGTACAACAGTAAAATTGATGAAACTCAACCCCAAAGCGCGGCTTCCGAAATACGGCTCTCAATGCGCTGCGGGCGCGGATTTGTTTGCCTGCCTAGACGGCGGCGAAGTGACCGTTGCGCCCAACGAAACTGTGTTCATACACACGGGAATCGCGCTGCAAATACCCGACGGACTCGTAGGGCTCGTGTATGCGAGAAGCGGACTCGCGTGCAAACGCGGACTTGCGCCCGCCAACAAAGTGGGCGTTATAGACAGCGATTATCGCGGAGAAATTATAGTCGCGCTTTACAACCATTCGGATTCTCCCTGCAAAATCGACGACGGAGAACGCATCGCTCAGATTGTGTTTGCGCCGTATGTCGCGGCAAATCTTGTCGAATGCGATACGCTTGACGAGTCCGAAAGAGGAACGGGCGGCTTCGGCTCTACGGGAAGAAAATAGCAGTCTGACATTGCTCTGCGAGCGTTTAATGTAAGAATGAAATTATTATGAAAATGCGAAAACCGCGGTTTATACGCGGTTTTCGGTATAATAAACTATTGTTTTTTGTTTTTTCAGCGAGTTTTTTGACGGCAAAAACACACAAACCTATTATGGCATAACCGCGCCTTGCGGCATTACTTATTTCAGACGTACGCCAAGCGACGGAAGGCAGGGCTCGAATTTCACTCCGTACCAATGCCCTGCGTCGTCAAGCGTATTTTCAATACATTCCAGCGTAAAGTCAGCGGCGATAACCGCGGCTTCTCTCTCGGTTTTTCCTCTCAGATACGCGCCTGTGAATGCGGAGGCGAATATGTCGCCCGTCCCATGGAAGCACTTAGATATACGCCTGTGGCGATAATAAAAAAGCTCCCTGCCGTCGTACACCGCGACTCCCGTGCTGTCCTCGGAGTACCCCACGCCTGTCAGCACAACTCGCTTTGCGCCCAGCTTCACCAGTCCTTCTGCAAGACCGCGGATATACGCCTCGTCGTACTCCGTTTTGTACTCCGCGCCAGTGAGCAGACACGCTTCGGTGATATTGGGGAGGATTATATCGGCGCGCGAGCAAAGCTCTTTCATGCGTATCACGAAGCCCGTATCGAAAGCGGGATACAGCTTGCCTGCGTCCGCCATCACGGGGTCAGCTATGAGCAAGCTGCCGAGCCTTCTCCGCATAATATCCAAAACCACGTCGACTTGATTCCCGTCCGCGAGATAGCCCGTATAGACGGCGTCGAACTTTGCGCCCAAGCTGTCGAAGTGCGAGATTATTTTTTTCATCTCGTCGGTGAGCCCGAGGCAGGTATAGCCCGTAAATCCTCCCGTATGCGTGGATAAAACCGCAGACGGAAGTATGCAGGTTTCAACGCCGCACGCCGATATGACGGGAAGAGCGACGGTGAGAGAACATTGACCGAGGCAGGAGATATCCTGCACGGTAAGCACACGTTTGTATGACATAGCGCCTCCTTAAACAGTCATAATAATAAGCCTAAGCGCGCCAAAACGCCACTGATTTTCAGAATATCTTGAAATATTGCCGGAATTATCTCTTTCGTAAGATTTTTTAAGATAATATGAAGCCTAAGTTGGCGTTTCACGTTTACAATCCGTGTAATATAATATAAAATATACTGTTGTATATTTAAATGTAAACATAAAAAAGTGAGAAAATCCGATTAAGGAGTTCAGAATGGAAGTTACGGCGCAGGAAAAAACAACCGAAAGAATGCCTACGATAGAGATAAAGAATTTGGTAAAGCAGTATCCTCAGGCTGTCGCTCCGTCTGTGAACGATTTTTCGCTCACCTGCTTCGAGGGCGAAATTGTAGGTCTTTTGGGACACAACGGCGCGGGCAAATCCACCACCCTCAAATGTATCACGGGTATTTTGCCCTTCAATTCGGGAATCATCAAAATAAACGGCTACGATATAATTTCATCTCCCGTAAAAGCCAAACTCCGCTTCGGCTACGTGTCGGACAAGCACGACGTGTTTGTGAAGATGACGGGATTGCAATATATAAATTTTATGGCGGACGCATACGGCGTAAGCAAGTCCGACTGTCACAGCAGGCTCGAAGAGCTTGACGGACTGTTTTCGCTTGGCGCGCGCCTGAACGAGCCTATAAGCAACTATTCGCACGGCATGCGACAGAAGGTGTGTATGATGGGGAGCCTTATACACCGTCCGAAGCTGTGGATACTCGACGAGCCTATGATTGGACTCGACCCGCTTACTTCGTCCAAGGTCAGCAAGTTTATGCGGAACTACGCCGACGCGGGCAATTCTATCATATTTTCCTCGCACAACGTCAGTTCCGTGCAAAAGATTTGCGACAGAGCAGTCATAATCAATAAAGGAGTGAAAACGGACGATTTCAAGCTCGCCGATTTCCAAGCGGACAACGTAGATTTGGAAGAATATTTTCTCTCGCGGACTGCCGAGGAAACCCCAGAGGGGTCGGCGGAATGAGAAAATACGCCTTGCTCCTCAAAAAACAGCTGCTCGACGCTCTGCCGTTCGGCTCCAAACAGTCGCGTTCCAAAAATGCGTTCAGCTATATTCTTGCGAGCGTGCTCATTGCGGGCGTTATCGCAGTGTTCGCTCTCATATTTTCAAAATTCACATCCACATATCTGCAAATCAAAATAAACCGCGTGCCCGATATCGCAGCAAGGCAGTTCGAGTTTATGTCGGTATCCTACTTCATACTGCTCGTCGCTCTTACCCTTACGGGCGTAGGTCAGCTGTGCTACACCCTTTTCGACAACAGCGATATAGGCATTCTCATATCCATGCCGTTCTCGGCGGGCGAGATGTTCTCTTCAAAGCTCACTTGGATTTATATCAAGCAGGCGGTTTTATCTCTCGTCTGCGTGCTCACGATAAATATTACGTTTTTCACGACCGCGGGACTCATATCCGCCTACAACGTGCTTATGTCGTTTGTGGTCGCGCTGTTTATGCCCGTGCTTCCGCTCGCCGCAGCGAGCATACTGGTGCTGCCCTACTATTATATAAAACGCATTGTAAATTCCCATTATCTTCTCAGCTTCGCTGTTATGACGCTTATACTCGTTGGGTTCTGCCTAATATACGCGTACGCATTCGGCATAGTGGAGCGCCTCGTAGACTCCGGCAGGCTGGTATCTATGTTCAACGAAAAAACCATGGCGAGCATAGGCGCTTTCGCCTCCTCCTGCTTCCCTGCGAATATGATTGCGGGAGTTATGCTTGCGAGAGACGTAGGCAAAAATATAGGTATACTCGTCGCGGTCATCATTGCGGCGGCGGCAATATGCATAGTCGTCGTGCGCGCGGTTTTCTTCCGAGTGTCGCAGAAGGGCTTCGGCTTTCATATTCCGCATATCAGGCACGAGGGATTCCGCTTTTACAGCCGCGGCAGGTGGGGGAATCTGTTGTTTAAGGAATTTATAACCGTCATGCGAACCCCGAGCTATGCGTTTATGTACTTTGCGACCGCGATAGCTATGCCGCTTATGGCTTACTACTCCGCAAAGCTCGCCACCTCACTCCTTACGGGGCTGTTCGGAAACGTGCGCTTCGGTTTCGAGCTTTGCACGTTTATCGTGATACTTTACGCCAGTCTCACAAATACGTTCTGTTCCACGAGTATAAGCCGCGACGGATATATGTGCATGACGCAGAAAACTCTGCCCTATTCTCCCTCGCAGATTCTGTCTGTGAAAATGATTTTCTCGGGCGCGGTATCCGAGCTGAGCATACTCATCGCATGCATAACCCTCGCCGCGAGCGGACTCGAAAGCGCGGGAGACGCGGTCGTGACGTTTATCTCCGCGACTCTTCTTGCGGTCGCGCAAATGGCTTTTGCAACTAGGCTCGACCTCAATCATCCTCACTTCGCGCGCTCGGACGACGGCGAAATTAAGGAAGCCAACTCCACCGTTTCAGTGATAATACTGGTCGGCATGGTCATATGCTTCGCACTGGGCATGCTGTTGCTGTACAACGCGTTGGGAAGCCTCATCGGCGGAAGCGGAGCGGCGACGGCAGGCAAAGCCGCAGGCTATGCTTACGCAATATGCATCCCCCTCGCTCTGCTCGGAGCTTCGGCGGCATATTTCTTTGTAAATCTGAAAAAGGTTTACGCAAATCTCGACGCGGAGGGCTGATATGAAAAAACTTGTGACGGCGCTGATTATCGTTCTCCCCCTAGTGCTCATTATTGCGTTGTTTGCGATAACTGGAATCGTGCGCATCTCCGCCGATATCCCCGCCACGGGAATTACAATCGCAAACAGAGGAGACGAGGGTGTTTTCGTATTCGATATTTCCCGATATTCTGCGCCTCTTTTTGAAAGCGACTTGGGCGTCGAAGTCCAACCGCGCGCGGCGCGCGACAAGTCTTACAGTCTGTCCATAACGGACGTGAGCGGCATAAACGAAAGCGAGATAGTGACCCGCGACGATAACGGCGCGTTCCGCCTGCACGACGTGGGCGTCGCAAAGCTGACGTTCACGAGCCGCGACGGCGGATACAGCGAGAGCGTGCTCTTTAACGTCACCGCCAGCTCAGTCATAGATTTCAAGCCCGTACTCACCGACTGCGACGGCAAGGTCTTGGAGCTGGAAAAGGGAACAGACACCGATTACGCCATCACACTCGAAAGCGGAAGCTATACTTTGCGCGGCGACTGCCGCCCGTCCGCAGTGCTGTCCGCAAACGTCATATATGAATGCTCAAACGTGCACATTTTGGACTTTATCGATACAAACGGACAGTTTAACGCCAATTTCTGCGGAAATACCGTCGTAAAGATGACGGTGGACGGCGCGGAAGAGAGTATGTCAAAATCCATATCCGTCACCGTGATTCCTTCCGGCGAAGTTACGATAAACGGCAATGACGCCACAAAATCCCAAGCCAGAATAAAAACCGCCAAAGACAGAAAAACCGTCACGTTCGGCGTTCAGACAAGCCGCGATACGGAGGATTGCGATATATCCGTACGCGGAGAGCTGGACTCTTACGAAGTCAGAAAATCCGAGGGCGCGGAAAATGCGTTTTACGTAACGGTGAAGCTTTCCGAGCCGTATTCATCTCCCGTAGCAAAGGCGTATAAGCTGTCGCTGGGCGCCGAGGAATACGATTTCTTTATCGATTATGCGGACAGAGACCTGTGCGTGACCTCTCCCACAAACGCAGACGGGAAGGGCGATATAACCACCGTTGTAGGCGCTTCCATGAGACTTGCCGCGGTTATGGAGCCGTATGAAAAAAACGTGCGCTATGAATGGGAACTGTCGGAAGGCTCCACGTTTGAAATTCTTTCTCAAAAGGACGGCGTATGCTTTATAAAAGCGACGGAAGCAGGCGAAGTCGACGCCATACTCAAATGGACGGCGTTTGACGATAACGGCGACGTCATTACCACCGGCAGAGAGCTTAGGACTGTCAAAGCGGTTAAAGGCTACTCTTCCCTTCTCTTTGCCGAGAACGCCGACACCTACGGAAAGGGCATGCTTGCAATCGCAAGCGATAAATACGAAAACGGCGCGTTTGTTCAAAACGTATACAAGGCGAAATTCAAGACATTTGACGAAAACGGAAGGGCTATGAATTTCGACGATTTGGAATTTTCCTCTTCGGATGAAAATACCGCGGTCGTTTGCGGAGACGAAAACGGTGTTTATATCTCGGTGAAAGGCAGCGGAACAGCAACGGTCAGCGTCGGTTGGAAGTACGGCAGGCTGTTTGCGATAAAGCCCGCAACGTTTACGTTTACGGCTGTGGACGGAGTACAGGCTACCTGCGACCGAGGTCTTCGCGCCGCGTTTGCCGCAAATAAGCCCGCCGTACTTACAGAGGACGTATACCTCGGCGAAAACCTTTTCGACATAGGAGCAAACGGCGCGCGTACGCCCAAGTTTGCGGACGAAATTATGCGAGAAAAACTGCTCTCGTACACGGGCGAAATAAAAACCACCGCGGACTGGAAATACTACGAGAATATAAAACGTCCGCAGCCGTCAGTCAGATACTGCCTCGACATAACCTCCAATCTGTACGGCAACGGACACACGATAAGCGCGGAATATATAACCAATATGCTCGACGCCACGGACAAGCCTTATGAGTTCGCAGTATTCAAGGGCCCGTTGGATTTCATATCCAGCAATGCCGAAGGTATCAAGGTCGCATGCGTCAAGGGGCAGGACAATATTTCCTTCCTTGTGCGTAACGACGGCGTAGTGATTGACAACGTTATACTAAAAGGCTGCGACGACGAAACTATCTACGACGACGGAAGTATAAACCTGTCCTATCTGAATTACGTGGGCACTACTCTGGAAATCATGTCGGACGCGACTGTGAGCAATTCCCGTATTATGAACGGCAGAACGGTTTTGAGAGTATTCGGAAGAGAGGGAATCTCCGAAACGGACGGGATAAACCCCAAAGCCGAAAAAATCGATGTCACCGTGGACGGCTGCGTTTTGCAGAATGCCAGAGAATTTCTGCTTAAAACGGGCACGAACCGCTTCATACGCGGCAGTAAGAAAAAAATCTCGCCTACGCTTATATCCGCAAGCGGAAAAGAATATGTGAACTACAACTCGCCTGCCTGCGACGAATACGTGAACGACGAAGAATTTATGTCAGACTTCGTGCTTACGGAAATAATCCTTAAAGACAGCACGCTGCGCACCAGCGGATTGCTTTCCGTCGGAATCGAAAGCCACTTCGCGGGGCTTATGCTTCAAGAGGACAATTTCTTCCACCTTCAAGGCTGGGACGGACTCGCCGCGACGAGCTACCCCGCGCTCCTCAGGCTCGTCGGAGACGTCGTTATCGCGGATTGGAAAGATATTGCCGCAGTGGACAGCTCCACCCTTATCGAAGTGAACACCACGGACCCCACTCTGTCCTACCTAGCGCTGAATATGTCGGAAATGCTAAAAGCCGTTCAGATATACGGAGGCGACGGATACAAGAATATTATCGACCAAAGAGGCAACACCTCCTTTGTGCACGGCGGCATAGCTTTCTACGGAGGCGGCAAGAACTATTCTATGGTGGATATGTCGCAATATACCTTTGAAAAAATGAATCAATACGCCGTCAATCTCTCCATACTCAAAAATTCGCCCGTATTCGATATACGTCAGCAGGGCGCGATGCTTCCGCTCGCCGCGGGAGAGGAGGATTTCAGATTTATTCTCTTCGACTCGACCAGTAAGTTTAACATTTACTCGCAGGACGACTATCTGTGAATTGACGTTCGCCGCCATACGTGAATATACGAATATTTCGTCTTCTTATTTATGCTGTTTACAAACTTATGTACGCATATGAAAAAAGCGTCGTTACGACGCTTTTTTCATATACAAACTACTTAGTATTGCATACCGATACGTTTCCACTTGACAAAATAGTTTATCTCGCCAATCAGGAAGAGCAGACCCGCTACGACAAACATAGCGATGCCGATTCCGTAGCCGACGCTTCCCGGCACGAGGAAAAAGAAAGCCAAACCAACGGACAACGCGATAAATGCTATAAGAACAAACAGTATCATAACGTTCATGTTGCTGATTTGAGCCACTTTTTTCACCATATTTTTCTCGTCCATACGCACCTCCTTTCAGTAGTAATTCTAGTATGCGTATAGTATCGTGATATTTGGATGCAGTGCGCGAAAACGCCCATATTCCGAGCCGCCTAACGTACTGACGTACGTGACGGCGAGGAATATGGGCGTTGACAATGCAATGCGCCAAATAGCGCGGTTTTTTACAGCTTTTGGATTATGGCGCCATCCTTAGTATCCTTAACTGCATACCCCAGAGCCGTAATTTGCGCGCGTAGCTCGTCCGCCCTTGCCCAGTCCTTATTCTTTTTGGCTTCCGCGCGGGCGCTTACAAGCTCCGTCACCTCTTTGGGTATAGCGTTTTGTGCGTCGGCGTTTTTCGCCTCGTACGCGGCTATAAACTTCTGCGGCTCGGCTTTGAACAGCCCCAGCAAGCCGTATGTCTCTCTCACCTGCCTCGCGTCGCACGCCGCTGACGCGTCGCCCGCGGCAAGCTTGGTTTTCATCAACTTGAATATCGCAAACAAATCCGCAAGCGCCTTCGCTGCGTTGAAATCGTCGTCCATAGCGCGGTTGAAAGCAGCTTCGATATCATCGTTGCCGCAGTCCGCGCTCAATCCGCTGCTGTCGACTTCCGCGAGTATCTTATAAAAGCCGTACATATGCTTGTCCGCGTCGGGGAAAAGATTATCCGTGACGTTCACGTCACCGCGATAGTTAGTTTGCAAAAGCGCGTACTTTATCGTATCGGGGCTGTATTTTTCGAGCAAATCTTCAAGAAGAATACTGTTGCCCAGCGACTTGCTCATCTTCTGTCCGTTGACTTTGATAAGCCCGTTGTGTATCCAGTATTTGGCAAATCTCTTGCCCGTCAGAGCCTCGGACTGCGCTATCTCGTTCTCGTGGTGGGGGAATATCAAATCCCTGCCGCCGCCGTGAATGTCAATCTGCTCTCCGAAAGCGGCTCTGTTCATCGCCGAGCACTCTATGTGCCATCCCGGTCTGCCCTTGCCCCAAGGAGATTCCCAATATACCTCGCCCTCTTTTGCGGACTTCCAAAGCGCAAAGTCGAGAGGATTGCGCTTATTGTCCTCATTTTCAATACGCACGCTTTCATACGCGTCTTCCAGCTTCCTGCCGCTGAGCGCGCCGTATCTCCCAAAGCTCTCCACCGCAAAATATACGTCTCCTCTTTCCGTGGCGTAGGCGTGACCGCTGTCGATAAGTTTTTCAACGAAATCCACGATATTGCCTATATTTTGGGAGGCTTTGAGCCAAATATCGGGGTCGTCCACCTCAAAACGGCGCATAAGCCCGTCTATACGCTCTATCATCATATTCGCATATTGGAGCGCAGGGATACCAGTCTCATGCGAACGCGCGATAATCTTGTCGTCGACGTCCGTGTAATTGCGAGCATATGTAACGTCGTAGCCCGACTTTTCCAGATATTTGCGGATTATATCGTATATCAGCGCCTGATACGCATGGCCTATATGAGCGTCGCCCGACACGGTTATGCCGCACGCGTACATATTGACCCGATTCCCGTCGAGAGGCACAAATTCTTCCTTTTTGCCTGTGAGCGTATTGTAAATTTTCATATGACTACTATTCTCCCAATGGACTGTAAAAACTTCAATCGGGGTCGCAGACGCGTCTGCCGTTGAGTCTGACGATACGCCCCGGAACACCCACGACTGTGGAATGCGGCGGAACGTCTTTGAGCACAACGCTGCCCGCGCCGATTTTGCTCCCCTCGCCTATGCGTACAGCGCCGAGCACCTTTGCGCCCGCGCTTATCATAACTCCGTTCTCCACGGTCGGATGCCGCTTGCCCGTTTCCTTGCCCGTGCCGCCGAGCGTAACACCCTGATACAGCACAACGTCGTCGCCGACCTCGGCGGTCTCGCCGATGACGACTCCCACGCCGTGGTCTATAAACACTCGACAGCCAATCGCCGCCGCGGGATGTATATCCACGCCCGTCTTTATCTTCACACGATAGGAAATGTACAGCGCAATGCCTTTGAATCCCTTTTCCCACAGGCGGTGCGCGTACCTGTACGCGCAGAGCGCCTTATAACCAGTATAAGTCCGCCGCACGGCTTTGCGCGAAGTTGCGGCGGGGTCGGTTTCCATAATTTTGTCGAGGTCGAGCCTCTTGCATGTTTTTATCGTCATCTTCGCCGTCGTCCTCAAAACGCACGCCGAAGAGACGGTTGTTACTCCTCGTCCTCCGACGTGATAATATTGTTTTCGTCGTCGGAATCGGGTTGTTTATCCTCGTTTTGCGTTGGATTAACCTCGTTTTGCGTTGGATTAACCTCGTTTTCCGTCGACTTAGGCATTTCCGCCTTTTTCTTTCTTGCGGATTTTACAGGTTCTTCCGTAGTTGTTGCGGTTTCGCCGACGGGCTCTGCCGCTCTGTTTATCTTGGACGAGAATATAGAATCGCTGTCGCTGTTCTCCTCGCCGAAGAGCGCGTCGATTTCATCCTCGTATATGGTCTCCTTCTCGTAAAGAGCCTTGACCATGGCGTCCATTATAGGTCTGTTCTCTTTGAGAATATTCAGCGCGACCTGATACTGCTCGTCAAGGATATGCTTGACCTCGGCGTCGATTTTCGCCGCGACCTCGTCGCTGTAATTGAGCTGGGTCTGATAGTCCCTGCCGAGAAACACTTCCTCGCTTGCGCCGAGATACATATTGCCGAGAGTGTCCGACATACCCCATTCGGTCACCATTTTACGCGCCATCTTTGACGCGCGCTGTATATCGTTGGACGCGCCCGTGGAAACGTCCTTTATGACGAGCTCCTCCGCCGCTCTGCCTGCGAGAAGCATGGCGATATTGTCTAGCAGCTTGCCCTTGGTCATATGATTGTCGTCCGTTTCGGGCAAGGTTATCGTATATCCCGCCGCCATTCCGCGCGGAATAATACTAACCTCGTGCACACTGTCGCAGTGCTTCATGAGCTTTGCGACGATAGCGTGTCCGCTTTCATGATATGCGGTTATCCTCTTATCCGTTTCCGTGACAATGCGGCTGCGTTTTGCAGGACCTGCCATAACCTTGTTGACTGCCTCGCTTATATCCTTCATTGCGATGAGCTTGCGGTCCTCGCGCGCGGCGAGAATCGCCGCTTCGTTGAGGATATTTTCTATATCCGCGCCCGTAAAGCCTGCCGTGAGCCTCGCAAGACTCTTGAAATTGACGTTTGCTTCGAGCGGCTTGTTTCTGGAATGAACCTTGAATATCTCCTCTCTGCCCTTGACGTCGGGCACATTGACGTAAATCTGTCTGTCGAATCTGCCCGGACGCATTAGCGCGGGGTCGAGGATATCCGCGCGGTTGGTCGCCGCCATAACTATGATAGAGCTGCTTGCCTCGAAACCGTCCATTTGCACGAGCAACTGGTTGAGGGTCTGCTCTCTTTCGTCGTTGCCGCCGCCGAGACCTGCGCCTCTCTGCCTGCCCACTGCGTCGATTTCGTCGATGAAAATGATACAGGGCATATTCTTTTTGGCTTGGTCGAACAAGTCGCGCACGCGCGACGCGCCCACGCCTACGAACATTTCCACAAAGTCCGAGCCGCTTATTGAGAAGAACGGCACGTTCGCCTCGCCCGCAACCGCCTTTGCGAAGAGGGTTTTACCCGTTCCGGGAGGTCCTACAAGCAAAACGCCGCGTGGAATCCTCGCGCCTATATCCGTGTATTTTTTTGGATACTTCAAAAAATCGACAATCTCCTGCAACTCCTGCTTTTCCTCTTCCGCGCCCGCAACGTCGCCGAAGCGCACCTTTATATCGCGCACCTGATTTGCGGTGGTCTTGCCGAAGTTCATCGCCTGATTGTTTGCCGACATAGTCTTGCGGATTATGATAAATATGACAATCGCAAGCACCGCGTAAAGCAAAATGGGCAGCAGCAGGCTTGTAAACAGCGAGCCGCTTGACGGGTCGTCGTACTTCATGGGGATATTGCGGATACTGTCCGCAAGCATCTTGGCTTCCGCTATGGCGTTTTCATCCTTACCCGCGGCTTCCGCCTCTATGCGGTCCGCCCAATCGCTCATCTGCTGCACAAGCATTGTGCGCGAGGGGATATTGGCGTAATAGTTCGCCCTCTTCTCACCCTTTAAGCGTATCTGAACCTCATAGTTGCCGCTCACCGACAGGCTCTCGATTTTGCCCTGATACAGCCACGATTCTAGACTGTTTATGCCCTCGCCCACGCCCGAATACGCTATCTCCTTGGGCGCGGTCAGCCTGAGAGTCAGTATGACCGCCACGATGATGAGCACAATCAACAGGATTGTTATAATTATATTGCGTTTGGTAGATGATTTCATCTGTCCTCCTCTTTTACGTATACCAAAATAATACTTCTATATTATTACATACATTTAATTATTATAAAAACTAATCCCCATATTGTCAACTTACTTTGCCCGCACCCACATAGTATGTTACATTTTAAGCCTTAATTGTTAAAACATACTTAAACGCGCAGCTTCCAATTTTTAGTTGCACGACGGCAATCAAAATTTGAAAATATCGCGTTAGATATATGAATAATCCAATTTTTTTGTCATCAAGCGCCAAAAATGCGCAATTCGACCGCTTGAAATCAAAAAATTGCGCTCTTTCGCTTTACAAAATTACTCTTATATTATATCATACATAAGTATTTTGAAAAATTATTCAACAATACGCAATCCTTTCCCGAAAGGGACAATAGACCGAAAGGAGGTGAAAATATGGATAAGTATGAGATTCTCTACATTATTCGCGCCGGCGTCGACGACGACCAGAAAACAAAGGTCGTCGAGAAATTCGAGGCTCTGACGGGCAATCTCGGCGGTACGGTTGACTCGATTGACAAGTGGGGCTTGAAAAAGTTCGCTTACGAAATCGACAAGCAGACCGAGGGCTACTACGTTCTTATGAACGTCACCTGCGAGAACGAAGTTCAGATTGAAATCGGAAGACAAATGCGCAATGATGAAGCGATAATCAGATACATGATTGTCAAGAAGTAAGCGAATAATAAGGAGAAATTTATGAACAAGGTATTTTTGATTGGCAATCTGACCAAGGACCCCGAGCTGTCCTCAACAGCCAGCGGCATAAAGTTTTGCAGATTTACCCTCGCGGTGTCGCGCAGCTATGCGGCAAAAGACGGCAAGAGAGAGACGGACTTCCTTCAAGTTGTAGTTTGGAGGAATCAGGCGGACAACTGTGCGCGCTATCTCAAAAAGGGCAGCCGCGCGGCAATCTGCGGCAGTATACAGACAAGAACCTACGACGCACCCGACGGCTCCCGCCGTTATGTGACGGAAATCGCGGCGGACGAGGTGCAGTTCCTCTCCACCAAGAACGACGATGACAGAGACAGCGCCGATTTCGACGACCTCAAGCCCATCGACGACGACCTTCCATTCTGATTTTAAGGAGTATATGAAAAATGGCTGATGAAGTAAAGACCTCGCGCCCCCCGAAGAGAGCGCCCAAAAAGAAAGTCTGCATGTTCTGCGTAGACCATATCGACGATATCGACTATAAGGACGTTGCAAAGCTCAGAAGATTTATCACGGAAAAAGGCAAAATCCTGCCCCGCCGTATGAGCGGCGTATGCGCAAAGCATCAACGCCCCCTTGCAACCGCAATCAAGAGAGCGAGAGTTATGGCTCTGCTCCCCTACAAAGCGGACTAAGCGAATTTTAACTAAACGGAAAGACCTTGTCGGGACAAGGTCTTTTTCTATATGCTTATCAAACAATCAATATTCCGATTCACCTATAAGATAATCACAGCTAACCGAAAAATATTCGCTTATTCACCAAAGGGTCTTCAAATCGGGTTCTAACTGCCCCGTTCCCAAATATGAAATTTTGCGTTGCGCCATTTGAAGCTCGTTTGCAATCTCCTGTTGACTAAGACCTTTTTCTTTCCGCAAATTTTTAAGCGATTCATTAAATAACATCTTCATATATTATTAAAAATTTATCTAATCTAATTGACTTACGACAATCTACTCTATTCCCAGCATCCTCAATATCATCTGTTTGCCCGACGGCGACAACGCGCGATATGCTTTCACAATTTTACGTTCATCGGGTGTGACCGTACTGTTTGCCGTTTGATAAACTATACGCCCCGCTTCGTCTTCAAGTCCTAAAACGTAGTCTATTGAAATATTGAAAAACTCCGCAATTTTTTTCAGATAGTAAACCGACGGCTCCGTTTCACCGAGCTCCCAACGGCTTATGTTCTTTTGACTCGTGCCAATTGCCTCCGCAAACTGCGTCTGCGTCAATCCGCTTTCATTTCTAAGTTCTTTAAGTACATTCATAATGTAAATATTCTAGACATAAATGTCTTATTTTGCTTGACATACGACAAATATGTCGTTTATAATCATCGGCATTAAGACAATTATATACTAAGGATGATAGTACAAACATGTCGGAAGAGAACAACAAACATTGCTACTGCTGCAAACACTACAAACCGTATTACACAAAAGGATACATTCAATTTGACAAAAGCGATATCGGACTTTGTGCAAAAAATAAAGATACGGTCGAAAAAGAATATTATTGCGATAATTACAGCTTTTTGTATCATGGGCGCATAGTCCGCAGAGAGGCGGCTTTGTCCGCCGTGATTACGCACGTTGACGCATTGTCCCAATTAAAGCAAATACTCGAAGAGGACGACGAGGAAGAAATCAAAGAGCTGTTTTTGAATTTCAGAAAACGCAAAAGGTAAATTTGCGCTTGGGTCTGCGCAAAACGGTTTCATCGCTCGTCTTTCAAGTTTTATGTTGCGGTTGTAATATATTTTTTATATAATATAGTTATGGCTAGGACAAAAGCGAAAAATATTAAAGCGTTGATAATCGCCGCGGTTGCGATTATCCTTATCGTTGCAATCGCGCTGTGCGTGCTCTATTTCGGTTTCCCGTCCGTCTGGAAGGATCTGACGGGCAGATTTCTTCCGCCCGACGGCGACGACGGCTCGCAGGGCGGAAATATCGACAGCTCGCAAGGCGGAGCGCCGCCTCTTACTCTCGGCGACGGAGAGATGAAGGTGCATTTTATCGACGTCGGGCAAGGCGACTGTATTTATATCCAGTTCCCCGACGGAACGGATATGATTATCGACTGCGGCACGGTCAGCTCGCACACGACGTATCCCTATTCCAAGACCAAGGAATATTTGGATACGCTGGACACAGACGGCAAAATCAATCATCTTATGCTCACCCACTGCGACCAAGACCACGTGGAGTATCTCGACGAGATTATCT
This sequence comes from uncultured bacterium, assembly GCA_949432885.1. Lineage (GTDB taxonomy): Bacteria > Bacillota > Clostridia > Christensenellales > CAG-917 > CAG-475. The sequence goes on along the minus strand of CASQXY010000016.1, from coordinate 7,782 downwards.
ATGATTTCGAGGTGGAAAACATATATATGCCCAACGTGCTTGCCGCGCCGAACGGCACAAGCAATGCGGCGATTTCTCTCAAAAACCAAATTGACGCTCTCGACCCTGACAAGCTTGCGCAGTTTGCCGACAAGGATAAAATAACCTCGCAGACGTACGCCAAGTTTTTCGTCGCCGCACTTACGGAGAAGAACTGTGAAATTCATCTCAACGTCGACGCCGACGAGAATACCAACTCCATAATTATCGAGGAAAGCTCCTACCGCTTCACCTTTTTCTGCCCTACCCAAGAATACTACGACGATACGGGGCTGAACACCGCGGAACTTAAAAACGCGATTTCGCCCGTCGGCATACTGGAATACAACAACCGCAGAATCGTGTTTACGGGGGACAGCAACGAGCTCAACGAGGACACGGTTGCCGCAAGAATAGGAGAGGTGGACTGCGACGTGCTCAAAGTCGCGCATCACGGCAGCAGAACGTCATCCTCGGACGAATTCCTCTCTGCCGTCACCTGCGAATACGCCGTGATAAGCTGCAACAGCAAGGGCAACAGCTACAATCATCCTACGCAAGCCGCGCTCGACAGATTTGCCGCGCGCAATATGACCGTATATCGCACCGATACCAACGGGACAATCGTGCTCACCGTCGACGGGGAAGGAAATATGTCGTTTTCCGTGCAGACGGAGGTCGAGCAGTCGGTCAATTTTGTCGGCGCGGACGCCGAACAGCCCGCGGCGCCCTCTTCTACGCGTGCGATTTTAGCCGCCGTTATCTTCGGATAAGCACAAAAACGAATATCTGACCGCTCCGATTTTCGGGGCGGTTTTTGATTTGGGATAATTCCATTTTACGGAAAATTTGTCATTGGCAAACGCGGCCTATTATGTTAAAATAAATTTAATAATAAATTTATATGGAGAGATTATGAGAAAATCCAAACCACAATCCGAAGAATTCAGCTTCGAAGTTCCCGACGGCGGACAGATTGTCGTAGCCGAAGGCGCGGAAGCTGATGCTTCTTCGGGAACAGCCGCTTCCGCCGTTCGTCCGGAAGACAAGGTGCCTCTCAAAGAGAAGCTCTGCTACGGCGCGGGCGGTCTTATGGACGGCGGCGGCGTCGCGCTTATGTCCTGCGTCATGCTCGGCTTTATGACCAAATACGGCGGCATTATCCCTGCCGTTGCGTCCACTATCATGATGGTCGCAAAGCTGTGGGACGCCGTGTCCGACCCGTTTATGGGATTCATCAGCGACAATACCCGCGGCAAATGGGGAAGACGCAAGCCCTATATGTTCTTCGGCGGAATCGCGCTTATACTCGCGCTGTTCATGCTGTTTATGCCTTTGAGAGACTGGGGCGTGTCCGTTTCCGGTTACACCGCGTACATCATCATTATGTACCTCGTTTGGAACACCTGCTCCACCATCACCCAAGTCCCGTACACGTCTATGGCGAGCGACATCACTCCCTCGTTTAAGGAACGCAACAACACCAACACCGTCAAGCTGGTTTTCACCGCCGCCGCTTCGGGCTTGGCGTACGTAATTCCGCTTGTGCTCCTCGAAGCGCTTATAAGCGAGGACGGCTATCTCTTCTTCCCCAAAATCAGCGGTCCCGTTTTCTGGATTGTGCTGTGCGTCGTCTTCGGTACGCTGTTCGGCGGCGGACTGATTCTTTGCGGTCTCTTTGTCAAAGAACGTATCAAGCCCACCGCGCCCAAACAGAAATTCAACCTCAAACGCTTTGTCAAGAACTACATAGAGCCATATAAAAACCGCTCCTATCGCTGGCATATCGTAATGTACGCCACGGCATTTATGTGCATGGATATGATTTCCGCGCTCGCCGTGTATTACGCGACGGACGTTTGGCACGGATATAAGCTCTTCGGCATGGATATGTCGTCTATGTTTATCGTCGCGCCGCTTATGGTCGCCGCGGTCATCGCCTTCCCTCTCGCCCGTATTATGATGGACAAAAAGAGCAAGGCGTTTGCTTTCCGTATGGGTCTTCCCTTCTATATCGCGGGCGGCATTATGCTCGCCGTCATGGACCCGAGCTGGACTCCTCCCGTCCTCGTGCCCATCGTCGCGCTTATTATGGGCTTCGGCTTCGGCGGCGCGCAGATGATGCCATGGATTATCTTCCCCGATACCCTCGACGTTGCGGAAATGGCGACGGGCGCTCGCCCGACCGGTACGTACAGCGGAATGATGACCCTGGCGCGTAAGGTCGCGGGCGCGTTCGGCGTAGGTCTTGTCGGCTGGATTATGTCAGGCGCGGGCTATATCACCGACGACTCCGCTACTACCTATATTAATCAGCCCGATTCCGCGTTGCTTGCAATAAAACTCGTTCTCGGCATTTCTATCGCCGTGTTCATCACTATTGCTATGATTGCTTCCTTCAAATATAAGGTCACGAGCAAGAAGCTGGAACGCATGCGCTATTTCATCGATACCAGAAAGGACGGCGGCGCGCTCACTCCCGAGGAAGAGGAAGAACGCGAGAAGATGGTCGCCGAGCTCTACGGCAAGGTCAACCCAAACGACATTGTCGACCCGTCCAAGTATGATGAAAACGGAAACATTATAGAAAATGACGATATCGCGGAGTTTGAAACTGTCGAATCCGAGGGTATCGACGCTGTCGCGCAGACCCTCGCAGAAGAGGCGTCCGCTCTCAGCGAAGAAGCACGAGAAGATAACGTTTTCTCTCAATCAGACCTTTACGAATCCGTTTCGGAGGAAGCAGGAGACGCCGACGGAACAGTCTCGGACGATGTGCCTTCGGACGAACAGAAAATCGAGGAATAAAACCTTATGAGCGCAACTTTCGAAAGGATAGACGGTCAGACCGTCATCACCAAAGAAGCGAACAAGCCTTTCAGAATATTACAGCTCACGGACATCCATATAGGCGGAGGTTCGTTCAGCCGAAAAAAGGATAAACTGGCTCTCGCCGCCGTAGAAAAAATCGTACGCGCGGCGAACGCCGATTTCGTGGCGGTCACGGGCGACGTTTGTTACCCCCTCTTTCCGTGGAGCGGCACTTTCAACAATATGAAAGGCACACGCAAGTTCGCCGAGCTTATGAAAAAGCTGGATGTCGAATGGACGCCCGTCTTTGGCAATCACGACACGGAAAGTTTTGCGTTTTATGACAAACAGCACCTCGCAAAGTATTATATGTCGCAGCCAAAATGCCACTTCCAAAAGGGAGAAGAGGGGCTCACGGGGCTTGGTAACTACTGTATAAGGCTCGACAATCCCGACGGCTCGCTCAACACCGCGCTTATGTTCCTCGACAGCAACGCATACCTTACAAAATCCTTTTTCAGCGGCTTCGACGTCATTCACGACGACCAGATAGACTGGTATAAACGCGCTATCGCGGAGCTTGGCAAGGACGGCGAAATCCCGCGCTCCCTCGCATTCTTCCATATTCCGCCCAAAGAATTCAAGGAGGGCTGGGAAAAATGCTACACGGGGAGCGACGAGGCGCAGTATCACCTCGGCTTCGTGCAGGAAAAGGACAACTACTTCGGCTATCCCAAAACCAAGGAAGGCAAATTCTTCGGGGAAATGGTGAAGCTCGGCAGCTGTAAGGGTATGTTTATGGGGCATGACCACCTCAATACCCTGTCCATAACCTATCGGGGCATTAGGCTGACCTACGGCATGTCCATTGACTATCTCGCCTATTCGGGTATAAAAAAGAAGCATACTCAGCGCGGAGGCACGCTTATCGACGTTTACGACGACGGCTCCTTTGACGTAAGCCTGCTCCCCCTCGACAGTATCGAGTGAGCGCCGCAACCTATTTGCGCGCGGCGCTTCACCGCTATGGAAAATTCCATAAAAAACATTTGACAAATATCTCCGCGAATGCTATTATCTTTAAGCATTCACGTGGGGGTGTAGCTCAGTTGGTAGAGCGCCTGATTTGCATTCAGGAGGTCCTCGGTTCGAATCCGTGCATCTCCACCACAGGTGTCAATGTACGTTTCGACGGTCTGCGACCGCACGCGCGTTGCGCTTCCGAGGACTGTCCTCGCTGACGCTTCGCTTTGCAAGTAAACTTGCCGCTCGCTATTAAACGAATCCGTGCATCTCCACCACAGGTGAATAAATTTTCACCGTAATATAGTTGTGTAGCTCAGTCGGTTAGAGCACCACCCTGATAAGGTGGGGGTCGGTGGTTCGAGTCCACTCACAACTACCAAACAAGACGCAAAAGCGTCTTGTTTTTAGTTTTGTGGACTTTCACTATTTTACATTAAAAAAATACGTCAAATGGTAACGGTATATTTCTTTCTGATATACCCCTCCGCGCCCGTTTCATAGTCACGAATCTTCAAGACGGTTTTGTGCTTTTCGAGTACGATTACGATATCTCCTACAAAAACACGGTATGCTATTCCGCCCAACCTAACGGATTGATACAGGAACGTGTCGTGGCACACTATGCGGATTTCCTCTTCTATTCCCTCGCACGCCTTTATTTGCTCCGCTTCGAGCACGCTTTCGTATATCAGATTGTTTTTAGGAGCTGTGAGCCCTAGCGGCTGATAGTAAGGCTGACACAAAAACAGCAGAATGGCAACCACGTTGCTTGCGCCGAATTTTATAAGCATGGATATGAATTTCAAAAACACGGATTTTCTTTTGCGGATAGACACATCCTTGCTCGCAAGCTGTTTCGGAATCTCCGCTATATCCTCGGTCAGACACTGTGCGGAATCCTCGTGCTCGGAAAGCTCCACGTCGTTTTCCTCCGCAAATTCCCTGATGCCGCCGCGCACCTTTTCTATTTCCGCCAAATCCAGTCTGTTCACAAATTCCGCCGCGTCTGCAAACACGCCGGAATAATTGTGTTGCAACGCCGCAATCTGCCTCATTATGTCGCGCATAGGATATATGCATTTTTGATAGTTTTCCGCAAGTTTTGCAAACGGGACTTTCAAATCAACAAACATTCCGTTCACCGCTTCAACGACTTGATTGTACGGTTTCGCAAGTTGAGATAGGCTGTCGAAAATAGATTTCATAGAATCCTGTAAATACTTATAATCAATAGCCATTATCGCTCCTTTGTGATTACAGCGCATACGGCGCGGATAAACTTTATAATCTTATTTTATAAAAAATCCTTCACGTTGTAAAGCCCCTTTTCCTTTGTTACGATAAACCGCATAGCGTGCAATGCACCTATTGTAAAGAGTCTGCGGCTGTGAGCCTCGTGTTTGAGCGTAAATGTCTGAAAGCCCGTGTTTATGCGCACCTCATGCTCTCCGACTACGCTTCCGAGCCTCACGGAGCTTATGCCGATATCGCCGCTTTGTCTCACTCCGTCGCGGTTACCCACGACAATCCTTCCCTCTCCCCCTCTCGCTTCCCTGACCGCGTTTGCAATCATAAGCGCGGTGCCGCTCGGCGAGTCCGCCTTGCCCTTGTGATGCGTCTCTATAATTTCCACGTCCGCATACGGAAAGGTCTTTGCAAAGCGCACGCTCATATCCACAAACAGCGTCACGCCCAGCGACATATTGCCGCAGAAGAACACGGGAACGCTTTGCGCCGCCTTTGCAATATACATTCTTTCTTCCTCCGTCTGACCCGTAGTCGCTACGACAAGCGGCAATCCCCTATCTACGGCAAAATCCGCAAGCTCCTTAGTCGCCGTATGGTGGGAAAAATCCACAACCACGTCCGCGCTTTCCCGCACGTCCGAAATAGAAGTATAAACGGCACAGTTTGTATAACAGGCGCAATTCGCGTCAATCGGATTTCTATCCGCAGCCGCCACGATTTGCATATCATTGCATCTGGCAACTTCGTTTGCCAGCTCTCTTCCCATTCTGCCGCCTGCGCCGCAAAGTATCACGTTCATAACCGCCTCGCACAAATCGAATATGATAAATCTTATTGCTCAGAAGCCGCACAAAATGAGGATTGTGCAAAAAAATGTCATTTCTTTGTAAAAATATCGATATTGGAAATAAGATAATTATATGGCAAATCGCGCACCGCTTCAAAAAAAGCTCCGCAGCTTTAAAGCTATAAAGGCAATCACCGTGATATGTATGGTTGCTTTTATCGCCATTACTGCGCTGATAATCATAGAAGCGGCGATGCCTGGCGAGCTCAGCGCCAAGCAATCCGACTTTGTAAGCAACATTTTGCTTTCCTTGAAAAAAGACGGCAAGCCAAACGAAATTCCGTTGCCGCCCTCGCGTATAAGCATTGAATGTAAGCCGCGCTTCATCGGAGAAAGAGTTCCGCTTTCCATTACCTTCTATCCGTCGGTCTCGGGGTCTTATCCCCTTTCGTTTTCGAGCTCCGACGAATCCGTCGCAAAAATAGATACGGACGGAATAATCACCTTTATGTCATACGGTGAAACGGAAATAACCGCGGCTCTTCTCGGCGACGCCAAGATATACGATAGGGTGCGCGTCATGTGTTTTGGCACAAACCCTATGTTTATCTCTCAAATACGCACGGAAAAGTCCGTTTTACGCGAGGGAGAGCGTTTGCCCTTGCATATTTATGACGCAAACGGAGGACGGGTTTCCCCGGATATTTTCGACATAATTTCAAACAATGAAAGCATTGTCAAGATAGATAAATATCATATAACGGCATTGAAAGAGGGCTCGGCAAGCATAACCTTTTCACACGCGCAAAGCGGTTTTTCTCAGACGATAGAATATAAAGTCACTTCCAATCCGCTATTTATTGCCCCCGACGGCTTCGGATTTTCAATAGGCGAACTCACTCTCGATAAAGGAGAGAGCTTCGACCTAGACGAACTTCTTACAGACATTTCCCCCGCTCATGCAAACGTTTGCTACGACATAGATTATCCGGCAAGCTCCAATCTTTTCAACCTTGATTGGCGCGGTTCCAACCGCTATGAAGCCGTGCACGCGGGCGAGACGGTTATAACGGTGCGGTCGTGCTTCAACCCCGATTGCACCGCATCGCTGAAATTGAATATTACGGAAACCGCGCCGACCGAGCTCAGAATTATAGGAGGAGAAGCCCGACTCGTCATAGGCAATTCCTATACTCTTCGCGCATTCGGAGACGGGGACTATGTAAATCAGGTTTCATGGCGCACGCTTAGCGGCGACGCAAAAATCGACGGCAACGGCAAAATTTCCTCTATGCGAGTCGGCAAATCCACAGTTCGCGTAACCTCTATTCTCAATCCCGAAATTTTTGCCGATATAGAAATCGAATTTGCGCTCTTCAAAAATTTCAAAACCTTTGTCAGAGCGTTTTTCGGACACTTTCTTATGTTCGCGCTATTCGGATTTTTCTTATCCGCGTTTATCTTCCTAATATCGAAGACGCGAGGCTTATATCCAGTTGCCGCACTTATTTGCGGCACGGCGCTTGCGATAATTTCCGAGCTTCTGCAACTGCCTTCGATAAACATCGGACGAGGCGCCAGCATACGGGACGTTATGACGGACGTCATCGGCGCCGCATGCGGTATCGCAGTTTTTTCGGCGGTTTTAGGACTGTATATATTGATAAAGAGAAAAACCGCTCCCGAAGGTTTTGAAACGGTATATAGCATAGTTTCAAACACAAACGGTAAAACGGTTTTCTCCAAATACGGAAAGCTTCTGTCCGCTTACGACGATATCTACCGCCGATTATAGAATAATTTTATTGTAAAAGTCAGTCGCTAAGCATATTATCTGCGCATCAATGCCGGCTTTGGAAAGAACGGGCAGGAAGAGAGGGATATTGTCCTTT
>CASQXY010000015.1 GCA_949432885.1 uncultured bacterium | reverse complement strand
GAGCGGAACGGAAGCTCTTGCTTTTCAAGAGCATTACATAGCTCCTGCCCTAACATTAAGCATATCTATCTTAATTTAACGTATTCAAAAATAAAGTGAAATTCACTTGCTTATATTTCATTTATATCGATTGCAAATTTCTGACCATTGTCAAATATAAGCTGCAACCCGTTTTCACTTTTTAAAGTTTCTGCCCTGAAACAATCGTCTGCAAATATCATCAAATCAAGCGAAATATCCTTTGGCGACACTTTCCAATTTTTATTGATGTCAAAAAACTTGAATCTGCTTATATTCTTTTCTTTTTGTTCTGTCATTTTTTTTCTCCTTTGGAAATAATGTGATAACAGAATAACTCCTAAAAATTGTTTGAACAAGATTTAGGAGTTGTCAAAGAAGATAATATTTTGGGAGAAAAGGTGATATTTATGGTTAAATTGTCAAATTTTGCCGAAAGACTGAAAGAACTCATGTTGGACAACTACAAATCGAAAGAAGATTTGATGCGAGTAGCAAATGTGAATCGCAATTCCATAAACAGATATTTATCGGGCAAAGGCTTTCCTTCTATTGACGTACTGGTGAAATTGGCTGATTACTTCAACTGTACGATGAATTTCCTATTGGGGTTAGAATCCGAAAATTACGTTTGCCATTTCAAGACTCTTCCCGATTTCGGCGAGAGACTGAACTTTCTAATCGATAAATTCAACGTAAACTGCAAAAAGCTGATAACCGAAGCAGGTCTGACAGAATCTGCTTTATATTATTGGAAAAACAATACTCATAGACCAAGAGTGCATGAAGTATACAAGCTTGCGGTATACTTCGGCTGTACTATGGATTATGTGCTCGGAAGAGGCGACTAAAAAAACGGGTCGCACCAATTGCGACCCGTTTTTGTTTGAAATATTTTAAATTCTGTTATTCTAAATCAGCCTTTTTGAACTATTTCGGAACTGCCCGAGGAAGACCGCTCTATCTGAGGGTTCCCCCAATACGCCACATATGACGAGCCGCTGGTATGCACTTTCAACAGCGACTTTACGTTTACTTCCGCGGTGACGCTTCCGCTTGCTTCAATTTCCGCGCTGTCAAGCGTAAAGTCTTTTGCCCACAGCTTGCCTAATCCCGACGCATGCAAAGAAAGCACGCTTCCGGTTCCCGAAACAGACACCTTTGAACTGCCCGAAACCCGCAGATCGATTAACGGGCATTCCAAATCCTCGCACACCATATTCATCGCGCCCGAAGCGTCCGTTCTGAGCGTATTGGCTTTACCCGACAGTTCCATATTTGCGGCTCCCGATACGTTCAGAGAAATATTGTCTGCGGTTATGTCCTCCGCAACGATATTTGAAGCTCCGCGCAAGTCGAGATTTATATTGCCGTATTCCCATGAGGGCAGCTCGATTTCCGTTGCACCGCTAAAAGTACCGTTGATATTCAGCTTCACATCCTCGGTAACAGTTATAATAACGTCCGTTGTCTGCAACCTGCAAAAAATACGTTTCAGCCAATTTTTCCAACTCCAACGGCTTTCGGCAACGATAAGCTTTCCGCCCTGCGCCGACGCCGAGAACTCCGTGAGACTGCTGTCGAAATATTTTACGGAACACTTTTCGCCGCGTTGCAGGATAACCTTATGCGTGTTTTCTATCCGCAAGTCCAGCTCGGTTACGGTCTCTTCCGTTTCATAGAACCTTTCAAAATACTCTATCTTTTCTGCGCTGAAATCGCTTGAAAAGAACACTGCGCAGCCGATACCCGAAAGCACCGCTCCTATTAGAAATATCACCGACATAGCAATCGCAAATTTTTTCATTTTGCACCTCCTTCGGCGGATTTAAAAACCGACCTTATCAGCTTTATCGCGGCGGCGAATAAAACGCATCCGACTGCCGTAAGCATAAGTCCTATGCCAAGCGCAATAAGCCATATTCCCGCGCTGAAAGCTATCGTGGCAAACGCGGCTATGATAACCGCAATACCGGCCGCCGCAAGCCCGAAGCCTGTTGCGAACAATGTGATTGCAATCAATATAAAAAATACGGTTTTCACAATGCCGACAGCCGACGTGCGGTCATTTTTTACAACTTTGCTGTTCGGAGAAACACTGCCGACGTCAGGAGCCGCATATCGAGGCGTAGGACGGAAATACGCCTGCGACTCCACTTCATAATTGCGGGGCGCAAACGTTTCGGCAGTCTCCTCGTATACGGCGCCGCAGCCGACCTTATTTTTGAAATCACCTCTCGAAAAATCCGAACGGGCATTATCTCTGCGGGAGCGCTCGTCGCTCTCCTCGCGCACACTTTGAGCTACGTCCTCGGGGAATCCGAATTCCTTTATGATATCTTCTTCCGACGCACCGTCGTCAAATCTGTCCTGATACATTTCCTCATAATAATTGAGCACAGTACGTTTTTCGGTTCCCGTCATACCCTCCCGGCTTAACGCGCGTTCCAACTGCGCCATCCAAGTGCTTTTCCTCATATCACGTCTCCTTAATTTTGCAGAAATCGATAAATCGACAACATTTGTTCCATATCCCGATAAAACTCTTTGAGTCTTTCTCTGCCTATATCGGTAATGCGGTAATACTTTCGCAATCGTCCGTTGTACAGACGGTTTTTAACGCTTACGGCACCCGACGACTCTAAACGTTTGAGTATGGGATACAACGTGGATTCGGAAATCTCAACATACGGGGAAATCTGACTGATAATCTTATATCCGTAAGATTCCTCGTCCCGAATCGTAGCAAGCACGCAGCCTTCCAGCAGTCCTTTTTTTAATTGCGAATCCATATTTGCACCATACCCTTTATTGCATAATACTATACATTGCATAGTATTGCTTGTCAATGGTTTTTGACAATTTTTTCGGATAAAAAAATGCCCGCCTTAAAACAGCGAGCATTTATTATTTGTATTATTCTTAATACATATATAACTATAAAAAACCGAATACGAGCGGCAAAAAATTATTCGCCGCAGCTTTCGTCGCCGTCAAAAATCACATCGTACTCCCTGTCAAGCCTAACCGCATTGACGATAGCCAGACGCGTCGCCTCAACCGTCGCCGACTGCAACATAGCAAAGTTGACAACGGGTATTCTGCCCGTGGTCATACAGAACATAGTGTCTCCGTCATAATCCGTGTGCACCGGACGGATAGCCCTCACAAGCCCGTTATGCGAAATACTCGCAAGCTTGTTGGCGCCAGCCTTGTCGATATCGGCATTTGTCAGAATACATCCAATCGTAGTATTCGCACCTGAAATCAGCTTTGAGACCTCGCCGCTTGCGAGAATTTTTTCGGTATTGACAAATCCGCTCCTGCCCTTTGCACCGGCGATTATCTCCTCTTTGTCGTAGACGTCGCCCATTGCGTTGACCGCAACAACTGCCGTAACCGTCACGCCCATAACCTTGACAGTCGCCGCGCCTATACCGCTCTTGCACGCGTTTTTCAAACCTCGGATTTTACCTACCGTTGCACCCTTACCTGCTCCGATATTGCCGAAAACAGGGGTTTTAGTTGCGTTTTTGCATGCTTCAAACCCGTATTCCGCTGTTGGATAGTGATATTCCTTTTGATTTAAATCAAACAAAACAGCTTGCGTTACGATTGGCACAACCTTTCCCGCCGTCTTGTATCCGTATCCGTTTTCTCTGAGGTATTCCATGACTCCGCAACTCGCCGCGAGCCCGTAAGCCGAGCCGCCAGACAGCACTACGGCGTTTATTTTCCGCATCATTTTTTCGGTGCGCAAGAGGTCGGTTTCCCTCGTGCCGGGCGCGCCGCCGCGTTGGTCGCAACCCCCTACTGCCCCATTTTTTGCGAGAATAACCGTGACTCCCGTAAATTCGTCGTCAAAATGTCCTATTTCAAATCCTCTCGGGATTACAATCTCCGTTCCGTTCATCTATTCCTCTCGTTTTTCAAGAATATCCTCTATCGTAGTTTGTCCGTATATAACGAATTTGTCAAAAAAATCAGCAACGTCCTTTTGCACCTGCTTGCCGCAATGCTCGAAAGCTATGTCGTGCCGCGCTCCGTCGTAAAGGTGAAGTTCGCAATTAATCCCGCACGCCTTATACATGTCTCTGAGTTTTTTTACACCTCGGCCCTTGCGCCCTACCGCGTCGTCCGCGCCGCTGAAAATTGCGATTGAGCTCATAGGATTGAGATTTGCAAGCGCGCGCTTTCCGTAAAGTTTCGACGTGTTTTTCATCATGCTATAACTGAATGCTACGCTCATAGGCGAACAGGCACACGGGTCGGCGTGTATCTCCTCTCTGCGTTCGGGCACGCTGTTTATCCAGTTTATACGCTTATTCAGATTGGGCCGCCAATTCCCAGCAATCAATGCAAGCGGAGCGACGACGATTTTGCCGAAAGTAAACAGTCCTCTCATATAGCCAGAGCCCAACAATGCAATGGCTTTTATATCCGTATCGCACTGAGCGATTGCCTGACAAATAAAACTTCCGTAGCTCTGTCCTACGAGATATACCGGCAATAAATATTTTTCTTTAAGCCACTCGTAGAAAAACAGCTCGTCATTCAAAGTCTTGTCAAACACGTCGCCCTTATGTCTGCCGCGGTTTTCGGGAGCTTCCGTGCGTCCGTGTCCTCGGTGGTCGTCGGCAAAAACGATATATCCGCGGGAATTGAGATATTCGGCAAATTCATGGTACCTGCCCGCGTATTCGGACATCCCGTGTACGAGCTGAACCACGCCGACGGGAGACGGAACGTCGTCCCACAGCGTTACGAATATTTCGGTTTCATCGAAACTTTTAAGCCTGAATTGCCGCATATCTACACCTCGGAAATTATTATATCTTATCAGTCCGATTTTTACAAGGCGTATGCGGACATAAATTGCTCAATTTGCACCGTAATCCGCTAAAAATCATATTGAAGCCCGTATTGCAATTATATAACGGATATGCTATGCTAGCTATATGAAAGTAGCGATTATTCTCAACAGCGGCGCGCCTGTCGCAAGAAAAATAAAAGCGGACAAAATCGTCTGTTGCGACGGAGGATACAACTTCTGCCCCGTCGCCCCCGACGTTATACTCGGGGATTTCGACTCTCTGGAATTGCCGCAGGACTGCGAAGCGACAGTTGTAAAACACGACCCGCACAAAAACGCAAGCGACGGAGAGCTTGCCGTATACTACGCGCACGAAAGTCTCGGCGCAGACGAGATTGTGTTTTACGGCGTACTCGGAGGCAGATACGACCATACGCTTTGCAACTTCGCGCTTATGAAGCTTGCGCACGAGCTCGGAATGACAGCAAAAGCGGAAGAAAACGGATTGGATTTGTATTACGTCACAGGCAAATTCGATTTATCCTCTCAAAAGGGCGAAACTATATCAATACTTCCTTTCGGGGGAAACGCAGTTGTCACAGATTCGCAGAACCTAGAATATCCGCTTTCCGACCTTATGCTTACCGCAAGCGGTGCGCGCGGACTCTCAAACGTATCTATCGGCGGAAAGGTGCATATCGACGTAAAATACGGCGGCGTGCTGGTTTTCCGCTATATAAAGGGATTTTAATTAAAAAGTTTTTACAAAATTTTCTATAACGCCAATAAAATAAATCCCGACATTGTATATGTAATGTAAAACGAAATAATCATTCTTTTATAAATCAAATCTCCTTTGACAAAAGCAACCGAAGACTTCGGTTGCTTTTGCGTTTATTTTCCAATGTAAAACAATTACGATTCTTCGTCCGGAACGGCGCCGTCTCCTGCGCGCATCGCTTCCGCGTCTATATCCGACGGCACTTTTTCGTCGCCCATATGCTCTCCGCTCTCCTCTTTGATTTTTGCAGAAAGGATATCGTCGGGATATACGAAATCGTCGTCGTCCTCTTCTTCCGTTTCCGATATGACCTGCGTTTTTACTTCCATATCTCCCGACTTGTCCATCTGCGCCGCAAACGCTTTCGAGAAGAACAGCATAGACCCTGCTACAAGCGCAATCGCAATATCAGCAAACGCGAAGCTGTTGTACGTGAGGCTGTATACGAGCGCGGAGCTCATATTTGCATACTCCGCAAACGCAAACACTCCCGACAGCACGTGGCATATATAACGGCCGACAGCTCCAACGATTCCGCCCAAGAGGAAGCCTAATATTTTCTTGTTTCCAAAAACTCTCTTTTCAATAAATATGCCGCTTACGCCGATAAGCCCGAACGCGAGCGGATAGTCGAGCAAAAATTGCATTGGGTGCAAAATCCAAGGGTCCTGAATCGCTTGAAGCAAGCCGTAGACAAGACATACTATCGTGCCGCGGCGAGTGCCGAACATACAGCAGTAAATCATGAGCGGAAGCAGACTCGCAAACGTCACCGACCCGCCCTGCGGCATAGCAAAAAATTTGACGTACGAAAGCGCAAACGAGAGCGCGATTGACACCGCTCCGTACACAATCGAACGAGTATCGCTGATTTTGCGCTTATCGCCGAACAGATATATCACCGCAATCACGAGCATGAATATCACCGCCGAAACGATAAGTCCCGTCGTGTTTGTAAATTCGTACCAGTCCTTGACAGTCGGATAGTATTTCGCCATCTCGACCATTATCGCAATAAATCCGCCGAGCAAACCGACCGCCGTGACTATACCCGCGATCTTGGTCGCTTTTTTGTTGAACAGCGAACATACGAGCACGGAGAGCCAGCCTGCAACGACTATTATCAACTCGGAAAGAATAGGATAAAAAAGCAAATCCGACAGATTTATATCCTCGTCTGCCTTGATACACTCGAATCTGAGATAGGTCATAACGACAAGCGCGCAGACGGCGATTCCCGCCGCTATTCCGACTGCGTACTTAAAAAATACAGAAAGCCTGTCGCGCTTGAAAAAGTAGACGAGCAGTCCTACTCCCACGATGCAGCATATGACGGCTATCGCAAGATACAGCAAAGTCTGCGAGGCGCCGTCGTACAGCGCCGAGACAATTTCGTACACAGTTTTTTCATCCATAAAAAAACCTCCTGAGCTTAGGAGGACGAAACGAAAATTTGCTCTTCAAATTGCGGACTTCCGCAAAAGCGGATGTCATACTGCTTCCTTACGCGAGGATTATCTCACAAGTTGAAGGGTGTAATCTCAGCCTTTCGGCACCCCTAGCGCGTACATATTAACACCGAAATCAAGTCTCTGTCAACTTCCCGACAAACATTCGACAAATATTTCTTCGGCTTGACAACGATGTTTTAGATTGTATATTATTTCTATATAAACGATAAGGAGATATATATGAAAAAACCTAAATTAAAACTTTTGAAAGAATTTAAAACTTTCATCAGCAAAGGCAGTGTGCTTGACCTCGCCGTCGGCATGATAATCGGCTCCGCCTTCACGGCAATTATCACGGCGCTCGTAAACGGAATTTTGAAACCGCTTATCAACTGGATTCCGATATCCGAAACGGGCGACCTGATTACGGAACTTCGTCCCGCAATCATAGACCCCGCGACCAACGCCGTTATCAGAGAGGCTCTCGTACTCGACTGGGGCGCGGTGATTTCCGCAATCATCACCTTCCTTCTTACGGCGCTTGTGCTCTTCCTCATCATCAAAGCGATAAACACCGCAAGAGACGTGAGCAAGAAAGGCGCGGAAGGTATCAAAAAACAGCTTGACAAAAATAACGGACGCGACGCAGAGCCCGTTGCCGAGGAAACGGCTCCCGAGGCTGATGCCGTTCCCGCGGTCGAACCCGCTCCCGCCGTATCTGCGGACGCAACCCTGGAGCTTCTGAAAGAAATCCGCGACCTGCTGAAAGCAAATCGTATAGAGGCGGCGACGGAAAAGCTCGAATCAGTTGAAGAATAATCAGAAAGCGACCCAATCGGGTCGCTTTTATTATCCGCGAAAGACGCGCATTAAATCGGTCACGCATTGATTTTACCATTGACTAATATTATCTAATGTGCTAAGTTTAATTCTAGTCGCACGCGCGCGAGGAATAGCGTCGCACGGCATAAGGAAGAGAGAATATGATAGCTTCAACTTTATCTTCAACGTTTGCGGTCGGCAGTACTGCCGGATGCGTATTGCTGCTTGCTCTTGGAATTATACTCGTAGTCAAGGGCGGAGACTGGTTTGTCGACGCGGCAAGCTGGATTGCCGAGGTTTCAGGCATCCCGACCTTTATCATAGGCGCGACAATCGTAAGCCTTGCAACCACTCTGCCCGAGATACTGGTATCTTCGATTGCGGCGTCACAGGGCAATGCGGGAATGGCGATAGGCAACGCCGTCGGCTCTGTAAACTGCAATATAGCGTTGATTATGGCAATCTCACTGCTCTTTATCCCCGCGTCATTCAAGCGCAAGGATTATGCCGCAAAGATGATTTTGCTTATAGTCGCAGTTGCGGTGCTTTGGGGTATGAGCGCGGCAGGCGGACAGATGCTTTGGTGGGAAGCGCTTATCGTACTGCTTGTTTTCGTCGCCTTTATGGTGGAAAACGTAATCAGCGCAAAGAAGCAGACCAAGCTCGCTCCCGACGTCAAGCCCGACGTTTCGGATAACCCGAAGGAAAGCTATAAAGGCGGAAACGGCGTTCTGACATATTATACGACCGCCAAAAACGCAAAGAAAATCACAATAAAAAGAAGCGGAATGGTGATTGAACGCAAGGATATCGTCAAAAATGTTCTGCTGTTCCTATTGGGCGCGGCGGCGATAGTCATAGGAGCGCAGCTCATGTGCGACAACGGCGCCTCACTCGCTTCAAAACTCGGAGTATCCGACGAGCTTATCGGCGTGACAATACTCGCCGTCGGCACGTCACTGCCCGAGCTGGTCACCACTATAACCGCGATAGTCAAAAAGAAATCCGACCTGTCCGTCGGCAATATCGTTGGCGCGAATATAATCGACCTCACGCTGATACTGCCCATATGCTCGTTCATAGCCGCCGCCAAATTCGGCGCTCCGCTCCCCGTAGAGGCTCAGGCTCTTACGCTCGACTTCCCGTTTTGCCTCGCAGTTGCGGGAATTGCGATGATTCCCGCGCTGATTATGGGCAAATTCAAGCGTTGGCAGGGCGCGCTGCTGCTTGCGGGCTATATTACGTATATCACTCTGCTCGTACTGAATACGACAAAGGCAATCTCGATATTCTGACGAATATCGCATTAGAGGAAGAGACCGACTTAGGGCTCTTTTCTTTTATTCCGATTTACTTTTGCGCATATGAAAAGCGCCGCCATACGGCGACGCTCGTCCAATCTAAAAATCCAAGTTCCTATCAGCAAGGAAGAATGCGGAAAATCTCTTTCTTGACAATCATAAACACGATGTCCAAAATCCAGATGATGTTCCAGCCAAGCAACAAACGCAGAATAGCGGCTACAATCTTGCCATCTTGAATTCTGGTGATAATGCCGCAAATCAAAGATGTGATTGGGATGATTGCGAGAATAAGACTTACTATCCAACTAAGTCCAAAGTAATCGCTCTTTTTTGCCATAATAATAAACCTCCGTTACGAGACAGACTCGCATTTATATTAGTATTATTATTATAGCTAAGTTATACATATAAAAAATGAATACACAAATTTGTTTGCGGCGGCGGATTTTATGCCACTGAAAATAATAATCCTACGCGTAATAAAACCCTAAATACAAACGCCTTGTCTTCAATTTTTTACGTATAAGGCGGCAAGCAAATCGCGCACTCGCGCGTTAAGAAGCGGATGCACCTTGTTGGGGCAAAGCTCGAAGAGCGGTTTCAGTACAAATTCTCGGTTTGCCATATCCGCATGGGGAATGCACAAATCATCCTCTTGCGTAACAAGGTCGTCATAAAAAATGATATCTATATCCAGCGTTCTGTCTCCCCAACGTTCCTTACGCACTCTGCCGCCCCCGTCTTCGATAACGTGAATCCTCTGCAACAGCCTCTCGGGCGTATAGAGCGTATAGCACTCGACCGCGCTGTTGAGAAAGCTGCCCTTCGCCACGCCTCCGTACGGTTCCGTATTTATCCTTGCGCTTTCCCGAACGTTTGCAATAAGACGGTCGTTTTTAAGCTCGTTCACCGCAAAATCCAAGTACGCGTTTTTATCGTCCTCGCTGGACCCGAGCGCCAAGTATACTTTATGCCACGCCGCCGTAATGTTCACCGCAACATAATCGAATACTCCGCTCATAGGTGCGTCGGGCTTTTTTACCGTCAAATCGATTTCGCGCACCCTTGGGAATTCGAGCAAAATTACTTCGGCAAGCCGCGCGGCAAGAGTCTCGATAAGGTCAAAGCAATTCCACTCGCAAAAGGACTGTATGCGCTTTTTTACGGCGGCATAGCTCACCGTTTCGTTCAGGTCGTCGCGCTCGGCGGCAATACCCGCGTCCACGCTCATTATAGCGGTGAAAAGGAATCTCTGCGTTTGCGTCTTCTCCTCGGGATTAACCCCGTGACATGCGCGCACCTCAAAATCATTGATGATAATTCTGTCCATATTCTTCTCCGAATCTACTGCTGAATCGACCTTAGTAATGCCGTTTTATATTGTTATTTTTCCGAGTATGCGTCAATGACCGCTTTATTTTCGCTTACGTCGTGTACGCGGACAAACAGCACTGCGCTCCCAACCGCGAGCGCAGTGCTGTCCAGCGTCGCCGAAAGCCTGCGTTCAACCTCTCCCCCGAACATGGATTTGCGGGATGTCCCAAGCAAAAACGGATACTCGGGAAATTCCTCCATAAGCCTGCCGTAGCCGCGCAGAAGCACCCAATCTTCGTCATTATTCTTATTGAAGCCTATTCCTCCGTCGAGAAGGATTCTGTCGCCGCGCACTCCTGCCGAAAGCAACTGCGACACCGCTTTGCCAAGCCCCAATTGCTTATCGAAAAACAAATCTTCAATCTTCGAGCCGCGCCTGTCGTGCATAACGCAAACTGATACGCCGCTGTCCGCAATAAGGCGAGCCATTCCCTCCGCCCTAAGACAGCTTACGTCGTTTATCATATCTGCTCCCGCTTCTATGCATGCGCTCGCTACCTCGGTATAAAATGTATCCACGGAAATGAGAGCCTCGGGGAACTCCGCTCTCACCGCCTCGACTACGGGCAGAACTCTTCCCATTTCTTCAAGCGCGCCTACGGGCTTCGCGTTCGGACGGGTGGACTGTCCGCCTATATCGATGATTTCCGCGCCCTGAGATATGGCTTCGGCGGCTCTTTTCACCGCGTCGTCCTGCAACCTGCTCGCACTGTAAAAACTGTCGGGCGTGGCGTTGAGAATCGCCATAATATGCGTGCCGTCAGTAAAATTCCTTCCGCCGACTTTGAAATTATATATACGTTTCATAACGAGCCCCCGTATTAATTTTCATTCAAATCCGCAAACAGCGTAAGCGAGCCGCAAAGCAGGACAATTTCGCAGTCTCCGTCAAGAGCCGCGCGCACCGCACCGCGCACGCTTTCCGCCTCTTCGCATTCCGTAAATCTGCGGATTTTTTGTCCCAGCAGACTTTTGTCCATTGCCCTAGGGGATGTCGGCGTAACCGCCGTAGCCCTATGCGCAAGCGGAGCGAGCAACTCGACCACGCCGTCGGTATCCTTGTCGGCAAGCATACCCATGACAATATGTATCTTGCAGCCGGGGAAGTAGTCTTCCATCGATTTTGCCAGCGCCCTCGCCCCGTGAGGATTATGCGCACCGTCAAAAACTAGGGTTTTACCGCTCGGAATAGGCAGATTAAACCTAGTTTCCGCATTTTTTACTATTTCAAAACGCGCATGCCACACTGCGTTTTTAAGTCCGTCTTCTATTGCCGCGTCGGAAATCTCCAACCCCTTTGACCGTAGCGTATGCGCGGCGCAAACGGCAATCGAGGCGTTTTGAACCTGATGCTTGCCGAGCATGCCGATTGTGTATTCTTTCCCGCAATACTCGAAAGTCTGACCGTCCCTGCACTTGCGGATAATCCGCGCCGTATCGCAAATCCGTATGTCCGCGCTTATTCTGCTTCCGTCCTCGGCTAGCGGTTGGTATAGCTCCCTCATGACCTCCTCGCATTGGGCGCAGGTCACGACCGTATGTCCGCTTGCATGCTCCGATATCGCCGCTTTTTCCGCCGCTATTTCGGCAAGCGTGTTCCCGAGCAGCGCGCAGTGGTCCAAGCCTATCGGGGTTATCACCGCAAGCTCCTTTTGCGCAACGGCGTTGGTCGCGTCCCAACGACCTCCTAAGCCCGTTTCGAGCACAGCGACGTCGCAGCCTTGCTCCGCAAACGCGATTATCGCAACCGCCGTCTCTATCTCGAACGCCGTAGGACGGAGCTCTCCCCGTCGTCTGTCAACAACCGACCTTACCGCGCTCATATATTTTGCAACGAGCTCGTCCGACATAATTTCGCCGTCAATGCTCCACCGCTCGTTGTATCGGAACACTGACGGAGAGTTGTACGTCCCTACCTTATATCCCGCGCTCCTCAATATCGAGGAGATATATGCGCAGACGGAACCCTTGCCGTTTGTTCCTGCTACGTGAACGAATTTCAGTCTTCCGTCGGGGTTTCCGAGCAACGCGAGAAGCTCGCGCATGCGCTCGATTCCGTAATCTGAGCCGCCGCGTTCTATATTGCGGATATACTCGATAGCTTCCGAATAAATCAAAAAAGCACCTCCCGAGGAAGCACTTCTCGCAAAAGTGAAGCGGGAGTGAACATTGCACCGCAAGCCATAGCTTTTCGTCCGCTGACACCCCCCGTTCAAACGGCACTTTACGCGCAATGTTCTACAACTTCCTGAAAACAAGGGTCTATGTTGAATATATTGTATCATTCGCTTTCGGATTTATCAAGCGATTGACAATACCAAATATCCCCTTTATGTCAACGCGTTCTCCGACAGATTGAAAAACGCTGTATACGCAAAACGGCTATATGCCCGACTCTGCGCACAACCGACTATGGCTGCGGTTCAGACATCGAATTCTATAAGCGTATCGCCGCCGTCAAGCGCAACCACCCTGACCTTGCTTCCGTCTACAACGGCGTACGACCTCCGTACGCCCTCGGGGCTAAGTCCCAAAGCGCCTACGCATACGTAGCGCACTCCGCCGACCTCCGTCAGCTTGGGCGTGTGGAAGTGACCGTAAAAAACGATATCACCCTTCCTGGCTTCCTCAATCGGCAAATCGGGATTATGCCTGTGACCGTGAGTGAAATAAAGAGTCCGATTCATCCACTGCATACAAAAGTCGTCTTTTATCTGAAACTCGCTTATCATCTGGTCGACCTCGCTGTCGCAGTTGCCCTTGATGACCGAAAAAGAATCCTTTCTTCGATTAAGCAGCTCCGCCGCCTTCATCGGCGCGTATCCTTCGGGGAAAGGGTTGCGCGGACCATGGTTGTATATGTCGCCGAGAAGCACGCATTTCACATCTTCTCCGCTTTGCATAGCTTTGTCCGACGCGTCTAAAAACCTAAGCAGATTCGCCTCCGAGCCGTGCACGTCAGAGCCTATAAACAGTATCATAAAACACCTCCGTATTGCGGATTTATTGTAACACAGAGGGAATATGCGGTCAATCGCAAAACATGCGTCTGCGTCTGCAAAAAAATCAAACTTGCTCTTGTTACGCCCGACTATTTATGATATAATTACGGCATATTGGAGGAAATTATGAAAACAGTCAGACTTCGCACACCTTTTGAAGTAAGCGATACTCCCCTCGCAGAGTATCCCCGTCCGCAATTTGCACGCGACAGCTATATGACGCTCAACGGGAAATGGGATTATGCCATTCTGCGCAAGAGCGAGCGCTTCGACGGGAACTACCAAGGCAAAATTTTAGTGCCGTTTTCTCCCGAAGCCCTGCTATCGGGCCTTCCCGAGGGGACGCAGGTCATGCCCGACGACGCGCTGTATTATCACCGTACGTTCAACGTTCAGAGCGGATTTCTGAAAGCCCGTACGTTCATTCACTTCGGCGCGGTGGATTTCGAGTGTAAGGTCGCAATAAACGGAATTACCGTAGGCGAGCACAGCGGCGGATATATGCCTTTCTCACTTGACGTTACAAACGCGATAACCGACGGCGAAAACACGATAACGCTTGTTGTCACCGACCCCACCGACACCTCTTATCACACTCATGCAAAACAGGCGATGAAGCACGGTCAGATATGGTACACGCCCCAGTCGGGCATTTGGCAGAGCGTTTGGCTGGAAAGCGTGCCCAAAGCATACTTAAAGGACGTGACTATCGTCCCCGACATCGACAGCAATACGCTCAATCTCAAATTTGAAAAATCCGAAAACCTGCCCGTGGATATATTGGTGCTCGACGGCGAAAAGGTCATGGCGCAGACGGTAGCGGCAGGCAACAGCGCGAGCATTCCTCTTACCGATTACGAGCTTTGGTCTCCCGAAAATCCCAAACTCTACGACCTCGCTTTCAAAATCGGCGACGATATCGTAAAATCCTATTTCGGCATGCGTAAGTTCAGTTGGGTCACGGACAGCAAGGGCTTCAAGCGTATGGGTCTCAACAACAAACCCTATTTCCATACGGGAGTGCTCGACCAAGGCTATTGGTCTGACGGTATGCTCACTCCTCCCTCCAACGCCGCGCTCGAATACGACGTGAAGCTCGTCAAATCTATGGGCTTCAATATGATAAGGAAGCATATAAAGATAGAGCCTCTGCGTTGGTATTACCACTGCGACAAGGAAGGTATACTCGTATGGCAGGATATGGTGACGGGCGGCACGAAATATAAAATGATGTACATAGGAGTGCTCGCATTCCTCGAAATCCATATCAAGGACAACAACGAGAAAGCGTACAAGCGTCTCGCAAGACAGGACAAGGAAGGCCGCGACGAGTTTGAACGCGAGGTTCGCACGACTATGAATTATCTCAAAAACTGCGTATCTCTGTCCACGTGGGTGCCTTTCAACGAGGGCTGGGGACAGTTTGATTCCGTGCGTATTACAAACGATATGAAATCCATAGACCCCACCCGCCTTATCGACAGTGTTTCAGGCTGGAACGACCAAGGCAAGGGCACGTCGGACACCAAGAGCATGCACATCTATTTCAAGCCTATACGCATGCCCAAGGACAAGCGCTGTTTGGTTCTCAGTGAATTCGGAGGCTACTCTATCAAGACGGACGGACACGTATTCAGCCCCAACAAATCTTTTGGATATCGCATATACAAATCTCCCAAGGCATTTGCAAACGCTTTCAAAAAGCTGTATGAAAAGCGTATAATTCCCAATATAGACAAAGGACTTTCGGCAACGGTTTATACGCAGGTCAGCGACGTTGAAGAGGAAATAAACGGACTTGTTACATACGACAGAAAAGTCACAAAGCTGCCCGCAGACCTCGTGAGCGAGCTCAACGGTCAGCTTGTCATAAAAGACTGATAAATCAACAACTGATTTCCATATACGGCGCTTTATATATACGAAACATACTTATAAAGTGCCGTTTAAAACATATGAGGTAAATTTTATGAGCATTGCCGACCAAATTTTCATTAAAACGTGCCGCGACATAATCGACTGCGGAATATCCGACGAGGGTTTGCCCGTACGACCCGTATGGCAAGACGGCACACCCGCGCACACTATTAAAAAATTCTGTATCGTCAACCGCTACGACCTGTCAAAGGAATTTCCTATCGTCACGCTCAGACGCACTCCATTCAAATCCGCAATAGACGAGCTGTTGTGGATATGGCAGAAAAAGAGCAACAACGTGAACGAGCTCAATTCGCATATATGGGACAGCTGGGCGGACGAGAGCGGCTCCATCGGCAAAGCGTACGGCTATCAGCTCGGCATAAAGCACAAGTATAAAGAGGGCGAATTCGACCAAGTCGACCGCGTGCTTTACGACCTTAAACACAATCCGCAGTCGCGCAGAATACTCACGAATATCTACAATTTTGCCGACCTCAACGAAATGCACCTCTACCCCTGCGCGTATTCTATGACCTTCAACGTCACGCAAAACAGGCTCAACGCCATACTCAATCAGCGCAGTCAAGATACGCTCACCGCAAACAACTGGAACGTGGTTCAATACGCGGTGCTTGTGCACATGATGGCGCAGGTCAGCGGACTTGAAGTCGGGGAGCTCGTCCACGTGATAAGCGACGCGCATATTTATGACAGACATATTCCGATTGTTGAGGAGATTTTACAAAATCCGCAATATCCCGCACCCGTATTCAAAATGAACAAGGGTATAAAGAACTTCTACGATTTCACCGTCGCCGACTTCGAGCTGGAAAACTATTGCTATACCAAGCTCGATAAAAAAATCGAGGTTGCCATATGAAGATAATTGTAGCGGTAGACAGCAACTGGGGAATCGGGAAGAATAACGACCTGCTCTTTCATCTTAAAGCGGATATGCAGCATTTCGTTGCGCACACCAAGGGGAAAACGGTGATTATGGGCAGCAATACTCTGCGCTCTTTCCCAAACGGAATGCCGCTCAAAGGGCGTATCAACATTGTCCTCAATCCCGACGGTGCCGAAGCAGACGCAAAAGAGAAAGGCTATGTGCTTGTAAAGTCGCTTGACGAGCTGTCGGAAGCCGCGCGCCGTCACGACATGTCCGAGATATACGTCATAGGCGGCGCGATGATGTATCACACCATGCTGCCATACTGCGAGGAAGCGATTATAACCAAGGTGGATGCGGACGGAGAAGCAAGTGTGTTCTTTGATAATTTGGACGAGATGAACAACTGGGAATGCTCATATATTTCCGAACCCGTACTGGACAACGGCTATACGATACGCTTTTGCACCTACAAAAATAAGGCGCCGCTGTCATTCTGAAATAAAGCAAACATATAAAAAAACCGCCGTTACTTAACGGCGGTTTTCGTATCCTATGTCGGCTTTTACAGTACGAGAGGAATAATAATTCCGACAACTACGATAAGCAGACATACGAAATAAAGTACTTTCCATACAACCTGTTTTTTGCTCACATATCTCCAAGCCACGATAGATACTATCGTCACCATAACTGCCGTTGCGATACCCTGCAACACGCCCACGACAAGCCTTGCGGAGCCGAAGCCTATTGCGGAGCATATGATGCCCACGAGATATAAAATTGCCGCCGAGACGATAGTCCAGAATGCGACCTTGTTCAAGCTCACCGTATGCTTATTCGACGAGCTGTTTGATGAAGACGACTTTTTCTTGTTTGCCATTAAAAATAATCTCCTTTTTTTGTATTATTATACACATATATACGTATAATTGTCAAGATAATGTAAGCCTAAGGGCATTTAGGTTTATCGCTGATTAATTTACGTACGAAATGCAACGCACGACTTATATACCGAATTCCAAAGCCGATTTCGGTCTCAAAAATATAAAAACCGCTCCATGCAAGGAGCGGTTTTTAAGTTGATTGCATTATTCATCGTCAGCGCCGGAAATGATTTTGTTGAACTGTTCAAGCAACAAAGCCATCTGCGCCGCGTCGTCCGCATTCTGCTGCGTTTGTTGAGGAGCGGGCTGAGGTGTGGGTTGCGGCTCCGCCTGATATACGTGGTAGTAGTGATTCTCCGTCGTAGTTGAAACAGGCTGAGGTGCGGCTTGCTGTACGGGCTGTTGAACCGGCTGAGGTGCGGGTTGAGCCGTATATACGGGCTCGCGCTTCACAGCAGCTCTCTTGGGAGCGACAGCCGCCGCTGTGGGGCTGACCTTCTTATATCCGGAATTGAGAACCGTCTGCGTCGTCGCATTGGGGTCGAGATAAATGACCTTGTTGCAGAGCACGGAATTCTTGTCGGGCTCTATAACGCCCGCGATAACGTCCTTGCCGTATGCTTTGAGATAAGCGATAAGCGGAGTGATGTCTCCGTTGCCGTAAATGATAAAGAATCCGTCTATATTCGGGAATTGAGCAAGTCTCGCCGCGTCTATAACCTGACGCAAGTCCAGTTTACCCTTTCTCTTTCTGGGAAGAGCGGAAAGCGCGTCATAGCTGTTTTCCTGAATGAACTCGCCGTAATCCTTTGTGCGTTTTGCCGAATAGCCGTAAAACTTGCAGGCCGCGACCTCACCGATACGGGAAAGCTCTTCAAGCGCAGCCGCGAACACACTGTAAGGCACTCTGACGCTTTCGATATCCGCAAGAACGACGTATTTTTTACTTGCTGCCATAAATCTCTCCTCTGACAGTCCGAAATTCCTCGAACCGCATACCTGTAATATTATATATCTTATTCTAGCTTATAAAGACAAATTTGTCTATACTTTTTTTTCTCTTTTATAGTAAAACAGCCATTGTTGTGCAAAACCGGCATATTTACCGTACTTTTCGACGAGTAAAACCGACAATTTGTCGGCGGCGACCTTAGGATACTCCTCTTCAAATACCTTTTTTATCCAAGTATCGACGGGGAAAACGTCAAACCTGTTGAAACCGAAAAGCAGTATGCAATCCGCCACTTTTCTGCCCACTCCGTGCAAAGACATAAGCTCCGTTCTGAGCGAAGGAGTATCGAGACTTCGCAAGACGTCCACGCTTTTTACGTCGGCAAGCGCCCTTGCGGTTCTGTCGAGATACGCCGCCCTGTATCCCGCGCCAATCGACGCGAAATATTCCTCTCCCGCGCCTGCCAAAGCCTCAACTGTCGGAAAGGCGTGATAACCTCCCATATCCTTGCCGAGTCCTTCGCACAATCTCTCGATTATACCCTTTATTCTGGGAATATGATTGTTCTGCGAAATGAGGAAGGAAAACACCGTCTCAACCGCGTCCTGTCTGAGTATATGTATGCCTCTGCCGAATTGCATTGCCGACGAAAGCAGACCTTTATCATCCAATTCCGACTGTATAAGCTCGTAGTTCGTGTCAAAATCGAAGTATTTTTCAAAAAACTCTCTGTCGTCGCAATCTATGGAATACCTGTCTTTTTTATCCTCGATTTCCGCGCGGTGACCGAGAGCGAACAGTGTGTATTTCCCGTCGTTTTCGACAAACCGAAACACCTGCCCGCAGTTGAGCGTCTGCCCTATATCGAAGTATGGAGTCTTTGGAATTTCAAATTTCATCGGGGTGTTTCCGCAGATTTTTCTTTATCGTAATAACTTTTCCGCGCCTCCGTCACATGACGGAAACAATTCGGTTCATATGAAAAAGCGCCGTACAAACGGCGCTTTCAATCAGTTTTCCTGAGCGTAAACAGATACCTGCTTACGGTCCTTGCCGACGCGCTCAAACTTGACTACGCCGTCGATAAGAGCGAACAGCGTGTCGTCCTTGCCTATCGACACATTGTTGCCCGGATGATACTTCGTGCCTCTCTGACGCACGAGAATATTGCCTGCAAGCACAAACTGTCCGTCCGCACGCTTTGGTCCGAGACGCTTGGATTCGCTGTCACGGCCGTTGTGAGAGGAACCCGTTCCTTTCTTATGCGCGAACAATTGAATATTTATAAACATATTATTCTACCTCCAAAGATATAAAGTCCGAAAAAGTTTCGTAGAGATCGGACACTCCGAAATATGCCGTCCTCAAAATCACGTCCGCGTCGTGCTCGTCGGATTTGCTCATAGACCTCGGCAGAACCGCTTTGAGATAACCTCTCTTCTCCTCGGTTTCATACCCTACCGCGATACCCAAAACCTTCATAAGCCCGAGCACCGCAGTCTGTATCACGGATGAGAGCGCGGCGCACACGACGTCTTCGCCCGCGTCGGCATATTCACAATGCCCTTCGCACTCCACTCCGACAAACTTACCGTCCGACGTTGAGAACTTCACCTTGACCATTTAGCCCTCGATGGAAACTATCTTCAATTCCGTATACGGCTGACGATGTCCCTGACGCTTTCTGATTTGCTTCTTTGACTTATAATGGAAAACCAAGACCTTCGGCGCTTTGCCCTGCGAGCTGACGGTTGCCGTCACCTTGCACGCTGCGGCTTCCGTGCCTGCCTTTATGTTTCCGCCGTCTGCGACCATCAATACTTTAAGCTCTACGTTTGCGCCGACTTCCGCGTTGATTTTCTCAACCTTCACCAGCATATCTTTCTCGACCTTGTATTGCTTTCCGCCACACTCAACGATTGCGTACATACTTTACCTCCTCTAACCAGTCTCGCCGACCTAGGTGCAGACAAAAACGACTGACTTAATAGACCACGTTCGAGCGGCTCGACATTTAATGTAACAAAATGCTTCGATTTTGTCAAACGTTTGAACGCAATATCTGAAATACCTCGCGTTAAATTTCGATTTTAGGAAATACTAACCGCTTCACCCACATTCCTCAATATGCAAAGCTACCATCAAGACGGAATTACAGCGCACCAATACCTACTCCGACATAAAGTTTGTACATTAGCAAATCATTTAGAGAAACAGCTTACAATGACAAATTGAACTAACAGCGTTTGATGATTTGTGCGTTAGACACGAAAAAAATGCTGCCAAATAGGTCGCGCATTTTTTTGCATAAAAAAATGCGCACCGTCAGGCACACATTTTTTCGTTGGTCTGGGTGAGAAGACTTGAACTTCCGGCCTCATGAACCCCATTCATGCACGCTACCAAACTGCGCTACACCCAGTCATCGACTAAGATATTATAAGAAGAAAATTGCTAAAAGACAACTGAAATTAAGCAAAAAGTTTAAAAATTATATTTATACTTATATTTGAGGTAAATGTCATCTTAAAAGAAGAATATATAAACTTTAAAATGTTTGGCTGCCGTAAGTTTGTATTTTCATTTATGAAGTATATATGCTATTATTGTATTAGGAGAATATATGAAAGGTATACTTTGGAATCCTTGGCACGGATGCCATAAATGCAGCGAGGGATGCGCAAACTGCTTCGTGTTCTATTTGGATAAAAAACGCGACGTAGATACGGGTACCGTGCGACGGTCTAAAACGAATTTCTCCCTGCCTATGAGAAAAAACAGGCAAGGCGAGTTTAAAGTTGCATCGGGGACAGAAGTCGCCACCTGTTTCACCTCGGACTTTTTTATAGAAGAAGCGGACGAATGGAGAGACGAGGCTTGGGATATAATCAAAAGCAGACCTGATTTAAATTTCCTCATTTGCACCAAGCGCATACAGCGCGCGTCGGACTGCCTGCCGAACGACTGGGCGGACGGATATGAAAACGTGGCTATCGCCGTCTCATGCGAGAATATAACCGCCGCGAAGAACAGGTTGCATTATCTGCTTGACTTACCCGTAAAAAGAAGATACATATTCCTTTCGCCGCTTTTGGAATACATTCCTCTTAATGAATTTTTGGAAACGGGACTTATCGATATGGTCAGCGTAGGCGGAGAATCATATGAAAACGCAAGACTCTGCGATTTCGATTGGGTCAAGAGGATAAAAGAAGACTGCGACAAGTACGGAGTTCCGTTCGACTTTCATCAGACGGGTTCCAATTTCGTTTATGAGGGAAGAAGTTATCGCATAAAGCATCACGACGAATACGAACAGGCAAAAAAGGCGATGAAAATTCTGCATAAAGATTAAATTCGGGATAATTTAAAATTAGCTCTTTAATTAAATCTAAACCGTTTGACATTGGCGCGATGTTGGGTTAGAATGTCCATAATGCGGTTGTGGCGGAATTGGCAGACGCGCAAGATTCAGGTTCTTGTGAGCAGTACGTTCATGTGGGTTCAAGTCCCGTCAACCGCACCACTCGAAAACGCGCACTTAGCGGTGCGCTTTTTCTTTTGAAAAAGCACGACCTGTTTATGCTCGTTTTCTCGTTGCTCCGCTCAAAAAATTGTTTGCTACAATTTATGCAATCGTTGAAACATCAACGCTGCTTCGCACAATTTTTTGCTTGGTTGCGCATTGCTTTCGCTTGAATAATTCCAGTGTCTTTATATTGATATCATGATACGTACGCTAAATTTTTTCAGCTAATACAGACTGACAACAGATGTGCGCAAAAAGGCAAAGAAAAAGACATTGAGCTTGGCGCTCGCTGTCTTTAAATATCTTCAATCGGTCATACAAACCGCACGTCAGAGGTTTTCCGCGCGGCACTTTTTCAAGAACTCTTCAAGGCAAATATTAAATTCTTGCGGAGTATCCATATTTACGCAATGCCCTGCTTCTTTGAAAATTATCTTGTCGCAATTTTCGCTTTCCGCCCATTGGTTGACGATTTCTATTTCCATGGGGATATCGTGTTCGCCGCAACCGACTAATAATTTATACTTCCGTTGATTTTTCGGGCAGTTGTTTACAAGCTTTTGCAATCCCGCCAAATACTTAAAGGATTTTTTCTTGAATTGAAGATTCAAATTATAAAATTTCGATTGCGCTTCGCTCGTATAGGCGGAAATATTTTTGTTTGATTCCGCAAACCACTTTATAGAAAACAATGCTTTGGACATCATTTTCATTTGACTCTTTGAATTTGACTGCTGTTTTTTGATATCGAAACTGTTTATATCATAGCCGCCGAAGCAAGATAGCGACAGCACTTTATTCGGATACTTGTTTGCAAAATCCTGTATAAACACCGAGCCAAGCGATACTCCGACAAAATGAGCGGCGGCAATATTCTGCTTTTGAAAAATTCCGTCTATCCAATAGGACATTTTTTCAACGCTATCGCCCTTACGCGCGCAAACGGAATTGCCATGTCCCAAAATGTCGATTGCCAATAAATTATATTTCCCCGAGAAGTATTCAAACTGGCTTTCAAACATTCTGCGGTCGACAAACGCGGCGTGAAGAAACACAATCCACTCCTTAGCCGCGGAGTCATCAATATAATAGGCGATAGGGGAATTATCGAGATATAAAAGCTCCATTTTTATACTCCTTGATTATTCATAAGCAATTTTTCCGTTTAATAAAGTCGATGATTTGACAATCACATTCAACTCTGCCTGCTTTTGATAGGCTCACAGTTCAAACGTATATAAGGATTGAATATACACCGCCGTTACACTGTTTTCTTCGGCAACCGCAACCTCGCACTCCGAGACAATGAGAAGCTTATTGAAGATTTGAAATTGCCCGTCCATATATATTCTTCGTCGTCCAAATACATTTCTTCTCAGTAAATCTTATACGCTTCCGCACGTCGGCGATATGCAATTAATACTCACAATCGCAGTTTAAACCTGCAAATGCACTCAAAGAAGTCCGTATTCGGTCAAAAATTCCGCTAACCCACAATGGGATTAAGCTGATAGGTGATGCCGTATCGGTCCTCCAAAATCAATTTGCCGCTCACGTCGACGGATAGGCGTATACCGAGATTGACGCCCAATGAATGCGAGAGATTTATCGTCAGCGCGTCTTGGTCGACATAGTATTCGAGCGTCTGGCTGACAGCCTCTTCGGGTATGGGAGTATCATCGTCGGCGGTCGGCGTTTTGGTGATTCTGACAGAGCCGTCTATATCCCCGTTTGCGTTTCTCGGAGCAAACTCCAACAGTAAAATGTTTCCGTCATAATCCGTAACGGTGTAGCTTCCATTCAAAATACTCTTATAATCGGGCACTTCGCTTACGGTGAACGTAAACGTGCACTGCACTCTGAGTGCGACCGCGGAGGAGACGACTACGGTGTATACGCCTTCCCTCGAAGCAGAGAACTTAAAGCAATCCCTGCCGCCGAACGTCGCGTTTTGCACGTTTGCATACTGCTGATTTGCAGACGTCACCGTACACATCTGACGGGAATCCGCCGCATTGTTGACCAAACCGTAAAAATATATTTCCTTATTTACGGGAACAGTTTTTTTATCCGCAAAATAGAAATCATTTGTGTCGGGATTGCCAATCTGACCCGACATAGAGACGGGGGCGGCGCCTATCACGTTGAAGGTAATGGTTTTTTTGATTCCGCTTTCGGTTCTGATTTTGAGCTTCCACGAGCCGCCGCCTTTGAGAGTAATTGTGATGACGTTGTTTTTACGATATGCAGTAAAACCGTCGGCAATGTTTATCAGCGTGGTGCTGTCCTGTTCGCCGCCGTAATATCCGTCGCAGTCGAAATACATCGGGTCCTTCTCGAAGCCGGCGGTAGATGGATTTATATTTTCGATTGTAATCTTCAACTCTTTGTCGGAAACGTTGCAGTCCACAACGCCGTTGTCGCCGAGATTCCTGCCGCTATACATAAGGTCGAAAGACTTTATCAAATACATATCCCTTGAATACGGATTTGTCTTGACGCGTTCTCCCGAGGTTTGCGTCGCCGTCGCCGTCACTCTGTACGTAAAATTGCCGTTGGGGGTAGTAATGCCCGTCTTTTCGTCGGTCGTGAAAGTTGGCGAATAGTTTTCTTGATTTTGAAGTCCCGAATTGTTCTCCCAATAATCCTGTCTGTACGTCATATATTTGACGCTGTAATCCTCCGCGAGAGCAAACTCTACGGTCGTCTCGTAATAATCGGGAAGATTACCGATAAGTTTCAACCCCGAAAACGAAAACGAATAAACGCCGTTTTCTGCGTCAGCACTTTCTTCAAGGTCTTTATTGGAGCAAAGCTTGGCGTGCTTATAAAGCTCTATAAGCGTGCGTTCCACGCCGCGCGGGTCGTCTCTGAAATACCACAGAAAGAAAGGCGTGCCGTCCATCATGGCTTCCAGCGAATTATCGTCATACACCAGCTTTCCGTTTACGAATTTTGCGCAGAACAAACCCTTTTCATCTATGCTCATGTGATATTGCGCACTATCGTCTTGGGGCAGCCTTTGATTTATATAGGTATAATTGCCGCCGAACTCGTAGTCGTATGCGAAGGCTTCATACTCGGGTTTTGAATACATATGCGCTTTAAAGCTGCTGCTTCCGGCAACGACTTTGGACTTAAACGCATTGCCCGCAAATATTGCGCCCTGCACTGTCGAAACGTCGACCTCGCCGACGTTCACCCTATAAGAATCGCTTAGACCGTCTTTTGAAACGGTTATGGTATAATCCCCCAATCCCATGAGAATATTGTCCGTCGCTGGACTATCTCCGCTCACCGTTACGTCGAATAACGCCAAACTCGTATAAGTCTGATTTACGGCATTGCCCTGCGCGTTTTCATAAGTGCAATTAACCTTGATATTGTCAAATGATATCTCGTCGCCGAGCGCGTAGGATTTTTTTACCTCGGAAGTATCCAGCTCTATTTTTCTCAAAATGTTGTCAAATTTGCCGACGGTTATTGTATATACCTCTTTTTTGTTCTCGTACGCAACAGTAATCATATAGTCGCCGGGGACGCTCATATCGAAATCCGCTTCGTGCCGTATCTGTGCGCTTGCGGTTACGTCGGCGGTGCTTCCGTCGCTGTAATGCGCGATAACCTTAAATGCGTCGCCGACAGAAAACTCGTCGCCCTCTTTGAATTCGGTAACGGGATTTTCCAAACTTATGCTTTGCAAAGTCACCTTATCGCAGGCGGCAAGACCTATCGCCGCGATTCCTACAACGGAGACGGCAAGCACTATCAGAAGTATTTTGAAAATATTTTTTTTCATAATTCACCTTGCGTTTTCTTGGGATTGCTATCTGTAAAAGCCGCACGCAAACAGCCATAACGCGTCTTGATTGGCGGAATACCCTTTGATTTCGGGCGTTCCCATAACGGCGCTTACGCCGTCGGTATACAGCGAATGATTCTCCGCAAACTTTTGAAGAAGTTGTTTCAGCTCTTCCGTGACGTAGCACACGCCGTCGCTGTTGCAAACGGAGACATAATCTTCCCTGATAAATTTCACATAGTCGTATACGACAAACTTGCTCTCCTCTTCCACCCAACAGTTATAAATTCTAAGATAGTTTGCTCTGTAAGGACCGACGGCGTTCGCGTTGAAAAGCGAAGTCGTACTGTACGACGGAGCCGTTTTAGTAATCATACAGCACAGTATAGGCCCGTATCCTTTACCGTATCCGAAGATATCCTCCGCGTATTCCGTTTCATTGTAATAATGATAGAACTTGGTATTTTCGTTATATCTGTAATTTGACATATCGAACACCTTAGTATTCAAATCCGCATAAACAAACGTCTCTCCCGCCTGCTTCTCCTTAGCCGGCGTGTTTGCCTCCTCCGCACGCTTTTCTCTTATATCGGCGAGTTCCGACGAGTATTCTCCCAAATACTTAATCTGGAAATCGACTGCAACGGGATATGCCTGCGACTTGGTTTCCGCGCCAACGGCAAAGGTAAAGGTTCCGCCTACCTCGCTTTTGTCCACTTTGTATTCAAATCTGAAATTTTTCGTAAACCCGCCTTTCAGAAAATAACCGCCGTCGTCCTGCTTTTGAGGGTTGAACTTAAACTGCGAAGAGCCGTTGTATTTTACAACGTAAGGATTGATTTCGTTATCGTATACGTTTACCCAAGACTCCACCTCATAAATTCCCGAATCGGATGTGATATATTCGTAAAAGACTTCCTGACCTTCCTTTTCCAAAACTACTCTGTAAGTGCCGTCATATTTTATCTGATAGCAACCGTCCGCGGCGTACAGCCCCTTGCCATCGCCTCTCTCGGGCGCAGTTATATCCGTAAGCAGAATTGCGACGCTTCTGGATTCAGATGTCGCCACGTATCCGCTCGGATTGTAAGAGTATTTTGACGGCAGTCCTTCAAGATACACCGTATACTGTCCGTCCAGCATGCCAGCGTCGGCTTTTCCGTCCGCGCCGAGCGGCACTTTTTTGACTTGCAAATCGTT
This sequence comes from uncultured bacterium, assembly GCA_949432885.1. GTDB lineage: Bacteria > Bacillota > Clostridia > Christensenellales > CAG-917 > CAG-475. The sequence goes on along the minus strand of CASQXY010000015.1, from coordinate 6,808 downwards.
TACCCACACGACGTATATATTTATATCCTTGGGGTCGAACGGCGCGCTGTCGTAAAAGACAGTCGCGGTATAAGTTTCGTCCTCTTCTCCCGGCAGCTCTTCGGGCTTATCGGGCAAATCGGGATTATCGGGCTTGCCCGTAACGCTTCCGCCCGTATTCGTGCCTCCGCTCTCGATATACTTTCCGCCGTTACAGCCGACGAAGCAAAACGCGGCGCATATCAAAATCAAGACTGCGATAACAAATCTCTTTTTCATTTGCGCCTCCTTCCCAATCCTTTTAGGAATGATTTTATATCCTGCCACTTTATCTGCCTTACTATTACGTCAATCACAAACAGTACGGCGCAGATTATCATCAGTATTATCGTAAAGCTGAAAGTGTACACCGTATATTTCGCGTTGGGCAGGTCGAGAACGCTTATCTCATCCAGCTCCAATATTTTGCCGTTCTCGCCGAGCAATCTGTAAAGATACGATTTGCTGTACGACGCAAAGCTGTCATACTCCGCATAATACGGAATCGTAAATTCCGCCTCGGACTCGTAATGCAGGTCGTTATAGCTGTATTCCAAATGCACGCTGTAAGTGCCGGGCGAATCCGTCGTGAAAGTCGCAAGGTAAGAATCCGAATCAAACGCCAGCAATTTGTGATACTGCAATCCGTTTGGTGCTTTCACCGTTGCGCTGAACTCCGCGCCCTTAGGCAAAGACGCCGACGCTTTCACTGACAGAAGAGTCGCGTTCCCTTTGCCGCTGATATCCAAAATAAACGGAGCGGTTATCCTTTCGTCGGGAAGCGCAGCAGAAGGTATATTTTCAAGGAAGCGCGCGCCTGACGATCCCTCCGTCCACTCGGAAGTCCAAAGGGATGAGATGTCGGACAGGAAGGATACCACCTTGCCCTTTCCTCCTCCCTTCCAATAAACGTAAAGCGGAACGTCGAACGAAGTTACCCTGTCTCTGAAATACTTTGCGGTGACCACCGTTTTGGTCTGCTCCGTATCCTTTGCCTGACTGTACCAAAAGCCGCCTATATTGCCAAGAGACGTCACTCCGCGCAAAACCTCTTCGTCGGGGGCTTGAACGGTCACTTCGTAGTCCCCTTCCATACGTATCTGCCGAGTCTCCTCGCTTATCGACTGTATTACGCCCTGCGCTTGGCTCTCATGTGTTATGCTCTTGTAGAACGAGCCCGTCTTCTGCGCGGAATTTTTGACCAAGTCGTTCAAAAAACTCCCGTCGTTCGCACTCGGGAAAATACCGAGTGCTGAAACACAGATATTATCCTTCGACATTTCGAGCGCTTTGGATTTCGCCGACGCCCTGTCTTTCTCGGGGTCGAGCCCGTCAGATATAATTATCACCTGTCTGTCGTGATAACGCCTCGGCATAAGCTCGTAGGTGTGCGTAAGAGCGGCGCTGAGATTTGTGCCGTTCTGTACGGTCGCTTCGTTTATCCTCTCGACTATAACCTTCGTCGCAGTAAGCGCGGTCGGAGGGAGCAGTTCGTCAATCACGCCAGAAAACCCTACTACCATAACCGTATCCGTGGTATTCAGTGATTTTATGAGTTCCACCGCCGCCTTTTGTGCGACTGCAAAGCGTCCGTTGAATCCCATGCTCAAAGAAACGTCGAGAACGATTGCGATAAGCCTTTTATCTTGATTGAAATTGCCGATACGCACGGGGAGGAGCTCTTCCAGTTTTTTGAGAGGCGTATTCTCCTGCGCGGGGTCGTCCTCTTGAATAAACGTGTTTCCGTACGTTGTGAGCGTCTTCCCGTAGTCGTCCACAAGCGCCGCGAGACTTGACAGAAACATATCGCAGGCGGGGATTGTACGCACGTCGAAATTGCAAAGCACAATTTCGTCATACTCGCACATATCCTCTATGCCGAGAGGAACCGCCGACGGATTGTCGATATATGTAACGTCCTTTTCCCCGTATATCGTTTTCCCAGCCGAAATATCCCGAGCGCTTCCGCCCAAAAACAGTACGTTCCTCTCGTCGGTTATTCTTTGCGTGAACGCGTATGAATTGTTATAAGAGGAATAATCCGCCCCTTCCGACTCGGGCTCGACTTTAACCTCGTACTTGATTACGCCCGTTGATGAAGTCGACAGCGGAATCGAAACCGTGTTGAGTCCGTCGTACAGACTGACCGCCTTTCTTGCGACAAGCGTCCCGTCGCCGAATAGACTGACGTACGCGTTTACGCGCTCCGCTTCACTGCCGTTTACAGCTGCGCCCGCATTCACCCTAAGCAGGACTCGGGCTTCCTCTTCTTTGCCGAGATAGGTAGACGAAACCGCGTCGACCGCATCTATCTGAATTTCGCGCACGTCGTCGGGAATATTGTCGTCGATGTACACCGCATCTACCAAAATACCCCTTTCAGACAACGAACCGACTACTTTAACTATGTTATTTGACGAAATCGTCTCCGCGCCGTCGGTCACGACGATGATGCGCTTTATGACTCCCTCGTCAAAAATATTACCTGCATAGCGGAGGACGGAGGCTATGTCGGTAGCACTCCTGTCGACTTTATCGGCGGACGCAATATTGGGTACGCCGTCGCCCAAATCGGATATCATCTGATAATTGCGCCCGAAGCATATCACGCTCATTTTTGAATTTTTCGGGAGCTTTTCGGCTATCTTATTTACGCTTTCCTGCACTTCGTCGAGGCTGTGCTCCGCCGAATACGAAACATCGGCAAGCACGTATACGTTGGTTTCGGTTATCACCTTTTCATACGACATTCCGCTTATCGCAAGCGAAACGCACACGCAAATTACTACGTGTAAAACCAGCGATAAAACGTTGTGCAAGTTTACGTTGTCTTTGCGAACCGCGATAAAAAACGGCACCGCGACTACTGCCAAAAGCGGCAGGAGCACAAGCAATAACAGAGGATTATCGAAGTTGATATTGCTCATAACAGTATAACCCCCAATCTGCCAGCAACAGCACCGCTATCGCTATGAAAAACGCCGTCAGACTATCGTAAAATCCGTCGGAATAACTATATTCTCTCTCTCCGCTCAACGCCAGCTCGCCGCCGCCTATCGGATTGCTTTCGGAATAAGGCACGCCCGCAAAAGCGTACAGCGTCGTTTCCTCCGCGCCCGTTTTCTTGACGTTGAGCCTGTATATGCCCGTCTCGTCGAGTCTGACCTCGCACACCGCATTGTCGACCGTATCCAGCGTTACGCTCTTTCCCGACGGAGCGGTAACCAAAATATTTTCACAGCCGGGCACTACGTTTACACTCATAATATCTCCCGACTTATAATCTGTCCGCTCCAATACGGACGGGAAGGAGTAATCCACCAAATTCCGCACCAGTATAAGAAAATCGGGCGACAGACCGAAATCGGAATCTCCGACGCGGAAAGCGAAAAACACTTCCCTGTCGTTATTCTCGTTGAGACCCGTCGCTATGACGGGATTGTCGTTCACCTTCATAATGGTTGTAAAGCTGCGCGGAACTCCGTATTTGGCATATTTTCTTATTGCCACTGGACGTCTCAGAAGCCCTTTGACCAAATTCCTCTGCTGGGATGAAAGTTCCTTTTCTTCGGCGAACTTTGCCGAATAATAGCTGCCCGAGCCTGTGGTGTCTCTCGGAACTTCGTAATCTCTGAAACTGAGTCCCGTTCCGTCTCCGCTTCCGTCTATTGCGTCTATCAGCCAGACTGCGGCGTTCTTTGGAAGCGCCGAGGGCGCGTATCCGTTAAATACGTAAAGCCCGTATCCTTCCGTCCCGCCTTGCTCCCATCTTTTTACGCTCATAGTTTCCACGACGGCTTTACCCGCTCCCGATATAGCATTTTTCAGATACACCGAATCCTGCAAATCGCTGACAATCAAAACCTTTCTGTCCTGAGACTTTGCCTCGTCGTACAGCACTACGGTGTTGTCCTGTGCAAGAGCGTCGCGCGAGGCGATACGCAATTCAAGGCTCGCAAAACCCGCAAGCGACGAATAGATACTAAACTCCTTAGGCTCGCCTTTTTTAAGCTGTACTGACGTTCCGCCGTATCTGACCGCTTCGTCTCCGATATTCACGCTCGCCCAAAGCTCAACCGCAACGTTCGCGTCGGAAGCATAGGAAACGACCGAACCCGTACCGCATACGCCCGTGCTTTCATACTTATATCCGTAATCCGTGAAAGCGAAATTGTTTTCTCCGCGCGAGACGTCCACGAGCGTCATATTGAGCGCTTCATACTGTTTGTCGGACACAAGATAAACGACGGCAGAACGGTTGGCGTCGAAATACTCTTGCGCAATACTGACGGCAGAAGAGCAATCGGCTTCGCTCCACCCTGCGCTTAGCGAGTTCACGTCGGACTTTGCCTGTTCTTTGTCCGTTATTCCTTCAAAAACCACGTTTGCGCCGTCGCGCACAAATATAAGCGTATATGAACTGCCGCCGCGCGAGTCGTCGATTATTCTGTTTATATCGCTCTGCGCTCTTTCAAAGCGCGTAGCCCCGTCATAGGACATGTTCATGCTCGCGGAGCCGTCCAGCACAAACAATATTTCGTTTGCCGATGCCTTGACGATGAACACGGGATGCGCGATGAGCAGGCTTGCGGCTATGACGGCGAGAATCTGCAATATCAACGTAAGTATTCCCGTCATTTTTGAAATAGGCTTTCTCTTTTTCAGAAACCTTTCGCTAAGCGTCCACAGATATGTCGAGGCGACCGTCTGCTCCGTGTATTTGGACTTTATTATATAGATTATTATCAGAACTGGTATTCCGAGCAAGCCCAAAAGCCCGAGAGGATAGTTAAAACTCATTTCACCACCTCCGACTGAGCGAGCTGTTGGAAAAACACCTCGTTTAAGGGCTTGTCGTCGCGCATGAGGATATATTCCGCACCGCGCGCATTACAGTAATCGCGTATCCTATCCTGCACATATTGCACGGCTTCCCTGTACGCTTTGATAATGTCCCTATTTATATTCTTACGATAGCTTCTGCTTTGGTTTTCGCTGTCGTAAAAAACGTTCTTGCCTCTTATTTTGGGATTGAGCTCCTCCGCGCTTAAAACCTGTACGCAAAGCAGGTCGCGCTTTTTATCCGCGAGATAGTCTATCGCCCTCTCATAGTCGTTGTCAGTTAGGAAGTCGGAAATTATCACGGATAATCCGTCGCCATAACCTACCTGCGCGGGCATTAAACTTTCGCTTATAAAGCAGTCTTCGCCGTATTCTATTTCGTTGAGCTTGGTGATTTCGGCAAAATACCTTTCCCTTCCCGAAACGGCGGGAATCACCTCGGTAATCTCTTTTTCGCGTATGGCGTATACAGATACCTTGTCCAATTCGCATACGGACAGATACGCGAGCGTAGCCGCAAATTGCAACTGCGCTTCCCTCTTCCTGCCGTTGCCGAAAGCCATAGACTGGCTTGCGTCAAGATAAATTTTGGTATGTAAACGTCTTTCGTCAAGATAAAGTTTGAGATATAAGGTCTCAAAACGGGCGTACGCGTTCCAGTCTATCTTCGTAATATCGTCGCCCGACATATAATTTCTGAAATCGGCAAACTCGCAGGACGAACCGAAAGTCCTGCTTTTGTGATTGCCGCCGAACATTCCGGCAACGTTATTTTTAAGCACCGTCTGCAACATTTCGACCTGTTGCAGAAACGCTTCGTTTATGACCATATCGCCCATTTATACGCTCAGTCCCTATTCTTTTTTCCGAAGAGTTTTTTCTTCGGCTTCTCCCCGTTTGCGGAATTACTCTCCGCATTATTTGTCTCCGCGTCTTCAAGCGCCTCTGCCGCAGCTTCTTCGACAGCGATAGACTCGGCTTCGGTTTTGCTTTCTGACGTTTCGGAGGCGGGAATACGGTATTTTTCCTTTGCGTTTTCCGAAATCAGCTTCCCGATAACGTCGTCCACGCTCAGTTTTTCGTTGATTGCGGTGTAGTTGATTTTTATTCTGTGTCTGAGGACGGGATACGCCAACGCGTTTATGTCCTCGTAAGACACATTGTATCTTCCGTCAATAAGCGCGCGTACTTTTGCCGCCGTAATCAATGCCTGTCCCGCGCGAGGCGAACAGCCGTATTTGACGTATTTCTTTGCGGTTTCGCCCCCGTCTAGTTCGGGATGAGTGCGCGCAACCAGCCTCATAGCGTAATAAAGAACGTCGGACGCCACAGGCACGGTTTTTGCAAGCTCGCGCATTTGCAATATTTTCGCGCCGTCCACGACTGCGTTTGCGGTCTCGTCCATAGTAATCTGCGTCATATTGACGATATCCGCAAGCTCGCTCACCGACGGGAATCCCACAAGCAGCTTGAACATAAATCTGTCCATCTGCGCCTCGGGCAGCGGATAAGTGCCGTCCTGCTCTATCGGATTCTGCGTTGCGAGCACGAAGAAGGGCTCGGATATCGGATAGGATACGTTGGCGACGGTGACCTTGTGCTCCTGCATGACTTCGAGCATGGCAGACTGCGTTTTGGGCGTAGCTCGGTTGATTTCGTCCGCAAGCACTAGATTCGCAAAGATAGGACCGCGCTGAAAGACCGTATTCATCTTTCCCGAAGCGTCCTTTTCGATTACGTTTGTACCCGTAACGTCGGACGGCATAAGATCGGGCGTGAACTGAATTCTGGAAAACGGAAGCTCCAACACCTTGCCCAGCGTACGCACAAGCCTCGTTTTCCCGACTCCCGGCACGCCTTCCAGCAAAACGTTGCCGCCCGCAATAATGGCGATAACGACGTTGTTTACTATGTCCTCCTGCCCCACCAAATCCTTTTTGATTTCCTG
>CASQXY010000014.1 GCA_949432885.1 uncultured bacterium | reverse complement strand
AAATGACGTACTTCAACCGCGGCGCAGACGGACTTGCGAGCTTCGAGAAGGGCGGGAAAAGTAGGTTGGTCGATTGATTCTATATTAATATGTATATTCAGAGAGCTTAGGCTCTCTTTTTTTGTGGAAAAATTGCCATTTTACGGCATTAGCACGGATTGGAAATCTTAGAAGGCATTAGAAATATATCCGTTTACAATGTATTTCAAGAGGGTCGGAAGACCTTCAAATACACATAAGGAGAAGAAAAAAATGATAGGAAAAATTTTTCAGAATCGAGTGAGCAGTCATCCCAACAGGCGCGTACTGTCCGTAATCAGACAGGAGGGCGACAAGCTTGTCGTGGACATTGCAAGGAGCGAAGACGACGTCGTAACAAAAGAGGGCACGGCTATCGACGCGCAGCTTTTCAATGACTGGAACGACGAAATCAATTCCGCCGTCGCGGTCGCAGACAGTGTGAAAGGACTGTTTACAAACGCGCCCGACTGTACGCTCGCAAACGGAGTCGGTACGCCGTCGGTGAGTATCGTCGGCGACGGAAACGGAGGCAATAAATTGTCTTTCAGAAACCTCAAAGGCGAGAGGGGAGAGAAAGGCGAAGCAGGTACGGAAATCACGGTCGACGGCGAAAAGAAGCAGCGATTGACGTTTGAATTGTCGAACGGTGTTTTGAATATCGTTGCCGAATGAATGCGTTTGCGGCGGAAAGGAGAGTGAAGTATGTCTATAAGGATAGGAAATTCAACCTTTGGCGCAACCGACCGCGTTAAGTTCGGCGGTCAGTCGCTCGAACAGGTTCTGTTCAACGGAATTATAATTTGGGAAAAGGAGAAATCAGGAAGTATGAAAAAAAATTGTTTGTTTGGAAACTGGAAGATGAATCTGACTCTGAGCGAGTCGATCGCACTTGTAAATCAGCTTAAAAGTCAGCTCGACCAAAACGAGATAGAGGTCGCGCTCGCGCCCAGCCTCGTCAACATTCACGGCGTACATGAGGTGATAAAGGACACCAATATCTCCCTTATCGCGCAGGACGTGTCGGCGTATGAAAAAGGCTCGTATACGGGGCAGGTTTCCGCCCGTCAGCTCGCGGCGGTGGGCGTGAAATACGTGCTTATCAACCATAGCGAGGTGCGAGTTTTTATTCACAACGCGGATCTGAACAAGGTCGACTTGGCAGGACTCGCAATAGAGCGCCGCAAGATAAGCCGGTGTATAGCCAACGGACTGACGCCTATTGTATGCGTGGGCGAAGGTTTGGAAGTGCGCGAGGCGGGAACTACCGAAGAGTTTTTGAGAATGCAGTTGAAAACACTGTTCAACGGAATGTACAGCGAAGAGATTGCCAAGTGCATTTTATGCTACGAGCCTATCTGGGCAGTCGGAACGGGAAAAACAATCAGTCATGAAGAAGCAGAAAGTATATGCGGATTGCTGAGAAGATTTATTCAGACAGAATACTGCGAAGTGTCGTCGGCTAATATGTCGATTTTGTTTGCGGGAAGCGTGATTCCTGCAAATTGCCTTGAATTGTATTCTAAACCGGATATCGACGGCTTTGTCGCGGCAAGTGCGTCGTTGACGACGGCTTTTGCGGACATTCTGAATTTGATGCGCGGATAGTATAATCGGAGGCGGAAATGACGGCGAATATGATTATCAGATTTTTTGAAGAATACGGCTGGATTATGACGTTGCTTGCGACTACGGGAATATTCTTTGTCGGATGTCTGAAAGCAGTCGGAATTTTTTCCAAGCTGAAAGACGGCATAAAAAAGTACGTGTATTTTGCGACGGCGTGCATAGTCAGCATAATTTCGTGCACGGTTTATCTATGTGTGACAGACTCTTTCGTATGGGCGGATTGGGGTATGACGGCGGCGTTTATAATTGCTTATACAATGGCTATATACGCAATGTACGAAAATTCGGGAATAAGAGCTTTAATGCGCAAATTGGTGTTTAATCCTATCAAAAAGCTTATTAAAAATCTATTTTATGCGATTTATGACGGCAATTTGAATTCGGAACGAGCGGCGGAAATAGCAAAGAAGCTGGGCAGGGAAGCGCTTATGCAGCTTGCGAGCGAGCTCGGCGATACGGACGGCGGGGATTTCGTTCAGAACGCGGCGGAGAGCTCCGCCGCGGATACGCCGCTGTGCGCGCCCATAAAGCTCGACGTAAAACAAACTCTGTTTTTATGACGCGTCATAAGAGGCGCTGACGGCTTTCGGCGTAGGGCTTATGCGCCCGATTGCAAAACTGCTTGGCGCGTCCGACGATATGATGGAGTACTGCGTGCTGTACGGCAGAATAGTAATCGGATTCACGGTTTTCTATATGCTTCAAAACATATTCCAAAGCTTTCTCGTTACGGCGGAGAAACCCAAGCTCGGGCTTATAGTTACGATAGCGGCCGGGCTTGCGAACGCGGCTCTCGACGCGCTGTTTATAGTCGGCTTCAAGTGGGGAATAGCAGGCGCTGCGGTAGCGACTGGCATAGGGCAGGTGCTGGGCGGCGTAATCCCAATAATTTATTTTGCATGTAAAAACGGAAGTCTTCTCAAATTTGTAAAAACAAAATTGGAAATAAAAGCGCTTCTAAGAGTATGCGTCAACGGCTCGTCCGAATTGCTTACGAACGTCGCTTCTTCTATCGTCGGAATACTTTACAATCTGCAACTGATGAAATTTCTCGGCGAAAACGGCGTATCGGCATACGGCGTGGTAATGTATGTGCAGTTTATATTCCTTGCAATCGAAATAGGGTATTCGATAGGAAGCGCGCCAATAGTCGGTTACAACTACGGCGCGGAAAACCATATTGAACAGAAAAGCCTGTTTAAGAAAAGTATGGCGATTATGGGCATTTCGGGAGTCGTTCTGAGCGGACTTGCGCAGGCGCTCGCAGTTCCGCTTGCCAAACTGTTCGTGAGATACGACTCAGAGCTATGCGAGCTTACGGTTTACGCTTTCAGAATAATTTCGTTTGCGTTTATATTCTCGGGCATAAACATCTACTCGTCGGGCTTTTTCACCGCGCTCAACAACGGCGTAATATCGGCGATACTGTCCTTTATGCGAGCTCTTGTATTTCAAATTATTTTCGTATTCGCGTTGCCGGCGCTGTTCGGAGTCGACGGAATATGGTGGGCTATGCTGTCGACCGAAATCGCCGCGTTTGCCGTGGCGGTATGTTTCTTTGCGGCTATGAGGAAAAAGTACCATTATGCATAAAGCCGACGCGTATGCAACCGTATACCCTTTGCCCTGCTCGCGTGCATAGGCACAAAAGTCTTAAATTATGAAAATAATTCCGTCAATCTTTTGACAAAGGGTGACGAAATATGCAATCATATATAAAATTTACAATTATTTTCGGAGGGCATTATGGCTAAATATTGCGAAGAGCCTTCAAGGACTTTCAGCGAATATCTTCTGATACCGGGGTATACGGACGAAACCTGTATCCCCGCCAACGTGAGCTTGAAAACGCCTCTCACCAAATTTAAGAAGGGTGAAGAGCCAAAAATAACGCTCAACATTCCGCTCGTATCGGCAATTATGCAATCTGTTTCAAACGACACAATGGCGATTGCGCTTGCCAAAGAGGGCGGAATTTCTTTTATATACGGTTCGCAGTCCATCGAGGACGAGGCGGCTATGGTGCGCAGAGTCAAGGCCTACAAGGCGGGCTTCGTCGTGTCGGACAGCAACCTGACTCCCGACAATACGCTCGGAGACGTGCTCGCGCTTGTGGAAAAGAACGGGCATAACACTATTGCCATAACAGACGACGGAAGCTCGGACGGCAAGCTGCTCGGCATAGTTACAAGCCGCGATTACAGAGTGAGCCGTATGAGCGAGGATACCAAGGTCGGCACGTTTATGACCCCTCTCGCCAAACTTATAACCGCGCCGCAGGACACTACGCTTGCCGAGGCTAACGATATTATTTGGGAACATAAGCTCAACTGTCTGCCCGTTGTTTCAAAGGAAGGCAGACTTATGTATCTTATATTCCGCAAGGATTATTCCGAGCATAAGGAGAATCCCAACGAGCTTCTCGACGAACAAAAGAGATATATGGTCGGAGCCGGCATAAACACGCTCGACTTCGAGAGGAGAGTCCCTGCACTCGTAGAGGCAGGCGCGGACGTGCTGTGTATAGATTCGAGCGAGGGATATACGGTGTGGCAGAAACGCACTTTGGAATTTATCCGTGCGAAATACGGCGATACGGTTAAGGTCGGCGCGGGAAACGTCGTTGACAAAGAGGGCTTCAATTTCCTTGCCGAAGCGGGCGCGGACTTTATAAAGGTCGGCATCGGCGGAGGCTCTATATGTATCACGCGCGAGCAGAAAGGCATCGGCAGAGGTCAGGCGACGGCTGTTATCGAGGTCGCAAAGGCGCGCGACGAGTATTTCGAGAAAACGGGCGTGTATATCCCGATTTGTTCGGACGGCGGAATCGTGCACGACTACCATATGACGCTCGCGCTTGCAATGGGCAGCGATTTTATGATGCTGGGCAGATATTTCGCGCGATTCGACGAGAGCCCGACGAACAAGCTCAATATCAACGGAAATTATGTCAAGGAATATTGGGGCGAGGGCAGCAACCGCGCTAGGAACTGGCAGAGATACGACCTCGGCGGAAAGAGCGGTCTGAGCTTCGAGGAGGGCGTAGACAGCTACGTGCCGTATGCGGGCAGCCTGAAAAGCAACGTCGGCAGAAGTCTGTACAAGGTCAAATCTACTATGTGCAACTGCGGAGCGACCTCTATCGAACAGCTTCATAGGTGCGCGAAGATGACCGTCGTTTCGGCGACGAGCATAGTGGAGGGCGGCGCGCACGACGTCATCACCAAAAAGACCTCCTATCACAACGAATAAAATCTACGCGTTATCGCGAACAATAACCCCCTAAGGAGAGGATTATGGCAGCTTATTTATCGGATATAGAAATCGCTCAGCGTTGCGAGATGAAGCATATCGGCGAAATCGCAAAGGTCGCGGGAATCGACGACAAGTACATCGAGCAGTACGGCAAGTATAAGGCGAAAGTGGATTTGTCTCTGCTCAAAGAGAACAAAAACGCGGACGGCAAGCTGGTGCTTGTCACGGCGATCACGCCTACGCCCGCGGGCGAGGGAAAGACGACGACCACAATCGGTCTCGCCGACGGTCTGAAAAGAATAGGCAAAAACGTCATGGTAGCTTTGCGCGAACCTTCTCTCGGTCCCGTTTTCGGCGTCAAAGGCGGCGCTGCGGGCGGCGGATACGCGCAGGTCGTTCCTATGGAGGATATCAATCTCCATTTTACGGGCGACTTTCACGCGATAGGTGCGGCAAACAATCTTCTCGCCGCTATGCTTGACAACCACATTCAGCAGGGAAACGCTCTCGGAATTGACGTAAGACGTATCACTTGGAAGCGTTGCGTAGACATGAACGACAGACAGCTGCGCTTTATTGTAGACGGTATGGGCGGAAAAGCCAACGGAGTGCCGCGCGAGGACGGTTTCGATATTACGGTCGCAAGCGAGATTATGGCGGTGCTTTGCCTTTCGAGTTCTATTTCGGATTTGAAAGAGAGGCTTTCGAGGATAATCGTAGGTTATACGTATGACGACAAACCCGTGACGTGCGGACAGCTCAAAGCCGCGGGCGCTATGGCGGCTCTTCTTAAAGACGCTTTGAAACCAAACCTCGTACAGACTCTCGAAGGCACACCCGCGTTGGTGCACGGCGGACCTTTTGCCAATATAGCGCACGGATGCAACTCCGTTACTGCGACTAAACTCGCGTTGAAGCTAGGCGATTACACCGTTACGGAAGCGGGCTTCGGCGCGGACCTCGGCGCGGAGAAATTTTTGGATATCAAATGCCGCATGGCGGGACTTACGCCCTCGGCGGTGGTCATCGTGGCTACAGTGCGCGCCCTCAAAATGCACGGCGGTCTTGCAAAAACGGAGCTTGCGACGGAAAACCTTACAGCGCTCGAAAACGGAATCCCCAATCTTCTGCGCCACGTTTCCAATATAAAGAATGTGTACAAACTCCCCTGCGTGGTGGCGGTCAACCGCTTCCCGACGGATACGGATAAGGAAATTGAGTTTATCATAGCCAAGTGCAGAGACCTGGGCGTGAATACCGTGCTTTCTACTGTTTGGGCGGAAGGCGGCAAGGGCGGCGAGGAGCTCGCAAAAGAAGTCGTACGTCTTTGCGAGGAAGAAAAGGGCGATTTCACTTTCTCCTACGATGACGATTGCACGATAGAAGAGAAAATAGAGGCGGTTGTAAAGAAGATATACGGCGGCGACGGCGTGCTGTTTATGCCGAATGCAAAAACGCAAATAGAAACGCTTGCCAAGCTCGGTTTCGACAAGTGTCCCGTGTGTATCGCAAAGACGCAATACAGCTTTTCCGACGACCCGAGCAAGCTCGGCGCGCCTACGGGCTTCAAAGTGACCGTCAAGAATGTGAAAGTGTCCGCAGGAGCAGGCTTTATCGTCGTGCTTACGGGAGATATACTCACCATGCCGGGGCTTCCCAAGTCCCCCGCGGCGGAACGTATTGATGTGGACGATAACGGAGTAATTTCCGGACTTTTCTAAAACTGCGCTATTTGGCGCATTGCATTGTCAACGCCGTCTGTTCGCCAAGTCACGTACGTCAGTGCGTTAGGCTTGTCGTAAAAATGAATTTTTGGGTCCCCACAAAACGTCCCTGTTTTGTGGGGTGTTTTTTTTGCGCACTGCATTCAAAATATAAAAACACTAAACATATTTTCCGCAAATAGGTCGATTTGTTGACTTATATATTTTATATATGATAATATATAACTACAATCCTAAGGATTGGACAATGACACAAAATTGCCGTTTGTGACTGACGGATTGTGGAGCACCACGTGGGAGCAAGCGACAAGCAAAAGACAAAAGTCTTTCGGCCGACCGTCTGGGCATACTTTTCTCGAAAGAGCGAAGTGTGTCGTTTTGTTTTTATGAGGTAAATATGAAAAAAGTTGGCATCGTTATGGGCAGCGACAGCGACCTGCCCGTGATAAGGAAAGCGACCGATACGCTGTCCTCGCTGGGAATACCGTATGAAGTGCACGTGTACTCTGCGCACAGGACGCCAGCGCAGGCTAAGGAGTTTGCCGAGAACGCGAGGGCAAACAGCTTCGGGGCTATCATAGCCGCGGCGGGTATGGCGGCGCACCTTGCGGGCGCGATTGCGGCAAACACGACGCTTCCCGTCATAGGAATACCTTGCAAATCGTCGGTATTGGACGGCATTGACGCATTGTTGTCGACGGTTATGATGCCCTCGGGAATTCCCGTGGCGACCGTAGCGATAAACGGAGGAGTCAATGCCGCTTTACTTTGCGCGCAGATTCTTGCGGTTGAGGACGCGGAGCTTGCCTGCAAGCTCGACAGAAAAAGAAAAAACGACGCGGAAGCGGTGCTTGAAAAGGACGCCGCTGTCGCCGCCGAATTGAATAAATAATACGGAGTGCATTATGGAAAAGAAAGAACTGCTGTACGAGGGCAAGGCAAAAAAGGTTTATGCGACGGACAACGCCGATATAGTTTTAGTCTCCTACAAGGATGACGCGACCGCTTTCAACGGGCTTAAAAAGGGCACGATTACGGGAAAGGGCGCGATAAACAACAAGGTTACGAACTATATGATGCGTCTGCTTGAAAAAGAGGGCGTTCCCACCCACTTTGTTGAGGAGCTGTCCGAGCGCGATACGCTTGTCAAAAAGGTGTCGATTGTGCCTCTCGAAGTCATAATAAGGAACATTTCCGCAGGCTCGTTTGCGAAGCGTTACGGCGTTGAGGAGGGAATTGTTTTCTCCGCTCCTACGATTGAATTTTCGTACAAGAACGACGACCTCGGCGACCCGCTTATCAACGACTATCACGCGCTTGCGCTCGGTATTGCAACAGAGAAGGATATAGAAACAATCAAAGAGATGTCCTTTAAGGTGAATGAAGTCATGAAAAAGTTCTTTAAGGCAATAAATATAGACCTTGTGGACTTCAAACTTGAATTCGGCAAGACTTCTGACGGAACTATCGTTCTTGCGGACGAGATTTCTCCCGATACCTGCCGCTTTTGGGACAGCACTACTCATGAAAAACTGGATAAAGACCGCTTCCGCAGAGACCTCGGCAACGTGGAAGGCGCGTATCAGGAGATGATGAAGAGAATCTTCGGATAATTTTTGGAGGCGTTTTATGGGCGGCTTTTTCGGAGCTGTAACAACAACAAACGCGATTTACGACGTATTTTTCGGCACGGACTACCATTCCCACCTCGGCACATACCGCGGAGGTATGGCGGCGTACGACGAAGTCTACGGCATGCAGAGAAAGATACACAATATTCAAAATTCGCCTTTCAGAACCAAATTCGAGAATATTTTTTCGGAGATGAAAGGACGTTCGGCGATAGGCTGTATAAGCGATACCGACCCTCAGCCTCTGCTTATCCGCTCCAAGCTCGGTACGTATGCAATTTGCATAATCGGCATTATAAACAACGCCGAGGCGCTTATCGATAAGTACCTCAACGACTGCGGCGGGCATTTCGACGCGATGAGCGGCGGCGGTATAAATCGCACCGAACTCGTTGCGGCGCTTATAAACCAGAAAAACTCCTTTTCGGAGGGTATCAAGTTTGCGCAGAGCGTTATTGACGGGAGCGCATCCATACTTATTCTGAGGGACGGCGGCAGTCTCGTGGTCGCAAGAGACAGACTGGGGCGCACTCCCGTACTTGTCGGGAAAAGCGAAAACGGCTACTGTGTTACCTTTGAGGACTTCGCATACAAAAAGCTCGGATATGAGGACGAACGCGAGCTCGGACCGGGCGAGATTTTGGAAATCAGCGTCGACGGCATAACTCAGCTCGCCGAGGCGGGAAAGGAAATGAGACTTTGCTCATTCCTTTGGACGTATTACGGTTATCCTACTTCAAACTACGAGGGAGTCAACGTCGAGACAATGCGCTATCGCAACGGCGAGATTATGGCGCAAAACGATATCGAAAACGGCAAAAAGCCGGATATCGACTATGTCGGAGGCGTTCCCGATTCGGGTACGCCGCACGCGATAGGTTATTGTAACAGGAGCGGTCTGCCTTTTGCACGTCCGTTCATAAAGTATACGCCCACATGGCCGAGAAGCTTTATGCCCGCCAATCAGACTGACCGCAACAAGGTCGCAAAGATGAAGCAGGTCCCGGTACACGACCTTATCAAGGACAAAAAGCTGTTGTTTGTGGATGATTCTATTGTCCGCGGCACGCAGATGAGAGAGACGGTCGAATTTCTCTACGCACACGGCGCGAAAGAGGTGCATATCCGTTCCGCCTGTCCGCCCATTATGTACGGTTGCAAGTATCTCAACTTTTCTCGCGCAACAAGCGATATGGAGTTGATAGCGAGAAGCACCATAAAAGAGCTCGAAGGAGAAGAGGGCTTTAAGTATATCGACGAGTATTCCGACGGCGCCACCGAAAGAGGTAAAAAACTTAGAGACGCGATATGCAAAAAACTGCATTTCTCATCCTTGGAATTTCAGACCTTGGACGGCGTGATAAAGTCGATTGGAATTGAGCCGTGCAAATTATGCACTTACTGTTGGAACGGTCGGGAATAAGCGCGCTATTTGGCATTGCGGTGTCAGTGACTTTCGTCTGCCGAGTCATGTGCTAAGCGTACATTAGGCTTGTCTTCAGAACGTCACTTCCTAGCGCTGCGTACAAATATCGCGCTTGTTCAAGTAATTGGCGACGGGCTTATACTAAATCTAAGCGGAAACAATTCAAATAAAACAAACCTAGGAGAAATTATGAACAACAAATCCAAATCCGACAGCTACGCGGCGGCAGGCGTTGACATAACCGCAGGCTACAAAGCGGTCGAACTGATGAAAAAGCACATCGCAAAGACGATTACAGCGGGCGTTTGCTCGGGAGTCGGCGGCTTCGGAGGACTTTTCGAGCTGGATATGACGGGGATTGCAAAGCCGGTGCTGGTGAGCGGAACGGACGGCGTAGGCACAAAGCTGAAACTGGCTTTTCTTATGGATAAGCACGACACGGTGGGTATAGACTGCGTGGCAATGTGCGTGAACGACGTTATATGCGTTGGCGCAAAGCCTCTTTTCTTCCTAGATTACATAGCGTGCGGAAAGAATATTCCCGAGCGTATTGCGGATATCGTCAAGGGAGTTTGCGACGGCTGCGTGCAGTCGGGAGCCGCTCTCATAGGCGGCGAGACTGCGGAAATGCCCGGTTTTTATCCCGTAGACGAATACGACCTCGCGGGCTATTGCACGGGCGTTGTGGACAAGTCTAAGATAATCGACAATACGCAAATGCGCGAGGGCGACGTCATCATAGCGCTTCCGTCGAGCGGCGTGCATTCAAACGGATTCTCGCTTGTGCGCAAGGTGTTCGACGTGGAGAATGCCGATATCAAATCACCTGTTGCGGAGCTCGGCGGAAAGAGTATAGGCGAAACGTTGCTTACTCCGACTAGAATTTACGTAAAACCCGTGCTCGCGCTTCTCGACGAGGTGCGCGTCAAGGGTATCTCGCATATTACGGGCGGCGGCTTCTATGAGAACATCCCAAGAAGCATTCCCGAAGGTTTGGGCGCGAGGGTGCAAAAATCCGCCGTTAAGGTACTTCCTATTTTCGACCTTATCGCAAAGAGAGGCGGTATTTGCGAAAGAGATATGTTCAATACCTTTAATATGGGCGTGGGTATGTGCGTTATCGTTGCGAAAGAAGACGAGGCAAAAGCTCTCGACATTCTGAAAGCCAACGGCGAGAACGCTTATGTGATAGGCGAAATTGTCAAATCGGAAGATAAAATCGAAATATGGTGATAAGGAGTATATCCAAACAAATTCTCGAAGGACTTGCGGCAGGGCTTCTTATTACGATAGGCTGCTGCGTGTATCTCGGCTGCGATACCAAATGGGTGGGCGCGATACTTTTCAGCGTTGCGTTGCTGTCCATTTGCCTTATGAATTTCTCACTCTTTACGGGCAGAATAGGTTTTTTGCTTGAAAATCTCAAAAAAGACTACATATCGGGATTGCTTCTCGGACTGCTCGGCAACGTGATTGCAACCGCGGTTGTGGGCATTGCCGTTCAGTATGCCATACCCAATTTACATGAGACGGCGGCGGTTATGTGCGCGGCGAAGCTCGACCAGCAGCTGTGGCAGACCTTTATCAGAGCCATACTGTGCGGCGTGCTCATGTATATAGCTGTCGGAGTGTATAAGTACAAAAAAAGCGTGCTCGGCATTGTGTTTTGTATCCCCGCGTTCATACTCAGCGGTTTCGAGCACTCGATTGCTGATATGGGGTATTTCGCTATTGCGGGCGTGTACTCGGCGAGGGCGTTCGGCTTTATATGGATAGTGATAATCGGCAATGCTCTCGGAGCACTGCTTATTCCGCTCGGAGCTTTGCTCGTGAAAAACAGAAAGACGGAGGCGGAAGAAAAGACGATATCCGTTCAAGCCGTATCCGCAACTCAAATCGAAAGCGAAGCGGCGTGCGACATCTGCGATAAAAACGGAAAAGCCGAAGTTGATATGACGGCTGTCGGAAGAGAGGAGGAGAAAGCATGAGCGGAAAAGCGAAGATAGCCGTACTCGTATCCGGCGGCGGCACAAATTTGCAGGCGCTCATCGACGCGCAAACAAACGGTATAATTTCACTCGGGGAGATATCCCTAGTCATATCAAACAAACCCGACGCATACGCGCTCGAAAGAGCGAAAGCCGCGGGCATAGCTACGGCAGTCGTAAACAGAAAGGATTTCTGCACGTCAATCGATTTTGAGGATGCAATCAAAAAACTCATCGAAAAAAACGGGATAGACGTCATTGTGCTGGCAGGCTTTATGTGCATATTGGGCGAGAATTTCACAAAGGCATATCCGAGACGCATTATCAACGTGCATCCGTCGCTTATACCGTCATTCTGCGGCAAGGGCTTCTATGGATTGCGCGTGCATGAAGCGGCTCTTGCGTACGGCGTTAAGGTCACGGGAGCCACCGTGCACTTTGTCAACGAAATTCCCGACGGCGGCGAAATCATTATGCAAAAAGCGGTCGAAATAGAGGACGGCGATACCCCCGAGATTTTGCAGAGGCGCGTAATGGAGCAGGCAGAGTGGAAGATGCTGCCGCTGTCCGTGGAAAAAGCCTGCGGAGAAATACTTAGAGGTAAAAACGCGTAACGGAAGTTTAAAATGCAAAATGCGTGAATAAACACCGCGTTTTGAAAAATGTAAACGATTTATGACGTATAGATCGGACATGATTTATCGGCATAAAAGGATATAAACATAAGGAGACGGTAATGGATATCTACAAAATCAACAGCGTAAAATCGCTCATCGAGGGTAATTCCTATGTCGGAAGAGGCATAATCATCGGCAGAAGCGAAGACGGAAGCAAGGCGTGCTTTGCATACTTCATTATGGGCAGAAGCGCAAACAGCCGCAATCGCGTGTTTGTGGAAAACGGCGACGAGGTGACAATTTATCCCTATGACGAGAGCAAGGTAGAGGACCCGAGCCTTATAATCTATTCTCCTATCAGAAAATATCAAAATCATATCATAGTCACAAACGGCAATCAGACGGACACCGTGTACGACGCGCTGGCAATCGGCGGCAGTTTTTCGGGAGCGCTTACCACGCGCGAGTTCGAGCCCGACGGCCCCAACTTCACTCCCAGAATAAGCGGTATTCTCAACTTTAACGGGAATGACTTCGATTATGAGATGAGCATATTAAAGAGCATAGACGATATCGGAAGCGATTGCTGCCGTTATACTTATTCCTATCCCTCCAAAGCGGGACTCGGCCATTTTATCCATACGTATATCTGCGACGGCAACCCCATTCCTACTTTCTGCGGCGAACCCGAGAGAGTAGCGGTTCCGAATTGCATAGATGAGTTTACCTCTTCGATATGGAATGCGCTTGACGAAAACAACAAGATTTCGCTTTATGTGCGCTACATTGATTTAAATACGGGCGAAGTGCAAAACCGCATGATAAATAAAAACGTTAAATAAGAGGGTAATTATGAAAGAATTCGAGCTTAAATACGGTTGCAATCCCAATCAAAAGCCGTCCAGAATTTATATGAACGACGGCGGCGAGCTTCCAATCGAAATACTTAACGGCAGACCCGGATACATCAATTTTCTGGACGCGTTCAACAGTTGGCAGCTTGTAAAGGAGCTTAAAGAGGCTACGGGGCTCCCCTGCGCGACGTCCTTCAAGCACGTAAGTCCTACGTCCGCGGCGGTGGGAGTGAAGCTCTCTGAGAAGCTGAAAAGAGCGTGTTTTGCGGACGATATCGAGGGACTTGACGAATCTCCCCTGGCGTGCGCGTACGCAAGAGCCAGAGGCGCGGACAGAATGTGCTCGTTCGGAGACTGGGTCGCGCTTTCGGACAAGTGCGACGTGACTACCGCGCTTATGATAAAGAGAGAGGTGTCTGACGGCGTTATCGCTCCCGATTACGACGACGAGGCGCTCGAAATACTGAAATCCAAAAGAAAGGGTACGTACAACGTCGTAAAGATAGACAAGGATTACGTTCCCGCCGAAAAGGAAATCAAGCAGGTATACGGCATAACTTTCGAGCAGGGCAGAAACAATTTTAAAATAAATTCCGAATTGCTCCGAAACATCGTGACGGCAAATAAGGATTTGACACCCGAAGCTGCGCGCGATTTGATTGTCGCGCTTATCACCTTGAAGTACACCCAGTCGAATTCGGTTTGCTATGCGGTGGACGGACAGGCAATCGGCGTAGGTGCGGGACAGCAGTCTCGCATACATTGCACGAGGCTTGCTGGCACAAAGGCGGACACTTGGTTTTTGCGTCAGCATGACAAGGTTCTCAATCTGCCGTTCAGACCCGAACTCGGCAGAGCGGACAGGGATAACGTCGTGGACGGCTACGTCAATCATAACGAGGAGGATGTGTGCGCGGACGGCATCTGGCAGAAGTACTTCACCGAACAGCCGTCGCCTTTCACCGACGAGGAAAAGAGAGCGCATCTCGACTCCGTGGACGGAGTGGCTTTGGGCTCGGACGCGTTCTTCCCGTTCAGCGACAATATCGAAAGGGCGAAGAGAAGCGGCGTGAAATATATCGCCGAACCGGGCGGTTCCATACGCGACGACCTCGTTATCGATTGCTGCGACAAGTACGGAATGGTTATGGCGTTTACCGGCATGAGATTGTTTCATCATTGAGCTAAAAGGTGCGAAACGGGTGTGTAAACTCCCGTTTCGGTCAATTTATACAGAACAATCGGAATATATAGAAGAATCAAATAATCAAATAATCAAAGATATCGCTATTAACAGACAGACGATATTAATACAAAACAATCTACGATAAATTGCGTTGAAATTTTAGGATGGGAACTGAAAGGTGAAAGTTTTGGTTGTAGGCGGCGGCGGAAGAGAGCACGCCATTATCAAGAAGATAAAGCAGAATCCGCGTGTGGAGAAGATATATGCGCTTTCGGGAAACGGCGGAATCGCCATTGATGCCGAATGCGTAAACATAGGCGCAAAGGATATAGATGGGATAGTCGAGTTTGCATTGAAAAATGAGGTGGACTATGCGATAGTCGCGCCCGACGACCCGCTTGTGCTCGGAGCTGTGGACGCGCTCGAAGATAAGGGTATCGCTTGCTTCGGACCGCGCGCGAACGCCGCCGTAATCGAGGGCAGCAAGGCGTTTGCGAAGAATTTGATGAAAAAGTACGGCATCCCCACTGCTGGCTACGAGGTTTTCGACAGTATGGATGACGCGCTCGCTTATGCGGAAAAATCGCCTCTGCCCGTTGTCATCAAAGCGGACGGGCTCGCGCTCGGCAAGGGAGTCATAATTGCGCAGTCGAGAGAAGAGGCGGTTTCGGCAGTCAAGTCTATGATGATGGACAAGGTGTTCGGAAAGAGCGGCGATTACGTCGTCATAGAGGAATTTATGACAGGTCCGGAGGTATCGGTGCTCGCGTTTACTGACGGCAAAACGATTGTTCCGATGATTTCGTCTATGGACCATAAACGTGCGGGCGACGGCGACGTCGGGCTCAATACGGGCGGAATGGGCACGGTCGCGCCAAATCCCTATTATACGGAAGAAATCGCAAAGATTTGTATGGAAAGAATATTCGAGCCGACCGTGCGCGCGATGAACGCGGAGGGCAGGAAGTTTAAGGGCTGTTTGTATTTCGGGCTTATGATAACGCCCGACGGACCTAAGGTGGTGGAGTACAACTGCCGCTTCGGCGACCCCGAAACGCAGGTGGTTCTGCCGCTTTTGAAGACGGATTTGCTTGACATAATGCGAGCGGTGACTGAGGAGAGACTCTCCGACATAAAAGTCGAGTTTGAGAATAAACACGCCTGCTGCGTTATCATGGCTTCCGAGGGATATCCGTCCGATTATGACAAGGGATACGCGATAAAATATCCCAAGGAGCTCGAAACTAAAATTTTCTTTGCGGGCGCGGCGCGTAAGGACGGGGAGCTTGTCACAAACGGCGGCAGAGTGCTCGGCGTTACGGCGATTGCGGACAGTTTGCAGTCGGCAATAGACGCGGCATACGCCGACGTTGAAAGAATAGAGTTTGACAACGCTTACTATCGCAAAGATATAGGCAAAAGGGCTTTGCTCGCTACGGAGGTAAAGTGATGGTATTCAGAGTTTTCGTTGAAAAGAAGAGTGAGCTTGCAAACGAGGCGAAGTCCTTGCTTGCGGACGCGCACAGTTTGCTGGGCATTTCCGAGCTGGAAAAGGTGCGCGTGTTCAACCGCTATGACGCGGAGAATATATCCGAGGAGCTGTTCGAGTATGCGAAGAAGACGGTGTTTTCCGAGCCTCAGTTGGATTTGCTGAGCGACGAGCCCGACGTAGACGGCGCGACGGTATTTGCCGTTGAGTATCTGCCGGGGCAGTTCGACCAACGCGCGGACTCTGCGGCGCAGTGTATACAGATTATATCCTGCGGCGAACGTCCTACCGTGCGCACGGCAAAGGTATATGCGCTTTACGGAAAGCTGAGCGCGGAGCAAGTCGCCGAGATAAAAAAATACGTCATAAATCCCGTCGAGGCGAGGGAAGCCTCTCTCGGAAAACCGCTTACTCTCAAAGTAAATTACGACATACCTACGACGGTGGCTACGCTTGACGGATTTATATCGCTTGACCGCGATGGACTCGAAAATTTCATAAATCAATACGCTCTTGCAATGGACATAGACGATATCGCGTTTTGTCAAGAGTATTTCAAGTCAGAAAACAGAGAGCCGACAATAACCGAAATACGTATGATAGACACCTACTGGTCCGACCACTGCCGTCATACAACCTTCCTCACCGCGATTGATTCCGTGAAATTTGAAGATACGCTTTTGCAGAGCGCGTGGGAGGACTATATCGGGACGAGAGAGGAGCTCGGCAGAACCAAGCCTATCTGCCTCATGGATATTGCTACGCTTGCGGTGAAATATCTCAAAAAGCAGGGCAAGCTGGAAAAGCTGGACGAGTCCGAGGAGATAAACGCGTGCACAGTCAAAATAGACGTGGACGTGGACGGCGAGACGGAAAAGTGGCTTTTGCTTTTCAAAAACGAAACGCATAATCACCCGACAGAAATAGAGCCGTTCGGCGGCGCGGCGACCTGTATAGGCGGCGCGATACGCGACCCGCTTTCGGGGCGCGCGTACGTGTATGGAGCGATGAGAGTGACGGGCGCGGCAAATCCTTTGAAGCCGGTAAACGAGACGATTAAGGGCAAGCTGCCTCAGCGTAAAATCGTGACGACGGCGGCGGCGGGGTATTCCTCGTACGGCAACCAGATAGGGCTTGCGACGGGAATTGTGGACGAAATATATCACGACGGCTACGCCGCAAAGCGTATGGAGATAGGCGCGGTCATAGCCGCCGCTCCGCAGGAGAACGTGCGCAGGGAAAGACCCGTCGCGGGCGATATCGTCATTCTGCTGGGAGGAAGCACGGGGCGCGACGGCTGCGGCGGCGCGACGGGTTCGAGCAAGTCGCATACGGCGCAGTCGCTAGAAACCTGCGGCGCGGAGGTGCAGAAGGGCAACGCTCCCGAGGAAAGAAAACTCCAAAGGTTGTTCAGGAACGGAGAAGCCAGCAGGTTGATAAAGCGTTGCAACGATTTCGGCGCGGGCGGAGTTTCGGTTGCTATCGGCGAGCTTGCCGACGGGCTTGTGATAGACCTAAACGCCGTACCAAAAAAATACGACGGACTCGACGGTACGGAGCTTGCCATAAGCGAGTCGCAGGAGCGTATGGCGGTCGTAGTGGATAAAAAGGACGCGGACGCGTTTTTGAAACTTGCCGAGAAAGAAAATCTGCAAGCCTATCCCGTGGCGGTCGTACAGGAAGAGCCGAGGCTCGTTATGAACTGGAACGGGAACAAGATTGTGGATATAAGCCGCGACTTCCTCAATTCCAACGGCGCGGAGAAGCATATCGATATAGCCGTAGCAAAACCCGCTTTCGCGCAGAAGAAAACGGAGGGCGGTTTTGCGGAAAATTATATAAAGCTCGCGGATGACCTCAATATCTGCTCCAAGCGCGGATTGTCTGAAACATTCGACTCCACGATAGGCGCGGGTACGGTGCTTATGCCGTTCGGCGGTAAGAGGCAGCGCACGCCTATACAGGCGATGGTACAGAAGATTTCCGTGGAGAAGAAGCACACGGACGACTGCTCGCTTATGGCTTGGGGATATAATCCGTTTATCACGGAAAACAGTCCCTATCACGGAGCGTATCTCGCGGTTGTGGAATCGGTGAGCAAGCTGATTGCAAGCGGAGCGGAATTGAAGGACGTATATCTCACTTTTCAGGAGTATTTCGAGCACCCCGGCAAGGACGGCAAGCGTTGGGGCAAGCCGCTTGCGGCGCTTTTGGGCGCGTTCGAGGCGCAGAAGAACCTTGGCATAGGTGCAATCGGAGGAAAGGATTCGATGAGCGGAAGTTTCGAGGACCTCGACGTTCCGCCTACGCTCGTATCTTTTGCGGTAACGACGGAAAAGGCCGAGCATATTCTTTCTCCCGAGTTCAAAAAGGCGGGACACAGGGTTGCGCTGATAAAGCCCGAGTACGACGAGAACGGCTTGCCCGTGACGGAAAGCCTGATTGCTATTTTCGATACAATTTCCAAACTCGCGCGCGAGGGAAGAGCGGTGTCATGCTATACGCTCACTCTCGGCGGAATTGCGGAAGCGGCGCTGAAATGCTGTATGGGCAACGGCTTCGGTTTCGCATTCGACGGCGCGATGAGCGTACAGAAGCTGTTTGAGTACAATTACGGCTCCTTTATCGTCGAGCTCACCGAGGGCGGCGAGGGAGAGACCGTGGGTTATATCACCGCCGACGAGACTTTCGTGCTCGACGATGAAGCAGTGACCTTGAAGGAGCTGGAAAGCATATACGAAAATAAGCTCGAAAGTGTGTATTCCTGCAATATAGCGCAGAAGCAGGGCGAAATCGAAAACGTAGCTTATCAAACGAAAAAGCGCGTCGCGCCTGCGGTAAAGGTTGCAAGACCCAAGGTGCTTATACCCGCTTTCCCCGGCACAAACTGCGAATACGACAGCGCAAAAGCCATGCGCGACGCGGGCGCGGAGCCTGAAATCGTGGTGATAAACAATTTGAGTTCGGATGGAATCTCGCGCAGTATAGACGATTTTGCAAAGGCGCTTGCCGCCTCGCAAATCGTGTTTATCCCCGGCGGCTTCTCGGGCGGAGACGAGCCGGACGGAAGCGGCAAGTTTATAACCGCGTTTTTCAGAAACGCTGCGGTCAAGGAGGGCGTTACGGAGCTTCTCGACAGACGTGACGGACTTATGCTGGGCATATGCAACGGCTTCCAAGCGCTCATAAAGCTGGGGCTTGTGCCATACGGCAGAATTATAGACACCGACGAAAAGTGCCCAACGCTTACGTTCAATACGATTGCGCGCCACCAGTCCAAAATCGTACAGACGAGGATAGCTTCCGACAAATCCCCGTGGCTTGCGGCAACAAGGGTGGGCGAGGTGTACAACGTGCCTATCTCGCACGGAGAGGGCAGATTCTTTGCCGACGATAAGCTGATTGCCGAGCTTGCAAGAAAGGGTCAGATTGCGACGCAGTACGTTGACTTCGATGGCAACGCGACAAACGAGATACAGTTCAACCCCAACAACTCCGCATGGGCCGTGGAGGGAATAACCTCCGAGGACGGCAGAGTGTTCGGCAAAATGGGTCACTCCGAGCGTATAGGACACGGTCTTTATAAGAACGTAATCGGAAATTACGACATGAAGATTTTCGAGTCGGCAGTGAAGTATTTCAAATAAGAAAAAACGCGGCGCGAAAGCGTTGCGTTTTCATATAAGAGGAATTAAGATATATATATAAGAAATATTCCGAGGTGGATATGAGAATCATAGACGGAAAAGCGGTTGCCGCGGCAACGCGCGAAGAGATTGCAAACGAGGTCGCCGCTCTGCGCGCGAAAGGCTTGAAAAACGATATCGGGCTTGCGGTAATATTCGTGGGAGACAACCCCGCGTCGCAGGTGTACGTGCGAAACAAGATAAAGGCGTGCGAGGAAGTGGGAATAAAATCCTATCTTTGCAAACTTCCCGAGGACAGTGCTTTCGAGGACGTGGCGGCTGCGATTAAGCGGCTGAACGAGGACGGCGGCGTGTCGGGAATGATATTACAGCTTCCAATTCCCAAGCACCTCGACGAAAACAAGCTCATCGATTTGATATCTCCGGACAAGGACGTGGACGGATGCACCGCCTCGCAAAAGGGATTGCTTTGGACGGGGCGCGACAGCCTTGTCGCGTGTACTCCATACGGTGTTATGAAGTTGCTTGACTATTATGACATACCCTTGGAAGGCAAAAACGCCGTCGTAATAGGGCGTTCCAACCTCGTGGGCAAGCCTATGGCGCAGCTGCTTCTTGACAGAAACTGTACGGTGACATTGTGTCACTCGCGCACGAGAAATCTAGCCGACATAACGCGCGGTGCGGATATAGTCGTTGTGGCGATAGGCAAGGCTAAATTCCTCAAAGCGGATATGGTGGGAGAGGGCGCTACGGTCATAGACGTCGGCATGGACAGAGACGAAAACGGGAAGCTCTGCGGCGACGTGGACTTTGCGGACGTTGCGGACAAATGCGCATATATCACACCCGTTCCCGGCGGGGTGGGACCTATGACAGTCACAATGCTGCTTGCAAATACCGTGCAAGCGTATAAGAGCCAAAACGGCATAATTTGAAATTTATAAAATGCAGGGCAACCGATTATCGGTTGCCTTTCAATTTTCGTCGGATACGGATTGCTCGAAGACGACGTAAAAGTCGGAAATATCCCCTTTATGTTGCAGCTTGGTTCTGTCCTCGACCAGGTCATAAAGAGCTTGAAATTTTTCCGCAAACTCTTTATCCTTGAAAATCTTTTTTATTCGCGCCATATCGTCCAGATATAAAGAAGCGCGAAACCAACCTAAGTCTATCTTAGTTATTTTAGTTGTCATAGTATATTTCCTTTTAAGTATTGCTTAATTAAAATTATATTTTAGCATTGCTTAAAAGTCAAGTATTTTTTAACAATGCTTAATATTATATATACGCGAGGTGATTATGACAAATTTGGAAGATATAAGACAAAGACTTATATACGAGGTTGAACATAGTGGAATGAGTAAGATTGAAATTTGCAAACAGGTAGGGATTTCTCCTTCCGCTATGTCGCAGTACAAATCGGGCAGGGCAATGCCCGCGCTCGATACATTTGCAGATATATGCAAATGTATCAAAATCGATGCCAATGAAATATTGGGTATTACAGAGAACAAAATTAGATGAAACATTATCCAAAATGACATAAAAGGCGCTTAATAAGCGCATTTTTCATATTTAAAGTTATTATTATTTACTTTTTATTTCGTTTACAAACTCTTCTATCAAATCGAAAGCGCGCTCAATTACGTCCAACGAGTAAGCATAGCTTATGCGGATAAAGTCCTTTCCGCTCCTGCCGAACGCGTTGCCGGGGACTACCGCTACGTTTTTGGAATCTAGCAGGGCGTATGCAAACTGCTCGCCGTCCATTCCCGTGGACTTCACGGACGGGAACACGTAAAACGCGCCCTTAGGCACAAAGCAGTCGAAGCCGATTTTGTCGAGGCGTTTAAGCACGTATTTGCGCCGCTCGTCGTATACGTCAAGCATTTCGTGCACTTCCTTGAAACCGTTTGCAAAGGAGGTTGTGAGAGCTTCGAGCGCGGTGTACTGCGCGACGGTGGGCGCGCACATCACGGCGTATTGGTGTATCTTGTGTATGACGGCAATTATCTCTCGCGGCGCGCAGACATAGCCTAGACGCCAGCCGGTCATTGCAAAGTATTTTGAAAATCCGCTTATAACTATCGTGCGGTCGCGCATACCGTCAAGCGAGGCAATAGAGGTAAATTTCGCACCGTCGTATACCAGTTCGCCGTAAATTTCGTCGCTGAAAACCAAAAGGTTGTTTCTGATTATGACAGGCGCGATGCTCCTTAAATCCTCTTCGTCCATGACGGCTCCCGTCGGGTTGTTGGGATAGGCGAGAAGAAGTCCTTTGGTCTTGTCCGTTATTTTGTTTTGTATCTGCTTTGCGGTCAGCTTGAAATCGTTGTCCGCCGTGCATTCTATTGGAACGGGAGTCGCGCCGCACAGAGTTACGAGAGGGGCGTAGCATACGAAACAGGGTTCGGGAATGAGTATCTCGTCGCCCTGCGCGCAGACCGCGCGGAACGCCGCGTCCAGACCCTCGGAGGCTCCGACGGTTATGATGATTTCGTCCTCCGCGTCATAATTTACGCCGATGAAATGCTCGGTGTATCTGGATATGGTCTGCCTCAGCTCCAACAGACCCGCGTTTGCGGTGTAGTGCGTTTTGCCTGCGTTTATGCTGTTTATGCCGGCCTGACTGAATATCGTAGGAGTGGAAAAATCGGGTTCGCCTACGCCGAGAGATATACAGCCTTTTCTTCCAGCGGCTATGCCGAAAAACTTGCGTATGCCCGACGACGGAATCGCAAGCGCGGCAGGGTTGAGCAGTGCGTTGTAGTCTATCATAATCTCCTCTTTATACGCAATAAATTTTATAATCGCATTTTTACAAATTATATTTGAAAGGTTCGGATTTTATTATAAGCTCCGCACAAAAGATTCTGTCAAGCGTTCCCTCTAAATCCGGGCGTTTTAGGCGTTTTGCGCGGCGTTATAACCGTGAAAATTTTCCGTTTGTATCCGCAATTTGCAGTCCTCAAAGCATAATTTATTGATTATGATTGCGAGTTGTGATAATATGCATATAATAAATAAGCATTATTTTGAGGTGTTTATGAAAAAATTGGTTTCGATAATCGGGGATACCGTTATAGCGCGCGACAGCAAGAATTTCAAATTCGCATACGAAATGGGAAAGGCGCTTGTCGACAACGGGTACAGAGTGGTTTCAGGCGGCATGGGCGGCGTTATGCAGGCTGTGTTCGAGGGCGCAAGGGCGTCTCAGTTTTATCAGGAGGGCGATACCGTCGCTATTTTGCCGCTGTATGACAGAACGCAGTCAAACGGCTTTGCGGATATTGTCATAGCCACGGGGCTGGATATATACCGCAACGTCATTGTGGCTAATTCCGACGCGGTTATCGCTGTGGGCGGCGGCGCGGGTACGCTGTCTGAAATCGCTTCCGCTTGGTCGCTCAAACGACTTATGATAGCATACGAGGACGGCGACGGTTGGAGCAGTAAAATCGCGGGTCAGCGTATGGACCACCGTATCAGATACGAGAACATCGAGGAGGATAAGGTGTTCGGCGTTAAAACCGCGGACGAGGCTATCGCCGTTCTTGAAAAGTATATTGACCAGTACAACCTCTGTTGGCAGGGGATAAGGAAGCTCCCGCAGGACTGACGCTTATCGCCAAGCGAGGATATTAAAAGCGAGAGGCAACCCTCTCGCTTTTGTTTTGTACGTTTCTTTTGACTGCCGCCGATTGCCGCTTCCCGTATTTCGGATTGCGGTCGGCGGTCGCATTGACTGCCGCTAAAGCGCGGTTTGCGATTTGTCCGCATGCGCTATTTGGATTTTGAATTTTTATCTTTTTCGGCGGATTTTTTCTTTGTGGTTTCTATCACTACGAATATGCATATCGCGGTTAGAGTCACAAATACCGCAAGCACGACCGCTATAATTTGCACCGATGTCAAGCCGTGCAGCTGAACTTCGTCTTTGAGCATAAAGCCTATCACATCACCGTAACGCACGAGATAGTAGTCTGCGCTTTCATCGAGAATTTCCACCTTGGTGCCGTCTACAATCTGCGCAACCGTGCCTGAATCGGCGTTTGAGTCGGAGTATACGTTCACAAGTCCGCCCACTCTCGAGGCTTTGGCTTTGCCGTATATCCGTTCCGCTTCGGGTTTGACATATGTATACTCGGCGCAGTCGGAGGCTTTTACGAAATAAACCTTTCCGCCTACCGTTGCGCGTAACCACTTGCCGTCTTCATAGTCGGCGCAATCTGATATAAGCGAGAAGCGAGTGCCCTCGTCGAGTTCGATACTGCCCGTTTCTATATCTGGCAAAGCGTATATAACGGTATCGCATGTTGTAACGTAATCGTCGGTTAAATGGTCCGTTAGCACCTCGTCATAGTCGCTTTTTGCTATTATTGAAATTTTTCCGTCGAGCAGAGCGTAGGCGAATTCATCGCCCAAACCCGTATCGGCGCTGAGAACGAGAACGGTGTCGTTGTCTGCAATCCTCATACCGTCGGTGCGTCCGTCAGAAGGCAGGACAACCGTCTTTACGCCATCCTTGGGCTTTGCGAAATAGTAGCTCTCGGCTCCGCTCGGCGCATACGGCAGAACGCCGTAGCTGTCCGCGGTTGCAAATTGCATAACGTCGGGATTCAGTTTGCCGATAAAGCATTCTTCCGCCGTGAAGTAAAGCGAGTCGCCGTCAAGGTGCGCGGAGTTTGCCGTCGCGCGTATGAACGACGAGCTGAGGGGAACTTCCGCCGTCATTTCTAATGAAAGTATTTTGTTTTTGTAGCGCTGAATTTTGCCGTTGTACAGGGCGTATATTTCCCCGGCATAGTCTACTGCAATATCCTCTGCGTTTTCGAGATTAGCGGAGAGTTCCGTTATCATTTCGCCGTCCTTGCCCAATACGCATACGCCGCCGTCTTTGAGCACGTACAGATTTTCGCCGTTTTCGGCGCAGGCGACGCGTTTGCCGTCCGCCACATCGTTGAGCTTATATATTCCGCCGCCGAGAGAGGTGTACAGACCGTCGGCTTTGAGGATGTACAGCTTGTCGAGGTAAACTATATCGACCGCGCCTTCCGCGTCGTACGTTTTTTCGATTTCGCCGTCCGTAATCCTGTATATTTTGCCGTCCGCGCACAGCGCGTACAGGCTGTTTCCGTCCGAGCTTACTCGCAAGGGGCTTGACGGAAGGGCAATTACGTTCATGTTGGATATACCGCTTATGAGGCTTATCCGATTGTTGCCGCCGTCTGCAACCGCAATGGAATTTTTGTATTTGACCGCGTCCGTCGGCGCGTTTAGATGCGAATCGTCGCTGCCTGCCATGCTTATAGTTGAAAACATCGTCAGTCCGCTTCTGTCCTCGTTCAGAGTGTACATGACTATGCGGTTGCCCTCGATTGCAAACAGCTTGTCTTCAAAGGCGTAAAAGCTGTCGGGAGTTACGTCGGATTTGAACAGCTCCTCGCCCGTGTCCTTGTCTATGCCTATAATGTTTGGTTCGCCCTCGCCGCCGCTTACCGTGCTTATCTGCGCGTAGATAATGTCGCCTATGTACGCTTCGGTCACATAGCATTTCATCTGTATGCCTTTGCTTTCCTCTCCTGTGGACGGGTCGTATACCACAAGAAACGGATTTCCGAACACGGTGGAAAACACATACATTCTGCCGTCTCTTCCCGCAAGCACGGGGAAGCCCGCGAGCAAATCCGCATTGAGGACGTTGTCTATCCCGAGAGAGGCTATTTGAAGATTCTCGTCGTAAACGGAAACGTAACCCGCGACGGATTTGGCATATAAATAGGTGCCGTCGCTGCTGAAAAAGGAGATGTGCTCGGGAGTTGGAAGCTCTCTTTGCACCGCGTTTGCCGAGCTGTCTTTCAAGTCTATGGAATAGTAGCCGCCGTCCGCGTTTATGAACGCCGTGTCGCCGACTGCGAATATGTCGTCTACGTTTTTAAAATCGAGGCTATACGAGGTGTTTTTTGGACCTTGCACAAACAGCGCGGACACGGTTTTGTCGTATACAAGCAGATATTTGTCGTTTGCCGATATAAGTGTGGGGTCGACGGATTGAAAATACTGAGCCGTCGGAAACATAACCGAAAAAGTGTCTCCGACCTCCGCCGCAAAAGCCGCCCAAGGAGTGTACGAAAACGCCGTAAGCATGCTTATCCCCAGCAATATGACAATGACGGCGCTTATGTATATCTGTCTGCGTTTCTTATGTGCGGTGCTCATGTTTACAGTATAGACAACCTATTTCAAAAAGTCAACTTTGATAGGTTTATTGCTTGAATTGATAATACATTTATGATAGAATATCTATAAATAGGAATTAATATGGCGAATAAGAGATATTATCATCACAGCAAAAACAAGGCGCAGAAGCCGCAAGCTCCGCAGGAAGAAGTTCGTTACTCGGCGGAGCAGCTAGGGAAGTCCACTTCGGATTTGGGTATCAGCGAAGCTACCCGCGAGTTGCTTGAAAAAAACCGTATAACCACTGCGGCGGACCTCGTAAGGCGTACGGAAAAGGATATGTACCGCGTGCAGGGCTTAGGCAAGAAAATGCTGTTTGAAATTAAGGACGCATTGGCAAAGGCGGATATGGAACTGAGAATGGAGCCTAAGCAGGAACCGCAGAAGCCTCCGCAGCAGCCTAAACCCACCGCGCAGAAGACGGCGCAGAATATAAGCCGTAACGCGCAAGAGCCCGTGCGCTCGTCCAAATTCGGTCTTGCCGACCGGCGTACGGATTTAAAACAAAAACCGCAGGCGGCGCAGAGCAAACAGCCCGTTACGCAAAAAGCTCCAAAACCCGAGAAGCTTACGGCGCCTCTTCCCGTCGAACAGTGGCGCAAGGTCATGAAGGGCGGAAAGTGGGGATACAGCGACGGTTTTAAAATCGTCATTCCCACTATGTATGACGAGATTTTCTGTTTCAAAGAGGGGCTTGCCTCCGTCGAGATTGACGGGAAGTGCGGTTATATCGACAAAGAGAACAACGTTGTCATTCCTTTCGAGTACGATACGGCAATGAGCTTTTCCGAGGGCTTTGCTATGATTGTGAAGGGAGATAAGTGCGGATATATAAACAAAGACAACGAGCTTGTGATTGCGTGCCAGTATGATGCCGCGACTCCGTTCGAGGGAGGCGAGGCAAAGGTCAAAAAGGACGGGAAATGGGCTACGCTGTCGCCGGACGGCTCGCTTGTCTGGATTTAAATATCTTTGATATGCTCGCGCGTCAAGTACGAAAAAACCGAGCCGCGCATGCGCGCGGCTTTTATTATTTGAAAGATAAAGGTTTAGATTATCGTTATTAAACATGAATTGTTAAAAAATAAAAAGCATTGAACAAAATTGCTATTTGTACTATAATAATCGTATGTATAGTTTTACCGCAAATAAATCCTATCGGCGCAGATTTGCCGCTTTGCTTTTGGCATTGGCGGTTTTTATCAGCGCGGCGGTTTTTGTTTGCATTCCGTCGGGCGTGGCGTTTGCGGTGCTGCCGGAAAGCTACGTACAGGACGTGGAATCCAAAGGGTACGATTGGTGGACGGGAGAAAACTACCTCAATATCAAAGATATAAAAAAGACGGTCGACGGTTGGTTTGAGGATATCACTTACGATTTTTCCGCATTTGATGACGACCCTGTTGTCGTTGCGGTTATAGATACGGGTATCGCCCTCAATCACGAGCTGTTTACGGGTAAGTACGATGAAAACGGTTCGCCCGTATATCTTGATAATCTCATCGGTCAGTATGACGTACTGCTTAGAGACGGCGAAGGTAATGTGGTGAGAAGAAACACCGTCCCCGCCACTCAGCATCAGTACGGGTCGCTGGACGTGGTCGATGATTCGCTGAATAAACACGGCACTCACGTTTCGGGTATTATTGCGACGCTCATTCATAAGCTGAATCTTGAAAAATATATAAAAATCATGCCGATAAAGGCTTCGCACGGCGGTTCGTTTTTGACGAGCGGATTTCAAAACGCCGTTTCATTCGCGCTTGAGAACGGCGCGGATGTAGTCAATATGTCGCTTTCGTCTGAGAGCTCCACGTATTCTATAAGCTCGGAGCAGGCTGCAAAAGCGGTGTTTGTCGCCGCCGCCGGCAATGAGGGGACGGAGAGCAGAGTCGGCAACACCTCGTCATGGAATAAGAAGGATTTTTGGCCTGCCGCAAGTCCGAACGTAATAGGGGTTATGAATTACATGCGCACGAAAGACGGTATTGCGCTTAAAGATACCTCCAACTACGGCACCAAGTATGACGTTTGCGCACCCGGTACGGATATTTACAGCGCGAACGGCATGTACGACGACAGATATATTTCGTTAGACGGCACAAGTATGGCTTCGCCTATCGTGGCGTTTGGAGCCGCGCTTACTACGTTGAAATACCGCGCGCGCATCGGGCAGGAAAAGAGACCCAATGATATTGCGCAGATGATAAGAGACGCGTCAAGCTCCGCGATTATTAAGAACGGAGTTAAATATGCAGTTTTCGATATGGATTTGCTTATCGCTAACGACAGTATCGATTTCTATTCGGAAATAACCCTGAAAGATTACGATTTGTCTGTTCAAGAGCTCGGAAATATCCGACCTGTCGAAATGAGTCTGACCGTTTCTCCCATAATGTATCAAGACCAAGGTCAGGTAGATTGGTACATCGAGGACAGGCATGTCGGCTCGGGCTTTTGGTTTGCGTTTATT
The DNA here is from genome assembly GCA_949432885.1 of uncultured bacterium. Taxonomy (GTDB): domain Bacteria; phylum Bacillota; class Clostridia; order Christensenellales; family CAG-917; genus CAG-475. The sequence goes on along the minus strand of CASQXY010000014.1, from coordinate 5,464 downwards.
CCGCCCGACGAGGTGGGCAGCACAACGCTTACCGCTATTTGGTCTCCGCCGAGGGTAGGGGCGAATATAGACGGAAATATGAAAATATCGGCGGAAATAGAGCTTTCCGTCGAGTATTTGAAGCTGAACAGTTCGAGCATAGGCGGACTTAAAGTGGTGGTCAGTACCGCGGAGGGTGAGGTTTACGATTTTTCGGCTTGCCGAATCGGCGTTCCGTACGGCTTTGATATAGACACGAAAAATCTGTCTCCCGACGACGTGCGCAAAATCATGTGGTACGTCAACGACGAATTCGTATACGCGGGCGAGAAATTGACATACGTTCCCGAGACAAAGGGAGACTATAAAATAGAAGTCAAAATAAACGGAATCGCAAGACACGTCGCAAGTCTGAGAGTGTGGGACAGCGATGAAATATCACATTCTCTGCTTATATACACAATAGTCGCGGCGGCGGTTATAGTCGCTACCGTGCTGAGCGTATTGCTTGCGGTGCTTTTGAGGCGTAAACGTAAACCCGACCAAGGATGACCATTGCGTCGAGTTTGTCTGCGTTTGTGATTTTGATATCGAATATTTGCAGGGAAATAAACGGATAAAAGTAAAAAGGCTGTGCAACGACAGCCTTTACTTATAAAATTTCAAAAGAGTGTTATTTCGCGGCTTTGATCGCGTCCAAGGCGCGGCAGATAGTCGCTTTCTTTCTCGCGGCAGTATTCGCTTTGTAGATGCCATCCTTCATCGCGCAATCTATGACTGACATAGTTTCCGGCAAAAGCTGCTCCGCAAGAGCGACGTCGTTCGCGCTGATTGCGGCATTGTATTTTTTGATTGCGGTTTTAACGCGGGACTTCTTTGCAGTGTTTATCTCGTTCCTTTTCTGGGAGGTGATGACTCTTTTCTTTGCTGACTTAATATTTGGCATATTTTTCTCCTCGTACTGTCGTACTGACTAAATATCTTTGACATTCTATCATAACAATTGAAAAGTTGCAACCGTTTTGCATTTATTTTTTACCGTAATACATAATAAAAGTATGTTAAATACCGAGATAATAACCGATTTGGCTGTCGAAGCCGCTCAAATAAACGGACTTGGCGAGCTGTCCAAAAACACCGAGCTTTCATACGGCATAGTGCAGAGATATCTGAACGTCAAAAGTTCGGAGCTCTCGAAACAGATAGGCAGAGAGCGCGGGGTTTATATTACGTTCGACTGTCCGCGCGATATGTTTGACGACGAACGCGCGCTAAACGCTTTATCGAAGTATATCTCTACGGTGGTTTCGGGGTTGCTGGGAACGCTGAGAAAATCCACTCCCGTACTCGTTGTCGGTCTGGGAAACGCGGGCATCATAGCCGACGCGCTGGGGGAGAGAACGGTCAACGGCGTAAAGGTGACAAAGCAGTATCAGCAGTCATATTCCAGACAGCATGTATGCGCTATGACAACGGGGGTGTTCGGAACTACGGGCATTCAGTCGGCGGATATCGCCTCTGCGGTTGCGGACAGGATAAAGCCCTGCGCCGTCATACTTATAGACAGTCTCGCCACAAGCTCGGTTGCAAGAGTCGGAACGTCGTTTCAGATTTCCACTGCGGGAATCTCGCCCGGCGGCGGAGTTGGACAGGATAAGGACAGAATCGACAAAAGCGTGCTCGGTGTTCCGACGGTCGCAATCGGCGTGCCTATGATGCTCTCCATGCGAACCGCTATATACAATTTTGTGAAAGAGTATTCCGAAAAATCCGGAGCGTCCGTTGACGAATACAGACTCCGCGCCGAAATGGTGGAAAAGAATCTTTCCAATCTCGTCGTTGCGCCGAAAGAAATAGACTATTTCGTGAATACCGCGGCGCTCGTAATCTCGGGCGCGCTCAACAAATCCTTCGGCTAATAAACGGAGTTCATAAGCAGCCGAAGTATCCTGCCGTATTTTTTGCTTTCGTCGGTTGAGGTAAAATCAAAAGTTATTTTTGCGGCTTTTGTGGGATTGTGCGTTACGTGTTTTGCGAGTTCTTCGCAAAGTCTTGCGTTTCCGTCTGAAAAGGTTACGTCTCCCAAAATTTCCGTAAGCTGTTTTTTTACGTACAGATAATGGGAGCAACCCAGTATAACATTTTTAACGCCTTTAAACTCTGCGATTCTGCTGTTCAGATAAGGAGTAAGCTCGCACATGTCCAAGCTGTTTTTTACGCTTTGCAGACCTGCCTGAATTTCCACTTGCGTAGCAAGCTCGCGCACGTCGGCAATTTTGAAACCGCTTGCAGGATGTAATGACGAAATCGTCCTCGCCGTCGCCATAAGCAGCGTGGCGCTTTCGTCTTTTTTAAATTCGCCGAGAGGCGGCAACAACTTTATAGCTTCGCTGTCTTCCGTGATAGAGGACGCCGTGTTGCACGCAAGCACGACGATGTCGGAGTGCGCGCGCAGATGCTTGATTCCGCTGCGGACTACCTCCTTCAACGTGTCCTCGTCGGTATTTCCGAAGGGGTGGTGATAGTTGTCCGCTAGGTAGAAAAGATCGTTGCCCGCAAACTTGTCGAGAATAATTTTTGCGGTCGTGAGTCCGCCGATACCGCTGTCGTATACGCCTATTGTCGCCATATCCGAAATATATGATAAGAATTGAGCCGATATGAAATAGAGCGCGCAAGTTTGGAAAAAATATTTGCTTGTTGCGGTATAATCGTATATCTAAACGCGTATAATCTACGGTTTTCGGGTTTTGCCTTTTGCAAACAGCCGAAGATATGCGCGCATACGTCAAAAAAATACGGGCGGAATAAAATATTGGGTATTGAAATTGAGCGGCATTTATAATAGAATTTCCATATAGACTTTTACGCAGGGGGCGTTTATGAAAGTATTCGATACAAAATCAATCCGCAACGTTGCTCTTATCGGACACTCGGGAGAGGGTAAGACATCTCTAGCAGAAGCGATGCTGTTTGAAGCCAAAACGATAAGCCGTCTCGGAAAGGTGGACGACGGTTCATCTACCATGGACTTCGACGACGAAGAAATAAAAAGAAAAATATCAATTTCGCTGGCTCTCGGCTATGCGGTGTATAAAGATACCAAAATCAATATCCTCGACGTTCCGGGATTTTTCGACTTCGAGGGCGAGATGCAAGCCGCTCTTCAAGCCGCCGACAGCGCGGTCATCGTGACTTCCGCTTCGGGCTCTGTTACCGTGGGTACGGAAAAAGCGCTCGACCTTTGCCGCGAAAAGAAAATACCTTCTTTCATCTTCGTAAATGCCGTGGATAAGGACAACTCCAATTTCAACGAAACTGCGAAAGCTATCATGGCAAAGTACAGCAATGTCGTGCCTGTTGAGCTTCCCATAATGGAAAACGGCGCGATGATAGGCTCCGTTGACGTGCTTACGGGGCAGGCGTACGACCTCGCTGGCAAGCAGACGGCGACTCCCGCGGCAATGCAGGCGGACGTTGAGGAATATAACTCCAAGCTCATGGAAATGATTGCGGAAACGGACGAGGAGCTTATGATGAAGTTCTTCGACGGAGAGAAGTTTTCGGATGAGGAGATTCAGAAGGGCTTGCACGCCGCGATTGCGGAAGAGGTGTTTATACCTCTTATGGCAGGCAACGCGATTACGTCTAAGGGCGTCGCCAGACTTATGGACAAAATAGTCGACCTTATGCCCGACCCGAGCCGCGTACATAAAATCAAAGCGATTGTAAGCGGCGAGGAAAAGGAAATTGCCGTCGACGGCGGCGCTCCTTTCAGCGCACAGGTTATAAAGTCCGTTGTCGACCCTTACGTCGGCAAGCTGTTGATATTCAAGGTCATTCAGGGCAGCCTTTCGAGCGGCGACGCGGTTTATAACAATTCGCAGGACAAGCCTGAAAAGGTCGGCGCTCTGTATGTGCTCAAAGGCAAAAAGCAGGAAGCCGTCGACAGCCTTTCGGCAGGCGATATCGGAGCGGTGGCGAAGCTCGTTTATACCAATACGAACGATACACTCGCAGCACCCTCGAATAAGTTGGTTTATGAAAAAATAGAATTCCCTTCTCCCGTCATTTCCTATGCAGTGAAGGCGGCTAAGGACGAGGAGAAGGCTATCCAAGGCCTTATCAAGATGCAGGAAGAGGACGCTACGTTTAAGGTCGAAAAGAACGTGGAAACGGGCGACGTGCTTATAAGCGGTCTCGGCGAGGCACAGCTTGATATTATGTGCAAGCGCGTAAAGGCAAAGCTGGGAATAGATATTTCTTGGCAGGAGCCCCGCGTAGCTTACCGCGAGACCATAAAGAAAACCGCTCAGGCGGAGGGCAAACATAAGAAACAGTCGGGCGGCGCGGGTCAGTACGGCGACGTGTTCATCAAGTATGAGCCGGGCGCGGCGGACGGAGAGTTTGAGTTTGTGGACGCCGTCGTCGGCGGAGCAGTTCCCCGTCAGTTTATACCTGCGGTCGAAAAGGGGCTCAGAGAGGCCATAAAGCACGGAGTTCTTGCGGGCTACCCGATGGTCAACCTCAAAGCAACGCTTTACGACGGAAAGTATCACCCGGTTGACAGTAAGGAAATAGCGTTTATCACCGCGGCAAAACTTTCCTATGCGGACGGAATCGCGGCGGCGGCGCCTTGCTTCCTCGAACCTATCGTAGAAGCTAAAATCACCGTTCCCGATGAGTATCTCGGCGATATCCTCGGAGATATGAATAAACGCCGCGGCAGAATATTGGGCACCGATATGGCAAACGGAAAGCAGATTATCACGGCGGAGGTCCCGCAGGCGGAAATGTTCCGTTATGCTACGGATTTGCGCTCTATGACGCAGGGCAGAGGACGTTTTGAAATGCATATAGTCCGCTACGAAGAAGTGCCGTCGATGAATAACGATAAGATTATTGCGGAAGCCAAAGCGCGCGAAGCGTAAAAACATTGAGAATCATATATAACAAAATCCCCTTGCGAAAAGCGAGGGGATTTTTGCGTGTACGCTGTGCTTAATTTTCATGAAATCTGTATGAGTCGAAGGGTGCAATAGGAGAAAATAAAAAAGGGAACGTGAATGTTCCCTTCCGCCTTGTTCTCCCAAACACAAGGCTAAGCCATGGGGCATTTATGAATGTGAGTATAAGATAACAGCAAATTTTCGCTATGAAAAGCTATTTTGCAACAAAAATCGGTATTCGACAAAGCTAGTTAAGAAAGGACAATCTTCGACAACCCGAAAGATGATTATCCGGCAGGGCAAAGCCATGAGCTTGTATGGTCCGATACAAGCAGTTCAAGTCGGTGACAAGAAGAAAGCACCGATAGAATCGGTGCTTTTGGTGCGGTCACCGGGACTTGCATTACAGCGATTGTTGCGAAGCCAATCGCGTGCAGCGGATGTCCATTCGGGCAGGGCAAAGCCCTGAGCTTGTATCGTTCGATACAAGCAGTTCAAGTCGGTGACAAGAAGAAAGCACCGATAGAATCGGTGCT
>CASQXY010000013.1 GCA_949432885.1 uncultured bacterium | reverse complement strand
ATGACGGCGTACGCGGACTTATAGAGATGTTCTTCCCGTTTTTCCGCGTTTTTTACTTCGGCTTGAAAAAGGAGCGCGACGGCAAAATTATTTTCAAAAAGGTTTACAGCGCGACGGTTCCACACTCCGACGACATAAAATACTGCCGTGACGGAGAGCTCGAAATCCTGCCCGCAGGCGTTCACAAGATCAGTTTCATCCGCTCGCGGTGCAATTTCAGCGTTATTGAAAAATTCTGAATATGCCTCGCCTTTTCGTCTCAGTTATTCCTACAAAAATATCTATTAAAATAGCAAAAACGACGTTTTATATTTCTATTCCGTAATATAAACGCCGTTTTTAGGTTAAACATTTTCTTTTTATGACAAATACCGTTCTTCAATCGCTCTCGCCCGTTACGGCACGGGCAAGCTCGCGCGGAGAGCTGAAAATATATTTGGCTCCGTGTCCTTTAAGCTCCTCTTCATCGCCGTATCCCCAAAGAACTCCGGCCGCGTCCACGCCGCATATACGAGCTCCGTCCATATCGTAGAGTCTGTCGCCGACCATAAGCACTTTCGACAAATCTTCGACTTTGAGTGATTCCAGCACAAGAGTTATGACGTCGGCTTTTGTCTCTTTGCTTGCGTCGCAACTTGCTCCGCCCACAAAGTCGAAATACTTTCTGAGCCCAAGACCGTCAATCATAATATTTGTAAATTTCAGAGGCTTGGAAGTGGCGATTGCAAGGTGCTTTCCCGCGCTTTTGAGTGATTCAAGCATGTCGACCGCTCCGTCGTATATCCTGCATTGCTTCCAGCCGTCCGCCTCGTATACGCCTCTGTAAAGAGTGATGAGTTCCTCTATCATCGGCATTTCGAGACCCAAAAAATCGTGCATGGAAACTCTGAAAGGCGGCCCGACCATTTTATCTAGAATACTGTCGGGACAGTCTATGCCCTTTTTGCCGAGCGCATAGCGTATACAGTTCAAGATGCCGGGCTTGCTATCCGTCACCGTTCCGTCTAGGTCAAACAAAATATAATCGTAATTCTTCATAGCCTGCACTCGAATTTTATTGCTCAATCGCTTTTTATATCTTACAAAAAGCGCGCGAGATATGCAAGCGGTCAGACGAACTTTTTCACGATATCCGCTCCGCAAGCGTCAAACAATGCGGAGACGGGAACGTCCAATATAGTTTTTGCGCCGCGCATTCCGTTCCTATACAGTCTTGCAACGGCGGCGGCATACGACATAAGCACGGACGCGGTAAAGTCGGGATTGCAGTCGAGTCTCAATGAAAATTCCAGATTATGCTTTGTTCCGTTCGCTTCTCCGCAACGCATAACAAAGCCGCCGTGCGCCATAGAGGAATGATTCTTTTCAAACTCTTCTTCGCTTATGAAATTTACTGTTGTGTCATATGGCGCGAAGTAATTGGGCATCGCCACGATTTTTTCTCGTATCCATTCCTTGTCTGCGCCCTCCTTTGCCACGACGTAGCATTCGCGCATATGCCTGTCCCTGTCGCATAGCGCGCTCGCTTTGCCCTCGCGTGCGAGTTCGATTGCGTCTTCCTTGGGAACGGTGTACTGTTTGGCATTTGCCACGCCGTCTATACGCCTTATCGCCTCGCTATGTCCCTGCGATACGCCTCTGCCCCAAAAGGTCTGAGTGTCGCCGTCAGGCAAAACGCCGCCGAACAAGGCGCGCATAAGCGAAAAGAGACCGGGGTCCCAGCCTATGCCGACAAAGCACAGCCTTTCATTCTCGGTTGCGATTCTGTTCATTTCCGAAAAATAATCGCTCATTTCCGCATGCGTATCAAAGCTGTCCACGGTGTTGAACCGCGCCGCCAAACCCTTTCCTAAGTCCGTAACGTCGTTAGCGGAACCCGTGCATATACATACGACGTCGATATCCCTCTCGAACTTGCCTATCTCCGATTGCGCGTACACAGGCGTACCGAACGGCGATACGATCTCGCGCGGATTCCTGCGTGTAAAAATCCCTTTCAGAGCAAATTTATCGGTCTCTGCCGCGATACGCTCGCACGCTTTGCCCAAATTGCCGTAACCTACTATGCCTATTTTTATCATAATAAAAGTTATTTCGCTTATTCCGCAAATATGAGAGGTTATACCGATAAAAGCGAAACGCGCGTAAATACGACGAAGCTTAACGGCGCAAGAAATTTAAAAATGAATTTGCATCGGCATAGCTTCAAACTCTCACTTAATTATTTTGAATCGTCATAATATGCAGAGGGATAAAATCCTGAATAATTGACAATAATCTGCGGTATGGATATGGTAAAACGTGGCGATTTATATTATGCGGACCTAAGTCCCGTTGTCGGCAGCGAGCAAGGCGGAGTACGACCCGTATTGATTGTGCAAAACAACGTCGGCAACAAATACAGTCCGACCATTATCGCCGCCGCAATAACATCTCAGCTCGAAAAAGCAAAACTCCCCACTCATATCGCCCTGCCCGCAAATCAGTACGGACTGCCTAAGGACTCCGTCGTGCTTTTGGAGCAAATCAGAACGCTTGATAAGCGCCGCCTGAAAGAAAAGATAGGCGAACTGCCTATCAATATGATGACCAGAGTCAATGAAGCTCTGCTCGTATCTCTCGGATTTTTTGAAACTTGATTATGCCGCGTTTGCGCCCCGAAAAAAAGCAGTTGTCTTTTGACATAATTCAGTTACGCGACGGGGTGTCAATCGAAGTATTCCGAGTTATCGTCGAATAAATCTCCCGCAACTTTGTTTATAATCCTCCAATCAAAACCCTTCTGATATAAAAACGCCGTAACTTTTCTGAGCTGAGACTTGTCCTCGATATGCTTTTGTCTGACATATTTTTCGGCGTATCCAAGACAGGTGCGATACTCGAAATCCTCGTCTATACTGTCAGCGATAATATTCTCAACCAGTTTTTTATCCACGCCCTTTTCCGCAGTCAGCTTATATGCAATCTTCTTTGCGCCGTATCTCTCTTTGTTGAATATCAGATAGTTACGCACATACTCAGCGTCGTCGATATATCGATAGCCCTTGGCTTTGGAAATGGCAAACTCTACTTCATCTCTATGAAATCCCTTTTCGTATAATTTGTCCTTACACTCTTTTTCGGAGCGCTGACAGACGGCAAGATACTTGACAAGCGCCTCGTAAGCCTGCGCCGCTCTTTTTTCGTCAAGCGGATATTCCAAAATTCACCTCTGATTGCAAAAACCTGTGTTTATTGCATATTTTTGCAAGTATAAACCTATTTTTTATGTTTCAACCGCGCAATTTACGCTTATGCGCTTATACAATTAAAACCTGCCGCTCAGACATTCATATCCCACTTCGCCCGTATCAGATGCCTGCGCTCTTGCGGATGTGAGCTCGCGTATGCTTTTCAAAAACGCTTCCGTATAATCCGTTTTCACATACATGCGTGCGCTGACTCCGTCTCCGTATTCCACGGAATCCACGCGGCAGCCGCCTTTTGCGAAGAGCTTTTCGAGCGCGGCGTAATCGGAATAATCGGCTTTGATACGGATTAGCCTGCACTCCTCTTTGAAGGATATTTTCGCCGCCCGCACGGCTTCCGCCGCCGCGGCGGAATACGCGCCTACAAGTCCTCCCGCGCCGAGCTTTATACCTCCGAAATACCTCGTCACGACAACAGCCGATTTGACAAGTCCCTGTTTTTTCAATACTTCGAGTATAGGCTGTCCCGCCGTTCCGCCGGGCTCGCCGTCGTCGCTGAATCTCGTGCGGTTGCCGAGCTCGTCGCTCACGTACGCATAACAGTTGTGCGTGGCGTCGGGATAGCGTTTTTTCACGCTCTTTACAAAACTCTCCGCCCCGTCCTCGTCAAGCTCGCCCTTTGCGGTCGCAATAAAAACCGAGCGTTTTATCTCATATCGTATTTCGTATTCGCCGTCTATAAAACGATAGCAGTTCACTCCGCGGTCACCTTATAGAAATTCTTTTTGCCTCTTTGCAACACGAATCCGTTTGCAAGCTGACTGTCGGTAACGCACGCAGCTATATCCGAAATTTTCACGCCGTCCACCGAAACCGCTCCGCCCTGTATAAGCCTCTTTGCCTCGCCCTTTGACGCAACCTTTGCGACGTGTACAAGGATTTCCGCAACCTGATTAACTCCCGCGGGAATAACAGCAGACGGCATATTTTCGCTGTCTCCCGAGAATGCCGCCTTAACCTTTGCAAGCACCTCGTCTGCAACCTCTTTGCCGTGCACCATAGAGGTGAGCTCGTATGCAAGCCTCTCCTTTGCCCTGTTCATACGCTCGTCGTTGTACTTGGTCAACTCCGCAATCTCGTCGAGAGACAGGAAAGTGAGATATCTGAACACCTTTTCCACGTCCGCGTCCGCGATATTACGCCAATACTGGAAGAAATCGTAGGGAGTTGTCTTTTCGGCGTCCAGCCACACCGCGCCCTTCGAGGTCTTGCCCATCTTTATGCCCTCCGCGGTCGTTAGCAACGCGAACGTCACGGCATACGCCTCCTTCTGCTCCTTGCGTCTGATAAGGTCGGCTCCCGCCAGCATATTCGACCACTGGTCGTCTCCGCCGCATTCGAGCACGCATCCGTACTTCCTGTTGAGCACGAGGAAATCGTACGCCTGCATAAGCATATAGTTGAATTCAAGAAAAGTAAGTCCCTTTTCCATCCTCTGCTTGTAGCACTCCGCCGTAAGCATTCTGTTGACGGAAAAATGAGCGCCTACGTCGCGCAGGAATTCCACATAGTTGAGCCCGAGAAGCCAATCCGCGTTGTCAACGAGAATCGCCGCGTTCTCACCCTCGAAACGCACGAAGCGCTGCATCTGTCTCTTAAAGCACTCTACGTTGTGACGTATGGTCTCGGGAGTCATCATCGAGCGCATATCCGTCCTGCCGCTGGGGTCGCCCACCATAGCCGTGCCGCCGCCGATAAGGATAATCGGACGGTGCCCCGCGTCCTGCAAACGCTTTGCTACAATCATTTGCATAAAGTGTCCCACGTGCAGACTGTCCGCGGTGGGGTCGAAGCCTATATAAAAGGATTGAGAACCGCTGTCGAGGAGCTTTTTCAATTCCTCTTCAAAAACTATTTGTTTGAGAAGTCCGCGCTCTTTGAGCATATCTATAACGTTTTGCTTCGCCATTTTCAACTCCGAATCTGTGATAACGGAATTATAACACCAGCGCTCTTTTTTTTCAACCGAATACAGCCCGTTTTTTGCACTCCCTAAATAAACGATATTATAAAATCAACTTTGCGTTTTTTATTGATAAATATTTTTTTGTATGCTAATATTATCAAAGAAATTATTAAGGAGGTTTTCCCGCTACGCAAACGCGTATAGGGAAAGAAAGACTATGCAATATTCACGCGAAATCGACGAAATGTGCTGCGTTGCAAAAGGCCCCAATCACGGACCCGCTCCTATTCCCGAGGAAGGTAAATGGGTTCAGGCTAAGGAGATTAAGGACATCAGCGGTCTCACTCACGGCGTGGGCTGGTGCGCTCCTCAACAAGGCGCGTGCAAACTCACCCTCAACGTCAAGGACGGCATCATTCAGGAAGCGCTTGTCGAGACTCTCGGATGTTCGGGTATGACCCACTCCGCGGCTATGGCGGCGGAAATCCTCGCAGGTAAAACAATTCTCGAAGCTCTCAACACAGACCTCGTCTGCGACGCTATCAACACCGCTATGAGAGAGCTGTTCCTGCAAATCGTTTACGGCAGAACGCAATCCGCTTTCTCCGAAGGCGGTCTTGTTATCGGCGCAGGTCTCGAAGACCTAGGCAAGGGTCACAGAAGCCAGATAGGCACTATGTATTCCACCGTTGCAAAAGGCCCCCGCTATCTCGAAATGGCGGAAGGCTACGTCACAAAGCTCGCGCTCGATAAGGATAATCAGATTATCGGATATCAGTTCTGCAAGCTCGGCGTGTTTATGGATATGATAAAGAAAGGCGTCGACGCCAACGAAGCCCTCGCAAAATGCACGGGTACCTACGGCAGATTCAAAGCCGAGGACGGCGCGGTCAAGTATATCGACCCCAGACAGGAATAATAAGGAGACTTACTATGAGTGTAACATTTGAAGGTTTTGAAAGAAGAATAGATAAAATCAACGCCGTACTCGCAAGCTACGGCATCAAGGGTCTGGAAGACGCGAAAGCGATATGCCTCGACAAAGGTATAGACTGCGAATCGATTGTCAAGGGTATTCAGCCTATCGCGTTTGAAAACGCTGTATGGGCGTACACCGTCGGCTGCGCTATCGCAATTAAGAAAGGTTGCACGGGCGCCGCGGACGCCGCCGAGGCTATCGGCGAGGGTCTGCAATCCTTCTGCATCCCCGGCTCCGTCGCCGAACAGCGCAAAGTCGGTCTCGGCCACGGCAACCTCGCCGCAATGCTGCTGAGAGAAAGTACCAAGTGCTTCGCTTTCCTCGCAGGTCACGAATCTTTCGCCGCCGCAGAGGGCGCTATCGGTATTGCAAGAACCGCAAATAAGGTCAGAAAAACTCCGCTTAAAGTCATTCTCAACGGTTTGGGTAAGGACGCGGCGTTTATAATCTCGCGTATCAACGGCTTCACATACGTACAAACCAAAATGGATTATTTCACGGGCGAAGTCAAAGTAGTCAAGGAAACTCCGTACAGCAACGGCGAGCGCGCGGCTGTCAGAGTGTACGGTGCGGATGACGTCACAGAGGGCGTTGCGATTATGCGTCTCGAAGACGTTGACGTATCTATCACGGGCAACTCCACCAACCCCACCCGATTCCAGCATCCCGTCGCGGGCACGTATAAGAAATGGTGCGTGGACAGCGGCAAGAAGTATTTCTCCGTTGCAAGCGGCGGCGGCACGGGACGTACGCTCCACCCGGACAATATGGCGGCAGGTCCCGCTTCGTACGGTATGACGGATACAATGGGCAGAATGCACTCCGACGCGCAGTTCGCAGGCAGCTCTTCCGTTCCCGCGCACGTCGAAATGATGGGCTTAATCGGCATGGGCAACAATCCTATGGTTGGCGCGTCAGTCGCTTGCGCAGTTGCCGTTCAAGAGGCATTGACCAAGTAAATCAGATAAAAATGAATAAAAAATCGGCTTTTTCGGAAGCCGATTTTTTTATTACTATGGTTTACCGTCGGGTTGAACAGACCCATTTGCCAACATTTCGCCAGTATTCCGCATTGCTTTTTGTCGAATATCTGCTATAATATATTTTATGGAGAGGGGCATTAAGCACAATGAGAGTTTCAAATTTATCAAAAACATTTACATTAAAAAACTCTCCCTCTGTGCAGGCTTTAAAGAACGTTAGTTTCAGTATTGCAGATACGGGTATGATATTCTTTCTAGGAAAGTCAGGCTGCGGCAAATCCACCCTTCTCAATGTTTTAAGCGGGTTAGATAAGGCGGATAACGGAAGCAGTATTGAAGTTTCGGGAAAAGATATATGCCAACTGTCAATAAATGAATTAGACAATTATCGAAATACTTGCTGCGGTTTCGTGTTTCAGGAATACAACCTCATTCCCGAACTGAACGTAGAAGAAAATATTGCCATCGCAATTCAACTGCAAGGTCAAAAGGACACGCAAAACAAGATTAAAGACGTGCTTGCGCTAGTCGGATTGGACGGATATGAAAAGCGAAAAATAACCGAGCTTTCGGGAGGACAAAAACAAAGAATAGCCATTGCCCGTGCTTTGATAAAAGATCCCGATATCATTTTTGCGGACGAACCTACGGGTGCGCTCGATAAAAGCAACGGCGACAACGTAATGTCCTTATTGAAAGAACTATCCAAGGATAAGTTGGTCATAGTTGTATCCCACGACAAAGAATATGCCGCTACTTACGGAGACCGTATAATAGAACTCGAAGACGGCGTCATAATAAACGACAATTCTTTTAATACCCCCTGCTCTAAAACAGATAACCAATCTCACGGCGAATGGAAGCTGTCGCATCTTCCCGCAAAATCCGCATTGAAAATCGGATGCGGCACATTCAAAAATCATCCCATACGCCTGATAGCGACAATACTTTTGGCTATTGTTGCGTTTACTATCTTCTGCGTTTCTCTTACAATAAGTTTAAACCGTTTCAATGACGTTGTTTTCGATGCGATAAGTTCAAACGGACTTGCATACAGTCAAATGCACAAATACGGCAATGATAGCAATACGATACCTATAAAAGAAACTGAGAAAGAGAGCTTCGATAGCAATTTAGGTTACACTTGCATAGGCGCGATAGACTATCCCATGGAATATGACGTTGAAATAAATCCAGATTTGCTCAATACATATTATTCTTTTCTGCCGAACAAAATCTGCGAATTATCGCAAGAGACAATCGACGGTTATGATTTTACGCTATACGGACAACTGCCGCGGAACAAAAACGAAATTGGTATTACAAGATACACCGCCGAAGTCCTTAACCACTTAAAATTCTCCGAACAATCGGAACTGAATCTGATAGGAAAAACTCTTAGAATAGACGATATCGCATATACAATAACCTCGATTATAGATACAAACTTAAATACAAATAAATACGCAACCGTTAAAAATGCAAATGCCGAGCAGTCGCTGGCAAGCGAATTTGTCTATGAAATAAATTGCTCCGCACACAATTTACTGTTTGTAAAAAACATTGAAGATTATAAAAGCGTCGGCATAAATACCGACCGAGCTTGTTGCTCGCTTGAATTTGACGGATCGCAGATTATGGACGTAGAAAAAATAGCGCTCTATAAAAACTATGACAACCTAGTCAAAATCAATGACGCGAATAACGGCGCTTATCTTCCGTCAATCTTAATCCCTGCACTACTGCGTTATTACGATTGCTCGATAGAATTTAACGGAACAAATTACGGTGACTACGGCTCTTTATTCTACGCTCTTTATGTCTATGAAACAGGCGACGAATATTATAATGCGGCACAAATCATAAGTGTATATAGAAAATACTGCGACATCTATGACTTGCCGAATGAATTCTCTTGTTCGTATTCGGATATCAAATTCGGATTGCAATATGACTTCACAATAAACGGCTTTCATACGTTGGATGAAGATTGTGCTATTCTGATTGACAACAATTCATACGAAAGCCTTTATCGGCATATCGGCGGCGACTTCGATTCTCTTATAGTCGTTAACAATAAATCGATAAAAGACTATATACCGCAAAACGGTACGTTTAGAATCAACAATTATATAATCAACAACGCAGACGGCATTTCCGATTATGTAAACAGCATAAAACGAATTGCTTATATAGTCTTCGGCGTATTTGCGGTTTTCTCCGTTTGTTTGCTGTTGAATTTCCTGTCGCAAAGTCTGACGGACAGGACCAAGACTATCGGAATACTCAAAGCAAACGGGTGTAATAATTACAATCTGATAAAAATATTCATTTGGGAAGGTCTTATTGTCGGCTTGATTATATTGGTGTGTATGTCAATCTGTATTCCTATCCTCTGCACCTTGTTAAATGAGTACGTCGGAATATCCTTATCGTTCTTCGGCTTTAATATCTACGCATATTTAATAACTGCAGGCACTGTACTACTCTTCTCATTACTCGGCTGTTTTATTCCGTTGATTAGGCTGTCAAATCTAATGCCGACAGATTATCTGCAAAACGAATAAATCTATTGTTGCTACTACGAAATGCAACTCGGATAAAAAAATCTAACCATCAACACGGTTTTCGGTGAATATAATATGAAAATAACAAATTTATCAAAGACGTACAGACCTAAAAAGTCCCTCCCCGTTCAGGCGCTCAAAAACGCAAATTTCTGCCTTGCTGATTGCGGCATGGTTTTCTTTCTCGGAAAATCCGGCAGCGGCAAGTCTACTCTTCTCAATGTTTTAAGCGGGTTAGATAAGGCGGATAACGGAAGCAGTATCGAAGTTTCGGGCAAAGACCTCTGCAAACTTACTAAAAGCGAGTTGGACGATTACAGAAACACTTGTTGCGGTTTTGTATTTCAGGAATACAACCTGATTTCCGAGTTGAACGTGGAAGAAAATATCGCTCTCGCAATTCAACTGCAAGGACAAAAAGAAACGAATAATAATGTAAAAGAAGTTTTGACAAAGGTCGGATTGGACGGATATGAAAAGCGCAAAGTAACCGAGCTTTCCGGAGGTCAAAAACAAAGAATAGCCATTGCCCGTGCTTTGATAAAAGATCCCGATATCATTTTTGCGGACGAACCTACGGGTGCGCTCGATAAAAGCAACGGCGACAACGTAATGTCCTTATTGAAAGAACTATCCAAGGATAAGTTGGTCATAGTTGTATCCCACGACAAAGAATATGCCGCTACTTACGGAGACCGTATAATAGAACTCGAAGACGGCGTCATAATAAACGACAGCGCGTCAGATACTCCCTGTAATTCGGAAAACGCTTCGCATAAACAATGGAATAAATCCAAACTTCCCTTAAAGCCCGCACTGAAAATCGGTTGTAGCAATTTCAAACGTCATCCGATTCGTTTGATTATTACGCTGATAATGTCCGTTATCACGTTTTCCTTATTTGGATTATCCATTAATATCTCAATGATGAATCCGTATAAAAGTTTTATCAATGCCGTATACGAAAAAAATCTCGAATACACTGCAATTTACAAATATCAGGAAGTAGAAAACTCTAATACTGGCACGTTTGACCAATTAATAGGCGGCGACAAGTTTGTATATAACGAGCTTTGCCTGTCAAAATCTGATATTAACCTATTGCAGAATAAGTATGATTTGCAATTAAACTTGATATGCAGTGCCTACATCGATTCATTTCAAAACTCGATAGCGGCAACCGTAAAGCAACTTAATAAAATTATACCGATTTCCTCCGACCATCTTTCTCTGTTCGCAGACGGATTTATGTATATGAGCTTGTCGGAATGTCGGAATATGAATTTTGAAATTACAGGCAGATTGCCTGAAAATGAAAACGAAATCGCTATAAACGAATGTATGCTCAATACATTTTCGGTAGCCGGTATAAAAGAAAACGGACAAACGTATCCTATAAATTCTGCCGGAGATATTATCGGACACAGTATTTCCGTGTTGGTCAACACCTTTACAAACGGCAAGCCTATGCCCAACAACGGGAAATTCGGGGACAGCGATATAAAAACTATTGTCGGCGTAGTCGATACGGGATGCGACAAAAAATGTTCAGAATCTCATCCGCAATCAAGCAGCATAATGTATGCCGAAAACTATCACGAGAAAATTTTTATAAGCGAAAACTGTTTTGACGAATGGTCATATATCCTGTGCAATATCACCCCGAACAAAAGCAATTTCAAAAGTTTTGCGAATTTTGTCTTCGATTATAATAACAATAATAATGTTTTCCGTTTTTCAAACAGTATTATGACCGACGGAAATATGGAAATAAACGCGTTTTACCGTTCAATAGACTACATAAATATGGACAAGAACCTTTATACATATATAGGCATAATATTGCTAATCGTATCTTTTGTATTTATGATAAATTTTGTTGCGACTTCTATATTTGGTCAGACAAAACAAATCGGCATTATCACTTCGCTCGGTGCCAATTTCAGACAGCAATGCAAAATATACCTATACAGTTCCTTTATAATCGCCGTCGTAGTATATCTTTTATCTATCATTTTTACAGCAGTAGGCTCGGTTT
This sequence comes from uncultured bacterium, assembly GCA_949432885.1. GTDB lineage: Bacteria > Bacillota > Clostridia > Christensenellales > CAG-917 > CAG-475. The sequence goes on along the minus strand of CASQXY010000013.1, from coordinate 25,969 downwards.
TATATAATAATTATATCGTTGATTTCAGTAATGTTAGTTTTGACTTGTTAAAATTTAACCCTGCTCTAATCATAATTCTATTTGCCATAGACTTCACCGCTATTATACTTGGTTGTATACTTCCTCTTAAACGGTTGCGAAAGATGTCATCTGTAGAAATAATAAATAAAGGAGCAATAAAATAAGGAAAGAGTCCCTGATAATCTATTCTCTTAATACTTTCCATACGGGTTGACGCATTCCGCCGTTAACTGTTTCGGCTTCTAATGTACAGCAACTGCAAGTTCAGGCTTGATACAAACAGCGTTCTTGTATTTGTCAACCCAAGCTTTTTTTACTTTATGTATTATAAATAATTTATTATCTTGCGCTCCTCTGCCGATACGTCCAAAAACAATTTGCCTCTACATTGCAATTCATTATTCTCGTCATAATAACCGAGTATCACGCTTTTGCCTTTGCGCAGCAAGAATAAACCAACACAAAGCATCCTTGCGGTGCTTTTGGTTTTTAAAGCATAGCTTGCCCTGTGGCAGACCTGCTAAATTCAAGCAAAAACAAAATCGCGCGGTCAAAGAAAATACGAAAATATCTTGCAAAAACAGTCGATATTAACTCCTAATTCATATTGATATTAACTCCTAATTCGTTAAGTTGCCAAAATTGAACTTTAATGCTATCATAGTTGTATTCCGTTTGCATTTTGAAAAAAATTAATGAACTGAGGAAGAATGGTGAGAAATTCGGGGAGTGGAAAAAGAGTCGTTATACTCGGCGCGGGTCTGGGGGGTTTGTATATTGCTGCAAAGCTCAAAGGCTTCGATATTACCGTCTATGAAAAACGCCGCCGCGACGAGCTCGGATACCCTTGGTACGACGCGGTGGATAAGGACGCTTTCAAGAAGGTAGGGCTTGCTTTACCCTCGGATACATACACCAATAAACAGGTTCTAAGATTTTTCAGCCCATCGGGTTGCGGATATATCAGTCAGGCTATGCGCGCAAGCAGGAATCTCGACGTCGACCGAAAAAAACTTATCGAATTTATGTTGCAACTCGCACAGGACAATTCGGAAATCCGTTTCGGAGTCGAAGCGGAAGACTTGATTATCGATAACGACAACGTCGTGGGCGTTACGATAAACGGACGCGCGGAGTATTGCGACCTAGTGATTGACTCGTCGGGAATGTTCTCGAAGTACCGCAAGCAAATCCCGCAAAGATTCTGTATGAATGACGATATAGGACAATACGACTTTCTTAAGTGCTATCGCGGTTTCTATTCCAAAACCGACGTAGCCCCAGCTCCGTCCAACGTATATCTTATGCCCGAGCATTACAGCGTGCTGTGGTGCAAGGACGCGGAAAATTCTGCATTATCCGACGTATTGATAAGCAAATTCGCAACGCTTGACGAATCCCAAATCAAAGAAGCGTTGGACTATATCTCTAAACGCAATCCATATATAAGCGATAATTGCGTCAGATTTGCCGAAGACAGCATTCCCGTCAGATATCCGCTCGCAACCATTGTCGCAAACGGCTATGCGATAATCGGCAACGCCGCGTTTATGACAAAGCCGACTTCCGGCTCGGGCATAGAAAACACGCTCAAAGCCGCGGCAATCCTCGCGGATATAATACAAAAAGCATCGGATTTTTCCGCGCAGTCGCTATGGCAATACGCGGTCAGAGTCAACAATTCCTTCGGCGCTAATTGCTACATGTCTTATATTGCTCGTTCACGCTTTCAGAATCTCAACAAAGATGATTTGATTTGGCTCTTCGATTCAGGCATTCTGAATGAAAGTTTGTTGGCTTTTGCACGTTTAGATATCAGAAATCAAGAGGCATTCCAGCTCAAAAGCATATTCGAGAGTCTAAGCCTCGCAAAGAGCCGACCCGACTTTATAAAGCAAATCAGAATCATACTCCGCAAAAGTGCGAAAGGCAAAAATATAGCTTCCAGAATGCCGCGCATTTACGATGAAGACGCAATTCGCAAATGGAAATCGGAATATGACGCATTTGCACGCGATATCTGACAGGATAGACTATTACAGAAACGGAACAGGAGTTTATATAAATGTCAAAAAGAACTCTTACACTCCATTTCCCGGTAGGAATTGATTTTAACATATAATTTATCCCTTCGAGGTATCTTAAAATACAAAATGCCGATTTCAAAAATAATTATCCCGAAATCCTATCATGTTGCTTTTTATCCAAGACAAACTTGAAAATTTGTTCCAAAAAATTCACACTTTCTTAATTTACTAAAATTCATTTGCAAAAATTATTAATATAAAAAATTAATTAAAGGGACTCCATTCGGAGTCCCTTTAATTGTTAAACTACATACTTATTTTCTCGGATTCTTGATGTTTGCCTGTGCAGCGGCAAGTCTTGCGATTGGCACTCTGAACGGAGAGCAAGACACATAGTCAAGACCGATTGCATGGCAGAACTCGATAGAAGACGGGTCGCCGCCGTGCTCGCCGCAAATACCGCAGTGGATATTTTTGCGGACGGAGTGTCCGAGCTCGACCGCCATCTTCATCAGCTTACCTACGCCGATCGTGTCAAGTCTTGCAAACGGGTCGGACTCGTAAATCTTCGCTTGATAGTAGCTGGGCAGGAACTTGCTCGCGTCGTCGCGGCTGAATCCGAAAGTCATCTGAGTGAGGTCGTTCGTGCCGAAGCAGAAGAACTCCGCTTCGTTTGCGATTTCGTCCGCAGTGAGCGCAGCTCTGGGAATCTCAATCATCGTACCTACTTCGTATTTTAGCTCAATGCCGGCCTCTTTGATGACGGCGTCGGCAGTCTTAACGACGGTGTTCTTGCAATATTTCAGTTCCTTGATTTCGCCGATGAGCGGAATCATGATTTCGGGAACGACTTTCCAATCCGCGTGACGTTTTTGGACGTTGATAGCCGCTTTGATGATAGCTCTCGTTTGCATCTCTGCAATTTCGGGATACGTAACCGCAAGACGGCATCCACGGTGACCCATCATGGGGTTGAACTCGTGCAAACTATCGCAGAGTATCTTGATTTCCTCAACCGTCTTACCCTTTGCCTTTGCAAGCAATGCGATATCCTTTTCATCGGTGGGAACAAACTCATGAAGCGGGGGGTCCAAGAAGCGGATAGTAACGGGCATACCTTGGAGAGCTTCCATAAGTCCTTCAAAGTCTGCCTGCTGCATGGGCTCGATTGCGTCAAGGGCTTTCTTGCGTTCTTCTACAGTGTCGGAGCAAATCATCTCGCGGAACTTATCGATTCTGCCCGGTCCGAAGAACATATGCTCCGTACGAGTAAGACCGATACCCTGCGCGCCGAGCTCCGCCGCGCGTTGCGCGTCCTGCGGCGTATCCGCATTGGTACGCACGCCGAGCGCCTTATACTTATCTGCAAGTTGCATAATCCTTCCGAAATAACCGCTGTTGGGGTCTGCGGGAACGGTCTTGATGCAAATATCGTAAATATTGCCTGTGGAGCCGTCGAGAGAGAGCTCGTCGCCCTCGCGGAATGTCTTTCCGCCGAGCTCGAAGTACTTCTCTTCCTCGTGCATTTTGATATCGCCGCAGCCTGATACGCAGCAGGTGCCCATTCCGCGAGCGACAACCGCCGCGTGAGATGTCTGTCCGCCGCGAACGGTGAGGATGCCCTGCGCATACTTCATGCCTTCGATATCTTCGGGAGAGGTTTCCAGTCTGACGAGAATGACGTTCTTGCCCGCCTTTCCGAGCTCGACCGCTTCATCGGGAGTGAATACGATTGTACCTGCCGCCGCGCCGGGGGACGCCGCGATACCCTTGCCGACAACGTTTTTCTTGTCCGCCGCTTTGAGCGCCGCCGCGTCGAACGTGGGGTGCAAAAGCATATCAAGCGTCTTTGCGTCGATTTGCAAAAGCGCCTCTTTCTCGGAAATCATGCCCTCGTCGATGAGGTCGCATGCGATACGGATAGCCGCTGCCGCGGTACGCTTTCCGTTTCTCGTTTGAAGCATATAGAGCTTACCTTGTTCGATGGTGAACTCCATATCCTGCATATCTCTGTAATGGTTTTCAAGGGTCTTGCAAACGCCGAGGAACTGCTCGTATACTTCGGGCAAGACCTCCGCCATTTTGGATATAGGCATAGGAGTACGCACGCCTGCGACGACGTCCTCGCCCTGCGCGTTCATAAGGAACTCGCCCATAAGACCGGGTTCGCCCGTGGCGGGATTACGCGTAAACGCAACGCCGGTGCCGCAGTCGTCGCCCATGTTGCCGAAAGCCATCATCTGCACGTTGACCGCCGTACCCCAACTGTACGGAATATCGTGGTCCATGCGGTAAATATTCGCGCGGGGGTTGTCCCAGCTGCGGAAGACCGCCTTGACTGCCTCGAAAAGCTGCTCCTTGGGGTCGGATGGGAAATCCTTGCCCAACTGATTCTTATATTCCGACTTGAACTGATTTGCAAGTTCCTTCAAATCGTCCGCGGTCAGGTCGACGTCAAACTCGACGCCCTTCTTCTGCTTCATTTCGTCGATGAGTTTCTCGAAATATTTCTTGCCGACCTCCATAACGACGTCGGAGAACATCTGAATAAAACGGCGATAGCAGTCCCACGCCCATCTGGGGTTGTTGGATTTCTTTGCCAAAACCTCGACGACCTCGTCGTTGAGACCGAGGTTGAGAATGGTGTCCATCATGCCGGGCATGGATGCTCTAGCGCCCGAACGGACGGAAACAAGAAGCGGATTTTCCTTATCACCGAACTTTTTGCCGGCTATCGTTTCGAGTTTTACGATATTGTCCATGATTTCGGCACGGATGGAATCGTTAATTTGTCTGCCGTCTTCATAGTACTGAGTGCAAGCCTCCGTCGAAATCGTGAATCCCTGAGGAACGGGGAGACCGATTTTTGTCATCTCGGCGAGGTTTGCGCCCTTGCCACCGAGCAATTCGCGCATATCGGCATTGCCTTCGGTGAACAGATAAACGTATTTTTTTTGCATTTAGAAGTCCTCCTAAAAGAATTCTTTTTTGATAAATTTATGATATCAAAATACCCAAACTTTTGCAAGAAAAAAGTAAATTATATTTACAAATTATAGCAATTATAACATATAAATAAAAAACTGCGTTTCCGTATTGTCCGCGCGCAAATATTTTGCTTCCAAACTGTTGCCTTGTCTCCTTATTTTTGATAAAATATCAGTATCTTGTTTTATGAGGTGCAAATATTATGGACGCTGACCCTCGAAGTAGTCAACCACTCCAATAATCGCGCACACGCTTAGGTTTCTTTGCGCGGCGCGTGTTGCTATGCCGCAAGGAGGCCGAAATGTTTCAGGTTTACAAAAAAATCAACAAATCCGTCGTGGAAGTCGATAAGGAGCTTATTGTCGACGGTTATGACTTTTCCGACCAATGGATTCATATGTCCAACCCTACGGACAAGGAAATCGAATTGATTTCAACCGCCACCGCCATTCCCGAAGAGTACCTCAAAGCCGCGCTTGACGCGGAAGAGCGCGCTTATATAGAAAAAGAGGACTCCGTCATAATGGCTGTCACCGACATTCCGATTACGGAAGAGGACGACGACAAGTATACCTACGCTACTTTGCCTTTCGGCTGTATACTGACCGACAAAACGCTTGTCACCGTATGTCTGAACGAGACGTCCATCATCTACGACCTAATTGCGGGCAGATACGTGCGCGATTTCAATATCCACAAACGCACCCGATTCTTTTTACAGTTACAGTACGTTATAGCAAAAAAATATCTGCAATACCTCAAACAAATAGACAGAGCCAGCCAGCGCGTGCAAGGCATACTCGAAAAATCCATGCGAAACGAGGAGCTTATAGAAATGCTTTCTCTCGAAAAGGCTCTCGTCTATTTCAGCACCTCGCTGCGTTCAAACAACGGAGTGCTCGACAAGGTCCCGAGGCTCGTCAAATTCTATGAGGAAGACGAAGACCTATGGGAAGACGTGCTCATCGAAGTAAGACAGGCAATCGAGATGTCGAATATATATCGTGATATTTTGAATGGAACTATGGACGCATACGCTTCCATAATCTCCAACAACCTCAATATCGTTATGAAGACCCTCACCATTCTCACTCTTATGGTGGACGTCCCCGCAATGATTGCGGCGCTTTGGGGCATGAATACGGGCGTTCCTTTTGAAGGTAAGCAATGGGGATTTTGGATTGTTGTCGGCATCAACGTGATTATCTGCATCATTATGCTTATCGTGTTGATAAAAAAGAAGATGTTCAAATAATCGCAGTAGCTAAACCGCAAACACGTCAAATAAAACACAAAAAATAACGTCCCCGTAAAAACAGGGGACGTTTGATTTTTGCACTGTTTTTTGCTGAAATCGGCAAACTAAACGCTTCGATTGCTTAGCCCTGCAAAAGCGCGTTGAGCATCTTTTTCATACACGTGATGACGATAGCCTTCTCGCGCGGGATGTGTTTATACTTGTGATACGCCGTAAGCAGAAGCATACATACGTTCATCTTCATGCGCTTGGACATATTCAAGGAAATCATATAATCCACTAGGTTGGGCAGTTTGACCAGCTTTGCAGGCTTCACGATATCGTCGTCCTCAACAGGTCCTTCGACAACGTACTTGACTTCCGGCTCCTCAGCCTCCTGCGCGGGCTCTGCAACTTGGACGGGCTCTGCAACTTGGACGGGCTCTGCAACCTGTTGAACGGGCTGCTGCTCTTCTTCAGTGAATACCTCCTCTTCGGGCTCTTCTTGAGGTTCTTCCTCTACGGCGGCTTGCGGCTCTTCGACCTGCGCGGGCTCCTCTTCGTACTCTTCCTCGGTTTCCGCCTCGTCCTCTACGAGCTCGTCTTCATCGTCGTCCTCCATTGCGCCGCCTTCGATACTGCGCCTTATAGCCTCGCCGATATCGACTCCGCTTTCCTTTGCCCTCTTCAATTCGTCGGTATCGACAACCAGTTCGATTTCGACCTCTTCGTCTTCCTCTTCCTCATCGTCTTCATAGTATGCGGGCGCAGGACGTCTTACTTCGGAGGGAGCGGGCGCGGCCTCTTCCTCTTCGTATTCGTCATCATCGTACTCGTCGTCTTCGTCTACAAGCTCGTCGTCTTCGTCGTCGATGAGTTCGCTTTCATAGAATATTCTGATGTCTTTGTCGCCGTTTTTCGTACGCAAAGAAGCATAGGGAACGTTTTCATTCTCATCGGCGTCATCAAGCAATTCGCTTTCGCAATAAAGCTCCATTTGGTCAGCTTGCACTTGTGCGGTTTGTTGCGCAACCTGTTTTTCCGTTGCCTGCTGCTCTGCTAATTTCGCTTTCTTCCCGAACATACTTTACCTCTTGTTTTTTTATTTGCTCTTATTTCACGAATAAACTCCGCGTCATTACCGTGCATTCTGTAATGCCGACAGCACCTTATTCATACAGTTCTCTACAATTACCACGTCCTGCGGACTGTTTTTGAACTTCTCGTGAGTCGTTATCAACAACTTGGAAATGTTCACCAAAATGTTCCGAGACGGATTGCGCGCAAGCATATAGTCCACCAAATTGGGGAGCTTTACGAGCTTTGCGGGTTTTACAATATCGTCATCCTCGACAGGTCCATCGACCACATATTTGACCTGAGGCTCTTTTCCGACGTCTACCTCGGCGACATCTGCGCCGCTTTCCGAAGCACTCTCGTCTGCGGACGCCTGCTCGGGCGTATTCTCTTCCGCATCGGCCTCTTCCGATACCTGCTCTTCCGGAGCACCCCCGCGGTCGCGCTCTTCTATTTTATCGATTTGCGCCGCGTCCTGTTCTTCCTTTTCGACTTCGCAATCGGATTGAGCGTCCGCAGTGCCCTTATCTTCAACTATGTTGTCCTCGGAAGTCGGAAACTCTGCGTCTCCGTTCTCCTCCGCCGAGCCATCCTCTTCCGCATTTTCTATCGGCATATTTTCCGCGGATAGAGCAATGTTTGAATGCTCTTCATTTGCCGCATGTTGCGCTTGATTGGCACTATCTTCGCTTTCCTCGGCGGTTTTAGGTTCGGACTTTTCTTCGGCTTGCTCATTGGAGGCGCTCGTTTCCGAGACGCTTTCCGTCACGCTCTCCGAATCGTCGTTGACCTCTTCGATATCTGCGATTTGCTCTTTGGAGTCTTCCCCGTCCTCGCTCTGAGTTTGACTTTGACCCCCGTCGCCGTCCTCCGCCGCGGAAGGCATATCCGCGATGAGCTTTTCAAGAGGAGTTTCCTCTCCCTCGTCCGCGACAAAGCCTACGTCCTTTGCAGTGTTTCGGGCTATGATTTCGTCCAGCATAGCCGCTAGCTCAGCAAGCGGCGATGAGTCCGTAGCATAGCTCTTTTCGACCTGCAAATCCACCTTCGCGTCCAAGTCCTCCTGCATGAGACCGAACGTTTCCAGACACAATTTGCTCAACGCGCGGTTTATAAACACAAGAGCCAGATATACCGCGCCCGAAATCAACAGACCTGTGAAGAATATCACGCCCATATCGGGTTGACTCAAAGTGCCGCATCCCCAAAACGCGAATATCGCAATCATGATAAGCGCGATACCGATATACACGCTTGCGCGGACCTCTCTGACGCGCTTTATTCTGTCGTCGTATACGGATTTCTCGGAGACGATTTCACTGGGATATCCGAACCTCACACCGAGATACTGAACCCAGCAGTCGCGCAAAGCGGACGGCGCTTTTGAAGAAAAGCACTGCGCCGTAAAATCGCTTACGTTGTCGTCGTCAATCGAATCCGCGTCCGCGAGATAACGCAATATTTTTTTGCATGCAATGAGAAGTTTGAAACGGTACGAGCCGAAATATGTCAATCCTACGATAAGCCCGACTCCCAACAACAGCGCAATGACAACTATGAAATATGTCTTGAAATCTATCTTCGGCAACTTGGTTGAAAGCCTTGCAAACCAAGCGAACGCTTCGGAAAAAAACTGCACTGCCGATACGGTTAACACCCTCTCCCTCCTTTACGCGCATAAATACATAATAAGATTATACAGACTATGCTGAAAAAAAGCAATAAGTTTTAGATAAACTTTTACTGTTAATTTTAGGTAATATCACAATACTTTAAAGTCGCTTTATGCGCATAACGCGCAAAATCTGCAATTCAATCGCATCTAAGCGCGCGTCCGCTGATAAACGAATATATCAAAACCTCGTCAATTTTTTCCGAAATCGCACTTTCTATTGCCGTTTTATACAGTTTAAGTTGCGTTTTGTACTTTTCAACGAGTTTTTTGTCATCCAAACGCGAGTATTTGAAGTCCACCAGCACGTTTCGTTCCCCGCTGATGAAAAGGTCTATTACTCCCTGAACCAAAACTTTATCCGACGAGTTGAAATCCTCGCGTATTTCGTTTGCGGGCTTGTACATCATAAACGGCTGTTCTCTGAGGCACCTGCCGCTAAGCAGAGCCTTCCTCGCCATATCCATAACCTCGCAGTCAAGGCATCCGACTATAAGCGAGACGTCGATTTTGTCCGCTTCTTCTTCCGTTATCAATCCCTCGGATACCAGTCGTCCAAGCTCCGATTTCACCTGTTCCTCTCCTCTGGCAAAGAAATCGATATATTGCATTATCCTGTGATACAACGTACCCACGTTCGCTCCTTCTTCAAAAACGGGTACGGATTTTTCGTCCGCTTTGTATACCGACGAAACGCTGTATTTCATCGCCAGCCTTGTGGACGCGGCATGCGGATAAACGTATTCTCTCTCTTTCAGAATATATTCCGCCAGCCTGCGGTCGGAGGGCAGAACGCCGTGCGTCACGTCTATCGAGCGCGCCGCAAACTCCTCGGACGTATGACAGAAAACCGGCGCGTCTACGCTTCCCCTGCATATCGCCGAGGATATAAAATCCAAATCGCATCCCGCTCCGCCTATCTTTTCGACCGCGCCGAATTCGCTCCTCTTTTTTGCCGATAGCGCGGCGGTCACATACGTCGTCTGCTTCGCCCTTGTCAGAGCTACGTAAAAGAGACGCATTTCCTCTTTCAGCCTCTGCTGTTTTACAAGCTTGGAAACCGCCAGCCTCGACAAAGTGTTGAATTTCAGCTTCCTTTTGAAATCGAAATATTTAAGTCCGATATAACCCGTTCCGAGCGCAACCAAATCTCCGCTTCCCGATTCGTAGTTGAATCCGTACGCACAGTCCGCCACAAACGTCACGGGGATTTCCAGTCCCTTAAACCCGTGAAAGGTGGATATATGCACGCGCTCTCCTCCGCCTGCCGGCGCACGGCTGTCCGCAAGTTCGGAATAACCGTCCAAAAATCTTCCCAATGAACAGTCGTTCTGCTTCGCCGCGCTCTGTATAAACGCTTTAAGCCCGTATGTCTCCGCCTCTCCTCCCATCATCAGATAGGCGTCGTAGCAGAAATCGGACACGATTCCGTCCATAAGCTCCGACACGCTCTTGAAGCTGGCTTTTATCCTGTATCCGTCGAGCATTTTCAGCGTGCCGCGCAGTTTTTCTCCGAGCGCCGCGTCATAATTGTGCGACTGCGCTTCTCCTGTACCTCCGCTTTCAAAAGCCGCGTACGCCAAAACCTTGTCGTAAAGGCAATCGCCTTCGCGCATAGCGACGTTCGCAAGCTCGCTCTCGCTGTAACCGCCGAAAAAGGAAAGCATAAAGCCAGCGAGCGGAATGTCCTGCCGCGGATTGTCAAGCACTCGAAGCATTGATATGATTTCCCTCTCGGGCCTTGCCGTGCTTCTGCCGAACACGCTTTCGTCTATCGGAATACCCTCTTTTTTTAGCTGTTCCACAATCTGCTGCGCCCCGCGCGAACGGCTGCGGAAAAGTATAGCTATATCCCCGTAGCCTATGTATCCGCCTCCCTCGCGTTTGGCTCTGCCGACAAGCGTTCGGATTTCGCTTGCGATAAACCGCCCCTCGCTCTCGGACGCCGACGCGCCGTCCTCCGTCTGCCTGTGATTGGTAATGTCGTATAGCCCCTCCGCTTCCGAACGTTCCGTTTTCTTTTCCGTGAAAAGATGAATCTGAACGTTTCCGCCCTCGGGCGCGCCGTCTAGCTCGAACGCCGCCGTATCTTTATAGTTTACATCCGCGCTCCTCTCCGTCATAACTGCATTGAAAACTCCGTTTACAAATGCGAGAATATTTTTCGCGCTTCTGAAATTGCGGTTGAAATCTATCGCAATGCCTTCGCCGTTCTTATAGCTTTCCTGCCTCGACAGGAATATCTTGGGGTCCGCCAGTCTAAACCCGTAAATACTCTGCTTTACGTCGCCCACCATAAAGCACTCGCCTTTTACGACGCGCTCTATGATAAATTCCTGCGTTGGATTGACGTCCTGATACTCGTCCACAAATACCGCTTCGTATTCGCCGCCGAGCTCGGGATATTCCGTAAGAAGTTTTGCCGCGTCGTGCTGTAAATCTTCAAATGACAGAACCTGCGCTTCTTTTTTGATTTTTTTGAGCTCATCGTCAAAACGCTTGGTTATTTCTATCAATTTTTTTATATAAACTGCGTTTTGTGCATGATAAACTTCAAAATCTTCTAAATATTCATATAATTCTTCAAGCTCCTCGCAGACGCCGTACACCTCGTCGATATACGACTTGGCAATATCCGTCGTCTGCTTTTCAAGCTCGCCGAGTTTGGGGCTTCTCCTGCCTAAAACGGGCTTTTCGCATTCGGAAGCTATATATAGCATTTCCCTGAACGTCGACGCATTCAGTTCCTGTGTACAAAAGGACAACGTCTCGGAAACCGCCTCCGAAAATCTGCCGACGGACATTGCGGACAGCGTTTCTTCGATATCCGAGAGTCTCTCCGACGCGTCTTCAAAAAAGCGTTTATAATAGTGTTCTAGAACGGCAATAAATTCGCTCTCATCAAAGCTCTCGAAGCATTCCAGAGCTCTTTTTATAAACTCCTCTCTGTCAGGCTGAACGTCTATAATTCCGCGCAGTTTCATTATGTTGGTTTTCAGATTGTCTTCCTTTCTCGCCTGCAAAAATATCTCCGCGATATCCGAAAACTCCCCGTCGCCCTCCTCGGAATACTCCTCGAAAACATTATTGAGAGCCTCGTTCATATACGCGGCGTGCGCCTGCTCGTCAAGCACGTCGAAGGTAGGCGATATCCCGAGCTTCTCGAAATTGTCGCGTATGAGAGAGTTGCAAAAGCTGTGTATCGTACAGATATGACAAAGAGGAAGCTCGTCAAGCTCCCGACCGAAGCGCTCTCTTAGTTCTCCCGTTTCGGAGCACGCCATATTGAAAAGTTCGAGGTGAAGCCGCTCTTTCAGCTCGTCCGCCGCCGCGGTGTTATATACGAGCACCAACATATTACGAAGGCTCACGCCCTCGGCAATCATAAGAATGATACGCTTGACCATGGTCGAGGTTTTTCCGCTTCCCGCCGCCGCCGAAACGAGAATCTTTCCCTTTGCGAGCACCGCTTGCTTCTGAGCCTCGGTAAGAGTAAGATTGCCGTCTTTTTTCAATTTTTCCAGTCTGATTTCGTCTGCGGCATTAGGTTTTATGACATCCGCGACAACCGTATTTTTTTCATTGTAATGCGTCATAATTCACCTCCGCAGGTTCCGTCTCCGTTTTGAAGGACGACATGGACGTTTTCATAAACTTGCGTTCCTCGCGCTCGCAATAGGAGCAGATTTCAAAGTACCTGCATCGCTTGCACGCGTCTTTGACGGGCGAAGGCTTTATGTATCCGTTCGCAATTTCCTCCGCGCCCTTTGCCGCGAGATTTTTGGCATATTCGCCTAGCATATCGAAGCTCTCTTTTGTCAAATGCACCTCCGAACTCAACGTGTCGCGCGTCTGTTTGAAAGGTATCACTGATTTTTTCGGGTCGTCAGCCGCCAAAGAATCCAGCTTCCGCATAATTTCCGTTTTGTCCGTGACCTGCCCTTTATATTTATATCTGTCCGTCCCATCGCCTGTAAAACCTGCGAAAATAGGAAGATAAAAAACGCCTACGGGATTGGCTTTCAAGCTTTCCTCGACCGCTTTCATATAGATATAAAGCTGTATCTTCTGCCCATAGTAAAGCTCTTTTAAAGTAAGGTCGGCGCTCTTGTAAGTCTTGTAATCCACAACTGTAAACATGTCGTCAAGCATATCGACTCTGTCAATAGTGCCTTTCAACCTTATTTTTTTGCCGCCGACCGTCAGCGACATAGGGTTTATTCCGTTCTCTCCTATTTTGGCTTCCAGCAACGCGGGCTTAAACTCGGAGCGCAGAGATATATCGTACAAATCCTCGCAGACCTGCACGCCCTCTTCTTTTACCCTCGCAAGCAGTCTGCCGGTATCCGCTTTTTCCAGCAGCACCGTGAAGCCGTTTGCGATTATGGCCTCGTCGAAATAAGCGTACGCCTTCTGACGTATCTGTTTTTTTGAAGTTATCATTCCGTCGCGCACGTCCGAAAAAAATCTTTCCAGAACAAAGTGGAGCACTGTGCCGTTTTCCGTGCCCTCCTGCGTGCCGTCCTTTCGTTTTTTCAGTCCGAGGATGTAATTGAAATAATGAGAGTAAGGACACTTGAAAAAGGTTTCCAGTCTGCTTACGCTCGTGCTTTCGGCAAAATACGCGTCCTTTGGCAGAGATATCCTCTCGGGAGTATCGTATATCCCGTCCAGTCTCCGTCTGTCGCTTTCCGACATGCACATAAGCGCCGAACCGTACGCTTCTCTCTCTTCGAGAGGAACGCGACCTGACGCGGCGTTGCGCAAAACCTCGTAATAACTGCTTTTTTCAGTTGCGAACAGCGTAGCGGAACGCCTTGCGCATGCCTCCGCTCCAAGCCTCGTGAGCCTTTCAAAATCTATCCTTTCTATTTTGAGAGGAGCGCCGTTCTCGCACAGCAAATCCGCAAGCTCCCTTATCGCTACCGAGGGGCGGAGCGCCGCGCCGCCTCCCGATTCGGGATAGCTTACGCAGAGCCTGCCGTGCGGTTTTTTCATTATGTCGCAAACCGCGTACATATCAGTCATCAGCTTCTGCCTCTCGTTGGGAGTCACGCTGAGCCCTATTTTTTGGAAATACTCCTCGTCTCTCGGAGTGAGCACCGCGCCGCCTCCCGACGCTCTCGGGAATTTGTCGTTTGTCGCGCCCATCATATAAATATGCCCCGCGCCCATAAACCTACTGTCGTAACTGCCTACAAACACGCAGTCGAGATAGGTTGGCACAAGCGCGATTTTCAGAGTTTTCAGCATGGATTTGAATATGTTCTCAAACCCTGCCACGTCCGTCTGCATATCTAGCACTGTTTCTATCTCTTCGAGCACGTCCGACAGCTTTTTATCGACTTGCTCCGCACACTTGCGATAATACTCGCTAAGCTCTGCGAGCCTTTCCACATGAGCTCTCCACGCGCTGTCGCAGTTTTCAAGCATGAGCCTCGCCGCTTTTACAAAATCCCCGATATCAACGTTTCCTTTTGATGTGAGCGGAGACATGATTTCGACAAGAATCCTGCGCACCGCCTCGGGCGCTGCGTTCTCGGCAGGCGGTGGATTTTGGACGCAGTTTTTGCAATCCGCGCCTTTATTACTGAATTTTGAATACTTTAAATCCTCTTTTAGTGTAAATTCACTGAAAAAGCGGGAACGGTCTATATTATATTTCAGCACGTAATTCTCAAACAGATAGACGTTGTCTTCTCCTCCCGCAACATAGCAGAAAAGCGGATTCTTTACGAAATCAAGCACCTCTCTTCTGCGAAAACCGCTTCTTGCGCATGCAACGGCGTCGAGCATGTAGCGCACCTTTGTCTGCTCGGACAGCAATTCCTTATCGTCAATGAAAAAAGGGATTCCGTACCTCGAAAAAACTGCTTTGAGTTCCGCCGCATAGTCGTCCGTATCGCTTACGAACACCTCGAAGTCCTTATATCTTCCGCCCGCTCTTACGTGCTCTACAACGTCAAGCGCGAATGCTAGGATTTCTTCGTATCTGTCCTTTGCTACGCGCAGCGTCACCTTTCCGCCGTTTTCCGTTCCGACGTCCGAACGGCGATAGGAAAACAGCCTTGTCGAAATCGCCTGTACGGGCGGAGACAGCGGCTCGTCGTTTCGTTCCACCGTCACTTTGTCGCGGCAAGCCGCTTTGAGTTTGGCTATAACTCTGTCGGGATATATGCGCCTGTTTGGATTGTCATAGCCGCTTGTAACGCCCACCGTAACGGACAGCGCGCTGTTTACAAGCGCGGATATAATCTCCAATTCAGGAGCGGAAAACTCATAGATATCAGTACAGTAAAAGTTTATTGCGGCTACGCTCTCGGGATGGTTTTTTATGTGCTCCGCAAGCGCATACAGTCTGGTCGACGAATCGCTGTGTCTGCCGCTGAGCGCATCCAGATATCCGTCGTATATGAGAGCGATATCGTGCGTCTTGGCTCTCAGAGAGGGAGGCATGTCGTTCATTTTCGCTTTCAGGTCTTGCGTCGTTATGCCGCTGTTGCGTATTGCCGTAAGCGCGGCATAAAGCTCGCTTTCAAATCCGTTTGCGAACGCGGCGTTTTTGTAGTATTCTAGCTTGTTTCGGTTTTGCACGATGACCTGCCCTATGAGCATAACGGAGCCCTCTGGCGTTAGACACTTTTTTATCGCTCTGCCTACCAGTCTGTCCGCAAGTCTCGTAAAAGACATGACCTCTATGCCAAAGGTGCTCTCTATTCCCAAGGAGGATATGAGCCCCCTTTCAACGGAAGCCGTGAATCTGTCGGGCGCAATTACTATATTACTCTCTTTGCGGCGGAGTTTCAGTTCTTCCAAAACGCCCCTGTACGCATAGCGAGATGAATTTGAAGTGATTATTTTCATAACCGAATTATAACAGTCCTCGCGCAAACTTTCAACGGCAATGTCGAAATAAATAAAAACTAACAGTTTTTATTTATTTAATTATCGGGACGGTATATAAATTTGACTTTGCGACAGCAGAAAACGTCGCGCTCCGTTTGAAAATCGCACTTAAAAACCGAAATTCCGAGTCCAATATACTTTATTCGGCGGCTATATTTGAATAATAGACTCTATTTAAGTTGCGGTTTGAATTTTTTATGTTATAATGGCTTTATTATGAAAAAGATTATACTTATCTGTTTAATTTTAGTGATGACTCTGACAATCGGGATAGGACTCACCGCCTGCAACAAGGCGACACCGCAGGGTCAGCTTGCGAATATTTTGCAACACCACCGTCACGAGCAGTTTGAATACGACGTTCTCGACACCGCCGACAATTCTACCGGCACGTACACGGTCAGCCTCGACGCATATAACGCAGGCAGTGAGATAACAGATTTCGGAACCGCGACTCTCAAAAATGTGCAGGAAGGTATACTCGTAAGAGGCAGACTCGCGCATAAAGATACGATATACGAAACGGGATGCTACTACAATTTGGTCGGCGGCACGAGCTATATGGTGCCCGCTTATTCGTACAGAATCCAAAACGTAAACGGCAAAAATACTTTCAGCGTGCAAGGCACCTATGCGGGCGGCAACTACGAGTACACGCGCATACTAAACGGCGAATCTTCAAGCGGCTCGGTGGGCGCGTCGGGAACGGTGTTCGACAACAATCAGTTCCAACAGGCGCTGCGTTCGGTGACTACTTTTTCCTCGGGTCTTGCTCTTTCCTTCTCTCTTCCGCTCGTAACCGAAACCGAGGCAGCGACGGCTACTATTACGGCAAGCGGCAATTCCGTTGCGGAAATAAAGACCGCTTATACCGATACGCTCCACGCCTATGCGGAAAAAGGCGTGCCCTGCTATCAGATTGGCATTTCGCGCTCCACGCAGGTTACGGGAATGTCTCAAACTCTCTACTACGCCGCCGACGACGCTAATATCACCTACCAAAACTGGCCTATCAAAAATATTCTGGTCAAGATAATAGAGCCTTACAAAAACGAGGCTACGGGCGAAAGATTCGAGATGCAGTATTCTTTGAAATCTCTCTCCATTCAATAATTCAACCAATATACAAGAAAAAACGGGCGTATATGCGCCCGTTTTTTATATCCATTATATTGTTATACTCTTTAATTTATATAGGATTAATATTATTACTTAACGATTTCTGCCTGCTATAATTTATCCCGCTTACGCTCCTTACGCTCAAAAATATTTTCGCATGGAAAAAAACATGCTTTACAGCGACTTCAACCCGAGCGACTTGCATATATCCGCAAGGCTCTCGGTGGGATTCAACGCCTCTTCAAGCGAGAACGCCGCGCTGCCCTGCACCTTCGACTTGTTTGTCTCGGCGTCCTTTATTCTTCCCCTAAGCTCTTCTATCGCGGAAGATGGCACGGAATCTCCCTCGTCGATTCGCGCCTTTAAATTATTAGCCGAGCCTTTCTGCGTCGCAAGCTGTTGCTTTGTGAGTCTGTCGACCTCGCTGCGGAAATACTCCTCCATTTCGTCCCTTTCTCCGCCTTTGTTCAAGGAAAAATCCTGCATGAGAAATTTTTGAAGTTCGAGCTGAGTAGAAACCGCAACGCTCTCCATATTCAAAGCGTCTTTGTCGAAATGATACCTTTCCTTCAGCTGGTCATACGCGCCCGTCCATTTCGCTCTGAACAGCTTTAAGCGCTCCAACTCCGCCGCATATCTGCTTTTGACGTCCTCGGTCATTTTATCCGCATTGCGCGAAGCTACGATAAATGCGGATTTAATTTGCTCCTCTCTGCCTCTGAGCTCCTCTATTTCTTCGGACAGTCTGTTGCACTCCTCCGTAAGCGCGTTTATACGCTCGCGTTGGTTGAGCTGTACCTCATCGGCACGGGTCTGCTCTTCCGCGATAAACTTCTCGACCGCTTTTATATCGTAGCCTCTGCTTTTGCGCGCGAATCTTGTCATCTTTTTTCTGTCTTTTTTCATAACGACCTCTTTTTGAGATATGTATAATTCTCCCACCGTTTTAATGTCGTAATCTGGCAACGTATGTCTCAAAACGGGAAGATTTGTCATGCGGAAGCGTGACGATATCTAATCCGGCTTACTTCATCAAAATGAATTTGCGTATTTCCCATATGAGCATGTATCAAAACGTCGCATGATGTCCAATACAAAAAACGCGCCGTTCGGCGCGTTTTTGCAACATATTCGGTCGTTCGTCTCACTTAACCGACGAATTCAGCAATTCCTGTTTCAGCGTCCACAGCTTTTTGGACAAATCCACCTTATAGACCTGCGTATTGACCACTCTGCGATACTCGGGGAAAAACTCCGACAGCGATTTGTCCGCGTACTCCCCTATTTCGCTCAAAGACGGCATATCGTACACGAGCTCGCCGTTTTTGAATATGGGAACCATAAGCTCACGAACCTCGTAATCCGTATACGTAGTCTTTTTGTAGGTAAATTCTGGGTGGAAAACGGTAAGAGGTTTTGTATTGTCGAAAATCTCGTCTTCGAGACATATCAAATCCGCTTGCGCCATTCCGTTCTTATATATGCGCACAACCTTTTTAACGCCGGGATTGGTCGTCTTTTCGTGGCTGTTTGAGATTTTGATTTTGGGAATCAGCTTTCCGTCTTCTTCGAGGGCGCTGAGTTTATACACGCCGCCGAGCGATGCGTTGGTGTAGCTGGTGATGAGCTTTGTGCCTATGCCGTATACGTCTATTTTCGCGTCTTGGTTGTTGAGCGCGAGCAAAATATCCTCGTCGATATCGTTTGTTGCGAATATAAGACAATCGCTATGTCCCGCTTCGTCGAGCATTACGCGTGCTTTGCGGCTCAGATATGCCAAATCTCCGCTGTCCAAACGTATTCCGAGCGGCTTATGCCCTTCCTTTTTGAGCTTGTCGAATACCTTGATTGCGTTGGGGATTCCGCTGTTGAGCGTGTCGTACGTATCTACGAGCAGAAGGCATTTGTCGGGATATATCTCAGCGTACTTCATAAACGCTTCCAGTTCGCTGTCAAAGGACATGACCCAACTGTGAGAATGCGTGCCTGTGACGGGAATGCCGAACAGCTTGCCCGAAACCACGTTGGAGGTCGTGCGGCAGCCGCCGATATACGCGGCTCTCGCTCCGTATATACCGGCGTCGGCTCCCTGCGCGCGTCTCAGTCCGAATTCGCTTATCTTGTTGTCCGTACACTCGTTGAGTCTAGCGGCTTTTGTCGCTATGAGAGTCTGATGATTTATAAACGTCAGCAACGCCGTCTCTATGAGCTGCGCTTCCCAAAGAGGCGCGGATACAGTCATTATCGGCTCATATGGAAAAACCAGCGTACCTTCGGGCACAGCCTTTATATCTCCCGTGAAACGGAATTCCTTCAACACCTTGAAAAACGCCTCGTCGAATATGCCGAGCGAGCGCAGATAATCGATGTCGCTGTCGTCGAAATGCAGGTTGAGGACGTAATCTATCGCCTGTTCCAATCCCGCCGCAAGCGCATAGGAATATCCGCCCGCTCCGCGGTAAAATATATCGAAAACCGCTCTGCGCTTATCCATGTCGCAGATGCGATACCCGTTCATCATCGTAAGCTGATACAAGTCCGTGAGCAACGTGAGATTGTTTGTCTTTACACGCTCGGTGACGTAATCGTTTTTTTTCATTGTAACTCCTTATAACGAAAACTCTTCTGTTTTCATTATCTGTCTGAATCTGCTTTTATATCCTTTCGGAACGCGATAGTAATCGGCGTTTTCAAAATCGATATCGATATAGCCGTCTCTGCCGTAAAGGTATTTCAGCGGATTGTTTTTGCCCGCGTACAGTTTGCCTACGAAGCTGTAATTCCTCACGTCGTACTGCGTAAGCGGAGCGCCGCCGAGCGCGTTGTCCGCGTAAAGCGCGCGCACTCGCTTGTATGAATCTCTGCTGTTGCAGAATAGCAAGTACGCCGCTCCCAGCAATGCGGCTATCGGCGAAACGACGCCGCAAAGCACTTTTGTAACGGGCACCGCGTCCATACGCAGAAACTCCAACCACAATCTTCCGAGCATATACCAAAAGAAATAGAATATCAGCATAAATCCCGGATACTTTTTATGCTTGCCCTTTTTCCAAAATACAAGACAGAACATAAGCCCGATAAAGTTCCAGCACATCTCGTAAAAAAAGGTCGCGCAAAACCAGTTGCCTCCGCCGCCCGCCGCGATATGTCCGTACACCTCGTCTCTGAATTTATCCTCGACGCCGCTCGGACGATTGATATACACCCCGAAAGGAAAGGAGTGGAATCTGGAATCCGTTATAGGAAGCCCGAAAGCTTCCTGATTGACGAAGTTGCCAAGCCTGCCTATAATCTGACCCGAAAGCAAAGGCACGACGACAAGGTCCGCAACGTTGCCGAAATTGCACTGCTTCCTGTGCCGCAGTGTGAAGAATATTCCGCCGAGCACGCCGCCTACTATTCCGCCGATTATGGTGAGTCCGCCTTCCCATATGGCGATAAATCTCACAAAATCGCTCCAACTGTTCCAAGGGAAGTACTCATCCACGCGACCGGGAATAATATACATTATTCGTGCAAAGACGATGGCGAGCGGAATCACCCACAAAAACAGCTCGACAGCGTCGTCCGTATTCAGATTTATCTTTTTGCACTCCACGCAAACGTACGTAAGCCCTATTATCATGGAGAATACGATAAATAACGCGTACCATTTGACTTCGATAGAGCCAATTGAAAAAGCCGTCGTAGGGTCGTTTGCCGTTGCCAATACTGCCGTCCACATATCACTTCTCCAAATTCAGGCGGATTGCGCCGTACTTGCGTATCGAAAGCCTGAACACGTTTTCCTTCCCAAAAACGGCGATGAGCTTCCGCTCGGCTTCGCTTGCGGATTTTTTTGTAAACACAAGTATAGTGCCCGCAAAACCTCCGCCGTGCACTCTGCTTGCAAGCACTTCCTGCATACCGGCAACCGTATCCAACGCGTTTTCGAGGTTTTTGTTGCGCCCCGAGGGCGAATATGTATTTTGCAGTTTGTATCTCGAACTCAGCCCCGACTCGTTGACGATGCTTAAAAACGCTTCCTCGTCCTTGCCGTCAATGGCTTTTACCGCGTTTTCCACCCTCTCGTTCTCACTGAAAAAATGCTCCGCGCGAAGGAAGGCTCTCTCGCTTATTTCAGCTCTTAAAGATTGCTTTCCGTTTTCCCAATCGCTACGCGATATCTCTCCGAGCAGTTTTTTCCCGAAACATGCCGCCGCCTCTTTCATTTCCACTGTTATTGCCGAATAGTCGTCCGTAAGATTGCTGTGGTCTCCGCCCGTAGCTATGACGTATATATCCAAATCGTCAAAGCTCCAACGCGCGTTTTCCACCGCGGGATTTTCCAAATCTCTGAAATCTATAAGGTTTACTCCGCCGAGCGCGATTGCGCTTTGGTCCATAAGCCCGCTGGGCTTTCCGAAATATACGTTTTCGGCATATTGCGCCGCTTTGGCTTTGAAAATCGCGTCGCACTCGCCGTCGTTGTATATGACGTTCAGAATTTCCGCAATGACGAGTTCAAATGAGCTGGACGAGGAAACTCCCGAACCCTTGGGAACGTCGGAGGTCATAGTCGCCTTAAATCCGCCGACATTCTTTCCCGACCGCCTGAAATAATCGACCACTCCCTTGACGAGCGCAATGGAGGTGCCTATCTCCGACATGCAGAACTGCGGATCGGAGACGTCCACGCGTATTTTGGGATATCCCGAGGACTTGACCTCTATAAATCCGTCGCAATTTCGGGAAACGCAGCACAGCGTATCGAAGTTTATCGCCGCGCAAAGCACTTTGCCCGCGTTATGGTCGGTGTGGTTGCCCACGATTTCTATTCTGCCGGGGGAAGAATAAAATGCGTCCGCGTTTACGCCGAATTCCCTGCGGTGCGCCTCGCAAAGTGCCTCGAACCTACCGCGTTGAGCCGCGCCGTCAGTAGCGAAAATCTCCCTGCACATGCCGTCGAATGCAGAACCTTCCAACTTAAATCCGCAATCTGATGTCATAATTTCTCCTCAAAAATATTATGCTACATTGTAGCATACCTGAAATGTATTTGCAATAAATATGAGCAAAGCGGCACGCGAGAATATTTTCGCGCAAATTGCCGCAACGGCTTGCAATGCCTCGCGGGAAATGCTACAATATCTGCGCTCTTCGTAGCTATGACAACCGTTTCTTCATTCGGTTTCGGCACGGATAATGCAATTTTCAAATCCCACTTCGTCACGGAGAACTTTATGGCAAGAATTTCTTACGAGAATCAGGCTAAGCAAAATGTAAATAAACTCGTCGATTATGCGACAAAACGTCTTTATCTCGACCAATTCGACGCAATCTACGCACAAAATACTCTTCTCGACATTCTTAAACTTTCAGAGCCTGCGGAGGTCGATACAAAGGAATACGATATATATTCCGTACTCGACGCGCTCTCGGATTATGCTGTAAGAATAAAGCTGATCGAACCCGCCGAAAAACAGCTTTTTGAAAGCAAACTTGTAGGCGTCGTTATGCCAGCGCCCTCCAAAACGGTGGAAATGTTTGACGATACCGCGGCATACGGCGGAAGCGAGCGCGCGTGCGATATGCTTTTCAAACTCGGCGAAGACAGCACGTATTTGCGCCGCCCCGACCTTGACAAAAATATAAAATGGCAGCACGAGTGCAAAAAAGGCAATATTACGGTTACTATAAATCTTGCGAAGCCCGAAAAAACTCCCGAACAGGTACGCCTTGCAAAACTCGTTCAAGGCGGCTATCCGAAGTGCCTGCTTTGCGAGGAAAACATCGGGTTTGCGGGGAACGCCGCAAAGCCCGCAAGACAAACTCTCCGCGTTATTCCCTTCGAGCTTGACGGCGAGCGCTGGTTTATGCAATACTCGCCTTATCAGTATTTCGACCATCATCTGATTGCAGTGTGCGGCAATCATCGCCCAATGTGCGTATCGGACGCAACGTTCAGACGCATGCTGGACTTTCTCGATATTTTCCCACACTATTTTATAGGTTCCAACGCCGCGCTTCCCATTGTCGGAGGCTCTATTCTCGCGCACGACCACTATCAGGGCGGGAAAAAAGTTCTCCCCGTGTTTGAACGTCCAGCGCGCAGACATTATCTTATCAGTTCCTGCCCCGACGTGAATGTGTCCGTTGTGGATTGGTACAACTCGATTGTGCGCATAGAGAGCAAAAACAGAGAACAACTGCTAAAAACGGTGGAGCTCTTCCGCAAGGCATGGGACGTCTACTCCGACGAGAACGTAAATATACTTTGCTCCTCTCAAAAGGACGGCGAGACCGTTCAACATAACGCTATAACCCCAATAGCCTCCGTAAACGAAAACGGCGAATATCAGCTCAATTTGATTTTACGCAACAACCGTACGGACGAATCTCATCCGTTCGGCATATTCCACCCCGCGGAAGATTTACACAATATAAAGCAGGAGTCTATAGGCATCATCGAAGTGATGGGCTTGTTCATACTGCCGGGTAGACTTGCGGCGGAAGCGAATGCGATGCGCGACCTGCTTACAGGAAAAACGCCTCTCGATTTCAAATCGCTTGCAGAGGAAAAGCATCCTCTTCACAAGCACCTGGGAATGATTGCGCAACTGGCGTCCGATTACGGGACTAAATGTACGGAAAAGAAAGCCAGCGACGTTATCACCGAATACATTAATAACGCCTGCGAGCGCATATTGGAAACGACCGCGGTGTTCAAAAACGACGAACAAGGTCAAGCCGCATTCGACGCGTTTATTCAAAGCGTTGTAAATAAGTAATCGGAATTATGACTTTATCAACTCAAAAGCGCGCATAAAGCGCGCTTTTTGTTTACTTACCTGTAAATTTTGCTTCCTTATTTTCAAATATAAAATAAATATAGCGAAAAACAAATATTCCTCTCTATAAAAATTCATAAAAAATCCGCCGACTGTCATCGGCGGATTTCAAGCTGCTTTCAACAGTTTTGATGAAAGTATCCTTTCTATTGCTTGCAGGTTGCCAGCTTGCGCGAATTGACGCAACTGATTATCGCTCCCACCAAAAGCAGAACGTCTACGATAAAGGGCATTACTAACTGCGAGAAGGATGAGGTATCAGCGTCGAGATACGCGTCAATACGCAATGTAATCACTATGCTTATAACCTCGATAATGAAGTATACCGCGACCACCGCAAGCGTGGCGATAGAAGCGTAGAATGCCTTCTTTGCATCCGCAAAAACCGAATCGTCATGCACGGGGAATACATACTTGTTCAGCTTGACGCAAAATACCGTAAGCGTTATTGAAGCCGCAAGAATCAATACGAGCACGACTATCTCCGCATAATAGCAAGACACGAGTCCGTTCAAGGTGTTGTATATGGGTTCGCCCTCGAAGTACGGAATAGCCGACCTTATTTCGTTTATATCATCCATATCCGTAAAAATAAATATAAATCTGAGAATGCTTACGAATATCAGATAAATCGTCCAAGTGAACAAATCCTTTTTGAGTTTATTCGCCCTGCGGTCATCGATTTTTATCGGCACGCAATCGGTCTCCTGTGAAGCATATGAGTCCGCATTCATGCAGTAACCGCCCTGTTGATAAGAGTTGCTTCCGTTCTGCCCGTATGCATTGCAGTCGCCTTGATTCTGCGCGTTCTGTGCGCCGAAATTAAACTCGAAATCCTCTCCGTCGTTTACGATGCCGGACTGAGATTCCGTATCGTATGAATAACGTTCGTCATCTCTTTCCGAGTCGGAAAAATCAAATTCGTAGCCGTTGTCATCCGACTTGTCTTCTACGAGCGCGGCGCCGCAAATACTGCAAAACTTTGTTTGTCCGCTCTCGTCGGAATATCCGCATTTAGGACATACTTTTTTCATTCTTTGGTCCTCCCAATAAAATTAATTCGTATTACAGCACAATCCTCGACGCGAGAGCGCGTGAGAGAGTGCTTTCATCCGCATATTCTATAACGCTTCCCTCGGGTAACCCTCGGGCTATACGCGTACACTTTATGCCGAAAGGCTTTATCAGCCTTGCAAGATACATTGCCGTAGCCTCGCCTTCCACGTCGGGATTGGTTGCGAGTATGACCTCCTCCACTCCGTCAAGACGAGAGATAAGCTCCTTTATACGCAAGTCGTCCGGACCTATATGTTCCAGCGGAGAAATCACCCCTCCGAGCACGTGATACACGCCCTTGAAGTCCTTGACCTTTTCAAGAGCGACTATATCCTTGGGCTCCTTTACGACGCATATAACGCTCTTGTCCCTCGAAGCGCAGATATCGCAGATATCGTTCTCGGTATAATTGCCGCATACTCTGCAAAAGTGCACTTCCCTCTTGACGGTCAGAATAGCGTCGATAAGCGCGTCCGCGTCTTCCTGCGGAGCATTGAGTATATGATATGCGTATCTCGCCGCGGTCTTTTCGCCTACGGAGGGGAACTTGCCAAGCTGTGCTATAAGATTCGCCAGCGGTTCTATGTATCTCATAAGTCCTTATTACATCAAACCTGCGGCTCCGCCGAGCGGTCCAATAAGGTCCTTTGCGACAAGGTCCGCCTGTTTCATGGCGTCGTTAAGCGCCGCAAGCACCATATCCTCCAACATTTCCACGTCTTCGGGGTCCACCGCTTCGGGCTTTATGGTCACGGATACGGGCGTTTTGTCCGCCATCATATTCACCTGCACCATGCCTCCCGCCGCGCTTCCCGTAACTTCCGTTTCGGCAATCTGTTTCTGAGCCTCCTGCATTTTCCTCTGCATCTGCTGAGCTTGCTTCATAAGCTGCTGCATATTGCCGCCGCCGAATCCGCCGTATGCCATATTTCTGTTCCTCCGAAATTTGTTGTTTTTATTATATTAGCGATATCGCTGTAAAGTCACTTTATATCCACCATGCCGCCGAACATTTCACGGACGTAAGGCACGGCCT
>CASQXY010000012.1 GCA_949432885.1 uncultured bacterium | reverse complement strand
TTGAATCTGCAAATAGAACGTTTCAGTGCTTAATCAAATATTCTCCGTGCTTATAGGGCTTTGCAAGTATCGTCTGATAATTTTCATATATTACCTGTCCCGGATGTCCGTTCGGCTGTCTTTTCACATGCCTGCGCATGGTATAATCAACATCGGCTGAGGCTTGTTTGGTGCTCGCTGTAATTTCGGCGGCGATTTGCAATACCTTATCGGGGATTTCGCGCCCTTGCGCTATAATAACCGTATGTGCTCCGTGGTCGTTTTTCAGATGAAGCCAAGTGTCGCTTGAAGACGCGATTTTGAACGTAATCTCGTCGTTTTGCAAGTTGTTTTTGCCGCGATATATATAAAAGCCGTCAACGAGGTACACATAAGGCGGTTCCGCCTGCTCCTTGCGGACTTTCCCTTTGGTCGCTTTGCGTTTAAAGCCGCCGAGCATCGCAAGCTCTTCTTCAATCGGAGCGGAAGCGCAGTCGAAGGGCAGAGAAGCTATTTCATCCTCGATGGATTTCACGTAGTTCAGCAGGTTTTTATCCGCAGACAATTTCTTTTCCACAAACTCCTTTGTACGTTTGAGCTTATTGTATTTGTTGTAATAAGCGGCGGAGTTTTTTGACGGCGAAAGCTGTGGGTCTAGAGGAATTTCGACCTCCTTGTTTTCGTAGTAATCAAAACAAATAAGACTTTTGTCGCCGCGATTGATTTTGTATATGTTGTTGACGATAAGCTCGCCGTTCTTACGATAATCCTCCATATGCTCGCATTCTGCGAGATGTTCAAGGTCGATAGCGATGTTTTTTTCCACGCGTTTATGCAGGCGGCTTGCCTGCGTTGCGAGGGATTTCAGTCTCGCGCGGTTTCTCACGCCCGAATCTATATCCGTATACAGAGCGTCGTATGCCTCGCTCATGCTCGGATAAAGTACGGCGTTTTCGTTCCCGCCGA
The DNA here is from genome assembly GCA_949432885.1 of uncultured bacterium. Lineage (GTDB taxonomy): Bacteria > Bacillota > Clostridia > Christensenellales > CAG-917 > CAG-475. The sequence continues at coordinate 42,823 of CASQXY010000012.1, read as the reverse complement.
GGCTCTTGTATACGATAGGATAAACTTCCCCGTTTATTATGCAAGGTGATATATCCGCAAGCTCACGTAACTCGTTTATCTCGCGTTTCAGAGCGTTCAGCCCGTTTTCGTCGAGAGCTTCCGCGTTTGCGCCGATACCTGCGCGCAATAAAAGCTCCGATACGGTGGTGCCTGAAAATCCCGAAATGTTGGATTGAATATATTTGTGCAAATCACCGCCGCAAAACTCTTTCAAAACGGGAAAACAATCGTTTAGATAGCTGATTTTGCGTTGTATAACGGGCGAATATCGCACTCCGCGCATAACAACGTGCTCGCGCGCCGCGTCAAGCGGAAGGTGCTTGACTGCTTCCAGAATGTTGAGATTCCCGTCCGTGAAGACTATATTGGAATATCTGTTCATAATCTCGACGAAAAGATAGTATTGCGCTTCGTCCTTCATCTCCGTCTTGGCGTCGAATCTGACGTATAGTATTCTGTCGCAGTTGTAAACGCCGATTTCGTCTACGCATGCGGTGGCAAGATACTTGCGCAGAAGCATACAGAAGTTTGGCGCAGTCATTGGACTTTGCTTTTTACTTGTCGTTGTATGCAGCCTCGGGATTGCGGCGTTGCAGGAGGCTGCAAGGCAAACGTTTTTGCCGCCTGCCCGCATATAAAAACGCAACTCGTCGGATTCGGGCTGTTGAATTTTGTCTATGCGCGCGCCTTTGAGCGAGGTATTCAGCTCCTTTGCAAGCGCGGATAATGCAAACAAATCGCTTCCCATATCAATATAGTATCAGCACTTTGCCTTTTTTTCAACGGATTTACTTTATATTGGCGATTATTATAACGTTTTGCAATCCGATTAATAAAATTTGGTTGAGCATAAATATGCTTTTCTTTTGAGTTGCTTTTTCATAATTGCTATGATATAATCCTAGTTACTTTGTAAAATTATATAAGCTATTGCGCATGGTTCGCGCAATATGACTTAGGAGGACAAATGAACTATACGGTTGAAAAACTCGAAAAGAATCAAGTCAAATTCGATTACGTCGTTTCCGCGGAGGATTTCGGCAAAGCGGTCGACGCGATTTACGTCAAGACCAGAGGCAAGTACAGCGTGCCGGGTTTCAGAAAGGGACATGCGCCTAAGAAGGTTATCGAAGGTATGTACGGCGCGGGCGTGTTTTTCACTGACGCGGTAAACAAATTGATTGACGATTCGATTGACGAGCTCGCAAACAGCAGCGAGTATGAGTTTGTAGCGGTCGACAATGTGAACGACGTCGATATGACGGACGAGGGCGGAGTCAAGTATTCCGTCGTTATGATAGCAAAGCCCGAGGTGAAGCTCGGACAGTATACGGGACTCGACGTCAAAAAGACGGCGGTCAAAATCACCGCAAAGGAAGTTGACGAGTATATATCGCGCGAGCAGGAAAAGCAGGCGCGTTTCGTCGACGTTGAGGCTGCCGCGGAGAATGGAAATACAGTGCTGCTCGATTACGTAGGCACGGTCGACGGCGTTGCTTTCGAGGGAGGAAGCGCCGAGGATTACGAGCTTGTGCTCGGAAGCAATACGTTCATCCCCGGTTTCGAGGACCAGCTCGTAGGCATAAAGACGGGAGAACAAAGAGACGTCAAGGTTACTTTCCCTGCGGAATATCATGCGGAATCGCTTGCGGGAAAAGAAGCTACGTTTGCATGCACCGTCAAAGCTGTTCGCGTAAAGGAGCTTCCTGCGCTTGACGATGAATTTGTAAAGGAAGTGTCCGAATTCGATACTCTTGCCGAGTATAAGTCTGACGTAAAAGACAGACTCACCAAGGACGCGGAGCACAAGGCGGAGCACGAATATGAGGACGCTCTTGTGGAAAAAATCGTGGCGGGAAGCGAGGTCGATATTCCCGAGGTTATGATTGAAAGAGAATCCGAGGATATGGTGCACGATATGGAGCATCGCATAAGCCAGTACGGCATGCGTTTTGACGATTATCTCAAATACGCAGGCACGACGAGAGAGAAGCTTATGGCAGAGAATAAGGAACAGGCGGCGAAGAACGTCAAAGTCCGTCTCGTCATGGAGGCTATCGTAAAGGCGGAGAACATCGGCATTGAGGAAAAGGAAATCGACGCGCGTATAGAGAAAATTGCGGAGGAAAACTCCCAGACGGTGGAAGAGGTGAAAAAGTCGCTTAACCCCGAGTATCTCAATTACATAGTCAATTCCATAGTATCCGAGAAGCTCATGAATCTCATCAAATCGGGTGAGACGAAAGCCGCAAAGACCGCGGCAGGTAAGACGGAAAAGGCGAAGGCGGAAGGCGAGGCGACCGAGAAAAAGGCGCCTGCGAAGAAAGCTCCTGCCAAAAAGACTGCCGAACCCGTTCAGGACGGAGAGAAAAATGTCGAAAAGAAGCCCGCTCCCAAAAAGTCGGCAAAATCCGCTACAGCAAAGTCGGCGGACGCAGAATAACTCTGCGACAATTTGTGTAAAATAATTTGTCCGTATGCGCTCGCACATATTGTTCGGGCGCACGGAATTATAGATTTGCCGCGTATATGCGGCAAAAATTATAAGTTGCGCGCAGTGCGTCGCGCATGGAGGATTATATGGATATGAGAAATCAGCTTATTCCTATGGTTGTGGAGCAGACGGGCAGAGGCGAGCGCTCCTATGATATTTACTCGCGCCTGCTCGAAGACAGAATAATATTTCTTACGGGCGAAATCGACGACGTAATCGCGGATTTGGTCGTTGCACAGCTTATTTATTTGGAAGGTAAGGATTCCCAAAAGGATATCAGCCTTTATATCAACAGCCCCGGCGGCTCTGTTTCCGCGGGATTTGCAATTTACGATACGATGAACTATATCAAGTGCGACGTATCGACTATTTGCATAGGTATGGCGGCTTCTATGGGCGCGTTCCTGCTGTCGTCTGGCGCCAAGGGCAAGAGATTTGCTCTTCCCAACGCAAAGGTCATGATTCATCAGCCTTTGGGAGGCGCGCAGGGACAGGCTAGCGATATAGCGATTCAGGCGAGCGAAATTCTCAAAACCAAAAAGCGTCTCAATGAGATACTTGCCGAGAATACTTCCCAGCCTCTTTCCAAAATCGAAGTGGATACCGACCGCGATTTTTATATGTCTGCGGACGAAGCCGAAAAGTACGGGCTTGTGGATAAAATTTTCTATTCCAGAAAGTGAGCGTAAATAAATCTCGTAGCAGTCGGCAAAACTTAATCATTCGAGGTAAATATGAGTGACAAATATAAAAAAGAGCAGATATGCAGTTTTTGCAAGTGCGGCGAACACGAAGTCGGACAGATGGTCAACGGTCCGGACGGCGTTTGCATATGTAACAACTGCATAGAAAAATGCAACGATATACTAAGTTTGTTCGGAAAGCATAACGATTCGAGCGACATAAGACTTCGTTCTCCTCACGAGATAAAGAGCGAATTGGACGAGTATATCGTAGGGCAGGATTCCGCAAAGCGCGTTTTGTCCGTCGCGGTATACAATCATTTCAAGCGTATATTACAGCATGACGAGGATGAGAAAAAGGACGTCGTTGTGGAAAAGAGCAATGTGCTATTGCTTGGACCTACGGGTTCGGGCAAGACCTTGCTTGCCAAAACGCTAGCACAGATACTCAACGTTCCGTTTGCCATTGCGGACGCAACTACGCTGACGGAAGCGGGTTATGTCGGCGAGGACGTGGAAAACATTTTGCTTAAACTTATTCAAGCGGCGGACAACGATATATCCCGCGCTCAGAACGGTATTATCTATATAGACGAAATAGATAAAATCGCGCGCAAGGGCGAAAATGTGTCTATTACGCGCGACGTAAGCGGTGAGGGCGTTCAGCAAGCGTTGCTGAAAATAATCGAGGGTACGGTGGCGAACGTTCCTCCGCACGGCGGAAGAAAGCATCCCAATCAAGAATGTTATCAGCTCGATACGACAAATATATTGTTTATCTGCGGCGGCGCCTTTGTGGATTTGGACAAGATTGTGGATACGCGCAAGGACAATTCCAAATTGGGCTTCGGTTCGTCCGTAAAAGGTACTGCGGATTACGATTATGACGCGCTTATAAAGGAGCTACAACCGTCGGACCTTATCAAATATGGGCTCATTCCCGAGTTTGTAGGCCGTGTGCCCATTGTCGTGGGCTTGCATCCGCTTGACGAGGACGCGCTCATCAAAATTCTTACGGAGCCCAAAAACGCGCTTGTCAAGCAGTATAAAAAGCAGTTTTCATTTGACGGTGTCAATTTGGAATTCGAGCCCGACGCTCTTCGCGCGGTTGCGGCAAAGGCAATCGAGCTTAAAACGGGAGCGAGAGGTCTGCGCGCAATCATGGAAGACGCGCTTTTGGATTTGATGTACGATATCCCTTCCGACAAATCTATAGACTCCGTGACCATTACTCGTGACGTCATCGAGAAAAAAGCGGCTGCGATAATCCGCAGAACGGAGGAAACCGCGGGGGAAGACGAGATTTTGCGTGCGTTTGAAACCGATAAAACGGGAGAATCCTGTTGATAATAAAAAACAGCGCGTAACGCGCTGTTTTTTATTTTATATTGTGAGACGGCGGACGGAAATGCCGAAATCGCCGTTTGCGCAAAATACTGCGGTCGAATGTATTTTTAGAATAAAGCGAGAATCGTATATAAAAGTTGCGGTTGAGTCGATTGACAAACCGGTTTATAGTCATGGCAAACGGCTTATAGCCATATTAAGTCGACTGACAAACGCCATAAAGCGTTCAGACAAAAGAGGTAAGGTGAATATGATAAAGCAGGCGAAATTTATAATATCAGTTGCGGAGGCGGCAAAGCTTCCCGATTACGGCGCACCGGAAATTGCGATAGCGGGGAAGTCCAACGTAGGAAAATCTTCTTTTATCAATTTTATGGTAAATCAAAAGAAGCTTGCAAAAACTTCCTCCGAACCGGGACGTACCAGACTCATAAATTTTTTTGAAATCAATAACGGCGAGTATTATTTTACGGATTTGCCCGGCTACGGATACGCCAAAGTGGCTAGGGAGGAAAAACGTAAATGGGGCGGACTTATCGAAAGCTATCTGCAAAACAGTGAAAACCTCATAAATGTATTTGTGCTTGTTGATATCCGTCACGAGCCGACGGAGGACGACAAAACGCTTGTGCGCTATCTTTATTCTATGAGTATCCCGTTTACGCTGATAGCGACAAAGGCGGACAAGCTTTCAAGAAGCCAGAGGGAGAAAAATAAGCAGACGGTGGCAAACGCGCTCGGAGTTGGCGTGAAGGATATAATTCTCACGTCATCGGCGGATAAACTTGGAAAAGAAGAAGTTCTCGCGCGAATTGATATGCTTCTTGAAGCCAATAAATAATTTGAATATAGCAAAATTTGCTAAAAAGTATTCTTGTTTTTCATGTAATTTAGAAATCTTATGTTTAAAAATCAAAAATCCGCCGAGATAATACGCTTTCGGCGGATTTTTCGATATAAATCACTGCTCTATAACGAACATACTTCTATAAGCTTGTTGTTTACGAGGTCGCAGGAGGTGAGAATATATTTAATTTTATTTTTTGTGATTGTTGCGTTGACGCGGACGTTTTTGCCGTGCAAATGACCGTAAAGCACAAAATCCGCGTTATAGCTGTCAATCAGCCTAGTAATTTCCGTATCACCATAATCTGCGTCAAAGGGCGGATAATGGAGCATAACGATAAGCGCGTCGTTGTCCTTTTTTATCTCCGTTGCGGCTTTCAGCGACATTTCCAGTCTTATAAGCTCGCGCGCATAAATCTTTTTGTCCGCTTCCGACGCGTCCTTAGTCGGAATCGTCCAGCCTCTCGAACCTGCGACGACTACGCCGTTCGGATTTTCGGCGGCGCTGTCGTTTGCATTATAGCGATACGCGTTATTCTGAATGAAATCAAAGTGCGGAAAAGCGGCGCGCATTTTGCCGAGCGAGCTCCAATAATAATCGTGATTGCCCTTGACGACGGCTTTTTTGCCTTTAAGTGCTGCTACTAGATTGTAGTCGGGCGCGGCTTCATCGATATTCATTCCCCAAGACATGTCTCCGCCCAAAAGAACAAGGTCGTCGTCGCTCACTTTGCTGTTCCAATCGTCGCATATTTTCGCAAAATGATTGTCCCAGCCGTCGCCGAATATGTTCATAGGCTTTTCCACAGAGGAAGAAAGATGCAGGTCGCTTATCGCAAAAACTTTCATAGAAACAGTTTAGCACATTCGGCGGTATTTTTCAATCGTACGATACGGATTAATATATATAGTTTTAAAAAATAATAGCTATATAGAAAATAAAAAATTATTATTTATTTTAACCTTGTTCGGTTTTTTAAACAACGGCAAACGAATAGTCTCGAAGTATGCAGGACTAGGTTGCGCAATAATATGCAATAGTCCTAAGTTTGAGAAAAACAAAAAGGCGTTTGCACGCCTTTTTGTTTGTATGCGCATCCCTGTCTTACGACGGAAAGAGCGGCAAATCGAATACGCCTTGACATACGTCCTGACTGAATTCGGTGCATTGCGGGATTCTGCAATATCCGTACGAGGGGATGAGCAGATTTACGTCGGCCTGCACTTTGAGGATAACCGTGATACAGCTCGTTATATTAAACGTGTTGTCGCTCACGTATGTACCTCTGGGCGCCGCCATATTTACGGTTGCCGCGATGACGGGAGTGATTACGCTGCCCGTGGGTACGCACATAATGACATCCTGAGATACCGAAATGCTGCCCGTGCCAGTGCCAGCTACGCCGTTGGCGTCCGTGTAGGCTATCTGAACGGGAATCGAGATTGTCGTCGTGACGCGGGAAAGACCGGGTCTGTCGGCAATCGGGGTGACGGTGAGAGCGGTTATGGTGCCCACGTTGGATGTGGACGAACCGCTGACGAACGTCAGGGGCAGTGTGGGATTGGCAGGCGTGAGATTTGTGAGAGTGACCGTGCTGTCGATGCTGGACTGCATCATGCATGCGTCGAAGATTTTGGTCGTCTGAATGCAGACTTTTTCGCACAAACCGTTCATCGGATTGCCGTTGATGTTCCCGGGACATCTGTCTTGTGTAGAATTGTTATTGCAAAAAGACATCTTTTTACCTCCTTTTTTATTCGTTGCATTTTATGAAATTGCGGCGATATTGTTGCATAACATCGAAAAAGCGCCGTCTGCAAAGACGATAGGGCTGAAAAAAGCAAAATTTCCGAAGAGACGAGAAATTTACGAACTTGAAAATATAGTTTACATGTATACTTAAATTTTTAAGAAAAATTCACTAAAAAGATGAAATTTTTCGGAAATTATTGGTAAATAATCATTGACAGGCAACTTTTTTGATGATAGAATACAACCATAACGACGAGGAGTGGCAAAAAAGCGAAAGATGGCTGCCTTAATGTTCGGTAAAATAAGGAATACGGTTGAAAGCAACCGCGTCAGAGTGCCTGCCAAATTCTACAAAAATCTTGGCGACTCTTTCTTTATTGCGCCCGGCAAAGGAGGATGCATACTTCTTGTCCCGAACGACAATGTAGATTCGGTTTTGGGTAAATACGTCCTTAGCTCCGACCAATACACAATGACGGAGTTCGACGAGTTTGTCAGAAACCATATCAACGACGTTCAGCTTGACGGACAGGGCAGATTGACTTTCGACGATGAGATGAAGGATATGTGCGAGGGTCTAGGCAGTGCGTTGGAAATCGTGTTTGCGGGAGGCGGACTTTATGTGGAACTGTGGCCTGCGGCGGTTTACGACAAGAAGTACGGCAACTTTGACCCGACTAAGTTCAACAGTCTGATAGCAAATTTGCGAGCCTCGCTGAAAAACGGCGACTGACGGTGCGGCATGGAATTCAAACACGTACCCGTTATGCTAAACGAATGTATCGAAGCGCTTGCAATAAAGCCGCGCGGCATATATGTGGACTGCACGGTGGGAGGCGGAGGACATTCGGCGGAGATTGTAAAAAGGCTTGACGGAGAAGGGCGTCTTATTGCGGTCGATAAGGATGAGGATGCCTTGCTTGCGGCGGGCGAGAGGCTGAAAGGTCATATGGACAGGGTGACTTTCCTGCACGACGATTTCAAAAATCTACCCGAAGAGCTCGGTTTGATGGGAATCGACGGCGCAGACGGGATACTATGCGACCTCGGAGTGTCCAGCTATCAGCTGGATAACGCGGAAAGAGGTTTCAGCTATATGAAGGACGCGCCGCTTGACATGAGAATGAACAGAGGACAATATCTGACGGCATTCAATATAGTCAACGAGTACGGCGTAAACGAACTTACCAAAATCCTGTATGATTACGGCGAGGAGAAGTTGGCAAGGCGGATTGCGGAGAACATTGTGACTCGTAGGCAGAAACAAACCGTATCGACGACTTTACAGCTTGCGGCGATAGTGGAAGAAAGTTATCCCGCCTCGACGCGCTGGAAATACGGACATCCCGCAAAGCGCACGTTTCAGGCGATAAGGATTGCTGTAAACGACGAGCTCGGCGCCTTAAAAGAAGCGATGACGGCGCTTGCGCAGAGGTTGAAGCCGCAGGGGAGAATGGCTGTAATAACGTTCCATTCTCTGGAAGACAGAATTGTAAAGACAGCGTTTAAGGAGCTGAGTCAAGGATGTACGTGTCCGTCGGATTTTCCGATATGCGTGTGCGGACATACCAAGCAGGCGGAGCTTATAAACAAAAAACCGATATGTCCGAGCGAGGAAGAGCTAAGAGAAAATCCTCGTTCGGCAAGCGCAAAACTGAGAATAATAGAAAGACTGTAAATCGACTATCTAATAGGATAAATTATTGAAAGGACTGAGGAGGATATAAGTATGGCTATGTCACTTGACGAATTGCTCGGCATCGAAAACGAAACCGCAAACGACGTGTTTCCCGCAACTCACGAGGAGTTTATAGCCATGCGCGAAAGAAGACGCAGTATGCTCGATTCACGAGGCGAAATCGCAGAGCGTCCCTATTCTTCCCGCGGAGCGGAGCGTCAGCCTCTTTTTCCCGAGTACGAAGAGCGCGGCTATGAACAGTTGCAGGCGCAGAGAGGAAAGTACGCTAGCTTCTACAACTTTGCGGCAAACGATTACAGCCGTTTGAGCGAAAGAGAGCTGGAAGAGAAGTTGTCGTATACAAATGACGGTGCGCGTCCTATTTTCGACCGTTCAAACGGAGCGGTAGCGGAAAATACGTATATAAGAAACACTCAGGCTATTTCCGAAGGCGCGGATACCCGTCAGAAGATGAAGGGCAGACTTACCCTTGCGGGAAAGCTGATAGTCGGCAGCTTTGTTGCGACTATAATCACGGTTGTATCCTTGATAATCGCTTTCGGAAGCAAGATAAACAACGGAACGGCGACAGTTCCCACTTCGAGCGTAACAATCGTCGCGGAGCAATCTATTTAGAATATTTTGCGCTTCCGTCAAATAAAATTTTTGATATGAAGCGCGAAAACAAACAATATACTAATCATCTCTATAACCCAACGAAAAGACTTCCGGCAGTTTTACTGCTGGTTGTCTTTTTATTTCTTGCGGTATTTGTGAAGATGTTCGCCGTGATAATTATAGACGGCGGAAATCTGCAAACGAAGGCGATTGGACAATGGATGCGCGATTTGCCGACAGACGCGCCGCGGGGGAATATATTGGACAGAAACGGAAACGTGCTTGCGGCAACCGCGACGCGCTACAATCTTTATGTGCGTCCGTCCGCAACCAAGGACAAGCCCGCCGTTGCGAAGCTGTTGAGCGAGGTTTTCGGTTACGAGTATGAAAAGACGCTTGAAAAGATATCCAAACGGACATCCGAGGTAACTGTTGCCACGCAGGCGACGAAAGAGCAGCTCAACATAATTTATGCGTCGGGACTCGAAGGGATATATTACGCAGAGGACAACCGCAGGTTCTATCCGTACGGCGATTTTATGACGCAGGTATTGGGCTTTTGCAGCAGCGACGGTTTCGGACAGACGGGAATCGAAGCGTATTACGACAAATATCTCACGGGTGTAAACGGGCAGATTATGACAGAGACCGACCTTATCGGCAGAGAACTCGGAAGCGGCGGAACATATTATCTGCCTTCGACTCCGGGTATGAACGTAATTACGACTTTGGATACGACGATTCAGCAGATAGTGGACGGGGCGATTGCCGCCGCGGTTGCAAAGTTCAACCCCAAAGGGGTTGCATGTATAGTTATGGATTACGATACGGGCGGAATAGCCGCGCTTTCTGAATACCCGTCGTTTGATTTGAACGACGTGCCGCGCGACGACCTTGAAGCGCTGTTCTCGCACTCAAAGAGCAGTATAGTTTCTTCCGTCTACGAGCCGGGGTCTACGTTCAAGATACTGACTGCCGCCGCCGCTCTTGACGCAGGCAAGATATCCGTTTCGGACAGATTCTATTGTCCCGGCTCCAAAACTGTGGACGGAAAGCGTATAAGGTGCTGGAAGTCGGTAGGTCACGGTTCGATTGACTTTGCGCAAGGCGTGGAGGGCAGCTGTAACTGCGTGTTTATGGAAAGCGCATTGCGCATGGGCACGAATACTTTTTACGATTATCTGCGTGAGTTCGGACTGACATCCAAAACGGGAGTCGATATGACTGGGGAAACGAGCGGCATTTTTATAAGCCGAGACGCGGTAAAGACAGTCGACCTCGCAAGAATAGGCTTCGGACAGGCTGTCGCGGTAACTCCGATAGGTCTTATAGGCGCAACCTCGTCGGTCATGAACGGGGGCACCAGAATTACGCCGCACCTGCTGTCGGGCGTAACGGATGCGAGCGGAAAAATGACGTTCGGCTTCGGACAGACCTCTCAGGGGAACAGAGTTATATCGCAAAAAACCTCCGAGACAATGCGCTCGCTGTTGGAAAGCGTAGTTACAACGGGAAGCGGAAAGGGCGCGTACGTCCCCGGTTACCGCGTCGCGGGTAAGACGGGCACCGCGCAGAAATATGCCAACGGCTCGATAGCGAGCGGCAAATACATATCCTCATTTCTCGGATTTTCGCTCACGGAGGGCGCCAATTACGCGGTGCTTATGATAGTGGACGAGCCGCAGGGATACATGTACTACGGTTCGTTGGTAGCCGCGCCGCTGGTGGGCGGAATATTTGCCGGCATATTCGACTACCTTGGGATAGAGCCAGTGTATACGGGGGAGGAAGCGGACATAATCGGCACGGAATTTGCCTTGCCCGATTTTACGGGAATGAGCATAAACGAGGCTAAAAACGCGATAGCCAAGCTGGGACTTTATTTAGAAATCGACGGAGAGGGCGGAAGCGTAAACGGACAGTATCCGCTGGCAGGCGTGACTGTTGACAAACGTAATACGGTTTTGCTGTTGACATAATCCGTTTGTAATTATATTACAAAGACCTAAAAAGCGGGAGTTTCGTTCCCGCTTTTCGGCGTTCATACGGACGGGGTGAAAAGAATTTCCGTTGCTGTCTTGTTTTGCGGTGCGGTTGATTGTGACACTTATACTCATTATCATAGTTTTATAAACACTCGGAGGCTGTCTCTATGGAACTTGAAAGATTATTGAAGGGTCTAAACGTGCTCGAATCAAACGTTGAAAATAATTGCGAAATACACGAGATAAGGATAAATTCCAAGGAAGTGAAAGAGGGTGATATTTTTGTTTGCATGGAGGGTGAAAACGGCGACGGAAACGATTATCTGGATAGCGTATCAGTGCCTTTCGTCGCAGTAACGGCAAAGAAGCCGCAAAATCCCGATATAAAATACGTGCTCGTAGACAATGCACGTTTAGCATACGCTAAGCTGTGCGAAAATTTTTTCATGAATCCGTCAAACTACCTCAAAATAATAGCCGTGGTGGGTACAAACGGTAAAACCTCAACCGCGCACTATCTTTCTTCGGTGCTTACGTTCGCAGGAATAAAATGCGGACTGATAGGAACGGAAGGACATTATATCGACGGAGAAAAAGTAGGGCAGAGCCTCACGACGCCCGACCCGTACGAGCTCAATTCGCTTTTATTCCGAATGAGAGCCAAAGGGTGCGGCGTGGTGATATCGGAGGTGAGCGCGCACGCGATTTATCTTGAAAAGCTCGGGGACATAAAGGCGGATTTGGCGATACTCACCAACATCACGCAGGATCATTTGGATTATTTCAAGGATTTTGCAAATTACTGTGGAGTCAAAATGTCATATTTCACAAAGGAGCATATCCGCAAGGCTATAATAAACGTGGACGACGAAAGCGGACGGATACTGTTGCGCCGTCTGGAAGAAGAAAATCTGCCTGCGGTGAGCTACGGACTTTACAATCCTGCGGATTGTTTTGCGGTAAACGTAAGAGAGGATACGGTCGGAATAAGTTTCGTAGCCAATCTCAACGACGAAATCGTAGATTGCAAAAGTCGGCTGTTCGGCGAGTTTAACGTATACAATCTGCTCGCCGTTTTGGCTGCCGCCTACGAGCTTGGAATCGACGGAGAAACGCTGTCTCGCGCAGTGCGCAAAATAAAGACCGTAAAGGGCAGATTTTCGGTTTTACGCAACGATAAAGGTACTATAATCATCGATTTCGCGCATACTCCCGACGGCTTGAAGCAGTTGCTGTCCACCGCTCGGACTCTTACGAAATCGAGGCTGATAACAGTATTCGGATGCGGCGGCGAAAGAGACTCGCAAAAGCGAAAGCTGATGGGAGAGGTGGCGTCCGTTTACAGCGATTCGATAATTATCACAAGCGACAATCCGAGAGGAGAGAATCCGCAGGATATTATCAGGGATATAGAAGCGGGCGTGAACATAAAGGACACAAAAAGCATAGTCGACAGAATAGAGGCGGTGCGCTTCGCGCTTTCTGAGATGGAGGAGGGCGATACGCTTGTCATTGCGGGAAAGGGAAATGAAGGCTATCTGGAAATAAGAGGCAGAAAAATACCCTACAACGATTTTGACGTGGTGGAAAGGTACGGGCAGTTGAGATGAGCGGAGGAATCAAATTACTTGTATATTTTATAGCTTCGGTAGCGCTGTCCGTAATAATCGCGCCTCTCGTCATAAAGCTGATGGCGAAGCTCAAAGCCAAGCAGACGGTGTTAGGCTACGTGAAACAGCACGAACATAAGAGCGGAACTCCTACGATGGGCGGATTTATCTTTTTGATTCCCGCGCTGATATTTTCGCTCGTAGAATTCAAAGCACTGTCAATCGTTGCGGTAGCTCTTGCTATGGGTTTTTGTTTGCTCGGATTTCTGGACGATTTCATCAAAATACGTTTTTCCAGAAACTTGGGATTAAAGCCATATCAGAAGATAATCGGTCAGGTCGGTCTGAGTGCGGCGGCGGGCTATTTCGTCTATGCTTCGGGATATATCGGAACGGAAATAGCATTGCCTTTTACGCAGACCACGCTGAACCTAAGCTGGGGCATAATCCCATTCGTCATACTCGTATACATCGCCGCAACCAATTCCGTGAATCTTACGGACGGACTGGACGGACTTGCGGGCTATACTTCGGTTGCGTACTTCTTCGGATTTTCACTGCTCATATTCCTCACGTATATGGACGCGGAGAATCGCGGAGATACGGAGTACGCAGGCCAAGTGCTTTCGCTCGGAGTATTTTGCGTATCTATGCTGGGAGGTGTGATGGGATATCTGATATTCAACGGCTTCCCCGCAAAAATAATGATGGGCGATACGGGGTCGCTTGCCCTCGGCGCGGCATGCGCCAGCGTAGCGGTTTTTTTGAAAAATCCGCTTTTAATCGTCACATCGGGCATAATGTTTGTATGGTCCAGCATATCAGTTATATTGCAAGTGCTTTACTTTAAGCTGACAAAGAAACGCATATTCCTGATGGCTCCCTTCCATCACCATTTGGAAATGAAGGGTCTGCATGAAAGCAAAATCGTTACGATATACTTTGCGGTCAGTCTTATAGGAGGAGCCTTGACGCTGATATTTGCGAGGGCAGTATGAGATTAGTCGGGAAGAACGTCGTCGTTTACGGCGCGGGCGCAAGCGGAATGTCCGCATATCAACTTGTGAGAGAAAAGGGCGCAAAAGCCGTTATATACGACGATAATCCCGAAGCGAAGGGCGCTACGAACAGCAAAGGCGTCATAGACTCAGCAGATATAATAGTGCTCAGTCCGGGGGTCGGAGGTTCAAAGGATTTCCTGCTTGACGCGAAATTCGCAAATAAGCTGATAATCGGCGAAATGGAACTGGCTTCCGAATTTTGCCGCGCGGAACAGATTGCCGTCACGGGTACAAACGGCAAGACCACCGCGACAATGCTCATCGATTACATATTCCGCCGCGCGGGCAAGTCTTCATATGCAGTGGGAAATATAGGCACTCCATTTTCCTCGATAGCGGACAGACTGGACGCGACGGAGGTAGCTGTCGTGGAGGCGAGCAGCTTTCAGCTTGAAAGCTGCGTAAAGTTTTCTCCCGATACGGCGGTTATACTCAATATCAAGCCCGACCACTTGGAAAGACACGGGAGCATGGAGAAATACATAGCGGCAAAGGCGAAAATTTTCGCATGTCAGTCGGAACAGGATTTTGCAGTATACAACGCCGACGACCCGATTGTCTGCGCGCTCGCAGAAAATTCCGCCGCAAAAAAAGTCCCTTTCAGCTTATCCCGTCCCGTTCGCGGAGGAGCGTATATATCGTCGGGCTTTGTCTGCTTTGACGGCACGCCAGTTCTCTCGCTTGACGAGGTGGATATGCGCGGCGCGGAGATAGAAAACCTCCTTGCCGCTGTTGCCGTAAGCATGACTCACGGCATATCCGCGTACGGAACAGCGGCGGGCGCGATAGAATTCGAGCGTCCGAAATACCGCCGCCAAAAAGTGGATTGCATAGACGGTATAGCCATCTATAACGACAGCAAAGCGACAAACGTTTCCTCCTGTATAAGCGCATGCGAAGCCACGGAGGGGGATTGCGTTCTGATACTGGGCGGAGCAAAGAGGGAAGAGAATTTTGCGGAATTGTTTGCTCAGCTTCCGAAAAATATCCGTTACATATGCGTGTGCGGCGAAAACGCGCGTGAAATAACCGATTGTGCCGCGGCTGTCGCTTTCGGGAGTATTTCGACCTGCGACAGTATTATGTCCGCGCTCAGAGCGTCTTTCGATATAGCAAAAGCGCATGCGTATCCGAATATACTCTTTTCACCGTCCTCCAAGAGCTTCGATTCGTTTTCCGATTACAAAATGAGAGGCAGGCATTTCGATACCTGCGTAAGAGCGCTTCGCGCGGAGCTTTAAAATGAGAGGAATTATTCGCAGATTCGCGTCAAACGCAGCGGATAGCGCGTATATAGGCGGCTCGCGCGGCGTGGACAAGCCTCTTGCCGCAGTCTCCGTTATATTGAGCCTAATCGGTTTGCTGTTCATTTATTCCGCGTCGTCATATTCGGCTGGTGTGCAGTTCGGCGACCCGTTTCACTATGTTAAAACGCAGGGCATTGCCTTGGCTCTCGGGTTGTTCGCTATGCTGGGGCTGTCTTTCGCAAATATAAAATCCGTAAAAAAAGCGACGATTCCGCTTTATCTGATAGGAATTCTGCTGTTAGGGCTTGTATTTCTGCCCGTCATAGGCGTGGAGAGCTACGGCGCCAAACGTTGGCTCAATCTGGGCTTTTTCACCATTCAGCCGTCCGAATACGCTAAGTTTTTTATGGTTATGATGCTTTCGCTCATCGCCTCCAAAACGGATATGTCCAAATTTCGGGGAGTGCTTGCGATACTGCTCGCAGGCGGCGCGGTGTGCGTGCTTCTCATACTCGAACCAAATATGTCCATTACGATGTGCGCAGTTGCGGTCATTTTCATAATGCTGTTTGTGAGCGGCGCGCGGATAAAGCACCTTTTACTGCTAATCGTTCCTGTAATAATAGGCGCCGTCGTGCTTATCCTCGTCGAGCCGTACAGAATGCAGAGACTGCTTGCTTTTTTAGACCCGTGGGAATCTCCGTTGGAGGAGGGCTATCAGCTCATTCAGTCGTATTACGCATTGGGAAGCGGCGGACTTTTCGGGGTAGGGCTTTTCGCTTCGAGGCAAAAGTATCTCTTCCTTCCGTTCGCGGAAAGCGACTTTATACTCTCCGTTATAGGCGAAGAAACGGGGCTGGCGGGAGTTGCGCTCATAATGTCGCTGTTTTTGATAATCGCAGTACGCGGAATAAAAATAGCGCGACAGGCGCAGGACAGATATTCATGTTATCTTGCGGCGGGCATAACCGCGGTGACCACCGTGCAGGCTCTGCTCAACGTAGCCGTCGTATGCGGAGCCGTGCCTCCTACGGGACTTCCTCTGCCGTTTGTGAGCGCAGGCGGAAGCTCGCTTGTTGCGTACCTTGCAGCGGTGGGAATTTTGCTTTCCATATCTCGCAACAGACTGCCTTTTGCAAGGGTCGATACCTTTGCGGAGGAAGATACTTTGCCGCTTAAACACCCAAAACGCAAAATAAGCATACGGTGAAGTATGAACGGAGAATGTATCGTAATAAACGGCGGCAGACGGCTTGAAGGTTCGGTAACGGTACACGGCGCGAAAAACGCCGTGCTTCCTTTGCTTGCGGCGGGAATACTGACCGATGAAGAGCTTACGGTCGAAGACTGTCCGTACATATCTGACGTAGATGCAATGACCGATTTACTCGCCGAAACGGGCGCGCGCGTGACGCGCGACGGCAGGCGTATATGCGTGAGCGGAAAAGCGACAAGCGCGCGTGCGAGCGAGACTCTTTGCAAGTCAATGCGCTCGTCAATGTTTATGCTCGGCGCACTTTTGAGTTCGGCGGGGAGCGTGGAAATGCCCTTGCCGGGAGGGTGCGATATAGGCGCGAGACCTCTTGATATTCATCTCGACGGACTCAGGCGCATGGGCGCGCGCACGGAATGCGACGGGAACTTTCTCAGATGTACCGCGGACAAACTGCACGGAGCGGATATATTTATGCGATATCCCAGCGTGGGCGCGACGGAAAATCTGCTTATGTGCGCTTCGTTGGCGGAGGGAAATACCATGCTCGTCAACTGCGCGCGAGAACCCGAAATCGTAGCTTTGGCGAGAGGACTCAAAGCTATGGGTGCGAAAATAAGCGGAGAGGGCACGTCCGTTATAAAAGTAGAGGGCGTGAAGCGCCTCGGGGGAGCCGTGCTAAGCGCGGGCGGAGACAGGATTGTCGCGGGGACGGTGCTTGCCGCCGTTTCGCTCTGCGGCGGAGACGCGACTATCTACGGAGTCAGTCCGGACGATATGCGCTCCGTTATACAGGCTTTTCGCTCGCGGTATTGCGAGGTCGAGGAGAGCGGCGTTTGTCTGCGAGTGCGCTCGCAGGGCCGTGTGCGCGCGAAGTCGGTGATAACCGCGCCGTATCCGCTTTTCCCCACGGATATGCAGCCTCAGTATTTTGCCTGTCAGTGTTTTTCGGACGGTACGAGCAAGATATGCGAAACGGTGTTCGACGGGAGATTTGCTCATGCGCGCGAATTTGCCAAAATGGGTGCGGATATTTCCGTATGCGCAAATTCCGCGACGGTGTTCGGAAAAGAAAAAGGAATGCGCGGCGCAGCTCTTATCGCTTCCGATTTGCGGGGAGGCGCGGGTCTTTGCATAGCGGCGTTGAAGACGGAGGGTGAAAGCCGAGTATATAATCCGCATTTCATAGACAGAGGATACGAGAATTTTGAAGCTATGTTTTCATCTCTCGGAGCAGATATAAGAAGGGAACGGTTTCCGTCATAAAATCGGATGTCCGTTCCCGCTTCCTTGCGGATTTGATTTGAGCGCCGCAAATTGAAATTTTATAAAAAATTCGCAAAAGTCACCGTCAAGGGATTGACAACGCTTCTAAGAATATATATATTTAATATATTAAATATTTTATGCGAACGCGCATAGGAGCGGGAGAAGATGAGCGGACTGTTCACAAAAGATATCGTTGTACTCGACGTTACTTCGCGTCTTTTGTCCGCTATTGTCGGCGTTAAAAAAGCTCAGAGCGTATTCGGAATAAAATCCGTTGTCGAAAAGGAACATCCCGGCTATTGCAACGGTGAATGGTTTGATGAAACCGCCACTTTACGTACGGCGAAAAGCGTGCTTTCGGAAGCTATGAAAAATGCGGCTTCACGCTCCAAACGTCTGTTTATCGGAGTGCCTGCGGAGTTTACCGCGGCGGTGTCTAGAGAGGTGTCGGTACGCCTTGACAGGAAAAGACGCGTAGTCGACGACGATATAGATTTTCTTTTGAACAAGGGCAACGATTTCGACGGTTCGGATTACACCGTCATCAACACTTCCGCAATATATTTTGCCGTCGACAGCGAAGACGGACTGTATTCGGACGTGCGCGGCATGTATGCGAGCGGCGTGGAGGCATGCGTGTCTTATATGCTTGCCGAAAACCGCTTTCTGTCGGTGTTTGACAAGTTCGCGGCAGAGCTTGGCTTCACCGATGTCAGATATATTTCTTCGAGTTGGGCGGAATGCATTTCGCTTCTCGACGAGGAACAGAGAGAAAGCGTTTATATGCTCGTGGACGTCGGATATCTGTCCACGTCTGTATCTCTTGCAAAAGGCGAGGGTATTTTGGATTTGAAATCCTTTTCCCTCGGCGGAGGTCACATTGCGGCGGATATTTGCGACGCTCTCGACGTGCCGTACGATATGGCTCTCGAAGCGAAGAAGCTCGTGGACCTCAATCTCAATTACAGCGAGGATGAAATTCTCGTCGGGGATGAGAACTCCTCCGTGCCCGCGGCATTCGTTTGCCGCATCGTCAAAAACAGATTGGATGTTTTTGCGGATATGCTGCTCAGAATTTTGGACGGCATAAAGGACGAAGCTCCGTCTTATATGCCCGTTTACCTCACGGGAGAGGGAATCGCGCCCATGCGCGGCGCAAAAAAATATCTCGGAGAAAAACTGGAAAAGGGCATGGAAATTCTTACGCCCAAACTTCCGGGTTTTGTAAGAGCGGATGACAGTTCAAAAACTGCGTTACTGCTTGTTGCGGATACGCTATCCAAAACAAGCGTGGGCGCGAAGATAAAAGGTTTATTTTTTGGAGGTAACAGATGAGTTTCGACGACCAATATACATATGAAAATTATTCCGACGCAAGCGTCGGAAACGGAAATTACGAATCTCAGCCCGCGGCATATGCGACACCCGATACGAAGTATCCTCCTATCTCTCAAAAGATTGAGGGAGTTGCGAATATCGTCGTCGTAGGCGTCGGCGGGGGCGGCTGTAACGCCGTCAACGGCATGGTCAAAGACGGGGTGGACAGCGCGACGTTTGCGGTTATGAACACGGACAAAATGGCGCTCGACGCGTCTCCGCTTCCTCCGCAATGCAAGATTCAGTTGGGTGAGAAGCTCACGAGAGGACTCGGCGCAGGCTCTATCCCCGAAATAGGCAAAAAGGCCGCGGAGGAGTCGCGCGAACGCATAAAAGCGGCTCTTCAAGGCGTCGACCTGCTGTTTATCACCGTCGGAATGGGCGGAGGCACTGGCACGGGTGCGGCTCCTGTCGTAGCGAGTATCGCGCGCGATATGAATATCCTCACGGTTGCGGTCGTCACAAAACCCTTCAACTTCGAGGGCAAAAAGCGTATCAGAAATGCGGAACAGGGCATTGCCGAGCTTCGCAATTATGTCGATACGCTGCTTATCATTCCGAATCAAAGGCTGATTGACAAACTTCCTCCCAACGCGCCGATGCCCGTTGCTTTTGCGCAGGCGGACAACATTTTGAGACAAGGCGTAATCGGAGTGAGCAATCTCATCACCAAGCCGGGATATATAAACGTAGACTTCGCTGATGTGAAAACCGTGCTTACAAAGAGCGGTCTTGCGCATATCGGCGTGGGCAGCGGCGACGGAGAAAACAGAGTATACGACGCAATACGCGCGGCGGCGACAAACCCCCTTATCGAGACGGACTTAGTAGGCGCCACGGGTCTTATAATCAACTTCGTAGGCGGCGATGACCTTACGCTCGGCGAAGTGGACGAATGCAGTCAGCTCATACAGTCAGTGCTTGACCCCGAAGCTAATATCGTTTTCGGCTCCACCACGGAACCGAATAAACACGACGTTACGATAACCATAATTGCGACGGGCTTCAAAAACGAAAAGGTAAATTCGCAAAAGGTAATGGAAGCCCAGCATACGCCTCCTCAGCGTCCTCTTTCTCAGACGCTCGCCGCGGCGGACGTAGTGCGTAAGGAACAGCCGTCTCCCGTACAGCAGACCGTTCCTCCGCGTCCCGTCAGACCCGTATTCGGAGAAAACAGCCGTCCGACGCCGCAGCCTTATCAGCAATCACAGCCTGCCGCGCCCGCTCAGCCCGCGCCGCAGTACGGTTCGGAAAACAGACAAAACAGCGTAGGCTCTTCGAGAATGGATGTTCCGCAAAACAGCGTGCCGCATTTTTTGCGCAGACTCAGAGAGAGCAGGAACGGCAAAGAAGAGTAGAGAATTATGCCGCGTTCATTGCATGATTTTCAGCTGAGAATCATGCGGTTTCAATCTGAATCTCAAAAATTATTATGACAGCAAACGGACGGACGTCGTCCGTTTGTTTTATGTCATCGAAATTTATGTGCTTATATATTATTTTGATAATTTCAACCGTTTAGATTGCCGAAACATGCGATAATTCAGAATTTCCGTTGTAAACTCGTGCGACATAAAAAGAAAGCATTTTACATCCTAAACACTTACTATGAATGCGTGAGTGTATACGTAGAGCTTGTCATGTTCAATAATTTTTTCGTGGACGCAATGCTGGCGCTTGCTACGCTGACGGTAAGGCGCAGGCGCATAAAGCATTGGCGCATATTGCTATCATCTGCAATAGGCTGCGCGGCCGGAACGGCATACGTTCTTATACCCGAGTGGGCGCAGATTATTGTCAAGACGTTGCTTGCGCCGCTCATGTGCATAATATTCTCCAAGCCGCAGGGAAAGAGCGCAATTTACAAATTCGGAGACTATATCGGCACTGTCGTAATATTCGTGCTGTTTACATATTTTTCGGGCGGCGCGGTATTCGGCTTGTCATATGCGCTCGGCATAGATTTGAAATCCTATGCCGTACTGGGCCTTGGAGCAATGGGAATTTGCGCGCTTATTCTTGCGGCAAGACTGATTGCGCGTAAACGCGCCTCGGCAAAGGCTTCAACCGCAAAAATTACAATATCCGCGTCGGGACACACCGTAAGCGCGGACGGTCTATGTGACAGCGGAAATCTGCTTGTAGACTGCGACAGCGGCTTGCCCGTCGTTATACTGTCGAAGGAAGTCGAAGAAAAGCTTTCGGAGCTTGATATAAAAGGATTCATTCAAATAGGAACAGCTTGCGGAGAAGACAGTCTTACGCTTGTGGATATAGACGAGGTTACTGTCGACGGAAAGAGCTATAAGGCGCTCGGCGCGCTGTCCCGAAGGAGCTTTGACGGCTTTGACGTAATATTGCAAAATTCTATGTTCTAATCAGATGAATTGAATGTTTGTTAGACAGAATATAGGATTGCATATAAACGAAGCGGATGAAAATCCGAAAAGAGGTGAATATATGAAAAACAAACTCAAATCGCTATGGCAAAAAATTCTGGCGTTCTTCGGAATCGAGACTCCCGATACCGTAAATTACATATCAGTGGGAAACAGCCTGCCGTCACCTCTTAGCGCGGAGGAGGAGGCGGAAACCGTGGCGCTGTTTCTGGAAGGCAACGAGGAAGCCAGACTCAAACTTATCGAGCATAATCTGCGTTTGGTGGTGTATATAGCCAAGCGTTTCGACAATACGGGCATAGATATGGACGACTTGGTGTCCATAGGCACCATAGGTCTCATAAAAGCCGTGGGCGGCTACAACCCCGATAAAAATATCAAACTTGCAACTTTTGCTTCTAGGTGTATAGAAAACGAAATTTTGATGCATCTTAGAAAGACTAATAAAACGCGAGCAGAAGTTTCCTTTGACGAACCGCTGAACGTGGATTTCGAGGGAAATATGCTTGTGCTCAGCGACGTCCTCGGCACCGACCCCGACTGCGTGTATAACGACGTTGAAGGTACGGCGGAGAAGGAAATGCTTAGAGATACATTTGATAAGCTTCCAGAGCGCGAGCGCAGTATACTTGAATTGCGTTTCGGATTGTACGGTAAGGACGAGATGACGCAAAAGGAAATCGCGGATATGATGGGTATTTCGCAGTCGTATATATCGCGTTTGGAAAAGAAAATCGTAGGCAATCTCAAAAAAAATATGCAAAAGCTCGGCTGACGTCCGCCCATGTGCGTATATAGGCGGAGAAGATAAAGCTGATGCGCGGATAATTGCCGCTTGATACCGCGCAATAAGGCATACAAAGAAGCGGCTGAAAAATAAAACGTATAAACGTCGCGCTTCACGGGTATAATTCAAAAACCGCGGCGCTCAAAGCAACCTTACATAATTTCAGGAGGTTGCTTTTTTATGGGAAGAGTGACTATTTGCGGCATCGATACGTCAACGTTGCCGAAATTGAATTGCAGACAATGCGACGAATTGCTTATCAAAATCAAGAGCGGCGATAAGGAGGCGCGTGACCTGTTCTTGCGTGCCAATATGCGGCTTGTACTGTCCTGCGTAGGCAGGTTTTCCAAATCGCAGGAAGACGCCGACGACTTATTTCAAGTGGGCATGGTGGGGCTTTTGAAAGCACTTGACAACTTCGACACGACGTTGGACGTGCGGTTTTCCACCTATGCCGTACCGATGATTTTGGGCGAAATCAAGCGCATACTAAGGGACAGGACGTCGATAAAGGTGTCCCGCAGTCTGCGCGATACGGCGTACAGGGCTCTTAAAGCGCGGGAACGCATGATGGAAAACTCCGTAAGCGAGCCGAATATGATGGAAATCGCCGAAGAAATCGGAGTTCCACTCGCCGAAGTGGCTTGCGCTCTCGACGCGGTGAGCGAGCCTATATCTTTTTACGAGCCGGTGTACAGCGACGGAGAGGAGAACGTATCCATTTTAGACCAGCTCGCGGACAAGAAGGAAAACAGCGACAACTGGTCGGAAAGAATAGCATTGTACGAAGCGTTGAAACTGGTCCCCGAAAGGGAGATGGAGGTTGTAAAGCTGCGTTATTTCGACGGCAAAACGCAGATAGAAATAAGCAAGGAAGTCGGGATATCGCAGGCTCAGGTTTCCAGACTGGAAAAGTCCGCGTTGCAACGCATAAAAACCGCTATGGCATAATATTGTTAACAATGTTCAATCTGTGAAAATGTTCGGCTTTAAAAGAGAACGGAAAAAACGGCATAAAAGCCGTTTTTTCTTTTATGAAGTTTTCAATATTCGGGTTTATTGTCGTTGTGATATACAGTTTGTGCAGGGGACGTCGCGTTTTGATTGGGATAGGGCGGCACGTTCGGCTGATATTGCGGCGGCTGTTGATTATAGGGGTCGGGCGGACATTGCGGGGCGGAGTAAGCGCGCACGTCCGCTTCGCGGTTTTCCTGTACCGCGCAAGTGCCGATTGGATTGCCGACGAGCTCGGTGAGTATTACGTCCGAGCCGATTTTGATAATTCTGTTCCATGGTATGAATATATTGTCGGAGGAAGTAATGCTTTTGAAAAAGCTTTTTTTACCAGGGACTACAAATCCCAGCACGCCGCCGCAGTTGTTGAAAATCATATCGCATACATGTCCGAGTTCCCTGCCGTCCGCGACGTTTATCACGGTTTTTTTAGACATATCGGAAAATGAGTATTGTTTATGGTTCATACAAAATTTTATTGCGCGTGCGGCCGTAATATTCATTAATATAACAAATAAAAAACGTTTAATACAAAAAACGGATTCAATTTTTCTCTAAGGCGCTGACAAACAGCAAAAAATGACTTAAAAACGCCAAAATATTGCGCTTTGGCTTTACAATTTATGTTGCATACTGTAAAATAAATTCAAATACAAATCATAAGAGGAATTTCAATGAAATGCGTGTATTGCGGCTATATCGAAAGTAAAGTCGTCGATTCAAGACAAAACGAGGACGGTACGTCGATTCGCCGCCGCAGAGAATGTCTGGAATGTCACAAAAGATTTACAACTTATGAAACGATAGACAATGTGCCGATTTTGGTTATAAAAAAAGACGGTTCACGCCAGATGTTCGACGCGAACAAGCTCAAAATCGGCATTCTTAAAGCATGTGAAAAGCGTCCGATTCCCGTCACTGCTATCGATAAACTCGTAGACGAAATTCAGCACAACCTGCTAAATTTGCTCGACCAAGAAATTTCGTCCAAACAAATCGGCGAGTTTGTGATGGAAGGTCTGAAAAATATAGACCAAGTCGCGTATGTGCGTTACGCTTCGGTTCACCGTCAGTTCAGAGATATCAACACTCTGCTTACGGAAATAGAAGGACTTGTGAAGCGTAAAAAAGAGCAGGACGACAAGTAATCTATTTTGTTATTACGCCTTAAACGTCCGCCTGTGCGCAATCGATTGCGCACAGGCGGACGTTTTTATATAATTGAAAAACAGTTTTATGTATCGCAATATATAGGATTTTGCTTCTATTGCATATCAAACGGTTTGCGCGCGCGTCTGCACAGTTTCGTTTACAGATACAGTTCTTCCTTCGATACGTGCTCCCGAATTTTTTCGAGAGCCTTTTTTTCTATACGGGAAACGTAGGAGCGGGAAATATTGTATTTTGCCGCCACCTCGCGCTGTGTGAGCGCGCCGACGCCGCCGAGTCCGTAGCGAAGCTGTATAATTTCGTATTCCCGTTTGTCCAATATGGATTTTGTGATTTTGAGAAGTCTTTCCATGAGTATATTGTTCTCGACGTCGTCGATAACGGAGCAGTTGTCGGACAGCATATCGAGAATTGTAAGTTCGTTGCCTTCTTTATCCACGCCGATAGGGTCGTTGAGGGACACGTTGGAGCGGTGCTTTTTGGAAGTGCGCATAGTCATGAGTATTTCGTTTTCTATGCATCTTGATGCGTATGTGGCAAGCTGTGTGCCCTTGTCGGGCTTGAAGCTCTCAATGGCTTTTATAAGACCTATGGAGCCGATTGAAATAAGCTCGTCGTTGTCACCGTAGTTGGTGTATTTTTTTGCGATATGCGCAACCAAACGCAGGTTGTGCTTGATAAGTATGTCTTTTGCGGCTGAATCTCCGTTCATAGCTGCCGAGAGATATTCTTTTTCCTTTTCTTTGGAGAGCGGCTTTGGAAATGAACTTTTTTCCGTCACATAGGAAGAAAATATGATTAGGTTTTTCAAAAGCATCATCAAACTGTCCAAAGCCATATGCCCTCCGAGTTGTATATTCTATGCCGCAGTGCGGAAAAGTTGACATATTTCGACAAAATTCAGCCTCATTCAAGCCGCAAAATGTAAAAATTAAATTTGGATTTCGAGTTGACAGGTCGGTCTTTTGGTATTATAATCACTCGGGCTGTGCGGAGACAGTATCGTAAATATAAGTATACGGTTTATATAATCTGTAAAGATTAAGTTGAGATATCCGAATTACGGCGGCGCTTATCGCAAAATAAGCGCCGCGCATAGGACATAATTGTGCTTTGCCGCCCTGATAAACAAGAGTCGGCGATAGCGCCGTTTTCATGGAGGTGGAATATGAAAAAATATGACGTATGTATCGTCGGAGCGGGTCCTGCCGGAATTTTTACCGCAATAGAGCTTATACGCGGCGGTAGCGATTTGAAAATCTGTATTGTGGAAAAAGGTCAGCCTGTGGAAAAGAGAGTATGTCCCAAAACCTTCGGCGGCGAATGCAGGAACTGCAAACCATATTGCCATATTACGACGGGTTTCTCGGGAGCGGGCGCGTTTTCGGACGGGAAACTTTCTCTGTCGTACGAGGTGGGGGGCGAGCTGCCGCAGCTTATCGGCGCCGACCTTGCGCAGGAGCTTATAGATTATACGGATAAGATTTATCTCGAATTCGGTGCGGACGAGCATATCGAGGGTATCGGAAACGAGACGGAGGTAAAGGAAATTCGCAAAAAGGCAATCAAGGCGGGGCTTAAACTCGTGGATTGTCCCATCCGCCATTTGGGAACAGAAAAAGCGCATGAACTGTATCTCGCAATAGAAAAGTATTTGGAACGCAAGGGAGTGCAGTTTTTCTTTGCCAGACACTGCGAAAATATAATTCTCGACGGAAACGTATGCAAGGGAGTTTGCATTGCTGATACCAAAGGAGGGAACAGAGAAGAAATTTTCGCTGATAGAACTATAATCGCCACGGGACGCAGAGGCGCGGAATGGCTTGAAAAGATGTGTGCTCAGCATAATATTGCGCATGCGCCGGGAGTTGTGGATATTGGCGTCAGAGTGGAAGTCCGCAACGAAATTATGGAGGAAGTGAACAGCGTTTTGTACGAAAGCAAGCTCATAGGTTATCCCGAGCCCTTCAAGAACAAAGTTCGCATATTCTGTCAGAACCCCGGAGGGTTTGTTTCGCAGGAGAATTATGACAACGACCTTGCCGTCGTGAACGGGCATAGTTTCAAGGAAAAGAAGAGCCCCAACACAAATCTCGCCATACTATGTTCGCATTCCTTCACCGAGCCGTTCAAACAGCCCATAGAGTACGCGCAGAGGGTGGGAGAGCTCACCAATATGCTGGGCAACGGCAAAATTATGGTTCAGCGTTACGGCGATATCCTAAGCGGAAAACGCACTTGGCAGAAGGAACTGAGCTATTCCAACGTTCGTCCGACCTTGAAAGACGCGGTTGCGGGAGATATAACCGCCGCAATGCCGTACAGAGCAATGTTGAGCATTATAAACTTTATTCAGGCGGTGGACCAAGTTGTGCCCGGTTTCGCGGGATACGAAACTTTGCTGTACAGCCCCGAGCTCAAATTTTACAGCAATAAAATCAAAATGGACGAGCGTCTCAACACCTCTATAAAAGGTTTACACTGTCTCGGCGACAGCAGCGGTTGGACTAGGGGACTTATGATGGCTTCCGTTATGGGCGTTTATATGGCGCGTCATATCCTTGGCAAAGCGTAAGTGATACGGCACGATTAATATATAAATCGGGCACGCGCGAGGCGTGCCTTATTTTTACATTTATTTACACGCAAGGTTTTTCATCTGATGATTAATGCTAAACGTATGCAACATACGGATGAAATAATTGCGGCAAATAAAAAGGGTATTGCGATAAGAGCCTTTATAATTCTTGTTGCAATTTGTTTATTGGTTTTGATATTCAGCCAATCTATTCCCGAAATTGGGATAAATGATAATACTTATGGCAATTCTCAGCAAATTGGGGAACAAAGACTGAACGCAAAAAGACAGCTCGCCGATTTGTCGAAAAGCGCGGCGCAGGACAACGTTTACGTGCGTATAGGCGGAAAGCCTATCGGAATATCCGTAAATGCGGGCGGTCTTATAGTGCTGGGGCTGAGCGAAGTGGATACTGAGTCGGGTGCGGTTTCGCCCGCTCTTGACGCGGGAATCAAAACGGGCGACGTGCTGTATAGCGTAAACGGCGAGCAGGTGACTTCCATATTCCGTCTGAAAATGATTTCCGACGAGTTTAACGGAAACGAAATGGAGTTGGCCGTATTGAGAGACGGAAACTTGTTTACTGTCAGACTCGTGCCCGCAATAGACAGGGCGACGGGGCAGAAGAAGCTGGGCTTGATGTTGAAAGAGGACGTAGGAGGCGTGGGAACGCTTACGTTTGTTACGCAGGACGGGCGTTTCGGAGCATTGGGTCATTTTATTACGGACGGCGAGAGCGGACTCGATTATGAACTGACCTACGGAAATATATACAGAACGGAAATCGACGGAGTCATAAAGGGTGAAAGCGGTAAAGCGGGCGGTCTTATCGCGGACGTGAACAGGCTTTCTTCTCCTGTCGGCATTATTGCAAGAAACACGGATATCGGTCTGTTCGGCGAATATACGGCGGATTATGACGCGGAGCTGTATAGAATAGCGACCAAGGGCGAGGCTAAACCCGGCGCGGCAAAGGTATACACGACTGTGGACGGCAGCGAACCTAAATTTTATGATATCGATATAGTGAAAGTGATATCGCAAAGCGAACCTGCGGAAAAAGGCATGGTAATCGCAGTGCGCGACAAGGAGCTGTTGGAAAAGACGGGAGGCATAGTTCAGGGCATGAGCGGAAGTCCCATAATTCAAAACGGTATTCTGGTAGGCGCGGTGACGCACGTGTTTATTCAAGACCCGACGAGAGGCTACGCAGTGCACAGCAGGTTTATGTATGACTATGCGGTGAATTCCGCGGCGGCGTATCGGGAGGCGGCATAAAGCTGCAAGCGGCATAAAACCTACGTTACCGAATATAGATATGACGTCTTATAATATAGAAATTTATCAATCAGTTATTTTGAACGCCTCTGAGCCTTAGACATTATCGTTTGGGTTCGGCGTAGAAATATATTGCCGCAAGGCAGTATAAAAGCAACCGTGCACGGTTGCTTTTATACTAGGGAGGTCACTTCGCTTTATGACAGAAAAAGGTTATGCATTCCGAATTATTTTAACGTCATAATTTGAATTTGTTTTTTAGACGTATGCTTTTCAGTGCAATCTTTCGAGAGCCGTAAGTACAAACTGCTTGTTTGTGGGCTTTCCTTTGTTTTCGTCCAGAGTCTCGCCGAATTCATGATATAGCGTTTCGACGTTTCCTCTGAGCCATGCGGAGGAAATCGCGTTTTGTATATCCTTTTCCACGCTCGCGGCGTTTACGGCAAACTCCGACGCTAAAGACTTATAGCCCACGTATTTGAGCGGAAGGATTTCATCTCCGTCGAGCGCCATTTCGATAAGACGGCTGAGCAGGATATAGCCTTTGAGATTGGGCTGAAAGCCCAGCTGCAACAAATATTTCCTTGTTTTTATTTCATTGTTTCTCACGAGACCGAGTATAGCATAGGCGTTTCCTCGCTCGGCTGACATAATGCGTTATTCTTTGGGCGAGTTTGTCGGCTTTTGTCATAAAAGCGCAATGATAAAAATATAATTCGGTATGTCGTCATTGCGTACAAGAACGGTTTTATCTTCGCTCAGAACCTATTTTGAAAAGAATAGGAAGGTTATAATTTGCGCGGTTGTTCTTTTTGTTATAGGTGTCATACTCGGCATTATATTTACATATCGCGCGGTTGACGGTTCTTTTGAAAGAGTGCCGCGCGTAGACGTGGAAACGGGCGCTGCCAGAGTATTTTTCTTTGCCGTGCTCGGATTGTTCGGCTGTTACGGACTATTGCTGATTTCTGGTATAAGCAACAAGACGGTTATTATCGCCGTTATTCCTTTTACGCTGTTGGGATTTCTGTGCGGAAGATACTCGTTTGCCCTTATCGGACGTTACGAGGGATTCGGGGTGTTCAATCTGATTATAATTTATCTGCCGTTTTTCCTTATAACGTTTGTTTGTATGGTTTTAGCTGCGGCGAATATCCTGTCGTCCTCGTGTACGGATTGCTCGGGTCACTCGGGGCTAAGGCAGTCATTCGTATGCGCGCTTAAAATTTTCGGAATAAACGTAGCCTGCGCGCTTGTCCTGTTCCTCATCGTAGGGTCTATATCGGGAGTTATTATAGTTACGCTGTTCTGACGGTT
Organism: uncultured bacterium; assembly: GCA_949432885.1. Taxonomy (GTDB): domain Bacteria; phylum Bacillota; class Clostridia; order Christensenellales; family CAG-917; genus CAG-475. Next base: position 13,078 of record CASQXY010000012.1, on the reverse strand, counting down.
ATAGTCGAATCACACATAAGGGCATAAATAGAGGAATTATAATAGATTTAATCGCGGCTTTGCGCAATATTGCGGCGCGGGCGCTCCTGTTGCATAATTTTGAGTTTTTGAAACACGCTATCTAAAAAAGCGTGAGGATATTATGAAATACTCAAAAACAAAATTGACTATTATTTCCGTTGCGGTTGTGGCGTTGTTTGTTTTGGCAAGCGTGCTGACCGTTTTATTGCAACTGAGACCTGTGGGCGTTGCTAGCGCGGCGACCGACTTCAAAAGCGTCGGCAGAGCCGCCTATCTTATTGATTATGCCACGGGAAGCGTTATCTATGCGCGCAATGAGAATGACAGACATCCTATTGCAAGCATGGTGAAGATTATGACTGCAATGCTTACCTTCGAGGCTATCGAGCGCGGCGAAGCTGCGCTTGACGATGACGTTGCTATAAGCGCCGAGGCGGCTTCTATGGGCGGCTCTCAGGTCTTCCTTGACGCGGATACCACCCATAAGCTCGGAGATTTGCTTAAAACGGTGATTGTGGCTTCCGCAAACGACAGCTGCGTAGCCATTGCGGAGCATTTGGAGGGCAGTGTGGGAGGATTCGTCGCAAAGATGAACGCCCGCGCAACGGAACTGGGAATGACAAATACTTCGTTTAAGAACTGTACTGGTTTGCCCGCCGCCGAGAGCTTTTCCTGCGCAAAGGACGTTGCGACAATGTTCGCTCAGCTTATAAATCATCCGAAGTATTACGAATATGCGGGCGTGTGGCTTGAAGATTACGCACATCCCGACGGCAGAAAGACGACTATAACCAATACGAACAAGCTTGTGAGATTTTACAACGGCTGTGACGGCGGAAAGACGGGATTCACAAACGAAGCGAAGTTCTGTCTTGCGGCGACCGCAAAGCGCGCGGATATGAGAGTAATTGCCGTCATGATGGGCGCGGACAGCTCTAAGGTGAGAAACGCGGCGGTGAGCTCCATGTTCGACTATGCTTTTGCAAATTACAGCAACGAAATATTGCTCAAAGCTGGCGAAAATCTTGAAAATACGGTCGAGGTCGTAGGCGGCAAGAAAGCATATGCAACGCTTACGGTGAGCAGAGACGTCGCAAGATTTGCGTCTAGACAGGAAAGCGCCGATTTTGAACTGCGCTATGAAATAACGGACAGAGTAAAAGCCCCCGTAAGACGCGGAGACGCGGTGGGCAAGGTCTATCTGCTCAAAGACGGAGTCGTCCTCTTTGAAACGGAGGTTGTAGTAAACGAAGACGTCGAGCGTATGAGCTTGTTTGACGCGATAGGCGAAATAGGAAAACAATGGTCGATAGGTTGATAAATTGAGACAACGCGGATAGTTGTCCTAGCGGCAAGACGGCGCAAACGCACCGTCTTGCCGCTTATACGTATTCAAGAAAAGATTATGTCACGGATAAGCCGTAGTTTTTTGAAGCCGGCGCGACATAATTCATGTGCTTTACGGAGCTTATTTGCTTTGACTTTCGGGCGCGTTTATGATAGAATTTATCAGATAAATTCTGCGCACATGCTGCGATAAGAGGATTATGACCGCTGAGGAAACAAAAGATATACTGCCGAGCGTTGCGACGCAGGACGAACAGCCGCAGGCTGAAACGGTCTCCCCCGAGGCTATCGAGGGCGATTTTATTGTTGCCAAGCAGGAAATCAAGTTCAAAATAAAGGATTATGACGAGCCGCTCGGTCTTTTGTACGACCTCATCAAAAAAGCCGAAATTCCAATCGAGGATATTTTTATTTCCGATATTACCAGTCAGTACGTAGAAATCATAAGGGAAACGCCGAAAGAGGAATTGGATTACGACTATGCAGGTGATTTTATAGCTATGGCTGCCGACCTAGTGTATCTCAAATCCGTACGCACGCTGCCTAAGGAAGACGACGAAATTATCGACGAAGACGACCCCGAATACGAGCGCATGCTGCTTATCAACAAGATTAAGGAATACGCTCTGATGAAGGAACAGAGCGAAAAGCTCAAAGAAATCGAGACGATAAACAGGTTTTACCGCGCCCCTACATATACGGACAAGGATTATCGCGTCGCGCTTGTAAATTTCTCATTGCCGAAGCTTGTGGAAGCGTTTGCGAAGGTGCTTGCAAACGCCGATAAGCGCGAGCAGTCGGTCATACCTAAAAAGGTCATGAAGGAGAGATTCTCCGTACACGACCAAATGGAGAATATCCGCGAGATTATCGCGGTGCGCCGCGAAATGGTGTTCACCGATTTGTTCGAGCCCGATTATGACAAATCGGATATAGTCACCACCTTCCTCGCCGTGCTGGAATTGCTTAAATACGGCAGACTGCGCGCCACTCAGGAGGAAGTGTTCGGCGAGATTATGATTTACGCAATAGAGGGTACGGAGGATGTGCCAATCGTATTCGAGGAGGGCGACGATGGAAAATATTGAAAACGTTGTTGAGGCTGTGATTTTTGCCAGCGGCTCGCCGATAACAAAGGCGGATATCTGCGAAAAAGTGCCTGAACTTACAACGCAGAAGCTCACGCAGATTGTCAAAACGCTGAAAAACCGTTACAGCGGCAATAGCGGAATTGTGCTTGCGGAGTTCAACGGTAAGTTGCAGTTTATGTCAAATCCCGACTACGGCGACGCGGTTGCGAACGTGCTCACGCCGCTAAAAGAAAAGGAGCTTACCAAAACCTTGCTCGAAGTCCTTTCTACCATTGCGTACAAACAGCCTATCACTAGGGTGGAAATAGACGATATGAGAGGCGGCACCAACTCCGAATACGCGCTGTCCGCATTGTTGAAGGCGGGGCTTGTCGAAGCGGTCGGAAGAAAGGACACCGTAGGGAGACCGTTGCTGTACGGCACTACGGATGAGTTTTTGAAGAAATTCAGATTGAGCGAGCTGTCCGAACTTCCAGATTACGGAGAGGTGCTTGAAAAGCTCATGCTTATCAATATGCAGACGGATACTCTTTTCCACACGCGTTCTATACTGAACGAGGGAGAAGACGGACAGAATATTGAGAAAGCCGAGGATTTGGCGGAAGAAGCCGCGGCAGACGTCGAAATAGTCGACGAGGATTTCGACGAAACGGACGTTCCCGATTATCTTGCGGGAGAGGGCTTGGAGGTTTACGAGTAATTATCGTAATCCGTTGATTGCTTATGATTTTGTTTGAAGGAAGACGGAATTTCCGTCTTTTTTTCATATAAACGGGAATATTACGCAAAATACGGATATGGGTGCGCCTATTGCTCTTACGATTTTACAGTTTTTGATAACGATGCTGTTTTTTCCGCTGAAATTCGGCGCGAAAGGACATGCGTCGCTTGCGAGAGACAGGGCGGAAGTAAATCTGTCCGTGTTTGGCTTTTCAATCATGAGACTGAGGATAAAACGCGAAAACGGCACGTTTTGCATGTATATAAACGGCGAAAAGAAAAAACCTAAGAAAAACAGGGATTTGGGCAAGGCTGTCGGGGTTATAAAACAGTTCAAGGTTCAAAACGTAAAACTCAGCGGAAACCTGCTCGCATTGATAGGCGCGGACGACGCAAAAAATTCGGCAATGCTGAGCGCGGCAGTAACGTGCGTATTACAGCCTTTGTTCGATTCTCTCAGAGTGTACACGGCAAGACCGTCCGACGCTCTGGAACTTGACGGAAAAGTGACGGTGCATATGAACTTGATTCAGTTAGGTTCTATTATTGCGACCGCATTGGGATGGTAAATATGGAAAATCTTGACGAAATGCTTAAAAAAACGGTAGAGAGCGTAAAACACGCGGTTGAAAGCGACGATATCGTAGGGAAACCTATCGTAACGTCGGACGGAAGCGTGGTTTTGCCCGTCAATAAGCTCAGCTACGGCTTTGTCGTCGGCGGCGGAGAATACGGAGATTCAGACAAAAGCTCCGATTATCCGTATACCGCGGCTTGCGGCGGTGGAGTTACGATTACGCCCGTGGGATTTCTGATTTGCGGACGCGATAAGAAATTTATCAGCGTGGACAAATCGGAAAGTTCGAGCAAATGGCTGGACTTGCTTAAAGGCGTAGCGGATACGTTTAGAGAGGAGTAGAGATTATGGATAAGAAGAAATTGTATTCGGCAATTATATTTATGATTGCAGCCATGTTGCTTGCAAGCTGTTTCATTTTGACGGGTGCGAGCAGAGGATATAGTGAAAAAAGCATAGCAAGTATTTTAAAAAACGGCTTATTTAATAATAGTTTTTCGCAAATCGCAAGCAAAGAGATTGCGAGAAAACTTGCGGGTGACTTCCGCGGCGGAGATGATTTTGATGAAGAGGAAAAACGCGCGGGCGAAGCCTCGGTACAGTCTTCGAGAGGCGCGGTGGTTATCGAGCAGTCCACACGCCGCGTACTTTACAGCGAAGATATGAACGTAAAATGCTATCCCGCAAGCACCACCAAGGTGCTGACGGCGCTTATAACACTCAACAGCTTAGAACTTGACAGGGTCGTGAAGGTGCCGAAAGAGGCGGAGGGCGTCGAGGGCTCCTCGATTTATCTGCGTAAGGGAGACGAAATCACGGTGCGGGATTTGCTGTACGGACTTATGCTCAGAAGCGGCAACGACGCGGCGACGGCTCTTGCGATTGAAGCTGCGGGAAGCGTGGAGAAATTTGCGCTTATAATGAACGAAACGGCGGTTTCCTTGGGCGCGTACAATTCCAACTTCGTAAATCCGCACGGACTGCACGACGACAACCATTATACGACCGCGTACGACCTTGCGTTAATTACCGCCGCAGCGTATGAAAATCCCGAATTTGTCAAGATTGCGTCCACTTTGCAAGCCAAAATCCTTATAAACGACGAGGCGCATTATATAGCCAACAAAAACAAGCTACTCAAATTGTACGACGGAGCAAACGGAGTTAAGACAGGATACACCAAAAAGAGCGGCAGATGCCTTGTGGGCGGCGCGCAAAGGGACGGAATGCAGCTTATAAGCGTCGTGCTCAATTACGGAGATATGTGGAACGATACGATAAGAATGCTCAATTACGGATTCGAGAACTTTGAAATGAAGCCGTTCGACAAGTCGCTTTTGGAGAATAAGACGGGAAAACAGCCCATAGAATTCGTACGACCCGAGAATGAATATAAGGACCTTGCGGAAGAGCGTTTCCCTCTTCGTAAGGACGGAAGCGAATATCTTATCGTAAAATCTGAAAAGAAGCTCGGATAAAAAGCCGAAGACTGCCGTAAGTCCGATACTCAACATACTGTGAAAAAGGCGTGAACGCGTCTTTTTCGTTTGTACGGAAGAATTATGATTTTAGTGCGGAAAAATATAAACGCCGCAGGCAAAATGATATTCGGCAATTCGCTTGCGAAAGAGCGCGATTTATTGTATAGTCTATAAATGTAATACTTAATATAAGCGTTCCGCTTGCAAAGGCGGTCGGGAGAAAACATGCGCATAAATAAATATCTTGCCGAATGCGGAGTTTGTTCGCGGAGAAAGGCGGACGAATACGTCAAGGCAGGCAGAGTGTCGATAAACAAAAAAACCGTACGCGAGGTCGGGACGGACGTGGATGAAACAAACGATACCGTTTTCGTAGACGGGAAAAAGGTCGTAAAGGTTACGCATTATGATTATGTCATGTTTTATAAGCCGAAGGGGTGCGTCACGACTTTGAACGACGAGCGCGACAATAAAAGCGGACGTCCCGTACGCGAGTCTGATATTGACGGCTCCTTGAATGTGAATTTGCGGAATTCCTCTTCGGCAAAGCCGTCCGAGGACGCAAACATCAAAAAAAGACCGCGCAGAACCGTTATGGACTATCTCGACGGATATAAAGATAAGCGGCTTTATCCTGTGGGACGTCTAGATTATGACAGCGAAGGACTGCTGTTGCTCACCAATGACGGTGACATGACTTTTAAGCTCACGCACCCGTCGAGCGAAATTCCGAAGACTTATATCGTGAAAATTGAAGGTTCGATTGAGGAAAGCGATCTTGCCGTACTCAGAAAGGGCGTGACGGTTGACGGCGTGAAATACGGACGCTGCAAAGTGAAGGTCACGGGCGTGGAAAACGATGATACGAGACTGGAAGTCATAATTTTCGAGGGCAAAAACAGGGAAATACGCAGGATGTTCCAAGCGGTGGAGAAAAACGTTATATTTTTGAAGCGCGTGGCAATCGGAGAATTGCGGCTCGGCGGACTTGCCAGAGGCGGCGCGAGAGACCTTAGCGAAACGGAGATTGAGTATCTCGCAAAGCTGTGCGGCCTTCAACGCTGAAATCGAATATCGCCTTGAAAGTTTATAAAGGTACTGACTGATGAACATACTTATAGCAAATGACGACGGGTACAATGCCCCCGGAATAATCGCTCTTGCGAATCGGCTTTCGCAAGAGCACGAAGTGGTTGTGGTCGCTCCCGACGGGGAGAGGTCGGGCTTTTCGCATATGGTCAATTTTTTCGGAGGAATAACCTTTCGCAAGATAAATGACGTCGATGTGGAAACTTATGCGGTGGACGGCTCGCCCGCCGATTGCGTGATTTTTGCGGTGAAATACCTGTATAAGGACAGAAAATTCGACGCGGTGCTGTCGGGAATAAATTCCGTGCTTAACATCGGCTCAGACATAATTTATTCGGGCACGTTCGGAGCTGCTCAGGAGGGTACATTTCACCGTATACCTTCCGTTGCGGTATCTCTTCGCGCGCACGGCGGCGAGGATTATGCGTTCGCGGCGGATTTTATTGCGGAAAATCTGGAAAAACTGCTGTCATATGCAACGGAAAACATTACGCTTAGCGTAAATATTCCGTGCACGAACAGAGAAGAGATAAAGGGCGTCAGGATAGCGCCTATAACGTATCGTCCGTACGAAGAAAATTATTTCTGCGTAAAAGACGGCGATGGCAAGGAAAGATACTATATAGACGGACATTCTCTCAAAAATTATCCGCGTGCCGAGGACGGTGACTGCGCTCTATGCGAGCAGGGATATATTACGGTAACGCCGTTACAGATGCTCGGCACCGATTACGGAATGCTGTCCGCAATGAGCGGAGCGGAGTTTATTTTATGAAAGTTTGCGTAGTCGGCGGAGGCGCGGCAGGCTGTATGGCGGCAATAACGCTTGCGCGCGGAGGCGCGGAAACCTGTCTGCTTGAAAAGAATGAGAAAATAGGGAAAAAAATCTATATCACCGGCAAGGGGCGGTGCAATCTTACCAACGACTGCGATATTGAGGATTTGTTCGGGCATATAGTTCACGGGGAAAAGTTCCTAAGAGCGGCGCTGTATTCATTTACTCCGCAGGATACTATGGAATTCTTCGAAAATGCGGGACTTGCGCTTGTTTCGGAAAGAGGGAACAGAGTTTTTCCGCTCTCGCAGAAGTCGTCCGACGTAAACAGAACTCTCGAAAAAGAGCTTAAACGCGCAGGCGTGAGATTGTCTTTGAATTGCACTGTGCAAGATATATCCGCGGCGGAGAACGGATTTACTGTGACGGCAGATAAGGCGGAGGCGCGTTTCGATAGGGTCATTGTGGCTACGGGAGGAATAAGCTATCCGTCAACGGGCTCGACGGGAGACGGATATACGATTGCAAAAAAATTCGGGCATAAGATAGTGACGCCGAGGCAGGCGCTCGTGCCCATTCACGTAAAACAGCCTATATCCGCGTTGCGCGGTATCGCGCTGAAAAACGTGGAGCTGACGGCTTATAACGAAAGCGGAAAGCGTATAGACGGCAGGTTTGGGGAGCTTATGTTCACGGACAGGGGACTGTCGGGTCCGATTGCGCTTACGCTGTCGTCGTATATAAACAGAACGGAAAACGTGCGGTTGGCGTTGGATTTGAAACCCGCTCTCGACAGCGCTAAACTCGAAGCGCGTATACTGAGAGATTTTGAAGAACGCAAGAATCAAGATATAAAAAACGTCACGAGGGCGCTGCTTCCCGACAGACTGAACGCGTATGTGCTCAAATGCGCGGATATCCCCGAGTTTAAGAAGGTAAACTCCGTTACAAAAGAGGAGAGGGCGAGGCTCGTTCGCATATTGAAGGCGCTTGTTTTCGACGTAAAAGAGCTTGCGCCGTTTACTGAAGCGGTAGTAACCTCAGGCGGAGTAGATATAAAGGAGCTCAAACCGTCTTGCGAAAGCAAGCTGTGCAAAGGTTTGTATTTTGTCGGAGAGACGGCGGATATCGACGCGCTCACGGGCGGGTTCAATTTGCAGCTCGCTTTCGCAACGGGCGTCGCCGCGGCGAGAGATATACTCAAATGCGAGGAAATCGGATTGTAATTTCAAGATTTTTACGGCAAAGGAGAAAAATGTATGCTTAATATAGCAATTGACGGTCCCGCCGGAGCGGGAAAAAGCACGGTCGCAAAGGCGGTGGCAAAAGATTTGGGGATAATATATCTCGATACGGGCGCGATGTATCGCGCGACCGCCTATTACGCCTTGCAGCAGGGCGTTTCCGTTACGGACGAGGATAGCGTAAAAAAACTGCTCGACACGATGAGTATGGATATAGTATATGAAAACGGCGAACAGCAGATATACGTCAACGGTCTGAATACAACGCCGTATCTGCGCGAGCATTATATGTCAAAGGCGGCAAGCGATATATCGGCTCTTCCTCCCGTCAGATATAAGATGGTGGAGTTGCAACGTACGTTTGCCAAAACGCACGACGTAGTGCTCGACGGCAGAGATATAGGCACGTTTGTGCTACCCGACGCGAATTGCAAATTTTTCCTTACCGCTACGCCCGAAGAAAGAGCTACGAGAAGATTTAAGGAACTCAAAGAAAAGGGACAGCAAGTGGACTATGATAAACTGCTTGCGGACATCAAACAGCGCGATTACAACGATTCGCACAGAGAAGTGGCGCCGCTGAAACAGGCGGATGACGCTGACTTTGTGGATACCACCGAAATGAGCATAGACGTAGTTATAGCTCATATAAAAGAGGTCGTGCATATCAAGACCAAGCCTAATGCTCAAACCGACAAGCGGAGCGAGGAAAAAAGTGTTTCGGAACGCACTCTCAAAAGAATAAAAAAGTATTATTTGCCTCAGAAACGTTTCGGCGTGTACCGTTTTATGCGAATACTTCTCCGTCCCGTTCAGGCAATATTCTGGCCGACAAAAATAGTAAACAGGCAAAACGGAAACATTGACGGCAGAGCGATTTATATATGCAATCATTATTCTAAGGTGGACTCCCTGATACCGTGCTTCGCGCTTTTCAAAAAGGAAGCGCACATTCTCGGGAAATACGAACTTTTCAAGGTGCCGATTGCGGGCTGGTTCCTGCATAAAATGGGCGCTATACCGGTACGCAGAGGCGAGGCGGACATATCTGCGGTCAAGAGTGTGCTGGGCGTGCTCAAAGAGGATAAAAAACTTATGCTTTTCCCCGAGGGAACGAGGAATAAATCGGGTTCGCAGGAAATGGCGGAGCTCAAAACCGGTACGGCGAGATTTGCAATCAAAACCAAATCGCCGGTCGTGCCTATGCTTTATTATTCCGCTCCCAGACTGTTCAGGCGCAACTGGCTGTATATAGGCGAGCCGTTTACGCTGGACGAGTTTTACAGCGCGCGTACCCCCGAACAAATGCATATGGCGACGGAAGTCGTACGCGAAAAGATGGACGAGACGAGAAGGCTTTGCAACGAATACGTTGAAGGGCTTAAAAAGGGTAAGAAGAAATAGTGAGAATAATTACGGCACGCCACGCGGGCTTTTGCAACGGCGTTGAAAAAGCGGTTGACAAGGCTCTCGAACTTGCGCGAAAGTACGGTCGCATATACACCATAGGAGAGCTTGTGCATAACGAGCTTGTTACTGATTTTCTGAAATCTAACGGGGTGGATAGTATAGAAATCGACGAGTTGAGCCGACTTGAAAAGGGCGACGTAGCGCTTATACGCGCGCATGGGATTCCGCAAGATACCGAGCGCGAGTTGATTGAAAGGGGGGTTATTGTCGAGGATGCCACCTGCGAGGTCGTGAAGCGCAACCAAAGGATTGCACGGGAGAGAGCTGAAGCGGGCGACGCGGTGGTCATAATCGGGGACGAAAAGCACGACGAGGTTATAGGAGTCAAAAGCTATGCGGGCGATGATTGCACAGTGATTCCCGACAGCGAAATGCCGCAAATCGGGGACAAGCCGACGTCGGTTATCTTTCAGACGACCGTTTTGCGGGATAAATTTGAGAAAATCGCCGCATTTATAAATAATTTTGAAAAAAATCCGCACAAATCAGTTGGCTTTTTTAATACTATTTGTTACAATACAACAGTAAGACAAAACGAGGTACGCGCGCTTGCAAGCGAGTCCGACGCGGTATTGGTTCTCGGTTCGGCTCACAGCGCCAACACAAGAAGGCTGGCGCAGGCGGCAAAAGAGGTCAATCCCAACGTGGTCTACGCAAACGATGCGGAAGAAGTGTTGTCGAGCATAAGCAAATTTAAGGATATTCAATGTGTATCTATCGTCGCGGGGGCATCGACTCCGCCTTGGTTGATACGGGAGGTAAGCAAACTTATGAGTGAAACTCAGAACAAGGCTGTAACGGCAGCGGAAGTTGAAGCGAACAAAGAGGCAACGCTTCAAGAGCAAAAAAACATCGGCGAGAAAGAGCCTATGACAATGGACGACCTTATGAAGTCCTCCGCAACGACGGGCAACTACACTTCATATAAGGTCGGCAAGCGTATTAAGGGTACCGTCATCAGAGCAGATGAAAACGGTGTCTACGTTGCGATAGGCGGCAAGAAAGACGGTTTCATTGATAAGTCAGAAGCGTCGGTCGACGGAAATTATAATCCTTCCGATTACAACGCCGGCGACGAAGTGCAGGCGTGTATACTTTCCGTAAAAGATTACGTCGCGCTTTCCAAAAAGGCTGTGGACGCGCTTCGTGCGGAAGAAGAAGCCGCAGAGCAGGCATTGGCGGCAGGCGAGTTTTCATTGGTTATGACAGAGGTCGTCAAAGGCGGTCTCCGCGGCAGAATGGGACAGTATACGGTGTTCGTCCCCGCAAGCCAAATTAAGATGGGCTTTGTAAAGAACCTCGAAGAATACAAGGGCAAGAAATTGCGTCTTATGCTCCTTCCTCCCAAGGAAAAAACGGAAGCTGCAAGCACTGCGGAGCTTGCTGAGGGCGAGGAAGCCGCAGTAGCCGAGAACGAGGATGTCAAGGATACCAAGGCTCCAAGAAAGTCCAAATATCTGTTTGCTTCTCAGCGTATGGTTCTCGAAAAAGAGAAGAAGGAAAAGGAAGACGCGTTTTGGGGCAATCTCCACGTGAACGATATAAGGTCGGGTAAGGTCAAGAGATTCACTCAGTTCGGCGCGTTTGTAAGCATTGACGGTTTTGACTGTCTTGCGCATATATCCGAGCTCAGCTGGAACAGAATCACTGACCCGTCTACGGTTTTGAAAATCGGCGACGTCAAGGATTTCGTTATTCTCAAACTCGACAGAGAGCACGGAAGGATTTCCCTCGGATACAAACAGCTTCAACCCAAGCCTTACGAGGTCGCGGCGGAGAAATATCCCGTCGGTACGATTATCAAGGGTAAGGTCGAAAGGATATTCCCCTACGGCGCATTCGTTTCTCTCGAGGACGGCATAGACGGTCTTGTGCACGTGTCTCAGATTTCCCACAACTGGATTAAGGACGCAAACGAGGCTCTTACCGTTGGACAGGAAGTCGAGGCTAAGATTATTGGATTTGAAGATACGCGTATCACGCTGTCGATAAAAGAATTGCTGCCCGAGCCCGAGCAAGCGCCCGTAGAAGTAGAGGGCGAAGCCACCGAGGAAGAGAAGGCGACGAAGAGAAATTCCAGAATGAAGAAGTTCGAGCAAAAGGTCGCGGACGGAGAGACGGGCAAGAGAGGTCGCGCTCCCAAGAAGGATACCTCCAACGAGCCTAAGGAATGGCTCTCCGGCAACAGTTCCGCAAGCCTCAGCGATTTGTTCAAGGGCTTGAATCTTGACCTTGCCGACGAGGTGGAGGCTTCCGCAGAGGCCGCGCCCAAAAAGACGAGCCGAAAGAAGAAAACGGAAACCGTCGAGGAATAATGACAATCTGCGTAAATGAAAATTATAAAACAGCGCTCATGCGGGCGCTGTTTTGTTTTATTCATATGTATTAGATTATTGATTTAAGAAACTGTTCGCTTAAATATAAATCAATCAAAATAACTTAAACGTCGTTGGGAATCTGCGTGATAGGGGTGAGTGTAGATTTTGCTTGGGCAATCTCCGATTGCTTTATTGCGGCGCGAGCAAGCTGGTCGCAGCGGTTGTTGAGTTCGTTGTCGGCGTGACCTTTGACCTTGATATAGTTTACTTCGTGTATCTGCATAAGCGAAAGCAGTTCCTGCCATAAATCCACGTTTTTGACGTCGTCCTTGCTTGCGGTACGCCAGCCGCGCATAATCCAGCCGTCTATCCAGTTTTTAAGAAAAGGTTCGACTGAATAGGCGCTGTCGCTGTAAATGGTGACTTTGCATGGCTCTTTGAGGATTTTGAGTCCCTCGATAATTGCGGTTAGCTCCATGCGATTGTTTGTGGTGTTTGCATCGGCGCCGCTTATTTCCTTGCGATGCCCGTTGTACAATAAAACAGCCGCCCATCCTCCCGCGCCGGGATTGCCCGAGCAAGCGCCGTCAGTGTATATTTCAACAACTTTTTTCTTTGCCATAGCTTCCTTAAATATGTTTTTGTTACGTATATTTTAACAGCAAAACGATGTGTTTGTAAAGCGGGATTTATTTCATATAAGTTGAACAAAGAAAAGAGAAGCCGCAATAAAACGACTTCTCTGGCAGGGGAGACGCGATTCGAAAGGAGCAAGACGACGGAATAGCGAAACGTGTACTTGTACAAAAAGTTTCGCGTCAGACGAAACCGCAGACGTTGATGTAATCGGAGATTAAATCAACGTATGGGTTGCGTGAAAAGTGTGAAGTAAAGAAAAGAGAAGCCGCAATAAAACGACTTCTCTGGCAGGGGAGACGCGATTCG
>CASQXY010000011.1 GCA_949432885.1 uncultured bacterium | reverse complement strand
CACGCAATAAAACTCACGCCGATTTACTTTGAATATTTGGGTGTGCGTTTTTGTCACTTTCAGTTCCACCAATCGCAATCTAAATCGAACTACTTTTGTTTGATTTAGGTTGCTTTTTAAATATTATCATTTATAATTAGTTTATTGAAAATTAAAAATCGACTTTATATGATGAAATCATTATATGTTGTATGAGAAGAACAATTCATTCTATGACTGTCAATGAGATAAAATTGCAAGCCACAGAGGAGATAATAATATGAAACCAACAGTATTTGTAATATCACCATTCTCAAACGATTTTACTGCATTATATGAGGAACTAAAAGAGCATTTTAAAGAACAATATTCTTTTTGCAGAGCAGATGACTTAGATACACAACAAAATATTATAAAAGATATTGTTATGGGAATTGATAGTGCTGACATTGTGATTGCCGATTTAACAGGGTTAAATCCTAATGTCTTTTACGAATTAGGTTTAGCCCACGCTATGAATAAAAAAGTAATTATAATTACACAAAGTATTGAGGATTTACCGTTCGACATAAAATCTTATAAAGTAAATGAATATAGCCTTCAGTTTAATAAACTTCCTAAATTGTTAGAGACATTATCAGGTCTTTTATCGGGTGCAGCTACAAATACAACGGCATTTGGTAGTCCTATAACCGATTACTTACCAAAGTATACAAAACACAATAATCATTTGCCCGAAAATAATGAAGCCAATCAGAGTGATACAAGTATTTCTGTAGAAGAAAACGATGCAATATCTGAAAAAGGCTTTTTGGATTATTTTGCAGATTTTAATGAAAATAGTGAAAATTTAGCGGTTGAATTAACTAATATGACAAGTGATTTAGTGGAAATAAGGACATCAACCGACAAGGCAACAGCAGAAATCCATCGTGTTCAAACTCAGAGTGGAAAGGCGGATGCAAATTTTGTTAGAAACATTTGTAGAAAACTCGCAACGCCTTTAGAACAAATTGGTATAAGAGTTAATGACCACATTAAAAATATTGATAATTACTGGTCACTAATAGAAAATAGTTATCTTTCATTATTGGATAGCAAATTCATCCAATTTAATGATAACATCAATGAGGTAAAAGAAAATATACCGCACTTAAACGAATTGCAAAGTGCTATTCTTAATTCGAATAAGTCAATAAATACTATTTTATCAGCATTAAACAATATTATGGGAATTGAGCGTAGATTGACAAAAGCGGCACATGCGCTTATTGTTGACTTTGAAGCCTATCTATCTATGACCGATACAATGAATTCTTCAATAGATAGAATGATAAGTAAAAGTATTGTCGCTATAGAAAAATTTGAATCTTAAACGGCGGTTTATGCTGCGAAAGCCCCTTGACGTGAGAAAGGAGCGTGTTAGGCTTGTGCGCTAAAGGCAAACCAAAACCCACCTAATAATTGTTTAGGTGGGTTGATGTGTTCGCCCTTATTTGCCTTCTTACACGCTCCGCAGAGGCTCACGTCAAGGGGAACGTGGAATAAATAGCCGTCGTCATCATATAAACATTTCTATCTCAAAATCATATTTCAACAAATTTGTCCTAAAAGGAATTTTATATGCGAGGCTAACTGTTTTTGTGCTAAAAGAAAAGCCCGTAATGTTATCAGGGCTTTCATTTATCGGGGTATTGAATTGTATCTGGATTTTGTCGTCAAAAAGTATTATTTCTTTTATCAGATACTCGATCAGCATTTGCGGTTTTAACCTCAATGCCTTTTCGTAAAACTCACGCACTTGGTTTTCTGTAACCTGTACTGCCGTTTTGCTCTTTTCAATTAGTATGCGCTTTTTTAAATTTTCTTGCTTGCTTTCAAGTTCTCGCAATCGTTTCATCGCAGTTGCCGTGCTTCCGCCTTGTTCTATTGCGTTCATAATGTTGTTTATTGCATTGTCAGTTTGCCTTTGCTCTTTAATTAGCAGATTCAATACCGTGTTACATTGCGTTTGTCGGTCCTGCACCTGCAATACTCCGTTTATTATGCTTTCCATAATATGCGGTTTTTTGAGTTCGGTTATCACCGTATCTAGCACAATGTTTTCTAAAACATCTTTCCGTATAGCGGATTTTTTGCAGTCGTTCAACCTCGCTTTTCTGCCTCTGCACTTATAATAATACTTCCTTTCTCCGTTATGAGCAGTTCCCATTTCGCCTATGATAGTCTGCCCGCAATATCCGCATTTAAGTTTGTTTCGCAACAGATATACGACTTTAATACTGTTTTTGCCATATTGATTTTTAAGTACATTATTTCTTACCCGTTGAAAAGTATCTTGCGGTACTATCTGCGGATAGATATTATCGTATATTTTATTTTCGTGTCTATATATTCCCGAATAGCGTTCATTTTTCAATATTTTATACACAGTATTTGGCACAAACGGCTTTCCGAAATAGTAAATACCTTTGTTTGTCAAACTGGCAATTATATCTTTAACGTAAACGCCTATCGAGTATTGCTCGTATATGTATCGTACCACTTCCGCCTGTTCGGGGACAATAACCGCTTTCTTATTTACGTTTTTATATCCGTACGGAATCTTGCCGCCTGTTAGATTACCTTTTAATCTGCTTTCGTTATTGCCTCTGCGTATTTTTTGAGATAATTCCGCAGAATAGTATTCCGCCATACCTTCGAGCATGCTTTCAAAGATTATTGCTTCGGGAGTATCGGGAATATACTCGGTAGCAGACAATACTTTAACTTTATTGTCTTTAAGCGCTTTCTTATATATTGCCGTTTCGTATTTATTACGGCTAAATCTATCTAACTTATACACAAGCACGTAATCCCATTCTTTACGACTGCTTTCCTGTATCATTCGTTGAAAATCGGGACGTCTATCGTTTGTGCCTGTCATTGCACGGTCTATGTAAGTGTTGAGTATGAGTATATCGTGGGACTTTGCGTATTCTTCACAAACTCTCATCTGTCCCTCTATACTTTGTTCTGTTTGGCTGTCCGAACTGTATCGGGCATAAATTACTGCTGTTTTCATTTTTTTAATCTCCTTTTATATTGATTTTGTTTTGTCTTTCGACGGCCACGGGAATAAACGGAAAAGCAGTATTGAGTGAATTGCGTTTTATAAAATGTTCGGTCTGTCAAGGGTTGCGTAGCAATGTATTTACCCTTGACGGACAGTGCGTTTTCGTTTATTCTCCGCAGGACGAAAGACATAAGTATTTAATTGCTTTTGGGTAGTCGCTCTATCGTATCTCTGCCCACGTTGCCGATTATCTCGCCGTCCTCATAACAGATAAAGTCATCGAACAGTACGACTTTCTTGTCGTCTACTCCGCATTTACAGGCAATATCGTTATCCATAACGTCGGATATAAAGTAGGTAGGCAGTTTTCCGCCGTAGGCTAACTTCTCATTAGATTTTGTTATGTATTTCATCAGGTATCTTACAGACTTAACAATGTCCGCTTGGCTGCCTAACTCCTTGAAATCATTCCGCCCGAATTGTTTAAGAAAGTGCGTATTTTGATAAGCAATCTGCATACGGTGATTTGTAGTGCTGTAATCCGTTGTTTGGATAAGCTCGCCTATCATCAGCGGAATATAGAATATCCCGTGAAGGTGCAATCTATGTTTATCTGGCGAACGCTCCCAAGCACCTATGTATTTCCATTGTTTGCGATAGACGAGGTGTTTCAGAGTGTTACGCAGTTTTTCCTTAAAAGAATCCTCATCGTGTTTGGTATCGTCATAGGTGAACGTACAAAAGTAATTCCATTCCTGTAAATACACCTTACGCATTAACCGTACTCTCCGTTTTATAGCGTTTATCCTTTGTCTGTCTTTGCTCATTACTCCCAAAGTTTGCTTATCTTTGGATTTATGCGCACAGCCTTTTTTGTGAGAAAAATTCTCACTCGGTATGGCTATATAATGACTGCCGTCATAATAGATTTTTGCTCGTTTATATATCATTGTTTTATGCTCCTTATTTCTTATTTTGTTGGTTTTACGGTGCAAGTTTTCTATTTTTGGCAATGGTTATAAAAGCACCGTACTTTTTTATACGTTGCCATTGATTTTTTGCTTTCGAGTTTTTGTTTTCTAATCTACTTCAAGTGAAGTTAAGATAATTTGCTGTAGTTATGTTACGGGCATTGCTATTCCCAATATAGCGGATAGTAATGTGTCAAAAAATGTGCACCGTGCGCTATCCGTTAACGTCGCTATATCCGCTTCGCCGAGTGTTTCAATGGTAAATTCCGTGCGTAGCATTTTTAAGCCTCCTTATGATTATTTTGGCGAATAAAAATGCCGTAAATATGATCTCGTCATACGTCGCCCGTTAAACGCAACCACTGACCCTGTTCGGGTGGCTTTTCACTCAATCGTTACTTCGCTCCAAGAAACACTCGGCTTGTCGTTTTCGCTATACGCACATTCTTATCCGATGTAAAAAGTTTAGCATATCCAAACAAAAATTGTCCCAACACGTATCTTACCAAAACCCAACCTCTTTCTGCACTCAATATACACATTGTTGACCTTGTTTGGATATTTTCTATCCTTTTTATGCCAACATCTTACTTCAATGACAAAGGAATATGATAGTAGGGCAAAATACGTTTTTGTAGGTAAAATGTAAGGTTTGGTAGGTTTTGTGGAAGTCTATGGAAATACACGAAGTAAAATTGATGAACAGAGAACTTAAACAAAAATCGCAAACAATGAAACGGGGCGAATTCCAAGCGGGATAGCGGAATCGCCCCGTATTGCTTGCGTTTGTTTAACCTCTTTATTGGCGGGTGCTTGACGGCGAGCGACAGCGAGCCGCTTGTTATATCAAGCACCCGCCACAGTGCCAAATTGTTGTTTGGGCAATCAATATGATTGAAAATAAAATCGTTTTATGATATAGTATAGTTGATAAATCTGAAATCTTGGAGTTATTATGACTGATAAAGAATTACAAGATAATTGGAACGAATTATTAAATATCTATAAGGGTATTCTTTTTAATAATTGTGATTTTTACAACGGAATAAACGATAAATTGACTTATGATTTTGCTTGTCCGCAATATGCAATCTTGAAAGAAAAATATAAATTGAAAGACATAGCAAAACAAGGAAGTGAATTGGAAAAAGCAATAAGACTTTTAAGTTTTTTTGCGCCGCTAATTACACATAAAGGCGACTTCCAAAATAATATCGGTTGTAATGCGATAGCCTTATTAGATTATTGCCTCGACAAACCTGAAAAAGGAATAAACTGTCTTAATAAATCGAAAATCTTGCAAGAATGTTGTCTTGCTTTGGGTATTTACGCTCGCAGAATATGGTTGATGCCCTATTCGCCTTTTGATACGGAAAATCACGTTGTTATCGAAATATACGATTTCAGTTTAAAAAAATGGGTTATGCTTGATATGACAAGCAACGGATATTTTGTAAACGCCGACGGTGTGCCTTTATCCGTTCTTGAAATAAGACATAACCTTGCAATAAATATCACTTGCGAATTTATTAAAACCGCTTCTACTCACGAAAAGTTTTTTATCAATATGCAAATGAAACGATTATATTATAAGCAATACTTCGCAAAAAATCTTTTTTACTTTTATGTAGAAGCGCATAATGAATTTGGAAATAACAATAAGCGTTTTTGTTTTATTCCGAAAAATTTCGATTTAGAGAAGAATATAAAACAAAAGTCATTATCAAATATTGATATTCCACCCATAGGCGACATATCTATATTGCTAAACACTCCCGAATAATATTCGTTTTAGGTGATCACTGCTCCACCAGTCAAAACCCAAAGCGAATAGCTTTGGGTTTTTATGTTGTCATCGAGGGATTCCCGCACAATAGAATTGTGCGGCAGGCTGTGCCAGCGAACCCCTGTTTTCGGGCTGACGCGTCGCTTCCGCAAGTAAACTTGCCGCTCCGCTATTACGGAAGCCTTTGGCTTCCTACGAATCCCCTCGTCTCCACCATTAGATGACTGATAAGAATCGCTATCTTATCGGTCATTTTTTGTTATTTGAAAGTAGTCTCGGAGTGCCTTACGGTTTGCTTGATTGAATATTTTGTTTTTGCTATAATAATTGTACAATAAACAGTAATTTAACGGAGAATTATTTTCAATGAAACTATTATTCAAAAACAAAGATGAAATACATCCTCAACCAAAAGTTCCGTCGCTTTGTTATATAAAAAATATAATAACAAATCCGAATATTATCATCGGGGATTATACCTATTATGACGATATTCGTTCGTGTGGAGAAGATTTCGAAAACCACGTTACACATTTTTATCCGCATTTAGGCGATAGACTCATTATCGGAAAATTTTGCAGCATTGCAAAGGGCGTTGAATTTATTATGAACGGCGCAAATCACCCTATGAACGGCATTTCGGCGTTTCCTTTCGGCATTTTTATCGAAAATCAACCCACGATACCTAACAATATTGTGCCGCATAAAGGCGATACGGTTATAGGCAACGACGTTTGGATTGGGCAAAATGTTACTATTATGCCCGGCGTTAATGTAGGCGACGGCTGTATCGTTGGAGCGAATGCTGTTGTAGCAAAAGATATTCCGCCGTATTCCATAGCGGTAGGCAATCCTGCAAAAGTAGTAAAAAGACGGTTTGGCGACAACACGATTGAACGACTGCTGAAACTTAAATGGTGGGATATGCCGATTGAAACGATAGAAGAAAATTACGAGCTTTTGCAAGATAAAAATATAGAATTGTTTATTTCTAAATTCGAGCGATAAATTTCAATTTAGCGTAGAATGGCTGATAAGACTAACTATCTGTCAGTCATTTTTCTTTGTGACGAGCGACTACTTTTTTGCAGTTTGGAAGTCTCCCCTGATTTTGCACCTATTGGCGGTTCTTACGGCACGCATTATCGCCCACCACTGGCAACCTAAAACGAACCACTTCTTAAGTGTCAAGTTTAGGTTGCTTTTTCTTTTATAATCAAGCACACGCCACAGTGCCATTGTCCTATGATTTGTCTAATAATTGCTTTATATTCGCTGTTTATGGGCAATACTTTTCCGTATTTATGGGCTATAATAGTGCTATCAAACGAAAGGAAACTTTCAGTATGGATATGAAAAAAATCGGTACATTTTTAGCCGAATTGCGTAAAAATAACAATCTTACGCAAGACGAATTGGGCGAAAAAATCGGCGTAACAAATAAAACGGTATCACGCTGGGAAAACGGTAATTATTTACCGCCCGTCGAAATGTTGCAAAGTTTAAGTAAATTATATGATGTAAGCATCAATGAGATATTAAACGGCGAACGTATAAGTGAAAGCGAATATAAAAATATTTCGGAAAAAAATATTAAATCGGCGTTAAATAAGAGTAATACGGTTATAAAAAAACATCGCAAAATAATGAATTGGATTATTGCTATTGTAGTTGCGATAATTTACGTTATGACAAGTTTAATATCACAAAAATGGGAATATACTTGGATTATATGGGTTGTATATTGCGTTTATCGTATCGCGGAAACGATAATTCTTCATTTTTTGAACGTGCAAATCAATTCAAAATAAATATTCGTCTTATTGTAACCACAATTTCTTGCATTTTAGTAATTTGTCAAGTCTTGCATTAGTTCTTATATCGGCTATATTCATTACGCTAATATGGCTTACATTTGTTATCGGAATTGCGCTAATTGTTGTGTTTGCCGATATATCGGTTATTCTTCTTGTTGCAGTAAGCACCGAAATTTATAAGTGTGAGAAATGCGATGAAAAATTTATACCGACTTTGACGGCGTATCTTTTGCGCCGCAAACGTTCAAGAAAAGATATTTAAAATGTCCGCATTGCGGTAAAAAGAGTTGAAACAATAGTCATTTGAGAAAATGAACGTTTTAGTGTCAGCGAGCTAACATAAGTCAAATTCCAGTTCAGCATAGAATATTCGTTTTACGTTACTACCGTTCCACCGGTAAATCCAATGCTATACTTTGGATTTTCTTTTATAAACAGGGATTCCCGTATAACAAAGCTGTGCGGCAGGCAATTTATATATTGGGAAATTCCAACAGAGCTAAATGCCGAAATAAGCTATTTGATATTGATAAAATCAAAACAAAACAAGCAAAAATCCGACCAGCAGTCCTAAAAAGAGTGAGAGAGTTGGGAGCTTGCTTTTCCACATAAGGATTGATTCCGGGAGCAATTCGCCGAATACGACATAGAGCATAGCGCCGCTTGCAAAGCCGAGAGAAAGCACGAGCATAATTTTGTTTATACCGCCGATTGCATAGCCGAGCAGAGCGCCGAACACCGTCGGGAGTCCGCTGAGAGCCGTGAGGAATACCGATTTGGGTTTGCTCATTCCACCCGATATGAGAGGTACGGAAACCGCCATGCCTTCGGGAACGTTGTGTAGTCCTATCACGATTGCCATAATAAAGCCGGAACCAGAGAACAGATTGGAGATTAGGTTTTCCGTTGCGGCGTATGACGCGCCTATGACCATGCCCTCTGGAAGGTTGTGCAGAGCGATTGCAATCATCATGACGAGTCCTGCTATAAACAGACGCGTTTTCTGATTTTGACTTTCGCAGGATTGCTCGGTTTTGTGCGCCTCGTAGTGGTCGGCGTGGATGAGCTCGTCGAGATCGTCCGCAGTAGCGGGATGAGTTGCGTCTATATGCTTGACTTCCTTGTTGGTGGCTTTGTCGATGACGTAGTTGAGCAGGTACACCACGGCGTAGCCGACTATGACCGCGGCAACTACGATAACGGGAGTATAGCTCGGCATCGAGCCTTCGCGCATCATTTCGATAGGTTCGCTCAACAAGTCGAAGCAAACGACTGCGAGCAT
This sequence comes from uncultured bacterium, assembly GCA_949432885.1. Lineage (GTDB taxonomy): Bacteria > Bacillota > Clostridia > Christensenellales > CAG-917 > CAG-475. Next base: position 36,072 of record CASQXY010000011.1, on the reverse strand, counting down.
AATACCTGCGGCAAATGAGAGCAGCAGACTTACGATTTTGTTGGAATTGCGCTTCAAAAGCGCACCCGCCAAACCGCCTAAGCCTGTGCCTACTACGCCCGATATGAATGTGATAACTATAATTGCAAGATATTCCATATATTCACGTCGATATCAGCTATGATAAACTATACTTATACAAATGACAAGCAATTGGCAAAACAACTTTCTTTGCGGATTTGAAATAATGAGTCTCTGTCGGGATTATTTTTGGGATTTTAAAAAACCGTCATAATCGCGTATATAGTCGTTTTCGTCGTACAACTCGGAAGCGAGTACGAGCAGCACTGCGTCGGGAGAAAAATCGTAAATCTCGCGCCATATGTTGTGACCGATATACAGACCTTCCGCTGGGTTTGAAAGGGTGACGGTTTCCGTTTCGACGCCGTCTGTCAGTTTAACTTTCATGCTCCCGTGGATAGCTATATATATCTGCCTCAGATTTCTGTGTGAATGAAAACCGCGGCTGGTTTCGCCGTCCGCTCCGTAAATATAGTATACGCGCTTTACCTCAAAAGGAATTTCCTTTTGATATTCCGCTACGACGAGCATACCTCGGCTGTCTCCGTGGCGTTGAAAACCTATTTTTTTAATTTGCATAATCGTTTATCTTCTTTTTCAGTAATTGAAAGGAAATGAGAGGGTGTTTGAAGAACATCGCCGTAAGATAGCGGAATCTGCCGGGACGGTTTTTGTGCTTGTGCATATATTTGTTGCCGTCTCGGCTCCAAATACACTCGTTTCGCCAATGTCTGAAATTCGCTCTCGCTTTCTTATGATTCGACGTATAGGGGAGGATTTCGTTGTTGAAGATGTCCTCGGAGATTTTGAGGTAGCTGTCGCTGATATGCTCGGGGCTGCTTATGCCGCCCGAACGGTATTTTATGACAATTCTGTCCCAAAACCCGATTCTAACGTCGGAGCGGAGCAATTTCATATTGGACGGATAGTCTTCAATCAGCGAATATTTTTCGTCGTAGCCGCCGAACAATGCGTAGCTTCGCTTTGTGCGTGCGGTGCAGCACCCGAATATGAGATTTTTGCCCGTCATATGCTCAAACAATTCCTTAGGAGCGGAATTTTTTATGAGCCCGCATTCCTTTTTGTTGGGAAGCGTAAACAAATACTTTTCGAGATTTTCGTCGTATACGGCTCTTAGGGCTGTGATGACCTCCGCGCCCGTGGTTTGGAATTGGCGCGTCCATTCTTCCAAGACTCTGTCGTCATAAAACTCGTCGTCCGCCGCGACGTTGAAAAGATACTGTCCGTTGGCATATGATATGGCGGTATTCAAATTTTTGGATATTCCCTTGTTGACGGTGTTTTTCAGCACCAGCAATTCGACGATATTTCCTTTGTTATTTTTTTGAATATAATCGTGAATAGACTTGCTGTCGAAGCTCTCCGAACAGTCGTCGGAAACTATATATTGTATTTTGGGATAGGACTGACAAAGCACGGAATCTATTGCGCGCAAAATCGTGGAGTCGTTATTATAGCTCAAAGTAATAACCGTAATAAGCGGCGTCATCCTCTCTCCTCGTACATTTTACGATAATAATTCGTGTATTCGCCGCTGACGATGTTCTCCCACCAGCTTCTGTTGTCAAGGTACCAGTCTACCGTTTTTCTTATTCCGTCTTCAAAACGCGTCTCGGGAACCCAGCCCAACTGTGTTTTTATTTTTGTGGAATCTATGGCGTATCTCAAATCGTGGCCCGCACGGTCGCGTACGAATTTGATTTCTCCTTTACCTAGAGTTTTTATCAGAAGTTCAACGATTTGAAGGTTGGACCTCTCGTTGTTGCCGCCTATATTATATATTTCGCCTATGCTTCCGTTATGGATAATGAGGTCGATAGCGGAGCAGTGGTCTTCAACGTACAGCCAATCCCTTACGTTTTTTCCGTCGCCGTAAACGGGCAGCGGCTTGCCTTTGAGAATGTTTATTATCATAAGAGGGATGAGCTTTTCGGGAAAGTGATAAGGACCGTAATTGTTGGAGCAACGCGAAATCGTGGCGGGCAAGCCGTACGTACGGCAATATGCCTGCACCAACAAATCCGCCGAAGCCTTCGACGCGGAGTAGGGGCTCGAAGTGAGTATCGGAGTAGTTTCCGTAAACAGCAGATCGGGTCTGTCAAGCGGCAAATCGCCGTAAACCTCGTCCGTCGAGACCTGATGATAGCGTTTTACGCCGTATTCTTTGCAAGCGTCCATGAGCGCCTGAGTGCCGAGTATGTTGGTTTTAAGAAATATTTCTGGATTAAGTATGGACCTGTCCACATGACTTTCCGCAGCGAAATTGACGACGATATCGGGACGTTCCTTATCAAACAAGCTGAAAACGGCTTGTCTGTCGGTGATATCTATTTTCACAAATGTGAAACGCGGATTTTCGAGCGCGTCGGAAAGAGTTTCGAGATTGCCCGCATATGTGAGTGCGTCCAGACACACGATATCGTAGTCGGGATGCGTTTTAAGCATATAATATACGAAGTTGCCGCCTATGAATCCGGCGCCGCCCGTTACAAAAATTTTCATATTATTTCCCTGTTTTGGCGAGATTAAGCAGATACTGACCGTAATCCGTCTGAGCAAGCGAACGTCCTTTCTCTTCGAGTTGTTTTGAGGAAATAAAACCGCTTCGCCAAGCTATTTCTTCAAGACAGGCGATATATAGCCCTTGGCTGTTTTGCATTACTTCAACATAAGTAGCCGCTTGCATCAAGCCGTCGGGACTACCCGTATCGAACCACACGGTTCCGCGTCCTATCGGAATTACTTTGAGTTTTTTTCTACGAAGATATTCGTTGTTTATAGAAGTTATTTCAAGCTCGCCTCGTTGTGACGGTTTGACTGATTTTGCGATTTCAACAACGCTGTTGTCGTAAAAATAGAGTCCGGGAACCGCGTATGAGGATTTGGGCCGAGCGGGCTTCTCCTCAATGGAAAGCACGTTCAAATCTCTGTCGAATTCCACAACGCCGAACTCCTTGGGGTTTTTTACGGAATATCCGAAAATAGTCGCTCCGACGTTATGCTTCGTAGCCTCCGCAAGGGTGGAGCTGAAATTCTGACCGTGAAACACGTTGTCGCCGAGAATAAGGCAAACGTCGTCGCCGCCGATAAACTCCTCGCCGATTATGAAAGCCTCGGCAAGACCGCGGGGCGCTTCCTGTATCGCATAGGAAATGTTTATGCCGAAAGAACCGCCGTCTCCGAGCAGGGAATAGTATTGGTCGATAGCTTCCTTTGTGGAAATGATAAGAACGTCTCTTATGCCCGCAAGCATCAAAATTGAGAGCGGATAATATATAAGAGGTTTGTCGTAAACGGGCAAGAGCTGTTTAGAAACGGCTATGGTCAGCGGATACAATCTGGTGCCGCGTCCGCCTGCTAAAATAATTCCTCTCATAATCTTCTCCGCGGTGACTTTTGTCGGTCTTTACAACCGACATATGTAGTATATCACTTTACGGAATAATATGTCAACATTCCCAAAAAACTAAACTCCTATTATTGTTCGCGTTTTTTTATTAATATTTTACTAATAATATTAAATAACGGTTGAAAAGAAAAAAACTTAGTGTATAATATAGCCGTATGTGCTTAAAAGGCTGACGGCGAAAAACTATAATTCCGTCGCTTTTGCACAGGCTAACGATATAGGGAATACGCAACTTACGGCGGACGTGAAGCGCGCAAAACATAGGCGGTCTTTATGTGCGCAATACATAGGAGAAATGGAAATGCAAATACCGTATAACTCGTTTGACGGGATACATGGCGAAATACACGAAGAGCTTACAAGCCGTTTTGAACAGGTTTTATCAAAGAACTGCTATATTATGGGGGACGAAGTTTTCGAGTTTGAGAAATCGTTTGCCGAATATATAGGCGTCAAGTATGCTGTCGGATGCGGAAACGGACTCGAAGCCCTGCACCTTATACTCCGAGCGATGGGTATAGGAGAGGGCGACGAGGTCATCGTGCCGTCAAATACGTATATAGCTTCCGCGCTTGCGGTGACTTATGCGGGAGCGACGCCCGTGTTTGTCGAACCGGATATAAACACATACAATATCGACCCAAAGAGGATAGAGGAAAAGATTACAAAAAAAACAAAGGCGATTATGGTTGTGCACCTGTACGGCAGAGTGTGCGATATGGACGCAGTATCCGAAATCGCACGCAAGCATAATCTGCCTATCGTCGAGGACGCCGCGCAGGCTCACGGGGCTACCTATAAGGGCAAAAAAGCGGGCTCCTTCGGAATAGCCGCGGGCTTCAGCTTTTATCCCGGCAAGAATCTCGGCGCGCTCGGCGACGCGGGCGCGGTCGTTACAAACGATAAGGGCTTGGCGGAGAAAGTCGCCATGCTCGGGAACTACGGCTCGAAAGTCAAGTACCGTCACGAGTATAAGGGCTTCAATTCCAGACTGGACGAGATGCAGGCGGCGTTCCTTAACGTAAAACTTCCCCGTCTCGACAAGTGGAACGCAAGAAGAAAGGAAATAGCCGCGCGCATAATTTTCGAGGTCAAAAATCCCGCTGTTGCGCTTCCGCTTGCAAACGATGATACGTACGGATCGGTGTGGCATATCTTTGCTGTCAGATGCAAAAACAGGGACGCGCTCGCCGCGTATTTGTACGAAAACGGAATCGAAACCTTGAAGCATTATCCCTGCCCGATGCATCTTCAAAAGGCCTATGCGGAACTGAATATACAAAAGGGCGCGTTGCCTATTGCGGAAGAGATTTCCGACACAGAGCTCAGCATACCCGTGTATTACGGAATGAGCGACGCACAGGTTGATTATCTGATTGAAAAGCTGAACGGATTTAATATATGATAGGACACGCGGTAGAACTTCAACGTATGCTTTTCGAGCAAGGCGCGCCTTCAAGAAGGGCGCTTTTGGAGTATAAGAAAACGGAGAGCGCGCACGGTTTTAAAATCTGCGTATATCGCAACCATTCCTTCGAGCTTATTGAAAATACGATATCTGCGTATCTGGATTATGCGGAGTGTCCCTCGTCGTTTGAATACAGCGATTATGACGACAGCCTGTCTTTTATAAATTTCGATAATTCTGCGGATATGTGCATTGTATGGCTGGATTTGTCCAGATATCTGCACGTTGATGACATAAACGAGTTTTTAAGTGCTCGTATGGCGTATTTAAATGCCGTTTTTGGCAAACCTGTATTGTTTGCATACTGCGGCGGAGAGGTTGAGTTTTCGTCGGCGAACGTATTGTGCCTGAACGTGGACAGCCTGTGCGCGCGACAGGGCGTAAAGACGTACGACGAGCGTATGGAGGGCATTTCGGGCACTCGGCTGAGCTCGAAGGCAATGATGAGCGTCGCAAAAGAAATCGGTTTAAAGTTTATTCCGTCTATGCTCAGACCCGCGCTGAAAGCGATAGCCGTAGACCTTGACAATACGCTTTACTGCGGAGTGCTGGGCGAGGACGGAGTCGACGGAGTTCGGTTGACGGACGGTCACGTTCGTTTGCAAAATGCGCTCAAAGCATTGAAAAGTCAGGGCTTTTTTCTGTGCGCGATATCCAAAAACGATATTCGAGACGTCGAGAGGCTGTTTGCCGCGCGAAAGGATTTTCCTCTCGGAATCGACGATTTCGTTTCCGTGCAGGCGTCCTGGGAAGAAAAGAGCGCGCTGATAAGAAATATACTTTCCGCAACGAATATACATTATGACAGCGTGCTGTTTGTGGACGACAACGTAGGGGAGCTGAACGCCATGGATTTGGCATATCCCGACATACATTGCGTGCGAGCGTGCGACGACGCGAATATAACCGCCGATATCATCGAGAACTATCCGAGGCTTAGGAAATTCGGCATAAACGCGGAGGACGCTTTAAGGTCGGCGGACACCAAAGCGAACGCCGAGCGCGCGGAACTGAGACGCGGTTTGTCGCAGTCGGAGTATCTGAAAACGCTTGACGTACGCATACGGTTCGGAATCGACGAGCAGAGCACGGCGGAAAGAGTCTTCGAGCTTGCAAATAAAACGAACCAATTTATATTCAATTACCGCAGATACGGCAAGGCTCGGGTCGAAGAGATGATACGCGACAGGGCATACAGGGTGATTACCGTATCCCTGAAAGATAAGCTGTCCGACAGCGGCATTGTGGGAGTCTGCGTCGCCAACCTCTCTGGTAGGACGGTTTGTATTGACGAGTTGTTCGTAAGCTGCAGAGCGTTGGGACGCGGTTTGGACGATATTATCGTATTGGGTGCGATATCGGTTGCGTGTGAAGAATTTAAGTGCGATACTGTCAAAGTCGCGTTCAAAAAGGGAGAACGCAACCTCCCTGCCGAGAAGTTTGTCGAAAAGGAATTGGCGGAGTATACAAAGCAAGCGCATAGCTTCGAGTATGAGTTCCCCGCCGACTTAGTAAATATAGAAATACACGGGAGAGAATGATGAAAGAGCAGATATTGCAGATAATTTCCGAAATCGCAAAGAAAGACGTCGAAAGTCTCAAAGTCAACTACGATGAAAAAGCGCAGTGGAATTCGCTTGCGCGCGTGGAGATAATTATGACGCTCGAAGACGAATATGACATAGAATTTACCGATGATGAGCTTGCCGAAATGGTTACCCCCCGTATCGTAGTAGAAAAAACTTTGGAGAAAGTAAATGAAGCATAATTATTCCAAGGAAGGTTTGTTGTATCGTTTACGTCCTGTTGAACTTTCAGACGCAGGATTTATAATCGAAACGCGGTTGGAGGATGCTGAAAGGAATAGATTCCTGCACACAATTTCCGACAGTGTGGAGGAGCAACAAAAGTGGTTGACGGAGTATTTTAAGAGACCGGGCGATTATTATTTCGTGGTCGAAAATATGCTTACCGGCTTACCGGAAGGGCTTATAAGTTTCTACGATGAAAAGGACGGGAGCGCATATTGGGGACGTTGGTGTATTAAAAAGGATTCTTTGGCGGCTGCCGAAAGCGTCAATTTGCTTTATCAGATTGCCTTTGAACAGGTAGGATTGAACGAATTGTATTGTCGTACCGTTGTTAATAACACAGGCGTGGTTTCTTTTCACGAATCTATAGGTGAAAAAACGCGTCTTATAATAAAAGACGAGTTTTTAATTGACGGTAAATATTTTGACGCAATAGAGCAATATGCCGATAGGGGGACATATTACAATACGGTAAAACCGACGCTTGACAGACAATCGGAGATGATATACAGGAGAGCGATGAAGAAACTTGCGAAACAATAGATTTTGTTGAGATTGAATATATATAATGGAATTATAATATAAAGTCAAGGTTATTGAAATTAAGAGGGAATTATGGCAAGAGTATTTGTAGCTTTTTACAACTTTGGGAGAAAGAAAGATGATTTTGACGCTATGCCGCCGTTCTATGAATCCTTTGTAAGCGGTCTTAAAGACGCGGGCAACGAGGTTTTGTGCTTTCATCAAAAAACGTTTACAAGAAGTTTCGACGGCGTGATTCCTCCTGAGGAAGAACGTATAATCAAGAGGTTCGATCCTCAACTTTGTATACTGTTCTGTAATAAGTTTTGGGATATTTCAAATATTGTAGCGTGCCCTATAATAATTTATGACGTAGATTCCCCGCTTGAATATGCGGGTAAAGAGCACTTAAAGAAGAATGTTTGCAGATATAAGTTTGTAACTAATCAATCCCAAGGTGTAAAACTTCTCGAGGATTTGTTTGGAGTGAAAAAAGAGAATGTGACTCTTATTCCTTTCTTTACGGAAATACATTCCGACGAAAAAACCGAAAGCGGTACGAATATTTGCTTTTTGGGTACAAACTGGCTTTGGCGAGGATATGATTTCGTTACGGAATATGTGAAGAAGGACCCGCTGTTCCAAGACAGAGAATACGCCAAGCAGATAATTGAAGCTTTTACAAAATATCCGTTTTCGGACACGCAGGGTATCAAAGACAGACTGGGAATAAATCAAGATAGAACTACTTTTGAGTTCGCCGACACGCACCGTGCCGCCATTGAAATCAGCGGACTGAGAAGATTAAAATATCTTTCTAACGTCGCGGATTTGGGACTGGAAATCAGAGGCGCATATTGGAATATTGAATGCATGAACTATTTCCCCGAAGTGGAAATGTGTTGCAACGGGATACAGACTTTTACTAAACAGGAAAACGAAGAGTTTTACAACTCATCCAGATTATCCCTCAATACAAAGCATATACAGGCGCAGAACGGATTTTCTTTCAGAGTGTGTGACGTTATGGCGTCAAATGCCTGCCTTGTGACAGAACGATGCCAAGATTTGGAAGTATTATTTCCCGAGGTCAAAATACCTATGTTTGAAACTCCTGCCGAGGAGAGAGAGCTGTGTATTAAGCTCCTAAAAAACGAAGATTTAAGATTGGAGATTGTAGGCAGAGCTCATGAGGCGATAGACAAAAATCACAGATTTTGTAATGTTCTTGACGGATTGGAATTTATTGCGGATATGTCTTTGCGTTCCGGCGACTTCGGTTCGCTGACTATCTATTCTGATGAAGACCCGATATCTTTCCAAGCAGTGATAAAGAAATATTTGTCGGGGTATAACGATCTTGACGGTGATGATATAGCTTCGATATTAAATAGCAATAGCTATGGATTATCTAATAACGAACGTTCATCGACAATCATTGGTTCAATGTCCCGCGTAAAGAGATTTGCAAAAAAATGTTTTTCTTTCGCAAAAAAAATAAGGAATTACATTTTTTCCACTTCTCTGTTTGGATGTAGAAAGATTAATGCTGAGAAAACGAACGTATATTTTTTCTATTTGCCGGTATTTACAATACGAAAGACTTCCAAATACAAGTCATTCAATTTATGGCTGTTGGATATGCCGATTTACGGAGCATTTGCGCTTTTGAAATCGATTAAGGGCCGTATTGAACATTCAAGCAAATTTACTCCCGACGGGCAATGGAAAGTAGAAACTAAGTTCGGCAAGAAAAAGCTGTACGCGTCCGAACAAAGGTATAAAGATTTGTTCGTGACTTTGGATTATTTGAATCAAGAGGCACAATGCAAAGATGAGGAATTGCAGAAGCTTTTGAAAGCGAAGAACTGCTGCAAAAAGAAAGTCACAAAAGAACAATATGAGGAGACAAAGAAGAACATAGAAGAGTATCTTGAACAATTCGACGCGACAAAACTTCCCGTTGCGACAGGGGAAATAAGAGAACATCAGCTCAAATTGTTGGAGTTGATGAAAGACGTGCGCGATATAATAGAGGCGGCGGGAATGCATCCGCTTTTGACAGGAGGCAATCTGCTCGGCGCGGTGAGACACGGGGGCTTTATACCTTGGGATGATGATGTCGATTTCGATATGATAAGAAGCGAATATGATTCGGCGCTGTCCGTTTTGCTGCAAAAATATAAGTTTTGCGACACGTCCAAATGCGTGAATTGGTCTGACTATTTCAGGACTATCAATGCGGCGCTGGCGTCTAGTAACGGAGAGAAGGTCGTCGCAAAAACATTCTCGGGAATAAAGGTTTATTCGGGTAATTCCGTAAAAACGGCAATCAGTCTGGATATTTTCCCGATAGATTGTGTTTCTTCCAAGGTTTCGGAAAACGCTTTCAAAGATTTTTGGATGCAGGCAAAAACCAGCTTATTCAAAAAATGTAAAAATTGGGGAGAAGCGTTCGATAAAATGGATGATATTATTCACAATAGCGGAATCTTCGTTCCTCTTGGAAGCAGGTTCTATTATGGGCTTGGCAACCACGCGTTTTGGAATTTCAAATTCAGCGGATTGAGGCGTTTTGATATCTTATATCCGTATAACAAAATCAGCTTCGAGGGAGAAGAATTTTATGCTCCCGGAGATGTCTATGGTTTCTTAACGCCCATTTACGGAAATTATATGAAGCTTCCTGCTAAGATAACAATTTCCGAGCATCTGAAAATGGCGGATAAGTTTTTGAAGGAGTAATAATTCAATGAATACGGCTTTGATTTTTGCGGGCGGTACGGGAGTAAGAATGAAATCTAACGGCACTCCCAAACAATTTCTCGAAATATTCGGCAAACCGACAATCGTCCACACTATTGAAAAATTCGAGCGTTGCGAGTCTATCGACGATATTATAGTCGTATGTTTGGAGGATTGGATTGATTTTTTGAAACAGCTTCTTGTAAACTACGGTATAACCAAAGTGTCGGCGGTAATTCCCGGCGGCAAGACGGGTTTTGAATCCAGATATATAGGTATCGATTTTCTTATGCGGAAATCACAAAATGCCGATAATGATATCGTACTTATTCACGATGGTGTAAGACCCATGATAAATGCCGAGCTTATTTGCGAGTGTATTTCATGTGCCGCGAAGTACGGGAATGCGATAACCGTCTCGAAGGCGAACGAAACAGTGATTTATCGCTCCGAAAAGGAAGATAAGACATATCCTTTGGAAAGGAGTAATTGTCTGTTCGCAAGGGCTCCTCAAACTTTTATTTTGCAGAATATTTACGAGTATTACAGAAGGGCTTTTGAAGAGAATAAGCGCGATATGATTGATTCGGCTACAATAGCGGAATATTACGGAGAAAAATTGAAATTCGTCGAAGGACCCATTGAAAACATAAAAGTTACTACGCCTGTTGATTATTATTTGCTCAGAGGCATGTTGGAAGCTGGAGAGTATTCAAAATTTTTCGGGAACGACGGCGGGGCTGATTGTAAATGAGCGTATTATATAAAGATATTGAGAACGTCGCAAAGTATTTGAATGATTTGGATATTCGCAAATCAACATTTTTGATAACGGGTGCAACCGGTTTGATAGGCTCTTTTTTGATTAAGAGCATTTTGGCATGCAATAAAAAGCGCGGAATCGAGAATAAAGTGATTGCGATTGTGAGGAACAGAGCAAAGGCGGAGCAAGTATTCGGTGAGGAGTTGGCGAATCCCTATTTGAAGTTTGTTTATCGAGATATAATCGAGTTGGAAGAAATAACGGATAATATCGATTATATCATACATGCTGCAAGCATAACTAATTCCAAGGAGCTTAATGACAAGCCTGTTGAAGTCATAGATACTTCACTGTTTGGTACAAAAAATGTATTGAGTATAGCAAAAAATCACAATGTCAAAGCTATGGTATTTTTGTCGTCGGTGGAAGTTTATGGCGTAATTGAAAATGATAAGCCTATTTCGGAGGAGGATATGGGCTATATTAATCATCTTAAACCAAGGAGCAGCTATTCCGAAAGTAAAAGGATGGCGGAATGCTTGTGTTCGGCATATGCCAACGAATATAATTTGAATGTAATTATCGCCAGACTAACGCAGACTTTCGGTTCGGGTATCAACGGCACGGATAATCGCATATTTGCTCAGATAGCCAGAAGCGTAGTCGATGGACAGGATATAGTATTGCATACAACAGGGCTGTCATCGAAATGCTATTGTTATATTACGGATGCCGTTAAAGCTATATTTTTACTGCTTTCAAAAGGATTAAAAGGCGAAGCATACAATATCGCAAATCCAGAAACTTATATTAGTATAAGGGATATGGCTTATATGGTGTCAGAACAGATTGCAAACAAATCGATATCGGTAAGATTTGATATTCCTAAGAATATTTCCGAATATGGCTATGCTCCCGATACAAAAGTGCAAATGAATTGTATCAAATTGATATCCTTGGGATGGAGTCCCGAGTTTGATTTGAAAAGCATGTTTGAAAGGACGATAAAATATTTTGAGGAACAATCATTTTGATTATTCACTTATATTCATAGTCCAAATATGCCATACATGATTTAGTGTTTGATTTATTGACATTTAAGATGTATAATTAATTATTAATAGGCAGTGAACTTGTTCTAATAAAGCCATTTAATAGAGGATATCGGATGAAATCAGACGGTTCGGCAATTTTGCAAAAGGCAAAGCGCGGTTATAAGAAATACGAAGAGTTTATAAAAAAATTCGTTTATACGGATTTCTATCTTTTGCTGGTCGCTGTTGCGACCTTTATCGGGTGGGTTACGCAGTGCGCACCGTTCGGGATAGGTGCGCTGACGCTTATCGTATGTCTCGTTTTGTTGGGCAGCGACGATATCCTTCCGATAACGATAAATATCTTCGGGGCGGCACTGGTCATTTATACCGACGACGTTGGCTCTTTGCTGTCGTTGTGGCCGATTTTGCTGCCGATTATTCCGTGTATAATCATTTTTGCCATAAAGAACTGCCGTCATAAATTTCGCCTCGGGAAGATGTTTTATCCGCAGATTGCCGTTTCGCTCGCATTGCTTCTCGGAGGCGCGGGAGTCGTGTCTTCGGCGGATTACGGCCGCGCCGCTTCAACCGCGATATTGCTTGGTTTAGGCGTGCTGGCGGTGTATATCTTGTACAATCACTTTCTCAAACGCGACGGAGCGCACGATATTCCTACATATTTTTCAAAGGTGATGATGTATCTAGGTATGGTGATTGCGCTGGAACTTGTCGTCGTGATTATACGCTCGGATATCCCAGTGACTGACTGGAAATACTCCTATTGGGACGTGGGCTGGGGCAACCGTAATAATATAGCTACATATCTTATTCTGACCGCGGGGCTCACTTTCTTCCTGTCCACCAAATATAAGCACGGCTGGATATATCTTGCTGTCGGCGCATTCCAGTATCTTTGCATAATACTTTCGTTCAGCAGGGGAGGTATTCTGTTCGGCGGAATCAGCGGAGTTATCGCGCTTGTATTTGCGATTGTAAAATCCAAAAACAAAAAGGCGACCCTAATCTCGGTGGGCGTAGTGTTGGCGGTTGTGCTGATACTGTATTTCGCCTTTATGGGGAAGGTAAACGCAATCATAGCGTCGCTGTTGTCGAGAGGCATGGACACGTCGGGACGAACGGAGCTGTACATAGAGGCGTGGGAGCTGTTCAAATCGCATCCATTCCTGGGCGGCGGACTTGGCTATCAGGGCAACAATTTCGAGATGAGCGTAGTCGGCATGTATTGGTTCCACTCGACGCTGTTTCAGGTGCTGGGAAGCATGGGACTCGTAGGCGTGGCGGCGTATGCGTATTATTACGTTACGCGCGCAAAACTGCTGTTTAAGAATATAAAAAAGACCTTTAATCTGTTTATTCTCGCAATATGGATAGGATTTGAGGGCTATTGTATGATTGACGCGGGAACGTTTTTACCATATCCGAATATGATGCTGGTTATCGTAATGACGTTGCTGTTGGAATTGAATACGGACTGTAAACCTGATGATTTATATCATTCGGAATACGCCGCAGATAATGGCGAAGCTGCCGCTGAACTAACCGAACAGCCTGAAGAAAACTCCGAGCAAACCGCCGCGGAATGCTGTGGATTGTCGGATGAAAACGTCCTCGAACAAACGGTCGCAGAATTGCCCGAACAAGCCCCGACTAGTTGCGAAGCCGAAATCTCGCGTTGACTTTATGAATGAATTGCGGGAGATAGAGCTTGAAGAATTTGATAAAGTCTTTTCCATAATGGAAGAGGCTTTTCCTATTGACGAGTATCGCCCGTACGAAAAACAGAAGGCTTTGCTGTCCGATCCCGCATACGGAATTTGGGTTATGTCGGATGTGCGCGGCATAGAGGTTAAAGCGTTTGCCGCGGTTTATGTTTTTGAGGATTTCTTGTTTATCGAGCATCTCGGCACCGACGTCCGTTACAGGAATCTCGGAATTGGAGCGGCGGTGTTGACGGAGCTAAAAAAATTGTACGAACGCAGAATATGTCTCGAAGTAGAGCGCCCCGAAACGTATATCGCTCAGAGACGGATAGGCTTTTACAAACGCAACGGTTTTTATCTGAATTCGTACGACTACGTTCAGCCGCCTATGGCGGAGGGACGCAAGGAAGTGCCGCTTTTCATTATGACGACGGGCGGCGCGGTCGGGAAGGACGAATTCGAGGGCATTCGAGATACGCTGTACAGGGAAGTGTACAGATTTAGAAATTTATAGTTACTATATATAATTATTATTTATTTTTCGTATTTGGGGTTGATAATCCGTATAATTGTTGTTAAAATAGAATTATTTAATAGTGCATATAAAACGATAATGGGGTTTTGTATGCGTTTCAAGGGTGAATTATGAGCGAAAAAAACACTGAAGAGTTTGCATTCGAGGGTCTTGACGGACAGCCTGTCGTAGCTGCAAACGAAGCTGCCGCTTCCTGCGGCGCGCAAAAGAAGCCTCTTTTGCACAAGCTGTTCGGCTCTACGCCGGGCGACGGGGAAATGCAACCAAAAGAGGGCATAAGCTATTCGCTGTGCGGATTCGGTCAGAATCTTATCTGCACGGTTATAGGCTCCTATCTTACGGTATTTATGACCGACGCAATCGGATTTTCTGCGCTGGCCGTCGCACTGCTGATGCTGGGAGCGAGAATATTCGACGCGCTCAACGACCCGATTATGGGTTCCATCGTCGACCGCACGCGTACAAAATGGGGTAAATGCCGCCCCTATATGAAATGGATGGCATTCCCGATTGCTGCGATGACGGCGATATGCTTCCTGCCCGTGTTCCCGAACAGCAACGGCGGTTTTGCGGCTTTGTCGATACTGTACATAGTGTGGGGAGTGATTTACACCGTCGCCGACGTGCCGTACTGGGGACTTTCGACCGCGATGTCCAACGATACGTACAGGAGAGGAAATCTGCTTACGATTGCGCGTCTGTTCTGTACGGCGGGCGCGGGAATAGTGACTGTTTTTACGCCTATCATTACGCAGGCCGTGACTGCCGATAATAATGCGATTGTAGGAGCTATTCAGTCGCTGATGAATACGTTAAACGGCGGCACAACGGTTGTAGCGGGTTCGCCATTCTACGATAAATTCGGCAATTTTGAAAACGTTGCGCAGGCGATAGCTCAGTATATGCAGAGCGGAGCATTATCGTCCGAAGTGATTGGTTCTTTGAGCGAAACTTTTGCGAACCTAGGAATAGATTTGAACCAGAGCGGCGCCGCGTTGCTTGCAATCAAGGACGCCGCAAGCGCGAATATGGCAAACAGCCTGAAATGGACGTACTTCATCATTGCAATCGTATGCTGCGCGGTGGCTCTTCCGCTGTTCTTCCTCGGATACAGAAACACGACGGAAAGAAACCAGTCCATTGAAAATCCGCCTTCCCTTAGACACAACCTCAAACTTCTGTTCAAAAACAAGCCTCTTATGCTCATAGTGCTTTCGGGTATCGGCGGTGCGGCGAGAATGCTGTTTACGTATACAGGCGGTCTGTATTTCGCAAAATATATTATGAACAGGGAGTCGATGTATTCGCTCTTCACAATGGCGATAGTCCCCGGCGGACTTATCGCGTCCGTGCTCGTGCCGTATTTCACGAAGAAGTTCGGCAAGCGCAATACGTACATAGTTTCGCATATTATAGGCGGCGTGGCGATGCTGATAGCTTTCGTTGTGGGTATCGCCTGCGACCACGGCAATTATTCGGGCATAGTCACCACGGTTGTATTGATTATAGCCCTGGTGATATCCGGCATTCCGCAGGGCTTCGGAAATATTCTGACTTACGCGATGATAGGCGACACCGTCGAGTATCTCGAGCTTAAAACGGGCGAGCGTGCAGAGGGTATCTGCTTTGCTATGCAGACGCTTATCAACAAAATCGGTATGGCGGTAGGCGCGTTCGTAGGCGTACTCGCTTACTATATGGCGGGCGTGGAGGCGGGCAACGCGAACTCGGTCGCTCCCGCGAGCAAGGATACGATGTGGATAATGCTGGTTTTGATAGCGGCTATATCATTCTTCCTTACGGTCATTCCGCTCTTCTTCTACAAGTTCAACGAAAAACAGCAGCAGGAAGCCGTTGCCGAAATCAAGAGGAGAAAGGAAGCGCTCGCAGGCGCGGACGGACTTGCGCTCGATGTCGAAGGCGTGGACGTATGGGATACCGCGGCGTACGGATTTGCTCCTATGGAGCTGTTCCCCAACGAAAGCAGCGCGGCGGTTCCCGAGGACGGCGCGGAATCGCGTGATACGGATACCGAGCCGTAAGCCGCAAACACGGACGCGGACGACGCTGTTTCAGAAGAAGCGGTGCAGGAGGAAGCGGAGACTTACGCTCAAAACACCGCCGAAACCGAAAATCCGGAAGAGAAAGAAACTACCGAGGAATAAAACCCTCTCTCCGACTGAACGCAGGCGAAGTCGGAGAGAATATAAGAATATAAGAAACCTATGAGCACAAACGACAACGATAAGCAGTGCGCCGCAATGTTTTCGTCATTTAGGGCGATATTGCGCGAGTATAACGCGTTTTTGACGAATGCGATGAGCGATTACAAGCTGTCTCCGAACGAGATAGTCGTGCTGTCGAGCCTGCAAAACGTGTCCGCTGCGGGTCAGATTGCAAAGGAATCGGACGTTTCCAAGGCGCTGGTGTCGCGCAGTGTAAAGCTGTTGAAGGGGAAAAAACTGATAGAGGTGACTATATCGGCGGTCGATAAAAGAGAGCAGGATTTGCGCCTGACCGAAGAGGGCGCAAGGGTTGCCGAGAGGATAGCCGCGGCGAATAGGGCGTTCTGCGAAGAAGCTCTCCACAATGTGGACTTCGAGGCTGTCGAAATGATGAAGCTATTGCTAAGGCTCGTTCTGAGAAATCTTGGAGTGGAGGATTTAAAGAATATTGATGACGACGGCAGATAATTCCAAAGTGGCAAGCGAAATTTGCGCGGACGTAAAGTACGTATGTAAGACGTTCGGCAATCGAAACGCAGGCGGCGAAGGCGAAAGGGCGGCGGCAGAATATTTCGCTCAAAGGCTTTCCGCTTGCGCCAGCGAAGTGAAGACGGAACAGTTTAAGCTGTATCCGAACGCATTTATGGGTTGGATAGCCGCGAGCGTAACCTGCATTCTCCTCGGGATAGCAGCGTATTTCTTTTCCGCTCTGGTTGCGCTTTTGCTGTTTGCAGTCGGAATGATTCCCGTGCTGTTTGAATACATCTTGTATAAGCGTATGCTTGACCCGCTGTATAAGCAGGAAATCTCCTCGAACGTCACCGCGGTTAAATCCTGCTCGCAGGAGCCCAAACGAAGACTGTATTTTGTAGCCAACGTGGACGCGTGCTTCGAGAACAGCGTAAAATACAGATTGGGCGGCGTGATGCAATTCGTCATAATCGCCGCAGGTTTTTTGGGTGTCGCATATTTTAGCGCGCTTTCTATCGCAAGATGGGCGATTATAGGCGGTATCGGCGCAGGTATAGCGCAAGGCGCAACTCTTTACGCGGGCGCGGCGGGGTTGATATTTGCGATTCCTCTTTTCATCAGCTATTTTTTGAAGAGTACGAAAAAAGTCGTGGACGGCGCCAACGGAAATCTCAGCGGCTGTTTTGTGGCGACAAAACTCTTGGAGACGTTAAAGGATATAGAGACAGAACATACTGAGATTGGCGTTATTCTCACGGGCGGCGGAGCGGTCGGTCTTCGCGGAGCTAAGGTTTGGTGCGAAACGAATGCGGAAAAAATCGATAAGGAGAATACGGCGTTCATCGTCTTGAATAATTTGCGTGAGCTGTCAAACCTCAACGTAAACAGCGTGGAGATGAACGGCTTTGTTAAAAACGATAAGGACGTTGCCGGACTTGCGCTCAAAGCGGCGGAGGCTTTGGAACTTAAATGCTCAAACAGGTCAATACCCTTCGGCGCGACGGATAGCGCGGCGTTTTCGCAGAGCGGATTTAAGAGCGCGGGAATTGTTGCGATAGACAGAAAACTGCCCGACTATTATCAGACAAGATACGATTCCTATGACAACATGAGCGAGGAATGTATAGCCAAATGCTTCGAGCTCGTATTGAAAATAACCGAGCTGTATGCGGACGAACCGTCGTTGCACATTGCCCCGACAAAGGAAGAAGCCGCGTCGGCGGGCGAGGAACAATCGGCAGCAGCCGAGGCTCCCGACAGCGCGGCGGCAGACGGCTCCGAGGAATAAACCCGAACTTAGTCGTAGGAAATATGCGCGCACGCGTTGCGCGCGTATTTTATTGATGGACGATAATATGTCAAAAAGAGAAATTTTTTTTAAATACAGTTGACAAACGGACTTTTAAAAAGTAAAATGATATCGATATAAAATTATCGAAATAAAATTCGATAGAAAAAATTAAAGGATATAAGGGCTATGGAAAACAAAACAACATTGGTAAACAGCGAAGAAAGTTTGCACGAGTTGCTGAACAAGGTCAGAGAAGCGCAACGTCAATTCGCCGCCTTTTCTCAGGAGCAGGTTGACAGGATTTTCTTTGAAGCGTCTATGGCGGCAAACAAGGCGAGAATACCTCTCGCAAGACTCGCCGTTGAAGAAACTGGCATGGGTATCGTAGAGGACAAGGTCATCAAAAACCACTATGCGGCGGAGTACATATACAACGCGTTCCGCAACGTCAAAACCTGCGGAGTCATCGAAGAGGATAAAGCTTTCGGTACCAAGAGAATTGCGGAGCCCGTAGGCATTATAGCGGCTGTCGTTCCTACGACGAACCCGACTTCGACTGCGATATTCAAAGCCTTGATTGCGTTGAAAACGCGCAACGGCATCATCTTCTCCCCCCATCCCCGCGCGAAAAAGTGCACTATCGAAGCGGCGAGAATCGTTTATGAAGCGGCAGTAAAAGCAGGCGCTCCCGAAAATATCGTCGGTTGGGTGGACGAGCCCACCGTTCCTCTTTCCGCGCAGCTGATGAGAGAGGCGGATTTGATTTTGGCAACGGGCGGTCCCGGCATGGTCAAGTCGGCGTATTCCAGCGGAAAGCCCGCTTTGGGCGTCGGCGCTGGCAATACTCCGGCAATCATAGACGACACGGCGAACATCGTGCTTGCCGCGTCATCGATACTTCACTCCAAGACGTTCGACAACGGTATGATTTGCGCAAGCGAGCAGTCCGTTATCGTTTTGGATAAAGTGTATGACAAGTTTAAGAAGGAAATTCAGGCGAGAGGAGCGTATATCCTTAATGCCGAAGAAACGAACAAGGTCCGCAAAACCATACTCATCAACGGCGCTCTCAACGCGAAGATAGTCGGACAAAAGGCTTGCACGATAGCGGAGATGGCAGGCGTAAAGGCTCCCGAGGGCACGAAGGTGCTTATCGGCGAGGTCGAGAGTGTTGAACTCGAAGAGGAATTTGCGCACGAGAAGCTCTCTCCCGTACTTGCTATGTACAGAGCTGCCGATTTCGACGAAGCTGTCGCAAAGGCGGAGAAATTAATCGCGGACGGCGGCTACGGTCATACGTCCAGCTTGTATATCGATCAACTCACCCAAACGGAAAAGGTGAACAAGTGGCAGGAGGCAATGAAGACTTGCCGTCTGCTCATCAATACGCCGTCGTCTCAGGGCGGTATCGGCGACCTTTACAATTTCAATCTTGCCCCCTCTCTTACGCTCGGCTGCGGAAGCTGGGGCGGCAACAGCGTCAGCGAAAACGTCGGCGTAAAGCATTTGTTGAATATTAAGACCGTTGCGGAGAGGAGAGAAAATATGCTGTGGTTCAGAGCACCTCAGAAGGTGTATTTCAAGAAAGGATGTCTGCCTGTCGCGCTCAGCGAGCTGGGCAACGTATATGGAAAGAAGAAAGCGTTTGTCGTTACGGACAGCTTCCTTTACAACAACGGCTATACAAAGCCCGTCACCGACAAGCTCGACGCACTCGGAATCACGCATACGACGTTCTTCGACGTAGCTCCCGACCCGTCTCTCGCTTGCGCGAAAGAGGGCGCGGAGGCAATGCGCGCCTTTAAGCCCGACGTAATCATCGCAATCGGCGGCGGCTCGGCAATGGACGCAGGCAAGATTATGTGGGTTATGTACGAGCATCCCGAAGTTGACTTCCTTGACCTTGCCATGCGCTTTATGGATATAAGAAAGAGAGTTTATACCTTCCCCCACATGGGCGACAAGGCGATGTTCATCGCAGTGCCTACCTCGGCGGGTACGGGAAGCGAAGTGACTCCGTTCGCAGTCATAACCGACGAGAAGACGGGCGTCAAGTATCCTCTTGCGGACTATGAACTTATGCCTACGATGGCAATAGTCGACGCGGACATGATGATGAACGCACCCAAGGGACTTACGGCTGCTTCGGGTATTGACGCGGTTACCCACGCGCTTGAAGCATACGCATCTATGCTTGCGACGGATTATACGGACGGCATAGCGCTGCGCGCTCTCAAAATGATATTCGAGTATTTGCCCGCGGCATACGACAATGGTCCCAACGACCCGATTGCAAGAGAAAAAATGGGCAATGCAGCGACAATGGCAGGTATGGCGTTTGCAAACGCGTTCCTTGGTGTATGCCACTCGATGGCGCATAAGCTTGGCGCATTCCATCATCTGCCTCACGGCGTAGCGAACGCGCTTATGATTGACGAGGTGCTGAAATTCAACGCCGCGGAAGTTCCGACAAAGATGGGCACGTTCCCGCAGTACGACCACCCGCACACGCTTGCGAGATACGCCGAAGTCGCGGATTATCTTGGCATAAAGGGCAAGAACGACGCGGAGAAACTGGAAAACCTCATCAAGGAGCTGGATAAGCTGAAAGCGAAAGTCGGCATCAAGCCCACAATTAAGGATTACGGCATAGAAGAGGAGACCTTCCTCTCTACGCTCGACGAGATGGTGGAGCAGGCGTTCGACGACCAGTGCACGGGAGCCAATCCGAGATACCCGCTGATGAGCGAAATCAAACAAATGTACCTCAACGCCTATTACGGCAAATAAGAGAAACAGGATAGGCGTGTAGAGATACACGCCTATTTATTTCGTCTTCTGCGACGGGCAAAACGCAAGTATTCGCCCGAGACTTAGACGGACGTGCGGTATGACCGCTTAAACGATAAAGAGAGAGGAAATTATGAAAATCACTATTTGCATCGGAAGCTCTTGCCATGTTCACGGCTCTCATTCAGTGGTCGAACAGATACAGCAGCTTGTCTCCGCCAATAAATTGGATGACAAGGTAGAGCTTGCAAGCACTTTCTGTATGGGCAGATGCCAAGAGGGAGTTTGCGTCACAGTAGACGGAGAATTTCATTCCGTACAGCCCGAGGGCGTGAGCGAGTTTTTTGATAAGTACGTGTTGGGAGCGCTGTAAGATGATTTTTATGGATATTTGCGTGGGCAGTTCATGTCATCTGACGGGCTCGCACGAGATAGTTGAGTTGATACAAAACGAGGTGACCAAAAATCACCTTGAAGACGATGTGGTTATGTCGGGCTGTTTTTGCCTCGGCAAATGCAACAGAGCGGGAGTGTCCGTGAGAATAGGCGAGGAAATTTATACGGGTATAACCCGAGACAATTTCCGCGAATTTTGGGATAAGACCGTTATGACGGCAATAAAGAATTCGGAGATGTGATATGGCAGAGTGTATTACTTTGAAAAAATCCAACTGTAAGAATTGCTACAAGTGTATTCGCCATTGCCCCGTGAAATCCATAAGGTTTTCCGCAAATCAGGCGCATATTATCGGGGACGAATGCATACTGTGCGGACACTGTCTCGTCGTATGTCCTCAAAACGCAAAAGAAATAAACAGCGAGAGAGAAAAAGCGAAGGTTCTCATTCAATCGGGCGCGCCGGTATACGCGAGCCTTGCCCCTTCGTTTATTGCAAATTACGGAGGCGCGGGTATAGAGGCAATGCGCGAGGCGATAATGAAGCTCGGATTTAAAGGAGTTGAGGAAACCGCAATCGGAGCAACAATCGTCAAACGCGAGTATGAAAGACTGATTAAAGAAGAGAAGAGAGATATCGTAATATCCTCTTGCTGTCATTCTGTGAATTTGCTTATACAAAAGTATTTTCCCGCGACATTGCCTTATCTTGCCGACGTGCTGTCGCCTATGCAGGCGCACTGCTCCGAGTTGAAAAAGCGACATCCCGATTGCAAAACAGTGTTTATAGGACCTTGCGTATCCAAAAAGAACGAGGCGGAAAAATACGGCGATTTGGTGGACGCGGTGCTCACGTTCGAGGAGCTTTCGCAATGGCTTGCCGATGAGCGTATAGAGATTCAGAAATCCTGCGACAGCTCGGACGAGAGCCGCGCGAGATTTTTCCCGACTACGGGCGGAATCCTCAAAACCATGGCTCTCGACGCGCCTGACTACTCATATCTCGCAATAGACGGAGTGGAAAATTGTATCGCGGCGCTCAAAGATATAGAGAGCGGAAAGGCGCATAACTGTTTTATTGAAATGTCCGCTTGTGTGGGAAGCTGTATAGGCGGTCCAAGCATGGAGAATCGCTCCGTCGTGAGGGATTACGCCGCGGTTTCGGATTATGCGGGCAGAAAGGATTTCGAGGTGGCTCAACCGAGCTCCCAGACGCTTCGCAAGCATTTCGAAGTGATAGACAAGCACGTTGTTATGCCAACCGAAACGGAACTCGCAAGCGTATTGAGACAGATGGGCAAGAACAGGAAAGAGGACGAGCTCAACTGCGGCTCCTGCGGATATAATACCTGCCGTGAAAAGGCGATTGCGATATTGCAGGGTAAAGCGGAAATATCCATGTGTCTGCCTTTTCTTAAAGACAAGGCGGAGAGCTTTTCCGACAGTATTGTAAACAATACGCCGAACGGAATAATCGTGCTCAATGACAAACTGGAAGTTCAGCAAATCAACCGCGTCGCAATGCAGATAACCAATCTGCGTTCCGAAATGGATATACTCGGAGAACAGGTTGTGCGTATACTCAATCCGCGCGTGTTTATGCAGGTTTTGCAGACGGGCAGGAGCGTACACAATCAACGCGTAAATCTGATTGAGTACAAGAGATACGTGGAGCAGACCGTCGTGCTTGATTCCGCCTCCAAGCTGCTTATTTGCATAATGCGCGACGTCACCGACGAGGAAAAGGCGCGCTCGGATAAGGAAGAGATGAACCGCCGTACGGTGGAAACCGCGGATAAGGTCGTGGACAAGCAGATGCGTATCGTTCAGGAAATAGCTTCTCTGCTGGGAGAAACCGCGGCTGAGACCAAAATCGCGCTCACTAAGTTGAAGGACTCTATACAAAATGAATGATTTGTTTGCCGATATAGGCTATAAAAGCATAAATCACGAGGGAGAACAGCTTTGCGGCGACCATGTCGAAATCGTTGAGCAAGGCGACAACTCGACGGTTATCGTGCTTGCGGACGGACTCGGAAGCGGCGTAAAGGCAAGTATACTTTCTACTTTGACCTCTAAGATACTTTCCACGATGCTGGCGGAGGGTTTGTCCGTCGAGGATTGCGTGGAGACTATCGCGCAGACTCTTCCGATATGCTCTGTACGGGGAGTGGCGTATTCCACGTTTACGATAATTCATCTTATCGAAAACGAGACGGCGGAGCTTATACAGTTTGACAATCCCCTCACAATACTCATACGCGACGGAAGCAATTACGAGTATCCGACCCGCGAGATGAACATAGGAGGCAAAAGGATTTTCAAATCCACTGTCAAACTGCGCGAGGGAGATATATTCGTCGCAATGAGCGACGGATGTCCGCACGCGGGTCTTGGCACTATGTACAATTTCGGGTGGAAGCGCGAAAATATAGTCGAGTTTATGGAGACGGTGTCCGCAGGCGGCTATACGGCGAAGACCATGGCGACTATACTCGTGGATAAGTGCAACGAACTGTACGGCGAAAAGCCCGGCGACGACGCCACCGCCTGCGTAGTCAAGATTAGAAGCCGCGAACCTATGAATCTGCTGTTCGGACCGCCGTCCAACCGAAACGACGCAAACAATATGATGGCTTTGTTCTTCTCGAAGGCAGGCAAGCATATCGTATGCGGCGGCACGACCGCTTCGATTGCGGCTACGTATCTGGGCAAACCGCTGAAAGCCAGCCTCAATTTCGAGCAGTCCGACGTTCCTCCTATCGCTACGATTGAGGGCGTGGACCTCGTTACGGAAGGCGTTATCACGATAAATAAGGTGTTGCAATACGCCAAAGACTATCTTGCCGACAACAAAACTTATGAACAGTGGAGCTTTAAGCACGATGGAGCGTCGTTGATTTGCAGACTGCTGTTTGAGGAGGCGACGGATATCAACTTCTATGTCGGAAGGGCGATAAATCCGGCGCATCAGAATCCCGATTTGCCTATCAATTTCAATATAAAGATGAATCTTGTTCAGGAGCTTTCGGAGTGCCTGAAAAAGATGAATAAGAGAATAAAGGTGAGTTATTTTTAAGGTGAAATATGAGAAAGTTCGATACAAAGGTACAATATCTCAAATATAAAGTTCTGCGCGAGGTTGCGCGCGAAGCATGGGCTGGCAGACTGCCGCAGACGGCGTTCGATATTCCCAAAAGCATAGTGCCCGGCAAAACTCCCACAATGCGCTGCTGCGTATATAAGGAGCGCGCAATACTCGGCGAACGCGTAAAAATCGCTATGGGCGGCGACCCGTGCAACGGGAACGTGATACAGGTCATCGATATAGCATGCGACGAGTGTCCGATGGGCGGATACGAGGTCACAAGCGCGTGCAGAGGCTGTCTTGCGCACAGATGCGAGGACGTATGCAAGCGCGGCGCGATTTCGTTCGACCACAACCGTGTGGCGCATATCGACAAGAGCAAGTGCGTAGAGTGCGGCATGTGCGCGAAGGTGTGTCCGTACAGCGCGATACACAATTATATCCGTCCCTGCGAGCGCGCATGCAAGGTCAAAGCAATAAGTATGGACGAATCGAAATCCGCGCATATAGACGAATCCAAGTGTATAGCGTGCGGCGCTTGCGTGTACCAGTGCCCGTTCGGAGCGATTACGGACAAATCCTATATTCTGCCTATCATCGATATGCTTAAAGGCAGCGAGGAAAACAAGCGTTACAAAGTGTATGCGATTGTCGCGCCGTCCATATCAAGTCAGTTTACCTACGCGAAACTGGGACAGGTTGTGAGCGGACTAAAAAAACTGGGATTTTACACGGTTATCGAAGCGGCGCTCGGCGCCGATATGGTCGCGCAATCAGAGTCCAAGGAGCTTGTCGAAAGAGGCTTCCTCACAAGCTCGTGCTGTCCCGCGTTTGTAAACTACATAGAAAAGAATTTCCCCAAGCTGGTGCCGTATATATCTAGCAACCTTTCTCCTATGGCGACTATCTCCAAATATTTGAAAGACCAAGAGCCGAGCTGTAAAATCGTGTTTATAGGTCCGTGCACCGCAAAGAAGATGGAGGTGCAGAAGGAAGAGGTCAAAAAGTATGTGGACGCGGCGATGACGTTCGAGGAATTACAGGCGCTTTTCGACAGCCGCGACCTCGATTTGACGTCGCTCGAAGAGGGCTTCCTCGACAACGCCTCCTATTTCGGAAGAATATTCGCAAGATGCGGCGGACTTGCGGACGCGGTTGCGGAGGGAATCAAAGAGCAGGGCTTGGATTTCGAGCTTAAAGCGTGTTCCTGCGACGGAATAGAGGAATGCAAGCTCGCGCTCCTAAAAAAGAGCAAAAACGTCCTCGACGCAAATTTCATAGAGGGCATGGCTTGCGTGGGCGGCTGTATAGGAGGCGCGGGCTGTCTTACGCACGGAGAAAAGAACAAAGCCGAGGTAGACAAATACGGCAGAGAGGCATATGAAAAGACTATTTCGGACGCGACCTCCGTACTCAACTGGAAGCCGTAAATCGGCAAATAATTTGCAACAGTCGGTTTTCTGTTTAAGTTTATTGTGATATAATTGTTTTATCAAAAGTCAGATTGCTCGGGCGGTCTGACTTTTTACGGGAGAGTCTATGAAGAGCGAATTTATAGGAAAAACGCAATCGGGAATCGAAACCTATGCGCTTGAAAACGACCGCGGGATGAGAGCGGAGATTATGACGTACGGCGCGAGAATTACAAGGCTTTTCGTTCCCGACCGACGCGGAGAATTTATAGACGTGGTCGCGGGCTTCGATACGCCCGACGAGTACAGAGACGATCACGGTACGTATTTCAACGCGATTATCGGACGTGTCGGAAACAGAATAGGCGGAAGCAAATTCACGCTGGACGGCAAGGAGTATAGGCTGTTCAGTAACGACGGCGCAAATCATCTGCACGGCGGCAAAGAGGGCTTCGATAAGAAAATCTGGACGGCAGAAACAGGAGACGGCGCGAGTCTTAAATTATCCTATCTGTCCGCGGACGGAGAAGAGGGCTATCCAGATAATTTGCAGGTCGCGGTGACATATTCTATTACAAATGAAAACGAACTGAAAATAGAGTATGAGGCGGAATGCGACAAAGCTACGCTGTGCTCACTTACGAATCATGCGTATTTCAATCTCGACGGAGATTTCAAAAGCGCGCTCGACCACGAAATATACATAAGGTCAAACGCAATCACCTCCGTAGATGAGGAGCTGATACCACGCGGAGAAATCCTCGACATAACCGATACTCCCTTTGATTTTTCCAGACCGAAGCCGCTGGGACGAGATATAAACGCGGATGAAAAGCTGCTTAAAATCGCGCGCGGAGGCTATGATTTCAACTATATTCTGAACGGGGACGACGGCGCTGCCGCCACGGCGTATTCCAAAGCGAGCGGCGTAAAGATGAGCGTGTATACTGACAGACCCTGTATGCAATTCTATTCAGGCAATTTTTTGGACGGTTTCACGGGCAAAAAGAAATATCCTTATCAATCAGCATTCTGTATGGAAACGCAGGGCTATCCCAATGCGTGCAACGTGAAAGACTTTCCGTCTATTGCGTTGTATGGAGGAGAAAAATACCATACGGTCACGACGTATAAATTTGAAGTTTGCGAAAAATAAACGGCGACATAATTTTAATAATAAATATCCGAAACGATGGATAATGTGACAAAATTGAACGGTAAAAGGTGTTTTATGAGTATTGTAGATGATAAATTGTACGAAATAGGCAAACTTGTCGACGAAGGGATGGACTGTCATAACGCCGCGCGTGCGTTGAAGATTTTGGGAATCGACGGTTATGACAGCGAGAGCCTCGGCGAATTTAAGCTATGGAACGACTATATGCCTCTCGACTGCGGCTACGACGAGGAAAGGCGCAATCTGCATATTCTTTGGGACAGCGTTGACAGAGTGCCGCTCGGAGTCAACTGCGCGTTTGCTGTGCCGTACAGACAGCTGCTCGCAAAGAAACTTTTCAAAAGCTGCGGCGACGGATTTGTTGCAAACGAGGGGTGCAGGTTTAATTTCGCAACCAATATCGAGATAGGGAAAAACGTGTCATTGAACGCCGGATGCTATCTCGACGCAAAAGGGGGAATTAAGCTCGGCGATTATTCAATGCTGACGGAATACGTAAAAATCTTTACCCACACTCACAGCGAGGGCGACCATATGGTGAGAGAGTACAAGCCGGTGGAAATCGGCGCTTACGCCAAAGTGTACACTGCGGCGACTATTCTGCCGGGGGTAAGGCTCGGTACGGGTGCGATAGTTGCGACGGGCGCTATCGTCACTAAGAGCGTTGAGGATTTCACTCTAGTTGGCGGAATACCCGCAAAGCCTATGCGCAAGCGCAATTTCGAGGGCGAGGATTTACGCGAGATGAACCAGTATATGATGAAGGACAGACTCTTTCAGACTTATGACGGGTAGTAGTTTGAGGTTTTCATTTGAAAACAAAGAAACGAATTATGACTTATAACAAAACAAAAAAAGCCGTCCGACATGGACGGCTTTTGTTTACTTGAAGAATTTCGGTTGTCAGCCTGCCGTATGGAAGCCCTTCCCAGCAACCTCGTGGGCTTTTGTGATATAGGTAAACGCGAGAGGGTCCGTTTCGCTTATAATCTTCTTGACTGTGACTATTTGCCTTTTGCTGACCACGCAGGTGAGCACCTTATGCTCGATTTTGGTGTAGTAGCCGACCGCAGTGGACATAGTGACGCCGCGGTGAAGTCTTTCCGTAATTGCCTTGGATATCTCGTCGGATTTGTCCGTAATGATATTGAAGACGATAGAGGACTGGAAGCCCGATTGCATAACGTCGGTCACGATAGAGCCGACGAACAGCGAGACGTAGGAGAAGAATATCGGCGAAAGTATAGTCGTGAGCGCCTCGCTGGGGGTAACGGTTGCGAAATCGAGCTCGATGACTCCGACTACGCCCGAGCACATTGCGACAGTGCAGTCGCAGGCGAGTATCCACCATTGCGCTCCCGTCCCCGGCTTATGCTTGTGTATTATCTTGCCGATAATGTCCGTGCCGCCCATACTCATATTGTTGCGGAGCATGATGCCGAGGCATACGCCCGTCACTGCGCCGCCCGCGACCGCCGCAATGATTTTAAGCCCCGTATCGCCGTTTGCAACGAACTGCGGGAAGCCGTCAATCAGACCGAGCAGGTACATGAGCAGGGAATATATCGATATGACTATAAACGTGTTGAAAGCAAACTTCTTGTTCAGGACGAAAAACGAAACTATGATGAATGGTATATTCATCACAAACATTGTGATACCGGGGTCGAATATCGTTTTGGCAAGCTGAGGATTGGAGGGGAGTATCGCGTTGTAAAGAATGGAAGAAATGCCGCTCAGTCCGCCCGGTGCAAAGCCGTTGGGAATAATGAAGATATACGCGATAAGCGACCTTGCGCAAGCCATTGCGGCTAGAAGCGCAAAGTATTTCGTCATATGTACGGCGTCCGCTTTTGTGAGCTTGATTTTTTTATGTTTTCCGCTCGCTTTCGCAGCCGCGCCGCTTTCGGCAACAGCGGGAGAAAGAGTGAGAGCATCGGCGGCGGCTTCGTCGCTTTGCTCCTCGCCGATTTCGGGCATAACCGCGCCTATTCCGTCGTCGTTTGTATGGATGTCGGAACCCTGTTCTGTATCCGCCGTGACGCTTTCGTTTTCAGTCGAAGCCGTTTGTGGCAGCTCTTGATTGCGGACGTTTGTTTCTTTCATAATTCCACCCTGAATCGCGTTTGTTCGCGCGCGTTTTGCACGTAACATAATGATATGAATTTGAAAGAGAAAAATCAAGCGATTTGCATATTTTTCGACATGTAAAATATGTAAATGACAATATATCCGCGAGCGGCGCGCCGTAATAGGGGAATAATCGAGAAAACTCCTTACGAAAATATATAATTAAAGGGCTATAAATTGTGCCGTTGTTGACAATTCGGGAGGTTTATGTCATAATTTAATACAATAATGCCTGTTTTGAGCGGTTATTAACATGGACGAGAAGGAACGCGACATCATACAGCCGGAAAGCGGTGAAATACACGGGGAAACGGAATCTGCGACGGAGAATACGCCGCAGTCCGTCGCGCACGACGAAGAGGTCTTGAAAAAGGCGCAAAAACGTATAAACGCTACGCTGGGCGCCAAGGCACTCGGAAGCAGTCTGCTTTCAAAACTCAAAGAGTCGCTTATATCCGTCGTGCCGATTGCGGTTATAGTCTTGATTTTGTGTTTTACTCCTATTGTTGACGTTTCGACCAAAGAGATAGTGACTTTTGCCGTGTCCGCGGTGTTTTTGATTTTGGGAATAAGCCTTTTCAACTTGGGCGCGGACCTTGCAATGACTCCTATGGGAGAGCATATAGGCTCGGGACTCACCAAATCGCGTAAGCTGTCGTTGCTGCTCATAGTGAGCTTTATTATGGGTCTTCTGATAACCGTTGCAGAACCCGATTTATCCGTGCTTGCCGACCAAGTGAGCGCGGTTATGAACAGAATCGTCCTTATTGCGGTGGTCGGAATAGGCGTGGGGCTGTTTTTGGTGTTTGCCATATTCAAGGTGGTGTTCAAAAAGAATCTGACAACCTTGCTTATGTTCTTCTACATGGTTCTGTTTGCGGTTGCGGCTATTATGCTTGAAAACGGAAAGGGACTGTTTTTGCCTCTTGCATTCGATTCGGGCGGCGTTACGACGGGACCTATCACTGTGCCGTTTATAATGGCTCTTGGAGTCGGTATCGCGTCGACGGTAGGCGGCAGAAAATCGCAGGAGAACAGCTTCGGACTCATTGCGCTTTGCTCAATAGGACCTATGATTGCGGTTTTTGTGCTCTCACTGTTTATGAAGGGCGAGCTTGGATACGAGCTTCCGTCCGACTATTTTATGAGCGACAACATAGGCGCGTCGCTCGCCGCTACGCTGGGCTCCACGGCGGTGGACGTGATTATCGCCCTTGCGCTCATAGTATTGTTTTTCGTTGTTTTGCAGTTTGCCGTTCTCAAATTGCCTAAGAGGAGAATAATACAGATAGGAATCGGAATCGTATATACGTTTGTCGGTCTTCTTATTTTCTTCACCTCCGTACATATGGGCTTTATGCCGATAGGCTTCAAATTGGGTAAGGAAATTGCCGAGTTCAGCAAGCCGCTACTGGTGGTTCTCAGCTTTGTGATAGGCTTTGTCGTTGTATTGGCGGAGCCTGCCGTGCACGTTTTGAACAAACAGGTGGAGCAGATTACAAACGGCGCCGTGAAAAAGCGTTCTATGCTTATTGCGCTTTCGCTCGGCGTGGGACTGTCCATAGGTCTTTCCGTGCTTAGGCTGGTGCTTGACTTTTCCATACTGTATTATCTTATCCCCGGCTACATACTGTCGTTGGGGCTTTCGCTGTTTGTGCCCAAGCTGTATACGGCGATAGCGTTCGACTCGGGCGGCGTTGCCAGCGGACCGCTCACCGCAAGCTTTATACTTCCTCTCGTGACGGGAGCCTGCGCGGCGTTGCAGGGCACGTCCAAAGTGCTGGAACTTGCGTTCGGCGTAGTCGCTATGGTTGCGATGACGCCGCTTATAACGATACAGCTTTTGGGTTTCACCGCGATAACCTCGGCGAAGGTCAAAGCAAAGCGCAGTATCAGACGTATTGCGGACGCTCACGACGAGCAGATTATAGAGTTTATGTGAGGTGAGTATGCCGAAGAGCGCGAACAAGGTTATAACGGATATAAAATCCGACGATAATAAGCCCGTCGCCGTTGCGAAAGTTGCGAAAAGCGCCGTAAGGCGAAATCCGTCCAAAAGCTCAAACAGCAAGATGAGCACCAACAGGCTGGAATTGCTGATAACCGTCGTCAACAGAAAGAAATCGGAGTTTTATCAAGATTTATTGCTTTCTTTCGAGGTGAATTTTCAGACGGCGGTCAACGCGCGCGGCACGGCTTCGATGCAGATGCTCAGTTTGCTCGGACTGGAAGACGCGCCCAAGACCGTGATTTTCAGTTTTATCCGCGAGGACAAAATACAGGACGCACTCGCAACGCTGGAAAATAAATTCCAAACAATAAAGGACGGCAGAGGAGTGGCGTACACCGTTCCGCTTTCAAGCGTGATAGGCGTTACGACATACGGATTTTTGAGCAACGTAAAAACCGTTAAGGAGGAGAAAAATGAATAATTTCGAGCATCAGTTGGTTGTTTGTATAGTCAACGAGGGATTTTCCGAAGCGGTTATGGACGCGGCGCGAGAGGTAGGCGCGCGCGGCGGCACCGTGATATCGGCGCGCGGCACGGCAAATCAGGAGGCGCAGAAGCTGTTCGATATAACCGTCGACCCTCAAAAGGAAATGGTTATGATTGTTGTTCCCACCGAATTACGCGACGACATTCTTCACGCGCTTTATAAGGAAGTCGGATTGAATACCCCCGGACAGGGTATAGCTTTCGCCTTGCCCGTGGACAACGTCATAGGTATCGCGGGCTCTAAAGAAACCGAACCCGAGAAGAATTAAAATCGGATTTTGCGATTGGAAATAGTTTTGTTTTGCGATTAGGCAATGCTGCGAGCGGCTGCCTAGCCATTAGTCGTTTCTTCGAGAGCGGCGGTCACGGCAAGCGCCAGTTGGTCGGGGCAGGAGGTGCTTCTGAAACCGCATCTTATGCCTTTAAGTTTGCTTTGAATTTCGCTTACGCGCATGCCTTCTACAAGGCTTGAAATGCCTTTCAGATTGCCGTTGCATCCGCCGAGAAAGCGTACGTTTGTGATGATTTCGCCGTCTATATCGAATTTGATTTGCACAGAGCATGTGCCTTTTGTTTTGTATGTGTATTCCATATCCACTCCTTGTTTATCAAACGCCCGAGCTTACGCTTACATATTGTAATAATAAAATATAATAAGGTAATAAATATAGTAGTAGGGCGCGATTGCGTTTGTTCGGATAAATTCTACATCATAAGTGTCATTTTTGCAATAAGACGAAATTGAAAGATTAGTATTTCGTCGAATTATATAACTCGGTGTTGCGTATTTAGCGTATTATGCAAGCTATTGCATAATTATACGTTTTTACGAATATAAAAAATCTGATTGATTCCTTAAATAATTATTAAAAAAGTGTTGACAAATCGAGCGCGCGGGAATATATTGATAATAATATTTATACATATTTTTTTGATAATTATGCAGTGATGTATGCTTGTTAGGGGAAAATGCTAAATATTTTATAAAATCAAAATCTGACAAAAAAAAGGAGAGGAAGCATGAAAAAGTTCAACAAAATTACATTACTGTTTATTGTTTGTATCGTTTCGGTTGCGCTTTTGGTTGTACTTGCGGCTTGCGATGATCCGAGCGGTGATTGTACGCACGAATGGTCGGGGTGGTCTCTTGCGGCAACACCCACGCAGGATTCCGTCGGAAGCGTAGCGAGGACTTGTTCGGTTTGTTTGGAAAGCCAGAGCGTCGAGATTCCCGCGCTAAGCTCCGCAAGCTATACGGCGGGCAACGATACCGCAACCTGCAGCGCGCCCGGCGCCAAGTCGTATACAGTCACAATACCGGGATACGATTCGTTTACGTTCAGCGTAAATACTCCCGCTACGGGAAATCATAATCTTACTGCTCACGGGGCTGTGGTCGCCAACTGCATCGATAAAGGCGCGGAGGCGTATTGGGAGTGTGACGTCTGTGACAAGAAATTCAGAGACGAGGACGCAGCCAACGAGATTGCAAACGTAATTGAGACGGAAATCGACCCCGACAACCACAACGTCGTGCCCGTGAAAGCCACTCCCGTTTCCTGTAAAGCGGACGGCAACATTGCCCACTATAAGTGCACCTACTGCAATACGCTTTACAGCGACGCGGATTGTAAAAACGTTATAACCGCGGCTTCTGTCGTGATTTCAAAAGATACCGCCGAGCATACGCTTACGCTCCACGCGGAGGTGCCTATGACCTGCGTTGCGGCAGGTACGGAGGCATACTGGGAGTGCGGCGTGTGCGAAAAGCTTTTCAGCGACGAAAACGGTGAACACAGTATAGCTGCTCCCGTCACGATTAGCATCGATCCCAACAATCACAATCTTACGGATTATCCCGAAATCCCCGCCAACTGCTTGGTCGCGGGTACAGAAGCATATTGGTACTGCACGTACTGTCATATGATGTGGAGTGATAAGGATTGCGAAAACGCCATTACAGCTCCAGTTGAAATACCTGTCACCGATGCCCAGCACCAGCTCACTTTGGTGGAAGGTTATCCCTCTTCCTGCTTTATGAACGGAACTGAAGATTACTACGTTTGCCAAAAATGCAATGCTATGTTCTCGGACGCAAACGGCGAAAACAAAATCGAAATGCCCGTATCTATCCCTGCAAGTCATTCTGTGACATTGGTAGCGGCGAATTCGGAAACGAAGACATTGACCAATTCAGGCGGAAGATCTATCACTTTCAACAATATCGAGTATTATCTGTGCAGCGGTTGCGGAAAAAAATATCTTGAAGACGAAGCGCTTCACGAAGTTACTGCGGTAATGTACGGGGTATCTGCAAGAATCGGAGGAAGTCTGTTGAAGTTGGGAAACAATACTGTAAGTTCAACCAATAAACAAGCGATATTCCAAGCCGACGCTCAGGGTACGTATGTTTTCGAGGTAGACGGCTGGCTGAATCTTGCGTACGTAAGCGATGCAAATCAAAGCACTATCGCATGTACTCCGTCAAAAGGCTGGGATACGACCAGTGCGGTTTATTCCCGATTTACGGTTGACGATCCGGATGCAAGAGATATAATTGTCGTATCAATGGACGCCGGAGATATGATATATTTCAGCACGGCCGATAATTACTATTCCGTTCTGGTTAGCATGGAACCGGTGCTGAATTTCGGAGAAAACTCCATATTCCTTCCGGAAAGCTACGCGCCTTATCAATATGAATTTACGCCGGAAGAGACTAAAACATATTTGATAACCGTTCCCGAAGATATGAACGTAGGTCTTATAACCGATCCAAACAGTTTCTTCGGTATCGAAAATATCGTCGATCCTATGAGTGAGAATAATACCAGCGGTACTTTCGAGGGAGTTGCGGGAGAGACGCTTACCTTCGAGTTTATGTGGACAGGAGAATATATGACGACGAACGGTATCTTTGACGTGACTATCGGCGAGCCCGAGACAATTCCTACGCTTACTGTCGGTACCTCGGTGTCGGATTTTGAAATCAGGGGCGACGGCGACGTCATAACGTTAGGCAAGGCTATGTCCTGCATCGTTATCGACGATTCTGTTGCCGCGGGAAGATATACGTTGACCGTAACATGCGGTATGCGTCAAGCAGGTATGTGCTTCGGCGTAAACTATCAAGGTTCCGCGTCAGATTTCATAGGTACAACGTGGATCGACGGCGAGGCAAATCTGTACTATACCGCGTTCAACGGTACGGTGATAGGCGAAAACACTTACAATATCTCTGCAAATTGCACGCCTATGTCGGCTGTAATTACGTTGGACTTGGAAGCGGGCGATACGATCTACTTCATCACCAACAACAGAAACGGCTTGTCCGCCACGCTGACTTTGGAGGCGGCGGCATAATCAATCACTTGACCGCTTATTGATATAGGTATAATATGATTTAATACTTATAACGAGCATAGGCTATCCCGCTTTCGGGATAGCCGTGCGCGATTTATGAAATACAGTACAAGGAGGCATTTCGGATGATGAACGCAAACTTCGATAAATTTCGGAAAAAAGTTTGGACGGACATTTTTGTGAAATGCCTTCTTGTCGCTTTTGCGTCGGGGCTGGTCGCGGTGAACGCCGTGCTTCTGCCTTGTAAGCTGCTGGGAATTGATTTGCTGTGGGTGTTCTACGTGCTTATCGCGCTCGGCGGATTTATAGCGGGCGGCGGAGTTGCGTTCGCTTGCCTTAAAACAAACGATAAGAAAATAGCAGTTCGACTTGACAAAGAGCTGAAACTCGACGAGAGCGTGCAGACCGCGTTGGAATTCCGCTCCGTTCACGAGGATATGCCGACATTGCAACGCGAAAAAACTGCGCAGAGGTTGGGAAGTATTTCCGTAAAGTCGCTGTCGTTCGGACACACGGTCGCAGTCGTGATATGCGCGGTCATTTGCGTGCTGGGGATAATATCCGTTCCAGTGACCTGCAAATACGCGCCGCTCTGCTTCGCTCATGGCGGCGGCGATAAGATACCCGACGACCCCGTACGAAATGTTACGGATTGGGAGTGGAAAGCGCTCGACGACCTTATAGAATACGTCTCCGCGTCAAAAAAAGCGGACGATAATGCAAAGAAAGGCATGCTCGACGAGCTGAACGGGCTCAAAAACATGCTTCTCGGCGGAGTTACGCAAAACAGCCTGCCCGTATTTGTACAGAACACCGTCAACGGCGTGCGCAACGCCGTAAAGCAGGCGAACGATTCCGCTTCGGACGGACAGAAATCGTTAAATTCCGACGAAGGGAATTACGTCGTAAACAGACTTTACGAAATTTTTGCGCTCAAAAAGCCGACAGAGGATACAAATCCCGACGATAATACAAACCCGAGCGAACCCGAAGACCCCGATAATCCGTCGGGAGGAAACACCGGTACGGGCGAACTGAACATAAGCGACGTGCCTTTCTTCGACCCCGATAAGGGTTACGTCAAACTGGGCGAAGCAAGAGACGCGTATTACGAAAAATTGCAGCTCGCTCTCGAACAGG
>CASQXY010000010.1 GCA_949432885.1 uncultured bacterium | reverse complement strand
GTGCGATAATCAACGCCGACAGGTATGCGGCAATAGAACCGATAGAATCGGTTGCGTATTCTATGCCTGAATGCTTTTCGAGCAAAGAAATAGCCGAAATGAAACGCATTGTGAATAACAAGTACGATAGCCGTATCAAGCAATATGACAATAACGAAAAGCAATGGGATACGACCGTATCGATAACTATGGTTATG
Organism: uncultured bacterium; assembly: GCA_949432885.1. Lineage (GTDB taxonomy): Bacteria > Bacillota > Clostridia > Christensenellales > CAG-917 > CAG-475. The sequence continues at coordinate 49,254 of CASQXY010000010.1, read as the reverse complement.
CGCGGAATCAAGCAGTAAATTTTGTTTTCATTGAGATATAAAATGAATATCGGAAAAGGAGAAACGGGCGATTTATGAAAGTTTTGGTTATAACGGGTAGTCCGCATAAAAACGGGACTTCGGCCCGTCTTGCCGAAAAGTTTATTCAGGGCGCAACCGAAGCGGGGCATACCGTTGTGCGCTTCGACGCAGGGCAAAAACAAATACACCCATGCATTGCGTGCGAAACCTGCCACAACACAAGCAAGGGGTGCGTCTTTAAAGATGAAATGGAAGAAGGGGTTAACAGGCACCTTGTTACGGCGGACGTGGTTGCGTTTGTTTCACCCGTTTATTATTATATGCTAACCCCGCAGATAGCGGCAGTTATAAGCAGATTTTACGCAAACGACGCGGGATTGCATATGACGCATAGAAAAGTACGGGCGGTGATGTTGCTCACTATGGCGGATGACACCGAGGAGTCGGCTTTGGGTGCGTTACAGACCTTCAAGGGAATAACGAATTATCTGGGTTGGCAAATTGCGGGCACCGTTGTTGGATTGAATTGCGAAACGGTGGAGGAGTTGCAGGAAACTGACTATCAGGAACAAGCATATAATCTGGGTAAGTCTTTATTTTTGTGTGTGTGATAAATGAATATAGCGCCGCCCAAACCGCCGATACCTACGGCGTGACAGAACCCGATTATTGCGTGCTGAAATTCAAGTGTAAGACTGCCGATTACTATTACGATTTCAGAACGGTGAGCTTAGATTTATAATTCCAAATATAAAATACAATCCGTTCCGGATTAACTTTTCAGTCCCGAAAGTATTCGGGACTTTGTCGTTCGCCGAACAGGGTGACAGTTTGCAAAACTAGATTATAGTCAAGTATTGGAAACGTTATAATTGTTTCAAAGCGTTATGCTCAAACGGAGGAAATATGGAAGACAATATTTATTATTTGAACAGCAAACTTTTCAATATCGGCGAAAGAATGTTTGGCGGCAAAGACATGGAGCTCGGTAAGGTCAGATATTTGGGCGACAGCCTTTTATATCTGACAGACGGCAGCGAATATCGGTGTTGCGGCGTATTCGCTGGATATCTCGGGCTTATCAACGACAGGGGCAATACGGTGTTTGCAAAGCCTGTGAACGAATGGAAGAGGAAGCACAACAAAGTGTCTCTCCGTGCGCATATCGAGATTGTCGAGGATTACACAAAGGACGGACTTTTGCACAAAATTGTATGCGAGGGCATGGAAATTCTGCCCGCGCCGAGCGAACCGCCGAAAGGAATAATGTTCCCCGCCATGCTTATAGGATCGCTCGACGGCAGGCATAAGCATATCGCCGTCTATCCGCAAGCCACGCCCGAAGCGGCGGAATGTCAGTATAAAGAGCTTATGCGACTTATAGAGGTTTTCAAATTGAAGCAGAGAATATGCGATTCGCCTGCGGATAATCCGACTGAAAGCTCGCACGGGCATTGCGACCGACCTACAAAGACGAAATTGCAGACGTTGCGCGAAAGTCTAAGTATAAGCGTATCAGAATTGGCGCAAAAATCGGGCGTAAGCAGAGGAATTATCAAAAAATTCGAGTTGCCCGAAAACGATATCGGCAATGCAAAGGGAGCTGTTCTGCTGGCTCTTGCGAAAGCCCTCAACTGTACAGTAGAGGAGCTGATGAAATAAAAATATTCTCCTTTCAGGCGGTGGGGCGGCATGCCCTGCAAATGGTTTATGTTTGAAACTTTAATTAAAAGGAAAGGCGGTTCTCTTCCGAGCGTGACCCCAAACCCCGAAGGGCAGGAGCATCCATTTTATTTAAAGTACCCGACGTTTCCTCCTTCAGAGCACGTTCTGTTGTTAGTTTGTAAGAAATTTGTAAGATTGCGATTGATATTTTGCAAGAAAGGCGCGCGATAATGGGCTCGAAATAAAATATCGGAGATTTTACTATGGGAAAAGTCGTTGCGCTTACGGGCGCGAGCGGAAACATGGGTATGGAAACTGTATCGCAGCTTATGGAGCTCGATTGCGTGGATAGGGTGAAGCTGCTTTTGCTCAACGAGCGCAGAGAAAGGAAGTATGCGCGCGATTGCAGGCGCAGATACGGAAAGCGCGTCGAAATTATATTCGGCAATCTTGCCGACAAGGAAAAATGCCGCGCGTTTGTGAAGGATTCCGATTACGTGCTTCATCTTGCGGCGGTCATACCTCCGCTTGCCGACCATTATCCCAAGGAGACGGACGAGTGCAACAGAATAGGAACGATGAATCTTGTAGACTGCGTTACCGAGCTCGAAGAGCGCCAGCCGAAATTTGTTCATATATCCACAGTGGCGATATACGGCAATCGCAATTATAAGCATCCGTGGGGCAGAGTGGGAGACCCGCTCATATCCAGCGTATACGACGATTATTCGGCGAGCAAGATGAAGGGAGAGCGTTACGTGCTGGACAGCGGTATAAAGGATTGGGTCGTTTTGCGCCAGACGGGAATGCTTCACAACCGAATGCTTACAAACAATATGAAGGACGGACTTATGTTCCACACCTGTTTCAATGCGCCTATCGAGTGGGTTACGGCGAGGGACAGCGGCAGATTGCTCAAAAATCTGGTCTCAAAGGATAGCGCAGGGGAGCTTGCGGAGGGATTTTGGCTCAGATGTTACAATATCGGCGGCGGAGCGCGCAACCGCGTTACGGGCTACGATACGTTTGACGAGGGCTTCAAGATTATAGGCGGTTCGACGGAAAAGTTTATGAAGCCGCAATGGAATTCCATACGCAATTTCCACTGTATGTGGTTTGAGGACAGCGACGAGCTAAACGGATATTTGGATTTTCAGAAAGAGGATATAAAGGATTATTGGCAGGAAATTCTGCGCAAACACAGCTATTATCAGATAGCCAAAATCTTTCCTGCCAAGCTTATATCCAAGATAGCGATAGAGCGTCTTTTGAAGGACGAAAACGCACCGCGCCGTTGGGTAAGCACCAATCAGACGGGAAAAGTAAAGGCGTTTTTCGGGAGCAGGGACAACCTCGAATGCATGCCCGTATCGTGGGAGAACTATCCCGTTCTCGCCAAGGGTCAGCTTGCCGACGGCAGTATCGACTACGACGATATGAGAGATTTGGGTAAAGTCGAGGAGCACGGATACAGACTCGACCACGGCTATGACGAAAGCAAGCCCGACGGCGAGCTGGATTTGGAGGATATGCGGTCGGCGGCGGCGTTCAGAGGCGGCAAATGTCTGTCGGACGTCATGACAAAGGGAGACCTGTATACAAAACTGGAATGGGAATGCCATGACGGCCACCGCTTTTTTGCTTCGCCGTATACCGTGTTGAAAGCGGGGCACTGGTGTCCCGAATGCTGTCAGCCGCAGCCTTGGGATTACGACAGGCTTTCCAAATTTATGCCGTTTTACGCGCAGGTATGGTACGACACGCACGCGAGGGGAGAGGATTGCGTGTATTATTTCGATAAGGACCATAACGCCAAATACGACAAGCTGTGAGAGGTGATTTATGAAACGCGCTATAATTTATTTGTTTTCGGGTACGGGAAATACTGCGAAAATAGCAAGTCTGTATAAGGATACGTTTGAAAAAAATGAGGTGGATACGACGGTTTTCAATATTACTTCCGATATGACGGCAGTTCCCGACCCGCGCGAATACGACTATGTCGGTTTTGCCTATCCCATACACGCGTTCAACGCGCCCAAAATCATTTTGGATTTGGCGCGAGCGCTTCCCGAGACGGACGGTAAAAAGTATTTCGTGATAAAATCCTCGGGAGAACCTCTCAGAATAAACAATATTTCTTCAAATAAACTTAGAGCGATATTGAAGAAAAAGGGTTATAATCAGTTTGCCGAATACCATTACGTTATGCCGTACAATATGATTTTCAGACATACCGACGAGATGGCTACGCGCATGTGGGATACGGCGAAATCCCTTGCGCCGATAGAGGCGGCGGAGGCGATATGCGAAACTCCGCACATGCTCAAACGGGTGGCGTTCGGTTCCTTGCTGGCTTGGGTGATGCGCATAGAGCACTCCGCCATGAGAGTGAACGGCAAGTGCTTCAAGGTGGACAAAAACAAGTGCGTGAATTGCGGCGCGTGCGAGAAAAACTGTCCTGTCGGCAATATAAAAATCGTTGACGGAAAGTTTGCTTTCGGGGGCGAATGCCTTATGTGCGCGCGGTGCTCCTTCGCCTGTCCGACCGACGCTTTCGATATTGCCCTGCTCAACGGATGGCGCGTGAACGGCAGATACGATATGTCTTACGAAGGAGAGCCGCAGCCTGCGAAGCACGGCTGGTATTGCAAAAAGGCATACGCCCGCTACTTTGAAAACGCGGGGAAAAAGATTGCAGCAAACGCAGGAGAAATTTGCAATAACGAGAGATAACGTTGTAAATTGTATTGAAAAACCGTAGTTTGTGTTGTATAGTATAACAAGAGGTGCTTATGAGGAAGATTCTTATCGCAGAGGATAACGTCGAAATTTCGGATATGATGCGCAATTATCTCAAACGCGCGGGGCATATCGTATATCAGGCATATGACGGCGAGCAGGCTTTGGATTTTGCGAGGAGCATGGAGCCCGATTTGGTTTTGCTCGACATAATGATGCCTATAAAAGACGGGTATGAGGTGTGCCGTACTTTGCGTAAGGAAATGGATATTCCCATTATCGTCGTTTCCGCGAAAGTTGCCGAAGAGGATAAAGAAAGGATGTTTGCGCTCGGCGCGGACGACTATATGACAAAGCCGTTCTCATTCAATGAGATGAATATGAGAGTGGGCGCTCAGCTTCGCAGGTATTACGAGTTCAACGCCAACAAAAACAAGGGTACAAGGCACTACGGAGAGCTGACCGTTTCATCGGAAAGATTCGAGGCGAAATATAAGGAAGAAACGATTGCGCTCACGGCAAAGGAGTTTAAAATCCTCGACTATCTCACCTTGAACGAGAACCAAATAATTCCCAAACAGAAGCTCATTGACGAAGTGTGGGGCGTGGACGAATACATAGACGAGAACACCGTAGCGGTGACTATCGCGCGTCTGCGCGAGAAACTCGCAAAGGTGGGGGTGACAAATATAGTTACTGTGTGGGGACTGGGTTACAAATGGCAGTTCTAAAACTCGCTTCTTGGAGTATTGCGGCGTCAGCGCCGTATGTCCGCCGAGTCATGTGCTATATATATGTTAGCATTGTCACCCGTGCAACACCTCCTGTCACTGCATTCAAATATTGCGTTTTAGCCTAGTAAACTATTATTTTTATTAGCTCGCTACGCAAGCGTGCGGATAAATACTATATAAACCGTGAAAAAGAAGAACAAGCTATCGTCAATAGAAGCCGCCCTTATGAAATTGCAGGAGGGCAACATATACGAGCCTATCAAGGAAGAGGGCGCGGGCGTTTATAAGGCTATCACAAAAAGGCTGGAAACGCTTAGACTTACGCTTGTCAAAAAACACGATATTGAGTTGGAGACTGCGCGCCGCAACAATATGGCGATTGCCTCCGTCGCGCATGACATGAAAACGCCGCTTACTATTATCGCGGGTTATGCCGAGTGCATGAGCGACGGCATGGATGATAAGGATTATCCCGCGCTCATACTTCAAAAAACCGAGCAGATGAACGATATGGTGCTCGAACTGGTTGAAGAATCGCGTCAGGCGAGAGAGGATAAAACCAATCAGATGACATTGCATAACGCGAGGGAGTATTTTTCAGGCGCTTTCGAGAGATTGGTGCCGATTGCCGAAAAGAAAGGAATAGAACTCAAAGTCAAACGCGCACCGAACGCTCAGATACGGCTTGACGCTTGGCGTTTCGGCAGAGTTTTGCAAAATCTCATTACAAACGCAATCAAGTATTCTCCCGCGGGCACGACAATAAAGGTGTCATTCAAGCTATGGGCGAAGACGTTGCGTATACGCATATCCGACCAAGGCAACGGTATAGCAAAGGAAAGCCTGCCGTTTATATTCGACCAGTTTTACACGGAAGACAAAACCCGCGCGGACGCTACCAGCAACGGCTTGGGGCTTTATATCACCAAGGAAATCGTACTCGCGCACGGCGGCACAATCGGCGTAACCAGCAAAAAGGGGAAGGGAAGCACGTTTACGGTCGTAATTCCCGTCGAGCCTAATCTCGAAGAGAAGGATACGCTGACTGGCAGGTTCGACAGACTGCGTCTTTGGCAGAAGCTGAGCACGGAGCTGTTTTTCGGATGGCTTATGGCGTCTTTGTACAGAATTGTGAGGTTTTTCGAGACGCGCAATACCTCGACGTTTATGTTCGGGATGCTGTGTATAGCGCTGTTCCCTTTCGCTTGGATAATAGACTTTTTGAGCATATGCGTGTACGGGCGTATCGCGTTCTTGTCCGACTGACGGCGCATTTTCGCCTGCGAAACGTTTTCGGACTGCATTTTTTACTGTTTCTTAAATTATTTTAAATATCGCGTATGTTTTTTTAAAGCCGCTTCATCTTTGAATTAGATTGCCAACGGCGGTTATTTACTATATAATAAGCACATTATGAAAAACGAAATGTTTGAAAGAGATTGGTTTAGGCTGGACAACGCCGCAAAGATATATCCCGCCGCCAGAAGCGCGAAATGGAACGCAGTGTTCCGCATGGCGGCAGTCTTGAAGCGGGAGGTGAATCCCGAGCTCCTTCAACAGGCTCTGGAAGATATAATAGACCGTTATCCGTCCTTTCGCGTGACGTTGAAGAAGGGCTTTTTCTGGTACTATTTTCAATATCTAACGGAGCTTCCCTCGGTGAGTGAGGAGAGCGCTTTTCCGTGTTCTATGATGCCGATTACGGGCAAGGATTATATGTTCCGCGTTCTTTATCACGGCAACCGTATAGCGGTCGAAGTTTTTCATTCCATTACGGACGGGACAGGCTGTCTTTCGTTTTTGAAAACGTTAGTGTTCAGATATTGCGAGCTTTGCGGGGCTCAATTCGACGAAATCGGGGATATATTGCACTATGACGACAATCCCGTGCCCGAGGAAATCGAGGATTCCTTCGGAAGGTGCATAGACAGGAGCAAGGGAGCGCTTCCGCGCACCGAGCCTAAGGCGTATCAGATAAAAGGGCAGAAGGAAAAGCGGGGAGTACTCAACGTGACTCACGGAAGTATGCCCTTCGGGCAGATACACGCGGCGGCGAAACGTTACGGATGTACGGTCAATACGTATTTTGTAGCCGCGCTTACGCTCGCGTTTATGAACCGTCAGCAATACGAGCGTAAGGCGAAAAAACTCCCTGTGCGCATACAGGTGCCTATAAACCTGCGCAAGATGTTGGGCTCCACCACGCTTCGCAACTTCGCAGGATATTACAATACGACGACCCCATATGGGGATTGGAAGTTTGAGGATATCGTAGCCGAGCTTGACAGTCAGCTCAAAGACAACATAAACGAGGACTACTGCCAGAGGTTTATCAACTCCAACGTATCTCTTGAAAAGAATCCGATAATCAGAGTCGCACCGCGCTTCCTCAAAACTTTCTTTATGGATATATCCTTTTATATGGTCGGGGAGAGCGTTATGTCCTGCGCGTTCAGCAATATCGGCAACGTCAATACGCCCGAGATTATGAAGGAATATGTCGACAGATTCGAGTTTGTGCTCGGTGCGCAGAAGTATATGTGCAACTCCATGACCTGCGCTTCCTACAACGGCACGACGCTGGTGACTTTTTCGCGCACCTCGAAGGACCCAATTCTCGAAAGGGAGTTTTTCAAAATTCTCACCGAACACGGCATCGACGTCACAGTGTCGAGCAACAGGAGGTAGTTATGAACAAGTGCCGCAGATGCGGAGTTATTATCGACGGCGCGGCTGTCAACTGTCCCCTGTGCGGCGCGCACGTCAACGAGGGCAATTCGCCGTCCGTATACGACTATCCCGCGGTCAGCGTAAAGACGCAGAAACAGATTGTATGGCAGTGGAGTCTGTTCATTTCGCTTTTGGCGATAGCGGTGTCCATGGTGGTGGACCTTGCCGTAAACAAGACGATAACTTGGTCGGTGCACGTCCTCTTCGGATTGGCTTTGCCGTGGCTTTGCATTGCCCGTCCGCTGCTTCTCAAATTCAATTTGCGCAAGCATATAACATGGGGATTTATCGGCATTATTGCGTTGATTTTCTACCTCAACGGCTGGGTGAACGATTTTGCGGAGCCGTGGGCATTTTGGCTCGGTGCGCCTGTTGCGGTGCTCGTATGGCAGAGCGTTTTGGAAATCCTATGCGCATTGGACAAGAGCGGAAGAGCGGATTATGAAATGGCGCTCACAAAGATTTGTTTGCTGTCCTTGATATGTATCGGAATATCCTTTGCGTGGCTCAAAGAGTGCACTTGGGGTTGGTACGTATGCGCGGGCAGAGCGGCGATAGACGTATGCGCGCTGTGCATATTTGCAAAGCATTCTTATTTCGGAGAATTGAAACGCAGGTTGCATATTTGATTGCCGTATTTGCCAAAATCGAATTTTATCTATATGAAATGTGCGGATAAAATACGGTTTTAGCATGTATACATCGGTTATTAGATTTTTACGAGCGTTGTTATATGTTCGGATAAGATTATCAATTTGAAAATCAAGTTGAAAAGCTAAGTAGCTTATGCTATAATTTTTGAGAATTTTAGGAGGAATACATATGTATATTACAGATGATATCAAGTATGTCGGCGTAAACGACCACGAGGTGGATTTGTTTGAGGGACAGTATATTGTCGAAAACGGAATGGCGTACAATTCCTACGTTATTATGGACGGCAAAATCGCGGTTATGGACACGGTTGACGCTCGTTTTGGCGACGTGTGGCTGGCAAATCTTGCGCAAGCTCTCGGCGGCAGAACGCCAGATTACCTTATAGTTCAGCATATGGAGCCCGACCACTCCGCAAATATAGCGAAGTTTTTGAATACGTATTCCTGTGCTACGGTGGTGTCCTCGCAGAAGGCGTTCAAGATGATGGAGAATTTCTTCGGGACTGGATATGAAGACCGCCGTATCATTGTGGGCGAGGGCGATACTCTGTCGCTCGGAAAACATAATCTGACCTTTGTGACCGCGCCTATGGTGCACTGGCCCGAGGTTATCGTCACGTATGATTCGACGGACAAAGTGCTGTTCTCCGCCGACGGTTTCGGAAAATTCGGAGCGCTCGACGTGGACGAGGATTGGGCTTGCGAGGCAAGGCGTTATTATTTCGGCATCGTCGGAAAGTACGGCGCGCAGGTGCAGGCTCTGCTCAAAAAAGCGGCGGGGCTCGATATAAATATCATCTGCCCGCTGCACGGACCCGTGCTCAGTGAGAATCTCGGATACTATATCAATCTGTACAATATTTGGTCGTCCTATCAAGCGGAAAAGGACGGAATCGTCATTGCGTATACTTCCGTTTACGGTCATACCAAAGCCGCCGTCGAATTGCTTGCAGAGAAATGCGGGCAAAAGGGTTGCGAGCACGTCGCACTGTTCGACCTTGCGCGCGACGATATGGCGGAAGCCGTTGAGGACGCGTTCAAGTATAGCAAAATCGTGCTTGCCACAACCACGTACAATGCTGATATATTCCCGTTTATGAGGGAATTTATCAATCATCTTACAGAGCGCAATTATCAGAACAGACACGTGGCGTTTATTGAAAACGGAAGCTGGGCGCCTCTTGCGACCAAGGTCATGAAGGGTATGCTGGAAGGCTGTAAGAATCTTACCTACGCCGACAGCACCGTGCGTATAATGTCCGCGCTTAACGCCGAGTCCGAAGCTCAGATAGAGGCTCTTGCGAGCGAGCTTTGCAGGGATTACGTTGCTCGCTCGGAGTCTGCGGATAAAAACGACCTCTCCGCACTTTTCAAAATAGGTTACGGTCTGTACGTCGTGACTTCGAGGGACGGCGACAAGGATAACGGTCTTATCGTAAACACTGTGACTCAGCTGACAAACTCGCCTAACCGCATAGGAGTTGCGATAAATAAAGCTAACTATTCTCACGACATTATCAAAAAAACGGGCGTATTGAACGTCAACTGCCTGTCTACGGAAACGCCGTTCTCGGTGTTCGAGCAGTTCGGCTTCCACAGCGGCAGAGATACTGATAAATTCGCGGGCGAGGAGCAGATTTTGCGTTCGGATAACGGAGTGGTGTTCCTGCCGAGATATATCAACTCCTTTATGTCTCTTAAAGTGGAAAGATATATCGACCTCGACACGCACGGTATGTTCGTTTGCACCGTCACGGAGTCGCGCGTTATTTCTCCCGTTGAGACTATGACGTACACCTATTATCAGAACAACGTCAAGCCGCGTCCGCAGACAGAGGGCAAGAAAGGCTGGGTTTGCAAGGTTTGCGGATACGTCTACGAGGGGGACGAACTGCCCGAGGATTATATTTGTCCTTTGTGTAAGCATGGTGTTGCCGACTTCGAGAAGTTGTAAAACAGCGCTGTTTGGCGCATTTCATTGTCAACGCCCATATTCCTCACCGTCACGTACGTCAATACGTTAGGCGGTTCGGGATATGGGCGTTTTCGCGCACTGCATCCAAATATCGCTGTTTTACATAGCTTGTATATCTTGTTATATTTTGTTATATTCAAATGAGTTTGTAGACTTAATAATGTTTTGCTTTTTGCGCTCTAAACGCGCTTTTACTTTGTTTTTTGGGGTGTCAATACGCCGTACACTCTTTCAAGATACTGCCATGTCGTCAAGGTTTGTTTTTACTTCTTCATACAGATTGTCATAATCCAACGTCAGTTCGGGAGATATCTTCCATTGTCTGTGATTTTTTTTCATTTGCTTTACCTCGATTTACAATACTATTTGAGCGAAAAATTATCGCTTAGCATATAATCTCGTAAAAAATTAATTTTGCATTATGATCGGTTAATATGAATATATAATTGAATGTATATAATGTCTTTCATAAATCGATACTTTTTTATCAAAACGCTTGCTAATTTTTCCTAATAATTGTAAAATGATGACGACCGAAAAGGTCGCTATTTCGATAACCTATTGGAGGAATACAAATTATGGCAAACGTAAAAGTCGCTATCAACGGTTTTGGTCGTATCGGCCGTCTCGCTTTCAGACAGATGTTCGGCGCGGACGGATATGAAGTCGTCGCTATCAACGATTTGACAAGCCCCAAAATGCTCGCTCATCTGTTGAAGTACGATTCAACGCAGGGCAACTATGCAAACTCTCACACGGTCGAGAGCTGCGAGGCTGTGCTCAATGAGGACGGTTCTGTGAAAGAAGACGGCTACATCGTAGTCGACGGCAAGAAAATAACCATCTATGCGAAGGCGAAAGCCGCAGAGCTCCCTTGGGGCGAACTCGGAGTTGACGTCGTGCTCGAATGCACAGGCTTCTATACCTCGAAGGCGAAAGCTCAGGCGCATATCGACGCAGGTGCGCGTAAGGTTGTCATTTCTGCTCCCGCGGGCAACGACCTTCCCACAATCGTCTACAACGTCAACCATGCGACGCTCAAAGCAAGCGACAACATCATTTCCGCCGCAAGCTGCACCACCAACTGCCTCGCTCCTATGGCAAAGGCGCTCAACGATTATATGCCCATCAAGTCGGGTATCATGACCACCGTACACGCATATACGGGCGATCAAATGCCTCTTGACGGACCGCAGAGAAAGGGCGACCTCCGTCGTTCGAGAGCGGCTGCTTGCAATATCGTTCCCAACAGCACGGGCGCGGCGAAGGCAATCGGTCTCGTCATCCCCGAGCTCAACGGCAAGCTTATCGGTTCCGCGCAGCGCGTTCCCACTCCCACAGGCTCCACGACCATTCTTATTGCAGTCGTAGAGGGTGAGGCGACCGTCGACGGCATCAACGCCGCGATGAAAGCCGCTGCAACCGAGTCCTATGCCTACAACACCGACCAGATTGTGTCCAGCGACATCATCGGCAGCACGTACGGCTCTATCTTCGACGCAACGCAGACCATGGTCGCGCCTATCGGCAACGGTTTGACTCAGGTTCAGGTCGTGTCTTGGTACGACAACGAGAACAGCTATACGAGTCAGATGGTGCGTACTATTAAGTATTTCGCCGAACTGTAAAAACCGCGCTATTTGGTGCATTGCATTGTCAGCGCCCATATTCCTCGCCGTCGTGTATTCAAGTACGCTGGGCGGTTCGGAATGTGGGCGTTTTTGCGCACTGCATACTAATATCGTGGTTTTTTACGTTTGATTAGGCTGATTGCAAAAGTTCCTTTTCCTTTTCTGAACGCAAATAATCGCGGTTTTTATTTCACTATTAATTTATTAAAGCAACTCTTTTATCTAAACGGTTTCCATCCAAAAAATCTAATTGCAATTCTACACGAACCGTGTGTTACAAAACTTTTACATTTGACAAATACTAAGTTTATAATATTAAATAAATATAGTTATGAAATCGGTTTGCGCTTAATCAGACGGCGTATGTAGATATGCAAATAATTGAATTTACGGAGTATGTTATGCAGAGTATTTTGGTTGTCGAGGACGACAGGGCATTAAATCAGCTTATGTGCGCGTATTTATCCGACAACGGCTATAAGCCCGTCGCCTGTTATGACGGCGAGCAGGCGATTATGACTTTAGGGGACGGCAAATTCGACCTAATCATCAGCGACATAATGATGCCGAAATTGGACGGCTTCGAGCTTGTGAGGCGTATCAGAAATACGGATACGTCGGTTCCGATTTTGTTTCTGACCGCAAAGGACGACAAAACTTCCCAATTACTAGGCTATAAGCTGGGGGTGGACGACTATCTCGTCAAGCCTTTCGATATGGACGTGCTTATGCTGCGCGTCGCGGCTATACTCAGGCGTTCCAAAATTCAGGAGGACAGCGAGCTCAGAGTGGGAAACCTTGTTATGAACAGTCAGGAGCATACGGCGTACGTCGACGGAGAGGAATTGAAACTGACCGTACGCGAATTCGACTTGCTGTTCAAGTTTCTGTCATATCCCAAGCGCACGTTCACTCGTTCGCAGTTAATGGACGAGTTCTGGGATTTCGACAGCTCCGCGATGTCGCGTACGGTCGACGTATATCTGGCGAGACTTCGTGACAAGACATCGGGCTGCGACGGCTTCGAGATAGTGACCGTTCACGGGCTAGGATATAAGGCGGTTCTGAAATGAAACTGCAAAGGTCTATTTGGAGTTATCTGTCGATTTTTGTTTTTGTCGCGGCGGTAGCGACGGGAACGGTGCTCATCTACGTCGCGCTTGAAAAATCTATGGACCGCATAGATACTATCATAATTATGACCTGCGTAATATTTGCGTTTGCACTGTTATGTACGATAATCGACAGATTGCGCAGAAAAAAAACGGTCGACGAGCCGGTAGAGCGTATATTGCAAGCTACAAAGGAGATAGCTGGCGGCAATCTCAACGTAAAACTTTCGCCGTCGCATACCTTCAAGCGATACGACCAGTACGACTTGATTATAGAGGATATAAACGATATGACCAAGCAGCTCATGAAAGCGGAAACGATGAAGTCGGATTTCGTTTCCAACGTTTCGCATGAGTTGAAAACCCCTCTTGCAATCTTGCAGAATTATTCGCATGCATTGAAAAACGATAAGCTCGACGCCGAGACAAGGGATAAGTACCTCGAAGTGATAGAAAGCGCGTCTGTAAGAATGAACGCGCTCGTCACGAACATACTTCGCCTGAACAAACTTGAAAACCAACAGCTGAAACCCGAGACGCAAGCCATCGACCTTAAAGAGATGCTGATAAATACGGTTTTGAATTTTGAGGATATGATGGACGGAAAAGAGATAGAGCCCGTCTGCGAGCTCGACGAGGTTTGCATACATTCTTCTTTCGGTTATCTGGAACTGATATGGAACAATCTGATTTCAAACGCGATAAAGTTTTCGCACTGCGGAGGGAAAATAGTAGTCTCTCTTAAAAAGGAGGGCGGCCTCGCCGTCGTGACCGTTCAGGATTTCGGAATAGGCATGTCGTCCGAGACGGGAGAGCGCATATTCGATAAATTTTATCAGGGAGACGCCTCTCACGCGCAGGAGGGCAACGGATTGGGGCTTGCGATTGTAAAACGCATAATAGATTTGCTGGGTGGCGAAATTTCTGTTGAGAGCAAGCCCGAGTGCGGTACGAAATTCACCGTGAAAATAGGCGAAACGATATAAATGGTAAAAAGTACGTACGGTCGGAAGCTCCGCGGAATAATAGAAAAGCTGTCGGAAAAATATCCTAATTGTGCCCGTATCCTGAAAAACGGCGGAGACAGAGCGGTGTTGTTTACGGCTGTTTCGATGGCTGTGGGATTGCTGTTCTGCATATACAATGCGGTGCTTGCGGTTGTGTACGGCATAGCGTGGAACGCGGTGCTTGCGGGATACTATTTTTTGTTGGTGCTTGTAAAGACGGGAATACTGTTCGGATTCAGGCGCACCTGCAAGGGCGACGACCCCGTCAGGGACGACATCGTTGCGTATCTCGTCGCGGGACTGACTATGCTCGTTATGCATATAGCTGTCGTCTCACTGGTCATCAGGCTGAACGAGGGGGAATCCTTTCATTATGCTGGCGTGATAATATACGGCTACGCGCTGTACGCGTTCGTCAAAATCATAGCCGCGATAGTCAATTTGGTTAAAACGCGCAAGCGTAAGCTCAGTCTTGTTACGCAGGCGATACGAAATATCAATTTAGCCGACGCCGCGATATCCATACTCGCGTTGCAGACGGCTATGCTGAGCGAATTCGGTTCGTTCGGAAATGCCAACCGAATCACAGGCGGTGCAATATGCGCGATAATAATGCTGATGAGCGTGTATATGATAATCAGAGCGAGCGTATTGCTGACGAAATATAGGAGAATAGAAAGTGGACGACAATCATAGCAGTGAAAAGTTCGATTTCAATTACGTCGCTCCCGACGCGGAAGAAAAGAGATGGATAGAGGACATCCGTCGCCAGTATCTTCAGGGTAGCGAGCGCGACGAAAAGGTTGCGCAGGTAAAGGCTTTGCATAAAAGGGCAAGGCTGTTTCCAAAATGCTTTGCTTCTGCGATGGGCGTTTGTGGCACGCTTATTCTGGGTGTGGGTATGACTCTGACGCTTGTGTGGAATTATATGGTTGCGGGCATAATCGTAGGGCTTATAGGAATGGCGATAATGTTTCTTACGTACCCCGTCTATCAGTTCTTAATTGAAAAGGGAAAGAAAAAATACGGCGACAGAATACTGCGGCTTACCGACGAAATTTCGGGTTCAAATACGGAGAATGTCGGCGCCGAGCCGGACGTGACAGATGACGGATTTGATAAATCATTGTGAGTATTTTACAGAACAGCGGGTTAAAGCAGTCAAAACGGCTGCTTTAACATTATATTTACAAAACAAATACGCACAGGTAGCGTTAGATTAGCTTTACGTTAATAATTGCGCAATACAATATGTTTATAAAAAACGGAGGTCGCAATTATGACTAATCACAACCAAACCGAAAGAGCAAACAAAATCAAAACATGCTATCAGCCGAAAGCGCCGAGCAAATTCGACGAACTGAAAAAGCTGGACGGAAAAGTCAAAACTCCGCCTACCGTACTGGCGTACGTACTGGGAGTACTGTTTACGCTCGTGCTGGGGGTGGGAATGTGTATTTGTTTGGGAGTTATAGCAAGCAACCTGTTTGCCGTAGGCGTCGTCGTCGGAATTGTAGGAATAGCGATGATGATTGCAAATTACTTCATATACAGAAAATTTTTCTCAGACCGCAAGAAAAAATATGCTGACGAAATAATCAAGCTCGCAAACGAAATCGAAAACCGTTAAGGGTGAAAAAGAGAAAGTAAACAAAAGATAAAAATAAAGCGGACTCCGAAATCGGGGTCCGCTTTATAAGTAAGGAGCTTAAAGCGTCGGGGACGCTTCCTGAAGTTTTTTCTTTTTGACGTAATACACTATGATAAGTATGCCGCCGAGAATGTAGTTGAGCATTCCGCAGACGTCTACAAGTATGGAGGACCAGTTGCCTTTCAGGCTTATGCCTCCGACAATAGAACCTAGCCCCGACATATTTTCGGAAATTGCTCCGAGGATAGAGGACAAAATATTGTCGATGGCTCCAGTGATGAAAATCCAAGCGAATTTCACAATGCCGATGAGCAGGAGCATAACTGCCGCCATAATATAATTGGCGTGAGGCTCGGGCTTGTATTCGAGCGTATTGCGGGCGGATTTGAGAACTCCGCGTATTGACGAGAAGAACAGGCTTATAACGACTATAACCGCAATAATCAGTACGATGGCGATAATCAGCACGGTGTCTAGCGTCAAGCCTTCTTTCAGCTGCACCTGACCGGCAATTTCCGAAGCTATGCCGAATGTCATAAATACGATTGCTGCAATCAGCGAGACTATCAGTATTACAAATACCATAATTGTGGTTATATAGCCTTTAACGCAGTTGAAGCCGGAAGGACTTCTGTTGTCGGAGCGACCTCTTGTGAAAATCAGCCATACGCCGGTGCAAAGCACTACGTAAAGAATAATCTGAATAATATTGGGAATCATCATCAGACCTTTGAGATGCGTGAAAAGATCTATGAGATTGAACAGAGCGGTTACCGTCACGGTTATGGCGAGCAGAAGCATAAGCCATGATTTGCTTACGTCTTTAAGGAGCTTGACCGACTCCCTTCCGATCGGATTTTGGAGCGCGGGATTGTACGTTTGAGTCGGTTGCTGTTGCGGCGCGTAGGGCTGGGGCGCGAACGTCTGATTCTGATAATACTGATTGTCATATTGCGGTGCCTGCGGGTTCGGCGCGTGATTTGCGGGGCAGAACGGATTGAGATAGGACGAGCCGCAATTTGGGCATACGACGTATTGCTGTTCGGCTGTGGTCTCGATTACCGTCTGACAGTTTTTGCATTTTACTGATGGCATGAGTTTTCTCCTTTGTTTGATGAATTTAGGATAGTATACAAATTTGTATCAGTCAAGTAAAATCAACACATATTTGTGTTTATAGTACAATATAATACATATTTGTATATTCTTAAAATATGGAATACGACTTTTCACACAACCGTATAAAGCTATTACGCGAGGAATCGGGGCTGTCGCAGCGCGACCTTTCTGGGCAGGTAGGCACGAGTCAGGCGAACATTTGCCGTTGGGAGCAGAACAGGATTGTCCCCAACGTGCTGGATTGCTGGCGACTCGCGGAGTTTTTCGGCGTCACCGTCGATTTTCTTATAGGCAGGACGGAAGAATAGTTTTTTCAATTTCTGCGATTGATAAGCGGTTTTACGCTCTGAATTCGTATTAAAGCGTTATATCAAAAGTTTTTTGACAATTTAAGTTGTAGGTGATAAAATAATTTTATATTTATAAATGGCGATACGCGCTAGTTGCGTTATCGGGAGGGATTATGAATTGCTTTTACAAATTCGGTTGCCGCGTTTTTCAAAAGACGATGTGGTGCGCAATGTGGTTCCTGCCTTGGAATCAAAACAGAAAAACCTTATCGGGCGCAGGCGAGATTAAGGAACTGCCCAAATTCCTTAAAGGCGAGGGTTTCAAGAGCATACTTATCGTGACGGACGGAGGGCTTTATAAGCTGGGCATGGCAGACCCTATTCTTGCGGCGTGCGAAGCCGAGGGTATGAAGGGCTGCGTATATCACGACGTTGTTCCCAATCCCACAATCGGCAACATAGAGGACGGACTGAAAATGTATAACGACAACGGCTGCGACGTTATCGTGGCGTTGGGCGGAGGCTCCGCTATGGACTGCGCGAAGGGAATAGGCGCTAGAGTCGCAAGACCCAAGAAGTCGATTCCGCAGATGAAGGGCGTGCTTAAAGTCTCGAAAAAACTGCCGCCGCTCGTCGCGATTCCCACAACTTCGGGCACCGGCTCGGAGGCAACGCTTGCGGCTGTCATATCCAATCCCGAAACTCACGAGAAATATCCCATAAACGACCCCGTGCTTATTCCCAGATACGTGGTTATGGATCCCGAACTTACAAAATCCCTGCCTTTGCATATAACCTCTACGACGGGCATGGACGCGCTCACTCACGCGGTCGAGGCGTACATAGGCGGAGAAAATACGCGCAGGACGAAGAGCGACGCAGTGGAGGCGGTCGTGCTTATAAACAAGTATCTCAAAAAGGCGTACGACGACGGCTCCGATCTCGAAGCGCGCAATCAGATGCAAAAGGCGGCATACCTTGCGGGCAAGGCGTTCACACGCGCGTACGTCGGATACGTCCACGCCGTGGCGCATACGCTCGGAGGGGAATACGGAGTGCCGCACGGGCTTGCAAATGCCGTGATACTGCCATATGTGCTCAAAGCGTACGGAAAGAGCGCGCATAAAAAACTGGCTAAGCTCGCGGGATATATCGGCATTGAGGGCAAGGACAACGCGGAGAAGGCGAACAAGTTTATCAAATGGATAGAGGACCTCAACGCATCCATGAATATCCCCGACAGGATTCTTACGAGAGAGGGCGGAAAGCTCATCGAAGAGGAGAGACTGCCCAAGATGATAGAGCATGCGCTCAGCGAGGCGAATCCGCTTTATCCTTGTCCGCAGGTATGGGGAAAGAAGGAAATCGAAGCGATTTATCGTAAGATTATGTAATTATAGCCTCGTATATTCGGAGTTTACTCAATGAAGCGTATCAAAAGACTATTCCCCTTTCTGCTTATCGTTATGCTTATAACGGCTGTCGCGTGCGCGCTTGCGGCTTGCGGCGATTTGTATAATTATAAGCATACCTATGACAACGAAAGCCTTTATACCGTAGCAAGCAGCGGCCGTGCGGGAATTTCCGAAATAACAGATATCGACGTGGACTGGTACAACGGCACGATTACTGTTATCGGCGGCGAGGCGGGGAGTCTGGTGACTTTTTCCGAATTTTCGGAGGGAGAAGAGCCAAGCCGCGACACTACGATGCACTACCTCGTAGACGGGACAACGTTACGCATAAAATACGCCAAGTCGGGGACACTGTCCGTCGGGAAGCTCGTAAAGCATCTGACAGTCACCGTGCCTTCGGACATGTACCTCGGTGAAATCGATATAGACGGTACTTCCGCCGAGATTTCAGTTATAGACATTTCGGCAAGAGAAATCGAAGTCGACAGCGTTTCGGGGTTTGTAAATTTGAAATGTTCTGCCAATGACGTGAACGTCGATACGGTTTCGGGGGATTTGTACTTAGAGTGCAATGCGGACAAAGTAGAGGTGGATTCCGTTTCAGGCAATTCGACTATAAAATGCAATACGTCGCCGTCGAGGCTCTATGTGGATACAATGTCGGGCAACATTCTGCTCAGACTGACGGGAGATATGGGCTTTACGCTGAAATATTCGACGAACAGCGGTTTGTTTAAAAATGCGTTCACCGATACGCAGCAGGTAGGTACGGATTGCTTCGTTTACCTAAACGGCGTGTGCGATTACGAGGTGGACAGCGAATCTGGCGACCTCACCGTAGAAAGGCTTGCAGTTTAGATAGGGCGGCGCTTTGAGCGGCTGCGCCGCAAGCGAAATGTGAATTTGAAAAATACGCGCTTATCAGCGCGTATTTTTATATTTCAAATTTTATCGGTTTAGATTGCCGTTTTGCGTTATTACCTAAACACTTTCAGAGTATTGTTTATTATATGGCAGTCTATAAGGTCGCTTGCAAACACCTCTCCGTCCGCTTCAAACTTACTGTCGTCGAGCACCTCTATCTTTACCGAGCTGCCCTCGAACTCCTCCGTCCAAGGCTTTTTGACATGCTTACCCGTAAGGAAAGAGGGAAGTCTGAAAGGTATGAGGGACTTTTTCATCTCGTTGACAACCACTATACTCAGCTTGCCGTCATCCACTTTTGCGTTGGGACATATGGGCATGCCGCCTCCGATACTGCGTCCGTTGCCTATGCCTATCATAAACACGCTCTTGTCCATAGGCTCGCCGCTGTCGATAGTAAGGCGGAGCTTGTGCCATTTGGTGTGCGCAAGAGTGTAAAACAAAGAAGCATAGTATTTCACCTTGCCGTGGAAGGGTTTCATCTCCGCGTATTTCAGCAGAACGTCCACGTCCATGCCCGCTCCCAGCACGTTTAGACATCTTCTGTCCGAGAGCTGAATGAAGTCTATATATTCCCGATTCCCTTTGAGAATGACCTCCATTGCTTTTTTGACTGTTTTGGGGTGCTTGCTTGCGTTTACAAAATCGTTGCCGGTGCCGCAGGGAACGAAACCGAGAGTAACGTTGTCAAAGTTTTCGATTCCGTTGAGCACCTCGTTGTAGGAGCCGTCGCCGCCAAGCATAAGTATGTCGCAGTCCTGCGTATCAGAGATTTGTTTGGTGATTTCGGTCGCGTGCGCGGGATGCTCCGTCTTGTGTACGATATACGGTTTACGGTGCTTTTCGAGAATGGCGACAACCTCGTCCAAAGCTTTCAGGCTCTTACCTTTGCCTCCCAATGGATTTACGATAATATGAAACATAATTTTTTCTCCGTTATCTTACAATGTGTACATTTTATCCGTAATAAATGCGTAAGTCAAACGATAAATACCTTAAAATTGCGAAATATCATACAAAATGTCCGACATTCGGACATATGTATGACATTTCCGTTACACTATGTAAATTAATGCAACCCGGTTTCTTTTGCGCATTTTACAAACGTTTTGAACAGAGGATTGGGGCGGTTTGGGCGCGAGGTAAATTCGGGATGGAACTGTACGCCGATAAAGAAGCGGTTCGAGGCGACTTCCACGGTTTCGACAATGCTGCCGTCGGGGGATGTTCCGCTGATTATAAGCCCCGCATTTTCAAGGTCGGCGCAATAGTCGTTGTTAAACTCGTAGCGGTGACGGTGGCGCTCCTCGATAAGCTCCTCTCCGTATGCCGCGTACATCTGCGTGTCCTTTGAGATGCGGCAAGGGTATGCTCCCAGCCGCATAGTGCCGCCGATGCGTTTGCCGTTTTGGTCGGGCATCAAGTCGATAACGTGCGTTCCGCCCTCTGAAAACTCGCCGCTCGTTGCGTCCTGTATGCCCGCCGCGTGTCTGGAATACTCGATGACGGCTATTTGCATTCCGAGACATATTCCGAAATACGGCACGTCGTTTTCTCGTGCGTAACGGCAGGCTTCTATCATTCCTTCCGTTCCCCGCGTGCCGAAACCTCCCGGCACGAGTATGCCCATAATGCCTCTCAGCTTTTCCGCCGCGTTTTGCCGCGTAATTTCTTCGCTGTCTATCCATTCTATTTGCAGATTGGTGTGGCAGGCGTAGGAAGCGTGATTGAGGGATTCCACAATGGAGAGATAGGAATCGTGCAAGGACACGTATTTCCCTACGATTGCAATTCTCGTCATTCCTTTCCGCGAGCGGATATCGCGCACCATAGTCTTCCAAGGCGTGAGGTCGCATTTGTTTTTCAGACCAAGCTCCCTGCAAACGACCTTATCCAGACCGTTTTTGTGCAACATAATCGGCACCTCGTACAGGCAGTCCGCGGTGGTGTTTGCAATCACGCAATCCTCTTTTACGGAGCAGAACAGCGCGATTTTTTTGCGTATCGCTTCGCCGCAGTCTTCGTCGGAACGCGTGATGATGATGTCGGGGCTTATTCCCATAGCCTGCAATTCTTTTGTGGAATGCTGGGCGGGCTTGGATTTGTATTCGTCCGAGCCGCTTATATAGGGCACAAGGCAGACGTGTATAAAAAGACAGTTTTTTCTGCCTACGTCGGAGGCGAACTGTCTGATGGCTTCGAGGAAAGGTTGGCTTTCTATATCGCCGATTGTGCCGCCTATCTCCGTAATCATGACGTCCGCGCCTGTGAGTTCCACGTTCTTTTTGATAAAATCCTTTATCTCGTTTGTGACGTGAGGGATAATTTGCACCGTCTGTCCGAGGTATTCTCCGTTGCGCTCCTTATTGAGTACGGACCAGAAGACCTTTCCGCTCGTAAGATTTGAAAATTCGGTCAGATTCTCGTCAATAAAGCGTTCATAATGCCCGAGGTCCAAATCCGTTTCCGCGCCGTCGTGGGTGACGAAAACTTCGCCGTGCTGAGTGGGGTTCATTGTGCCGGGGTCTACATTCATATAGGGGTCGAACTTTTGTGCGGCGACCTTATATCCGCGGAGTTTGAGCAGTCTGCCAAGCGACGCCGCTACAATGCCTTTGCCGAGTCCCGACACGACTCCGCCTGTTACGAAAATGTATTTTGCCATAATTTGCGCCTCCGATGTGCTATGAATTTTTTAAATTTCACGCCCTTTAAAAACAAAAAAGGCGTTTTTTTTTAGGGCTTGAAGCTCCTAAGAAAAAAATCGCCTGAAATCGGTTTTCGTTATTTACGCTTCCGACGGGGCATGCGCCCAATCAAAAACAGCTATCAATTTAGCACAGTCAAAATGCGATGTCAACGGATTGGGAAAAGTTTTTTGGAAATTTTTTGACGCAAGCGGCGCTTTTATTCAACATAACGTAATAAAGTAAACCGAGAGAAAAGCGGTTTTTTATCGGTTTATTTAACAAATAAAAATTTATAATGCTACGGAATATATTTGCGAAATAAGTGTTTTATCTATCATAATTTATATGTTAAAACACGTTTTTTAATAAAATATGTATTTATGCGGAATCAAGAATTGTGTTAAACGGTTGTTCCAAACGCTTGCAACAGGTTTGGACAGGCTGTATAATTGATGACACGGAGGCTGTTTATGAGAAGTATAGACGAGAAATATTTCGACATATCGGATACTATGCAAGCCAACAGCGTTGAGGACGTGCTGTCGGCGGGTGAGTCCGTGCTGTGGCGCGGCAAGCCGAACAAAAAGGCGTACATATTGCAGGAAATGGTGAAGATGCTCCCAATCGCCATAATCTGGCTTTTGTTTGACGGCGCGTTTATAGTCGGCATTTCGATAGGTATGTCGCGCGGCGCAATGTCGCTTGCCTTGCTGGGCTTCATCATCCCGTTTTTTTTGCTTCATCTCACTCCCGTATGGCTTTGGCTGGGGCGTACAATAAAGGCGGCTGTCGAAATACAAAACATCGAATATGTTGTGACGGACAGAAGAATCATTGTGCGCTCGGGCGTAATCGGGATAGATTTCAAGTTTCTGAATTACGGTGAAATCGAGAGCGTCTACGTCAAGGTGAGCTGGACGGATAAGCTGTTTAAGGTAGGCGATATTTATGTCAACGCTTCCACCAATTCGGCGGTGCTGTTCGATATAAAAAATCCGTATATTATCGGAACTAAGTTGCAAAAAGTCGTGACGGACATCAAAACCGATATGAGCTATCCCAACGCTATTCGTCCCGATTTCAATCCGGGTTACGATACGGAGTATCAAGACAGTCCTTTCGACGGGGATTTGTTTGACAGATAACGGGGAATCGTTTTTTTGCGATTGTGAACGCGGCGCTTTTGCGCCGCATTTTTATTTGATAATTCTTGTGGGTTTGTCCTTTCAATCGCCGTTTTCCGAAAATTTACGACAGCTGTTTACAAAATCTTAACATAGAGGTTGACGGTGAGTATGTTCTTCTTGTATACTGAAAAAAGTATATTTATATATATACCGCGTTGCGTGCAACGCTTTCGGAGGAGGAGAACATGTTATTTGGAAAGAAAAAGAATCAAGTTATCAAATTCGAGCAGAATTTGTGCAATGCCGACGTGAACGACAATCAGGTGCTGTTCGTACGAGTCAACGATATGATTACGGACAAGAACGCGATTTTGGAGGTGCCGTTTACGCACAGTGCGCTTCTTATCAAGGGCGGCGGAGATTGCAGACTGTATAAGAGCGGCACGCATCAGGTTTTCGACGATAAGAACGAAGTCAAAAACTGGAAGAGCGGCATATCCGTCGAGGTCGTCTATATCCCCAAGGAGACAAGCGTAAAAATCGAGTGGGGTACTCCTTCCAAGGTTATGTACAGGGATAAGGTCAGCAACAAGGTTATCGAAATCGGCGCCAACGGCGTATTCGGAATTTCGGTTTGCAATCCCGAGCAGTTTTTTAGAAAGGTTGTCGGTTTCAGAAAGGAATTTGACCTGAAAGAGTTTTCGAGAAGATTTACGGAGGCGGTCGCCGACGAGTTTGCGGACAATTTCCTAAAAGTCGTGAACGCGGACAATCTCACCTACGACCAGTTCGACGAAAACAGGAAGCTTATTGCAAAGAAGGTCGGCAAGGAGCTGAGCGAGAAATTCGAGCACTCTTGGGGACTCGAACTTGTGGATTTCATAATTTCAGACTTTGAAATCGCAAAAGAGGATATCGCCAAGGTGGAGGACTTTGCGGAAGAGAGAGCGAGGGAAAAGAAGCTCAAAGAGTACCTCGCCGAGATCGAAAGACTGGACGACAAAGAGTGGGAGCGCGAGAAGTATCTGCGCGAGCTGGAACAGCACAACAAGGAAGCGTACTTCGAGGTCATGAAGGTCATAGGCAAGGAGCCTAAGTCGGGCAAGGGAGGCAAGTTCTGCCCCAACTGCGGGCACAGCTACGAGAGCACGGACGCGTTCTGTCCCGGCTGCGGCAGGAAAATCGCAAGTGCGACGGTGGTTTGCTCTCACTGCGGCGCGGAAAATGCGGGCAGCTCCGCATTTTGCAGAGGCTGCGGCAAAAAACTGTAATCAGAGGAGGATATAGATTATGTGTTTCAGAAGAAAGACCAATGCGGAGTCCAACATTCAGGACAGAGAAATTATCGAAGAAAACAGCAAGACCATAGACGTGCTTATCAAGCTTAGCAGCGACGAGGAGTTTATTGAAAAACTGCGCTATGTACAAGAGACGCTTAAATATCTTGCGCCTTCAACCGACGGAAAGGTTTACGCCGCTGACAAGAAGATAAGGAATATTATCGGAGACCTGAAAATCGCGCTTAACAAATCCGTCGACAAAGACGAGTGCAAAAAAGCAGACGGTCTTTTGCGCGACCTTGACGTGGCTATCGCAGAGAGAAAAGTGCTCGAATAATGAAGGTGAAATATGTGGCCGTTTAAAAGCAAATACGATAAATTGACAAGAGAAGACGTCGTCGACGCTATATGCAAGCTGGAAAAGGAATCCACCGCCATAGAGGACGAAATCGTGGCGAAGCAAAAGCAGATAGAGGGCTTGAAGGTCAAGGGTAAAGCGGAAAAGTCCAGAGAAATCAAATTGCTTTATGCGAAGAAAATAAACGCTCTTACGGCGGAAAGGGAACAGCTTGCGCAGAGGGATATGTATCTCTTATACAACCTTAGGCTGCTCAACAAACTCAAACAGTCGATTGACGACAATCAATTTTTTGCAAAGACGTCGAAAATGTCGCTCGGCAACCTTTTGGGAGACCAGAAGGGACTTGCCAAATTCCTCAATAAGACCCTCAATACGAGAGTCAACGCCGAAAACGTGCTCACCGAAGCGGACGAGACGTTTAAGCAGGTTGAGGAAATGTATGAAAAGAACGACAGCATTTACGGCGTAAACACAAACGATGACGAGTTGCTTGCCGTGTTTGAATCCGAAGAGGATATGCTTCAATTCGAGGAAGACGGCGCCGCGGCGGAAGAAAACGTATCGGTAAACAAGACGGACGAGGAGTAAATTATGGCGGTTAGACCCAGTAAAGAAATGAAAAAGAAAATGCTTATCAAGCAGACGATAAACGCAATGAATAAGCAGATACAGAAGCTCGAAGAGCAAAAACAAGTATATATAAACGCCGGCAAACAGGCGAAACAGCGCGGTCTTACCGAGCAGTACAACCTTGCGCTTTCGGGGCTCAAAATGACAATCGCTCAGCAAAAGCGAGTTTACGAAATGAAGCTCAACTTTGAAATTACCTCGCAGATGAAGGATATGACGAAGATGACTTCGGAGTTTTTGCAGGGCATGGGGTCGCTGAGCAAGGATATGATGAAGCTCACAAAGGAGAGCGATTTCAAGAAAGTCACCAAGCAGTTTAACGAGGCTATGATGGGCGTCGAAATGCAGGCGGAGCAGATGGAGACCTTTATGGAAGACACTTCCTCAACGTTCTCTTCAAATTACAGCCTCGACGCGGAGGAAAGCAAGGAGATAGAGTCGCTTATCACCAATCAGGCTTCCGCAGAGGAATCCGTCGAAGACGCTATCGAAAAAGAACTGGAAGAACTCAAAAAGAGAATGTCCTGACCTTACGCGAGGTTTTTATGGCGAGAGAAGAATTGCTGTACGAAACGTTTGAGCTGTACTTGAAAAAAGCCAAAGAGAGTCAAGGCAAAGGCGACCTTGCGCTCGCAAAACGTTACTATATGCTTGCCGCCGAGCAGATGCTCAAATTGGCGCAGTCCACAAAGGGCGAATTGCAGAAGGCGAGGTTTAAGCGCGCCAAAAATCTGATTGACGTGGCAGACGGCTTGCAGGCTCCCGTGAAAAAGAGGCAGGCGAGCCAGTCGGACGAGGATGCGTCGGACGTCAAAGTACAAAAGGCGGAAAAGATTACGCTTGAAGAAGCGCTCAAACGTCTGAACGAGTTGGAGGGGCTTGCGGAGGTGAAAAATCAAGTCTGCGACTGGGTTGACCAGATAAAGGTCTTTAAGATGCGCAAGTCGCGCGGCATGTCTGTGCCCGATATGTCCTATCATATGGTGTTTACGGGCAATCCGGGTACGGGTAAAACCACCGTAGCGAGGATTATGTCGCAGATATACTGCGCGCTGGGCATACTCAGCGAAGGTCACCTCGTCGAGGTGGACAGAAGCGACCTCGTGGCTGGCTACGTCGGACAGACGGCGCTAAAAACTCAGGCGGTGCTGAAAAAATCTAAGGGCGGAGTGCTGTTTATAGACGAGGCGTACTCGCTTGCGAGCGGCTCGGGAAACGACTTCGGGCAGGAAGCTATCGACACCGTGCTCAAAGCGATGGAAGACAACCGCGACAATCTCGTCGTAATCGTTGCGGGCTATGTTGATTTGATGGAGAAATTCATCAATTCCAATCCGGGACTTAGGTCGCGTTTCAAGAACTTCGTGAAATTTTCCGACTATACGGGCGCGGAGCTCTACAATATTTTCAAGCGTCAGTGCGATAAGAATCAGTACGTTCTTGACCCGGATGCGTCAAAAGCATTGCACGCCTATTTCGATAAAAAGTATGCCGAAAGGGATAAGAATTTCGGCAACGGCAGAGACGCGAGAAATCTGTTTGAACGGACCGTAACCATGCAATCGAAGAGGGTCGCCGCTCTCAGAGAACCATCGAACGAGGAAATGGCGACGATAACTAGGCAGGACCTCCCTTTTGATATAGTTTTTCCGCCCGCAAATTCCGACAGAAACGACGATGACGGAGAATATTCTCCGAAACACACGGATAATAATACAAAAAACGACGATAAAGTCCCGAATAGAGACAATAGTAACGCAAAAGACGACGACATTCCCTCTCCCGAGGACAAGGTTTTGGAGGACGGCAAAAGCGCAGCTAACAGCGAGTTTAAGTTCGAGTGGGACAGCCTCCCCGAGGTTACGTTCAAGGACGTCGCAGGGCTTGACGCGGTGAAGGAAGCGGTGAAGATAAAGGTTTTGCTTCCTCTCGAAAATCCAGAGGCATTCGAGGGTTACGTCAAGAAGAACGGCGGCGGTCTTCTGCTTTACGGACCTCCCGGAACCGGCAAGACTATGATTGCCGCGGCGATTGCCAACGAGATAGGCGCCAAATTCTGCTCCGTCAAACCGTCGGATTTACTTCATCAGGGCGCGGGACAGTCGGAAAAGGCGGTGCGCGCTTTGTTCGCGCAGGCGAGAGAGTATCCGTGCGCCGTTATTTATTTTGACGAAATGGATTCCATTTCTCCGAAAAACACAAAATCGCAATATGCAAAGCAGCTTCGCTCGGAGCTTCTTGCGCAGTTGCAGGGCGTTGAAAGCTATAAGAAACAAACCAACAACATCCTGTTTTTGATTGCGGCTACAAACAAGCCTTGGGAAATGGACAGCGCTTTCGTAAGACCCGGGCGCTTCGGCACAAGAATTTACGTAGGTCTGCCCGACGACGAGACGCGCAGGTATATGATACAAAACAGGCTCGCAAAGGTCGGAGGAAAGGGAGTTGTGAAAATCGCCGACGATATCCGTATCGACGAGGTAGTCGCGGCGACGGAGGGCTTCAACGGCTCGGATATGACCAACCTTATGGACAAGATAGAGGAGATTTCTATATTGCGCGGCATACAGACGGGCGCAAAGTATATCGTTCATGCTGATTTCGTCACCGCGCTGGGCGAAATTTCTTCTACGGTGCAGAAAGAGGATATCGAAAAGCTGATGGAGTGGAAGGCGGAGAACTGATTTTAAACCGTCAAACGCGGAGGTTTGACGGGGACCTCGATTTGACCCCACAAGACAGTGACGTTTTTGCGGAATATGAAATCGGTGCAGAAAATGCGGAAAGATAATATCCGCTTGACAGGCTGCATGCAGTTCAAATTTGTGAATGCGTCGGGAATGATAGATTTGTCGCACATACGCGTACGCGCGTAAACGCGCGTATTATAGTAATTGCTGTTAATGTATATACGTTTATTAAAGGAGAGGATAATGAACGAAGAGTTTACAAACGAAATAAAATCGACTCTGACCGTCAGGCAGGAGAAGTGTCCCACCTGCGGAGGCAGACTGGATTGGTCGGAGTCTCAGCTTGCGGACGACGGATTGAGATACGTAGAATGTCCGAGATGTCACAACAAGTACAGCGACGGCTCGGGCAAATGGACGCCCGAGATTCAGTCTATTCTGACGCACGCGACATCCAAGTACAGACAGGGCGAGTTTGAAGACGCGATTGAGGATTTGGAAGTCGCAATCGAGACCGCTCCCAACTGCTATGAGGCGTACTGGTACAGCCTGCTTGCGAAAAACGGCATTATCTACGAAAAGGACAACGGCTTCAAGCCTACATGCAACCGCGCAAATTTTGACAGCTTCTATGAGCAGAGCGACTATAAAAAGGCGATGAAATATGCTCCCGAGCATATGAAGAAGTTCTACAAGGAGCAGGCTGACGTCGTAGAAGCGATAAGAAAGGAGATAATCGAGCTCGTCGAAAAGGAAGAGCCCTACGATATCTTCCTGTCATTCAAAAAGACGGAAATAGGCAGCGGCGACCGCACGCAGGACTCGATGTACGCGAACAATATTTACAACGACCTTTCCAAAAGATATAAGGTCTTTTACAGCGAAAAGTCACTGAAAGCGGGTACAAATTTCGAGCCTACGATATTCAGAGCCTTGCAGAGCGCAAAGGTGTTTATTCTCGTATGCTCTAAGGCGGAGTACGCAAACGCGGTGTGGGTCAAAAACGAGTGGTCGCGCTATTTGCGTATGATGAAGGACGGCTTGAAAAAGCCGGAGACAATCACCATTGTTCACCCTGACGAGTTCCCTTCGGGCATGCCCGTCAAGCTTGCCAGAATACAGGGCATAAAGTACAACGACAGGAACTATGACAAGCGAATGGAGGATTTTATAGTCCGCTCGTTTGCCAAGTATCCGTCCGCGAACAATATTGTGAGAAAGACTTTCTCAAACGTCAAGAACTTCGGACCGAAGAAGGTTATGGACGCTTCGCTTCAAATTCAGAGAAAGGAATTTGTTGGGAAGAAGGTAGACGTCAAGGAAGACGCGATAATAAATCAGGTCAAGATATGGCTGGAACAAAGCAATTTCAGCGCCGCCACGCAGTTTTGTAAAGGGGTGCTTCAAAAAAACGAATATTCTTCCGCGGCAAAACTGTATTTGATTTACGCCGACGAGGGTATATGCAACGACGCGCAGTACGTCGATGAGTATAAAGAGCGTATAAACTGTATTAAATGGCTGGACGAAATACTTCAAAGCTGTTCGGATAAGGTTATATTCCAAAAAATAATACAACTCGCAAAGGATATCTGCGACAAAGCGGTTGCGGAGGAAAACACGGACTTTATAGTCGAATCCTTCAACCTCGTGGCGCAATGGGCTCCCGAAGAGGACGTTGACGATATCAGAAACACTCTGCTCGATTTCAGCAAGTCCGTTCTCAAAAAGCCTAATTCCGACGACGCGCTTGCAACAAGCATTTTCGATTGCGTTTTGAGGACGTATAACGACAGCGAGGTTGAGAAATATGCGGAAATGAACTATGAGTTTGCCCGTTGCCTGCATGACGTCCGACGCTTCGGCGACGCGCTCGCGTATTACGACAAGTCCCTCGAACTGATTGACGACGCTCAATGTTACTTCGACAAACTCATGTGCGCAAACGGACTTGTCAAGCATACCGAACATCTAAGAGCGACCAAGGTAGAGGAATCCGACCTTGAAAATATCCTCAAATATGCGGAATCCAAATCTAGGAAAGGAAACGGAGTCAGTCTGCGCGCAAAACTGCAAACGGACCTAGTCAATTTCTCATTGATTCAAGGACGCGAGGGCAGCTATGACGTTGCGACTACTGTGTTTGACTACATAATTCAGTTTGTGCCGCAGGATGATAAGGAGAGAAACAAAAAGTACCTTGTACCTTTTGCGGATATGCTGCTTTCCATGGGTCAGTACGACCTCGCAAAGAACTACTACGGACCTATGATAAACGTGGACGACCTCTGTCACGAAGCGCATTGGGGCATGATAAAAGCCGACCGCAGGTGTAGGGACGAGAAGGCGTTGATGTATCATAAGGACGATATTTCCGAAGACGACCATTTTATGAAAGCGCTGTACGGCGCAATCTCCAACGGCGATATAAACGCGAACAAGTATTATAACAGCTTCAACGAAATGAAGCTGATGCTGTTTGAATCCGTGAGCGAAAAGCGCGGTTGGGAGTATCTCGCAAGGGGCGAATACGAAGAAGCGATGAAGACCTTCGTCGAACTTCTGAATTTTGAAATCAACACCAGAAAGAGGAAAATTTCCAATCATCCCGAGTGCTATTGGGGCATGCTGCTTGCCGACGCTCAGTGCAACAGCGATTTGGCGCTGTTCGGAAAGCGCGAGCAGTATCCGATGTCCAAAATACAGGAAAACGACTATTGCGTAAGATATCTGAAAGCGTATCAGCAGCAGAAGTCTATGGAGAACCATTTCTTCTCGCAGGGCTATTTCGGATACAGAAAGAACGCCAGAACGGGAGAGCTTATAGAAAATAAACCGCCTATCACAAAGGAGGAGTATGCCGAAAACATTCTGCCCTGCAACGTAAACCACTTGAAGATTCTCGAAACTCTTGCGATAGCTTGGGAGAGAAAGACGTTTATAGAGCGCAGACAGGGAGAAGCTTCGGCAAAGAACAAGCAGCTCAACTCGGAAAAGGAGACTATGCGCAAGTCCGCGAGTTCGAGAGCGAGCGGCGCGGTTGCAAAGAAGAATCTGGCTATCACGGCTCTTGCTTTTGTTATACTGGGAGTAGTGGCGGCGGTTATATACGGATGCTTTGTGTTTTTCTCTTATGATATATCGGGAGACTGGCTCGACACTCTTAAAAGCCATTCGGATATCGTTTGCGGAGTTTTGATAGGTATTCCCGCAATTTTGGGAGCAATAATAGGTTTCTTTGGCGGAGAAGGTCTCGGCGGAGCAATCGCAGGAGCTCTTGCAGGCGCGGCTATCGGCGGA
Organism: uncultured bacterium; assembly: GCA_949432885.1. Lineage (GTDB taxonomy): Bacteria > Bacillota > Clostridia > Christensenellales > CAG-917 > CAG-475. The sequence continues at coordinate 17,504 of CASQXY010000010.1, read as the reverse complement.
GTTATAACGGGAATAGTATTCCTCTGTTGCTGGATTTTGGTCCCGCTTATCGGTTTGCTTGTCATCGGCGGCGTAGGAGTCGGTATATTCTTCTTAAAGCGTTCTATGGATGACCACGTGCACGGCATAAAGGGCGGAACGGAGAGCAGGATACAATCCATTGAAGCCGATTTCGCCAACAAGCGCAGGGCTTTTGAGAACGAGACAAACACAGCAATCAGAGATTATAACAACAAAATCAGAACTCTCGCAAAGACAAACGGCATAGACCTCTATAAAATCGGAATCGACGAAGCTACTGCCTACAGCATAATAAACAATTCGACGAGCTTATCGGGCGGCACTTTGGGGAAAGGGAACGGCACAATCGGGAGATTTGAAAAATGTCCTACCTGTGGAGCCGCTCTTGACTGGTCTAAATCTTGGATTGGCGGTAACGGACAGAGATATATGGGATGTCCAAAGTGTCATAATAAATTCAGCGTCAGCGATGACAGCTTCTCATCGCAGTACTCATATGCCGCGAGCGACAATATAGCGCCGACTTACAACGTGAACAACGTGTACGCGAATTCGCAGGAAACGGGATACAGAAAGGTCGTCTTGCAGTCCGTCGGTTCCAATAAGGCGGAGGTCATACGCATAGTCAAAGACGCGACGGGACTCGGACTTGGCGACGCAACAAAATTAGTGGATATGGCGGACCGTGTGGCAGTCACTATCAAGGATAAGATGACTGCCGCAAACGGAAACGCGCTTATCAAGGCACTTGCGGAGGCGGGCGCGACGGCGGCGCTGAAATAAGTCTTTAAATAAGCAATATTTTATTGGTATTTTGTTTGAAAAAACAATGCGCGCCTATGCGCGCATTGTTTTTTTGACAATTTTTATAGTTGTATGCATCCCTGCCTTGAAATCGGATTATAAACTTTTCACGTCGATAGCGGCAAATTTCTTTGCCGTAAGGCGATAGCGGAACAGAAGCTTGAAAAAATAGCCTATCAGCTTGAATCCGTATTTGAATATTGCGGATTTCTTTATTTCTGTGACAAAACTCTTGCCCGTCAGAGCATTGAACTGCAATACCTGTCTTTGCTTATAAAAGTCTCCGACGGAGTAATCTCTTATATCGATTTGCGCTATGCCTTTTTTGTAGAAGCATTTAGGAATAAGATAGCCGTTCAAGGTGATAAGATTTTTGAGCCCGAATTTTTTATGGATTGGATTGCAATCAGGATTTACGGAGATTCCGTATCTATCTTGAATTTCGCTTTCGGTCAAAAACTCGGGGCAGTACTTTTTGAGAGAATTATGGTTGGCTTCCGCATCGAGATTCAAAAAATATTCGGGACCTTTCAGAAAATCGTCGTAGGCTTTGAAACGCAGGTCCGCCGCAAAGTATCTTTGAAGCGCTATTGTCTTGCCTACGCCGAGCGCAAGTTTTTTCCAGTTGGCAAAAAAGCCTTTCCCAAACGGATAGCGCGAGCATAGGATAAGCTCGTTGCGTCTGATATAGTATTCCATTTCGGGGCTGTACTTATTGCCGAAATCCTCGTGCCATACCGCGATACCAGAGGTGACGATGATATGCTCCGCGGCGCGCAGGCTGTATTCAACATCGTCGCACCGTATGAAAAAGGGCAGGGGATAGCCGTATTTATTCGGCGTATCCGTCGGCATGCACATATAGAACCAAGAGTTGTAATTGGGTTCTTTGTCCTCTTCGTTGCCGCAGATTGTATCCGCTTTGCGCGCGTCGAGCAAATGCCTTCTGGGCGCAGTGACGTACCCGGTCCAATCGCCGCCCTGTTCTTTTTGCATGTGCGGCTTGTCGAGTATGAGCATCGCTCCGCCGACGGATGCGCTCTTGTATTCCTCTTTCAGCGCGGAAAGCAGTGACGCCGTTCTTCCCAGTATGCGCGCGTCGAAAAGTATATCGTCGTCCATCAGCAGAAAGTGAGTGTAGTCGCCTTTCAGAACCTCTTTTATGCCGCGCGTAAAGCCTCCGCTTCCGCCCGTGTTAGAGTTTGGAATGACCTTTATGCCGTCTCCGAAATCCGCGTCTATCGTTTTTGCATTGTCGACAATATAAACGTCGAAAAACTTATGCTCGATATCGTTCATATATTTGCGGAGATTCTCGATATTTCGTCTGAGATACTGTTCCCGTTTGTAGGTGCATATAACAATTCCGATTTTTACGGGACGTGCGCGGCCGATGTCGGCGTGCCAGCCGCCGCTCACAACCTCGCAGTCGCCGCGGGCGGTAAACTGCGCATATAAAAATCCTTTGTCCTCGATGGACGAAACGTCCGCGCAGAGCGCTCCGCACCCCGCGATTTCTTTTTCCGCAAGGATTTCGGGCTGTCCGTCTTTGACATATCGGAGAATACGGGCGATACCTGCGCCGTCTGTCTCCAACTTGCAGGTTACGCGTTTTATATCGGTGTATTTTTTGTATTTTATATGCGAAAAAGCGTTGTAGTAGGTGTCGAATGTAACGCTTTCGCCGTCTTTAAGGCAAACGCGGCCGACGCGGAGCTCTCCTCCGCGGAAATATAATTCGTTTTCGGCGCAAACGCCGGGCGTTGGGAAAGTGAGGTTATACAGCAGCATTTTTTTCGTTTTCGACGAGTTTGAGCGCGCGCTCGATGACTCTGTCCATATCGTAATATTTGTATTCTCCGAGCCTGCCGCCCATTATGACGTCGGGTCTTGAAGCGAGCTCTTCTAGGTATTTATTATACAAGCTGTTATTTTTGACGTCGTTTATAGGATAGTATGCTTCGGCGCCCTCCGTCCATTCGGCGGGATACTCGTAGCTTATCACAGTCCTGTCCGATTTTGCGCCCGTGAAGTGCTTATGCTCGATTATGCGCGTATAGGGCGTTTCTCTGTCTGTGTAATTGACGACGGCGTTGCTCTGAAAATCATCCGTTTCAAGCGTTTTTTCGACCAGATTCACGGTCCGGTATTCGAGTTTGCCGTATTTGTAGCCGAAAAACTCGTCTATTTTGCCCGTAAACAGCGTTTTTGAAAATTTGTCCTCGGTTGTCCTTGTAAAATAGAAATAGTCTGTGTCTAGGCGAACGTCTATGCCGCGGAGTATGTTTTCTACCATTGCGGTATATCCTAATTCGGGAATACCTTGATACTTGGCGTTGAAATAGTTGTTATCGTATGTGAATCTCAGAGGCAGACGCTTGATAATGAAGGAGGGCAGCTCGCGGCAGTCGCGTCCCCACTGCTTTTCTGTGTAGCCTTTTACGAGTTTTTCGTATATATCCCTGCCCACCATTTTCAAGGCTTGCTCTTCAAGATTCTGCGGCTCGCCGATATGCAAATCCTCAATCTGCGAGGCAATCTTCGCCTGCGCTTCCTCCGCGGTTTTCACTCCCCACATTTGCTCGAATGTATTCATATTGAAGGGGAGATTGTATCGCTCGCCCTTGAAGTCCGCGATAGGGCTGTTGATAAAGCCGTTGAAATCGGCAAAGCGGTTGACGTACTCCCACACCTCGTCGCTGTTGGTATGAAAAATATGGGCGCCGTACTTGTGTACGTCGATGCCTTCGCGTTTTTCAGTGTATACGTTGCCTGCGATATGCGGGCGCTTTTCAATCACCAGACACTTTCTGCCGCTGTCCGTAAGCTCCCGCGCGAATATCGCGCCCGTGAGCCCCGCGCCTACTATAAGATAATCGTAAAACATTTCAGACCGCCGATTTAGAATATTATAAAGATTATAACATCGCGGCGAAGCTATGTCAATTTGACCGTCCGACGTATGCGCTATCTTAACCATTCTTAATATTTGGTTTGCGGGCGCAAAGTTGACTAACGCGCAAAAAAATGTTAATATTGTGTAAACGCATTATTGTATTTTGCGTCGGTGTATACTTCGCATTCGGTTCGGCGTATACTTCGCAGGCTTGGAAATACAATACTGATACAAAGGTCAGTACGCATGAGTATGAGCACAACTCGGAAAATAAAGACGAAAGCCAATGCGCTTCAATTCAAAAAATCGACGGTTATTCTCGGTTCTATGGTCGTAAAAAACGTCAAGAATCAATATCGCCGCTCGGTTTTGGGTATCATATGGACGGTGGCGAATCCTTTGCTTAACATGCTTGTTATGTGGTTCGTCTTTTCTAAGATATTCGGCGCAAGAGCGGATACGGGTCTGTTTTATCCTGTGTACGTGCTTTCGGGCACAATAGTTTTCGGGCTTATGCGCACGGCTACGGCTTGCTCGCTTCCCTGCATGGTCGACAATTATGACTTACTTACAAAGACGCGCGTTCCGTATTCGGTTTTCCCGATTTCGCAGAATCTTTCCGCCGTCGTAAATTTCGGGTTTTCGCTTATAGCGCTTATTCTTCTTATGCTCGCTTGCATAAACAAGCCCGACGTCAATTTCCATTGGACTATGCTTATGATTGTGGTGCCGTGGCTGCCCGCAATGCTGCTGTTTACGCTCGGAATGTCATTTGCGCTTTGCTCGATTTACGTCAGATTCAGAGATATTTCCCATATATACACGGTGGTGCTGACGCTGTGGAACTACGTTACGCCCGTCTTCTATTCCCTCGAAACGCTCAATTTGGGACCCGTTCCCATGAAGATAATGAAATTTAATCCAATGTATCATTACGTGCAGTACGTGCGCGAGTTGCTCATGGGACAGGTGCCCGACCTTAAAAGACATCTTATTTGCTACGGCGTCGGTCTTTTGATGTTTGTAATAGGATATGTGATTTTCAGATTGTCAAGAAAGAAGTTTATTTTGTATATATGATGAAAAAAAGCGATAAAGACAACAATGCGGCTGTGACGCCCGTCAATTTCTCCTACAAGGTCGGCGACAATATCGACGACGTTGACACTATGACCACGATAAACGGTTATGACGAGACGCTGTTCGACAGAGACGAAGATATCCTCATCGACGTGCATCATGTTGCGATGAAATACCGTATGCCTACCGAGAGGATTGACAACATAAAAGAGTATTTCATCAAGCTCCTGAAAGGCAAGCTCAGATATAAGACCTTCGAGGCTTTGAAGGGTATAGACCTGCAAGTAAGACGCGGGGAGAGCCTTGCTTTGCTCGGCAGAAACGGCGCGGGAAAATCCACTTTACTCAGAATCATTGCTGGCATTATGGAGCCTACGGGAGGCTATGTGCGCACAAGAGGCAATATGGTGCCTCTGCTCAAACTCGGCGCGGGCTTCGACTATAATGCGACGGGCAAGGAAAACGTTTTCTTGAACGGCGCTATGCTCGGCTTTTCGCATAAAGCCATGCAGAAAAAATACGACAGTATCGTTCAGTTTGCCGAGCTTGAAAATTTCATGAACGTTCCTCTTAAAAACTATTCTTCGGGTATGCTTTCGAGGCTGGGTTTTGCAATAGCGGTCGACGTGCATCCCGACGTGCTTCTTATCGACGAAATACTGGCTGTCGGCGACGCGCCCTTCCAACACAAGTGCGCGGCGAAAATAGACGAGCTCAGGACGAGCGGAACAACCTTTATCGTCGTTTCGCACAGCACGGAGCAGATAAGAAGACTATGTCAGCAGGCGGTTTATCTCGACGGCGGCGTGATTGTAAAAAGCGGCACCGCGCAGGAGATTTCCGCTCTTTACGAAGCCGATTGCAATGAGATTGCAAGAATTAATGCCGAAAAAGCGGCGGAGAAATCGGCGAAGGAAAAGCAGGACGAAGCCGTACAGAAGGAAGAGATTTATTGAGATTTTAAAAACGGTATAAAAAAATCTGTCGTGAGCGACAGATTTTTTGTTTTACCATAATGCTGTTAAAATTGTTTTATCGTGTTCAGTGTAAGTCGAATTTTAATCTCGGATAACTCGTTCGCGCCTCAGACCGAAATATTTCCTACGGCGTATACGGAAATTATTTTGCGTTTTTTCTCCTTCTTGCGCGCAATATCCACTTCGGTGTAAAGTAAACGATTATTGGCTTCATCGCGTAAAGAATACCGCTTTGCCTTGACCTAAAATTCGATTTTGTTTGCGCAATCGCCTCTTTAAACGTCTGTTTTGCGCTCGTCAAGTACAGAGTTGGGAGAAAGCAGCCTTTTTTGTGACTTTGCTCCAACTTTGTGAGGAATATGCCTGTCAGTCTTTCGGAAATAAAGAACCTGTCGGGAAGAGCCTCCGCTCTTTTCTCGAATTCCGCAAGTATATCGAAAAGCCAATCGCAGTATGTAAAAAACGTTTCTTTGTCAAAAACGAACATATTGTGAAAATACGCTTTGCTGCCGTCCAAGTACTTTTCGGCGGAGGATGCGTAGTCGGGATATTTTTCGCGGATTATTTCGAGAGCCAGCTCCAAATCCTCGATTCTGTGCGCGCGGGCATAGTTGCTTTTCACCGATTGGCGCGACGACGGTATCGGCGCGATATAATCGTTGGAATCCAGTATGCGCTTGACGTTTTCCTCGGAATAGGCTATTGCGTCAAAGAAATCCGCTTCGGCTTTTGTCGCCTCGTAATATGGGCTTTTGCGCTCCTCGAAAATGAAAAATCGTCTGTAATGGCAGAAGCCGATGTAGTCGGGACTTCCGAGCTTCTCGTAGTTCTTCCATGCCCAGTATATTGCCGTAAGCTCGTTGTAGCGCGGATTTTTATCGGAAATATTCTCGCCGCAGTCGTCAAAATATGCAGACCCTTCAAACTGCGCTTTAAATTCGCTCTTGCCCGCGCCTACGAGTATAGGTGCGAATATTCGGTTTTTTATAATTTCGCTCGGCTTATGGTAAATAACCAGAATTTTTACGTTCATCTTTCACCGCCGAGCGAAAGGTAAAATTCTTCCAGCCTTTTGCTTTCGCGTTTTATGTCGTAACCCGCCGCCGTAATTTTGTCCATAGCGTCATATCGCTTTGCGGAGGCGAGCATATCGAGCATCTTTTCCGCCCACGCGCCGAATGACTGAATGCTTAAAAATCGGCATTCTCCCGTTACGTTTACTTCGTCTGTTATAAGGTCGGATAGCAGGCAGGGTATGCCCATCGCCTGCGCTTCCACGGCGACGAGGGGCAAGCCCTCGAATCTCGACGGGAGAACAAAGAGGTCGAACGCGGCGAAGTAGTCCTCGGGTTTTTGCGTTTCGCGCAAAATATGCACGTTTTCGCTTATGCCGTAGTTTACTATTTTTTCAAGTATTTCCTTCTCCTCGCTTCCGCCGCCGACCAAGACCAAATGCGCGTTTTTATCCTCCAACAGCAAAGAGGCGAAAGCGTCGATAAGAAATGGAATATTTTTTTGAAATTCAAAACGGCAGATACATCCGACGACCTTTTTACCTTCGAGCCCCAGTTCGGCTTTCATTTCCGCCTCTCTTTCGGCGTCGGGTCTGAAACGCGTCAAATCTATGGCGTTGCGCAGCAAAAAAGCGTCCTCGCCCTTTTTCTTGCCGTACAGCCAATTATTGCTCAGCTTACTGCAACCCGCGAGCCGAGTGGGGTACAGCTTTGATATATGCTTCAACGTGTTTTTTACAAGCCAAACTTTTTCGCTCTTGTGGCTTGTGGAATGCGCGTGGCAGATACGGTTTTTCACGCCTACGCGCTTAGCGGCTAGCAGAGGCACGAATGAAAGAGAAGTGAGGTGCGCGTGCACCGCATAGTAGTTTTCTTTTTTGAAGTGGGATTTCATTGCGGATACGGACTTAAAGAAACTCAAAACGTCAGGGATATAAAAAACTCTGCCTCCGAGTTCCATGATTTCCTTGTCGTGTGACGACGGTCCGTATGTGTAGAAATCGAATTGGAATCTGTCGCGGTCGATATTGCGATAGAAGTTGAGTACGCAGCTAATAACTCCGCCGGCACGGGCGTTGCCTACCACCTGAGCTATTTTGATTTTTTTCATTACTTCCATAATACTGCAATCAAACGAAACGGTTTTCCTTTGCCATATTGTCTATTTCGTTTCTGGCGATAACGCGTATAGGGGTCGGGAGCTTTACGGGTTCGATATCGAATGTGCCGTCCACGCTCACTTTCTCGCCGTCCGCGCAGAAGTCGACGGGCTGTCTCAATTCCACATTCAAGCGTTGAAACTCGTCAAAAAGCATATTTTTTGAACGATAGGGCTTTTTGAAGCCGATAAAGAAAGCTCTAAACAACGGGAAGAAAATTTTTATCGCTCCTATGAGTCCGTGACGCTTCGGGGCTTTTATTGTCAGCACGTGCAAAAGACCGTCGTCCATTTTGAACATTTTGTTGAACTTGAATCCGAAGCACTTCGGAGAGTCTATCGCCATAATCAGCGTGTACACTCCTTCTTCTTCTTTGCCGTCTATCGTGAGCTTTGCGTTTATTTCGTTTATTCTGTATTGGTTGACGACCTTGGATATGTACGCAAGCGATTTGAATTTCTTTTTCTGCTTATTCTTTACGACGTAGCCGAGCGGAGTGAAAGTCCCGCATGCGAACACGTACGAAAAAAGCCTGTCGCCCGCGCGTCCTACGTCGGGAAGAAAGTAGTCGTTTGCCTGAGAATTGCCTGTCGCAAGCTCGTTCAAGGTCCCGAAAGGGCAATAGAAAATCTCCGTGTTATCGGATTTTTTGCAGTTTATAACGCTGTTGAGTGTGCCGTCACCGCCGCATAGCACGATACGGTCGTATCGGGAAAAATCCGAAAGGACGGTATCTCTGGTCATATGCAGATATTCCACCTCGAAGCCGTTTCCGAATACGGATTTCAACTTGTCATCGTCAACTCGGGAGCTGTTGCCCGACATTCTGTTTTTGATGATGATACATTTTTTCATAGATTTAATTTAACAAATTTGCGGCATTAAATCAACACAATAAAAACATTAAAGCACGATTTTTATAGTTTTCTTATATTTCTTAATAAATATTAAGGCAATTATCCCGTAAAAAATTCAGAATTTTTGACACGTATCCGACGTTATGATAGAATATCTCTGCCGAAAGATTCGGCTTGCAAAAGAATAGGGAGGACGCTCGCCGTAAACGGCAATGCGGCGATGCTGGCGCTATGTATAGATTTTTTAAAGCCTTGATGGATAGAGTGCTCGCATTTTTGGGGTTGCTTATTCTGGTTCTGCCGCTCGCAATCGTGGCGATTCTGATAAAAATCGACAGCAAGGGACCCGCGATTTTTAAGCAGGAGAGAATAGGCAAAAATCAGAAACCGTTTATGCTGTACAAGTTCAGGACGATGAAATCTACGACGGTCAGGTTCGATATCGACAATCCCGTTATCAAGGACGATAACAAAAGTCTTACGAGAGTGGGCAAGGTGATACGAAAGCTCAAAATCGACGAGTTTCTTCAATTAATCAACGTGCTTAAAGGCGATATGAGCTTGATCGGACCGAGACCGCTCATGGCTGTTTATCTGGAACGGTACGAGCCTTGGGAAAAGCATAAGTTTGACGTCAAGCCCGGCATGAGCGGACTGTCGCAGGTTAAGGGCAACGGGTATCTCGACAGCATCGAGCGCAGTTATTACGACGTGTGCTATTCCGAAAAAATGGGGCTTCTTCTCGATACGGAGATACTGTTGAAGACTGTAGGCGTTATGCTGGCAGGGGAAAAGAGGTTTATAAAAAAAGTTCCGAAAGAGGAAATAGAGCGCATGAGACGCCGCTACGGCGATACGGAGCAGAGTGATTCCGCAGACATGAAGCTGCCGGAAAGCATAGAGAACGAAAATTAATCGGACGGAGGCGGAATATGGAATACGCAATTTACGGTGCGGGCTCGTTGGGAATCGTGCTTGCCGCATACCTTGCAAGGAGCGGAGAAAAGTTCGACGTTGTGGACAGAAATCCAAAAAGCGTCAACGCGCTTAACGAACGCGGCGCAGTCGTGCGCGGCAAGGCGGACTTTTGTCAGAAAGTAAACGCGGTGCTGGACTCGCAAACGACAAAAAAGTACGATATAGTGTTTCTTCTCACCAAACAGCTCGGCAATGTCGATACCGTCCGAAAAATATCGGAGTTCTTGTCGGATGACGGCGTAATTTGCACGTTGCAGAACGGGTTGCCGGAGCAGGAAATATCCGAAATATTAGGTGCGGACAGGACATTCGGCGCGGCAGTCGGCTGGGGCGCCACAAGGCTTGAATCGGGCGTAAGCGAGCTGACCTCCGAACCCGAGAGGGAGAGCCTTACGTTCAGCGTAGGCAGCTACGGTAACGGCGACAATGAGAAATTTGACGAGATAGTGCGCATTCTCGGCGTAATGGGTCATGTGGATATAGAGACAAACTTTATAGGCGCAAGGTGGGTCAAGTTGCTTATCAACAGTGCGTTCAGCGGTATGAGCGCGGTTCTAGGCGATACCTTCGGCGCCGTCGCCGAGAATAAGCAGAGCAGAAAGGTCGTTCAGCGTATTGTAAAGGAATGTATCGACGTCGCAAACGCCGCGAATATAAAAATAGAACCCATTCAAGGCAAGGACGTTGTCAAACTGCTCGATTATAAAGGCGCGTTTAAAAAGAAAATCAGCTTTGCGATAATTCCTCTCGCAATCAAAAAGCATCGCTTGCTTAAAGCGAGTATGTTGCAGGATATAGAGAAAGGCATTCCATGCGAAATAGACAGCATCAACGGAATAGTCTGTGCGTTCGGGAAAAGATACGGCGTTGCCACTCCCTTCAACGACAAGGTCGTGGAAATTATCCATGCTATCGAAAAGGGAGAGTATCAGCCGAGGTTCGATAACGTCAAGCTGTTTGCGGATTTGTTTTGAGTTGAGGCTTTACTATCGAAATACGAGTGCGAAATTGTGCCGTGATACAAGAAGCGATTTGTGCCGCCGCTAAAAATGTGTAGGAAGCGGAAAACGCATACGGTTTGCGGTTGAAATAATCCCTTCGGTAATCGCTTGGCAAATAGACAAAACAAGCGCTTCCGATATGGCATAAATTCCTCGACAAATCCGATAAAAGCAATTAGAATATAAATGTGCACTCGTAACTCAGTTGGATAGAGTGTCAGATTCCGATTCTGGATGCGCGGGTTCGACTCCTGCCGGGTGCGCCACACACCCCACGCAAATTGCGTGGGGTGTTTCTATTCACTCGGCACTCGTCTTACCTTTCGCTGACGCTCCGCATTCTGCTACGCTATTACGCTCGCCTGCTCGCTACGACTCCTGCCGGGTGCGCCACTCGAAAACGCACGTTGACATAACGTGCTTTTCTTTTATGAAAAGCACGAATATGCCGCGTGCGTTTTCTCGTTGCTCCGCGCAAAACATTGCCTGCTATCAAATCAGACCGTCTTTGTAAACTATTGCTCTGATTCGCGCAATCTTTTGCTTGGTTTGCGCCCTGCGTGCGCTTTTGCCCGTAGTGTCTCCTTTCACTTGTCTACGCCGACGCTTCGTTTGAATTATTTTCTTCTGATTTTTTTAATTCCATATCGCATTCGTAGCTTTCGTGAGGCAGGAAACGGGTCAAAAAGTATTGCATACACAGCAAAACGTGAAAAGCCGCGAAAATATACATTTGCGCCGCTGCCGTTATGAAAGTGGCTTTTTCGGGAGAATTTACGCAAAGAACGGCAAAAATTCCCGTTATTATCAAAAATGCAATTGCACAGGAGCCGATAAGCGCTTGCATTCTGTTGCGGAAAAAGGTCATTGCAGTAATCGCTATCAGCATCACGACAAACATAACAAATCCTACGGTTGCAAATGTGTTGTGAATCTTGCGCATTACGAAATGCGAGTATAATTCGTCGTTTATAAACGGCACTGATATTCCGACAAAAAGGAATATGCAACCCAGAGCGAAAATAGAGTAAACGATGGCTTTCCCCGATTTTGAGTATTTGCCTATATCCAGAACAAGTTTAAGCAGATAAACCACCGCCGCAATATTTATCAATCCCCACACGTACACCGCGGGCAGCAGTCCGTTCTGCCATCCGATTTTCGATATGGACGTAGTAACAAGATTGTATCCTCCGCTTGCAATAAGGATAATTGATAAAATAGGGCATACGATCAGCGTGAGGATCGGGACGAGTATATCGTGAAGCCTTGTATGTTTTGCAAAATAATCGGGAAGTTTTTGTGTAATTTCGTAAACTTTCATTCTGTACCTCGTACGTTTCAAATTTGCATTACTTGCAAATTTTATCGTAAGGTTTCAACGGAAGGTTTTGTAATTTGTTGCAAAAATGTAAAACGTGAAAGAATCAACGAAATCTATGTTGTTCGCGGCGAAATCAGATTTCCTTTCTGCCGATGAGATAGTCTACGCTCACGTCGAAAAAATACGGCCGTATCGATTGGTACGGCTTTCGCTTTACTTTGGACTTTGGAAATGATAAAATTTAATAAGCGAGTAGGATAACGGCGGATATATTTTATTGTTTTATATAAGCTTAATATGCAAAACCGCTGTTTATCTACTCAATATTACATTGTAAAGGTGCGATTATGTCAAATAAGCGAGTTATAGTCGGTATGTCGGGCGGAGTGGATTCCGCAGTTGCGGCGGCACTGCTCAAAGAGCAGGGCTTCGACGTAGTCGCGCTTTATATGTCCAACTGGAAGGAAATCGACGGCAGCGGCTGCTGTACGGGCGAGCAGGACTGGGCGGACGTGCGCCGCATATGCGACAGGATAGGCATTCCGTATTACTCGTCGGACTTTTCAGAGCAATATATGGACAACGTGTTCAGACTGTTTGTCGAGGAGTACAAAAAGGGACGCACTCCCAATCCCGACGTGCTTTGCAACAGAGAGGTCAAATTCGGACCCTTTGCGGACTTTGCGAGGGAGATGGGCGCGGACTTCGTGGCTACGGGGCACTATTGCAGAATACGGCACGACGGCAATACGCACTACCTGCTCCGCGCGCGCGACGACAACAAGGACCAGACGTACTTCCTCAACCAAGTGTCGTCCTATCAACTGCGCGACGTCCTGTTTCCGCTCGGGGATATGACCAAGCCCGAGGTGCGGGAGGCGGCGAGGAAGTTTGATATCCCCGTCGCGGAGAAAAAGGACAGCACGGGCATTTGCTTCATAGGCGAGCGAAATTTCAGGAATTTCCTGTCTCAATATATCCCGATGAAAGAGGGCGATATTGTTACGCAGGACGGCAGGGCGGTCGGCAGACATAACGGAGTGTACTATTACACGATAGGTCAGCGCAGAGGTCTCGGTATCGGCGGGAGCGCGGACGGCAACGGAGAAAGGTGGTTCGTACTCTCAAAGGACGTCGAAAACAACCGCCTGATAGTTTCGCAGGGAGAGGACGATATACTCTTTAAGGGCGAGCTCGAAACGGAAGGCTTCAATTTCATTACCCCTCCTTCCGCGAAGGAGTTCGATTGCGAGGCACGCATAAAGCACCGCCAGCCTCTTCAAAAGGCGAGGGCGTACGTTCTTGACGGCGGCAACGTGAGGTTGGAGTTCGAGCAAAAGCAACGCGCGATAGCCCCCGGTCAGTACGCGGTGATTTACGACGGCGAAATCTGCCTCGGCGGCGGAGTTATAAACAGCGCGTTCTGATAAGGTATGGTTTCAAATAGTTTTATTGACATTGTCTTTTGCTCAAAGTTGTTTTCGTATTTGCTGAATCTCCACCAGCAGTTTGGGCATTCGCCGTTTATGTCTTGTCTCTTAAAAACGGGTTTTCCGCAAATATCGCACGTAACTGTTTCGTATTCTATGTGCGTTTCTTCGTATATTGTCGGTTTGTCTATTTTGCTTATCCTCTTTTTTAACAGTATGCCAAATCTGCCGTATTTTGAGACGTGAAAAGATTCGGTTATTTTATCCGAGCATACTGTGTCGGCATAACCTATTTCGAGAAGAGATAAAGAGCAGCCGGAAAAACATTCTCGATTTTACGCGCTGCATCGAAGCAGGCGATATCGTCGGTCTGTGTCTTTCGCGGACTATGCGCTTGCAAACAAGCGTTTTGTATGATATTATCAAGTTGCCACACAACTGAATAAAACACTCACCTTAACCGACAATATAATCGGCATTCCCGTCGCATATGTTCGGCTTTTTGGCGAGTGTAAAGTTGTGTGGCAACAACGCGGCGAATGCATTGCGCTCCGCGTTGGGGCGCATTTTTTTGCGTTATTTGACGGACACTCGCCTTTAAGGCAGAATATAGGAGGTGCTTATGAAAAAAGCAACAAAAATCTTGATGATAATAGCCACACTTATCATCACGGTCTCGCTGTTTGTCGCCTGTAATCCCGGCAGTCAAACGCAGGACTTCACCGTAACTTTTGTTACGAACGGAGGTAGCTCAGTCGCGTCGCAGACGTTGTCTGTAATAGACGTCGAGCCCGTTACCACCCGTGAAAATTATGACTTTGCGGGCTGGTACGACAATGAGGAGCTCAACGGAAATCGCGTCACGTTTCCTTATACGCTCATCAAAGATACCGCGCTTTACGCAAAGTGGATTGAGAGGCGGCCCGCAGAGTATGAGGTGACTTTCGTAACTAACGGCGGCAGCGCCGTGCAATCCGTTACGGCGTCGGAAATACCGACGGAGCCTATTACTACTCGTGATAACTGCGATTTTCTGGGTTGGTACGACAACGGGGAATTCAGCGGCAACCGTATCGCGTTCCCTTACACGGTGACGGGACCTGCAACCTTGTACGCAAAATGGCAGGAAATGATTGAAAGAGTATGGGTGCAAACCGCGCTTTCCGATTATGAGACGGAGCAATCCTCGGACGGTTCGGTTAAAATCGTGAGTTATCTCGGCAGTGAAGAAAGTATTATTCTCCCCGTCGACGATAATATAGTTTTCGAAAGGTCTTTCCTTTGGCAGGAAGAAAATCCGACCGTAAAAGCCGTAAGCTTGCCAATTAACGTTGTCGAAGCCGACGCGTATTGGTTTGCGTATGCGCAAATCGAGGAAATAGCCGTTGCGGACGAGCATCCTACTTTGTCGGCGCAAAACGGAGTGCTGTTTTCCAAAGACGGAACGGAGTTGATTGCATACCCGAATTCCAAGCCGGTTATAACTTACGCGGTGCCGTCGACCGTTAAAACGGTCGGTTACGCGGCGTTTAACAGTAATGCGGTCATTAAGCATCTTATAGTATCCGAGGGCGTTGAAAAGTTGGACGTCGTATGCTTTGCAGGTATGGAAAATCTGGAAACGATATCGCTGCCGAGTACGCTTGTCGAAACGGGCAACTCCTGCCTTATTGCCAATCCTAAGCTTAGAGAAGCGGTATTCCCGTCAACTTTGACTACTTGCGCAAGCACTACGTTCAATTCCGAATGCGTGTCGCTTAAACGTATAGTCGCCCCCGCTTGTATGAATACGAGCGGTCTGCCTAATCTCGAATACCGCGAGTTCAACGGCGGTACGGAAATCGCCGCCGGATACTGTATGGATTGTCCGTCGCTTGATACCGCGGTCATAAGCGGAGAGATTCGGTCTCTCGGTGCAAGCTCGAAATTCAGAAAGGGCGTTTTCCAAAATTGCGAAAATCTTCGGAACGTCACTCTGAACGACGGTCTTGAATTGATCGGTTCGCGTACTTTTAACGGCTGTAAGGCGCTCTCGGCAATTGAAATTCCGAGTACCGTAACGGAAATATCGCCGAATGCGTTCAACGGCTGTGCCGCGCTTCAAAATATCAATTTGCCCCAAGGACTTTTGACGATAGGCGACTCCGCTTTTGCAAATTCGGGAATAGAGGAGCTTCACATTCCGTCTACTGTCACAAAACTGGCGTCGTTGGAGGGCGCGACGTATTTGAAAACGGTGGAATGCGACGCGGGTTTGATAACCAAGTTATATCCCAATTTCCTCATGTCGAGCAAAGAAACTTTACAAAATCTGATAATTTCCTCGGGCAGCAGCTTACCCGATACGGGAAGAGGCTTCAATGGATTCGGTTCGTTGCATACGCTCGTCATCCCCGCTTCCGTAAATTCGATAGACGAGAAAGCGTTTGCGGAGTGCGCCGCGCTTGTGCAGATAACCAATCTTTCCGGCGTAGATTGGACTCCGTACGTTTACAATAACGCGGGAGAACGGGTTCCGTCTTCTGCCGAAGTGCGCAGGAGTTTGAACGAACAGTTTGAAGGCTTTATAACGAGCGAGGCAAACGGATTTGTAAAGTATACGTTCGGCAGCGAAGTCAGATTGCTCGATTTCGACCGTAAAATGGAAGTTGAAAGTCTCTCCGCTTCCGATTTCTCGGGATATACGAGTATAGGCGCTTATGTGTTCAGAAATTGTGCCGCACTCAGAAGCGTAGCGATTCCGTCCAACATTAAAACGGTCGGCGACCGAGCGTTTTATGGCTGCGCAGCTCTTCAAACGCTCACGATAGCGGACGGCGTGCAGTCGATAGGACAAAATGCGTTTATGGCGACCGAACTTCTTGCTACTGTTACCATTCCGCAAAGCGTGACGAGCATCGGAATGCAGGCGTTTGCAAATAATGGGGCGGGAACGCTCGCAATAAGCGTAAAAGGTTATCCTTCAAGACCTGACGGCTGGCATCAAAGCTGGTTCGTCGATTCGTCGATAACCGTAGAGTGGAATGCGTAACGGTATTCATATGGTGAACCGGCAAACGAATGGTTTCGACAAAGAACGCCGGCAAACAGCAGGGATTGCCCCTGCTGTTTGCCTGTAAAAAAACATAGAGTATGGAACAATGGGGACTATTATGAGCGTATGCGAACGGCTTCGCGCGGATAAGGTCGATATCGCGCGCGTGCGCGCGCTATGCGCGTACATTAATAATATGCGGCCGCTTCGGGGTTGTGTACGCATTGGGCTTGTTATGCTATATATTGTGTGTATAACATGAACGGAAAAATTTCCAAAAAATTCTGTAAAAAATATTAAAAAAACGCTTTACAAAAGTTTCTCAATGTAATATCATAAGCAAGCTATCAAATTTACGGCGGCAAGCTATAAAGAGTTTGCAAAAAAACTTTGAAAAAAATGTTTAAAGCGTTTGACAAAGGCCGTTGGTTGTGGTAGCATATATAAGCTGTCCACTCAAAAGGACGGCATGAACCTTGATAATTGAATATTTTGGAAAGCGATTTTTTAATGCGAATTGAACTAACATTAAATTAACGTCTAAAAACCTTTGAACAAATAGTTTAGACAGTCAAGATTGAACTCAAGAGTTTGATCCTGGCTCAGGACGAACGCTGGCGGCATGCTTAACACATGCAAGTCGAACGGACTGATTCCTTCGGGATGAAAGTTAGTGGCGAACGGGTGAGTAATGTATGAGCAACCTGCCTCTATCAACGGGATAGCAGTTGGAAACGACTGGTAATACGGTATATGACCACAGCACGGCATCGTGCAGCGGTAAAAGATTTTATCGGATAGAGATGGGCTCATATCCCATTAGGTAGTTGGTGAGATAACAGCCCACCAAGCCTGCGATGGGTAGCCGAGCTGAGAGGCTGATCGGCCACATTGGGACTGAAACACGGCCCAGACTCCTACGGGAGGCA
>CASQXY010000009.1 GCA_949432885.1 uncultured bacterium | reverse complement strand
AGTCTTTTGAAATTGATTGCGAAATTGTCCAATTTACACCTCGATTGTTACAATATATGACAAAAAAGTTCTCTATATTGAACTATATCAAAGGCATTATATAGCAATGAAAAAACGATTGCAATAAATTGCGAAAATTATTCTCTGATTATAGCGACGGTTGCATATGCGGCGATAGCTTTGCCGTCGCCGATGTCGCCCACCTGTTCGTTTGTGGTCGCGCTCACGCCCACGCAGGACGGCGATATGCCGAGCAGGGTTGACGTAGAGGATTTCATTTTGTCGATATAGGGGGAGAGCATAGGACGTTCCGCGATTATGGACACCGACACGTTGCTCACGCGATAGCCCTCCTCCGCGGCGATTTTCAGCACCTTGAACAGAAGCTCCATGCTGTCCGCGCCGTCGTATCGCTCGTCGTCCACGGGGAAAAGGTGTCCGATATCCTTTTGTCCGAGCGCGGAGAGTATGCCGTCCATAATCGCGTGCACGGGCACGTCCCCGTCGCTGTGCGCCACAAAGGCAAAATCGCAGGGGATTTGCACACCCAGAAGTTTTATGCCGTTGCCTTTTGTCAGACGGTGTATGTCATAACCGCAACCGACCTTGACGTTACACGTCTGCGGTTGCACGATATCGCCGTCATAAGTGATTTTTATGTTTTTTATGTCGCCGTCCACAATTCCGATTTCACTCAAATATGTGGTTTTTATCGCACTTATGTCATCATAAAATGCCGTTTGTGCATTTTGATAGGCATTTTCGACGATTTCGCGTTTGGCACAAAACGGAGTTTGAACGCGTTTGAGCCCCTCTCGGTCTACGGGCTTCACTCCCTCGGTCACGTCGACTATCGCGTCCGTCATCGGGATGAGCGGCAGGGCGACGCCGTATTCCTCGGCGCATTGCAGAACTCGGTTTATAAGCTCGCCCGTCACGTAGGGTCTCGCCCCGTCGTGTATCAAAATATAATCCGCGCCGTCCTCGACGGAGGGCAGAGCGTTCTTTACCGTCTGCGTACGCGATTTGCCGCCGATTGAAAGCGCTATTTTGGTTTCGTCCTGCAAATCCGCAAGCTCGAGCGCGGCGGCAAGCTCGTCCGCAAAGGAGGATTCTATCCCGACTATTATACGGGACACCTCGGGTATTTCAAGAAAGGGCTTGATTGCCTCCACGAGCACGCAGGAGCCCCCGCACCTTTCAAAGAGCTTGTTTTTTTTGCCGTAGCGCTGGCTGCTTCCGCCCGCTGTAATGATAACGTTGATTTTCATACTTTTCCTTATTTGTAGTTTTTGTATTATGTGTGCATTCTCCGTCAGCTTGGGCGGGTGTGAACACGATGAACAGTTGTTTAGTGACACTATTATCTGTGATAGGAGGTGAACACGACGAGTAGCCGTTCAAGAGACTGCACTAGCGCGTGCAGGGCGCGCGCCTACCCGAGTGCCGAGCTTGACGTTTAGTACAAGCGAGGGGCAAATTCTGTTTTTATTGCCCCGAACGAGTGATATAAACAGTGCTCTATGCTTGTATATGCGAGCGCCGAGTGTTCCCCCGCCGTAGGCTTGCGGAGAGGCTCACTTGGAAACCCATCGGGGTCCCCGCGTGGGGTCCCCATAAAACGCTCTGTTTTATGGGGTATTAAAACGTCCCTGTTTGATGGGGTTAAAAGTGAGAGACCGCAATAGGGGGAACACCTGAGGAGGGGGGGGAAGTTTAATTAAATTACTCGACGTTCAATCTGTGACATTCGGCGCAAATATCGTCTGGCGCAAGTATTCGATACATATTTTCCGCGCTCTGCTTGGTCTGCTTCTCGTCCACGGACAGCACCTCGAAAGACATTGTGCGGTTGCCGAACGTGACGGATACAATGTCGCCGACGTTCACGTCCTTGGAGGGCTTTGCGACCTTTCCGTTTATTTCGATGCGTCCGCCGTCGCACGCCTCCTGCGCTACGGTGCGGCGTTTTATGACGCGGGATACTTTCAGAAATTTGTCTATTCGCATAAATTCTCCTTTGATTGCGGCGCAAAATCGCCCGCCACGTAAATTATAGACACATTCTGACGAAATGCGCAAGGCGATTGAGACTTTTTGAGGTTTTCGGAATCGAAATATGACGTTTATTCGGTTAAACGCGCTATTATGACAAAAACATCATTCAAATCGTTTGACAACCTTGACAAATGAGTATAGAATAGGAAACTGCGCTATAATGCAATTTCCACCCTCCGGGCTGTCGGGCTTCGGGGGGTAGGGGGGTTATATCAACTACTGATATTATAGCGGGAAGCAACAAAAAATACAAGTCCGCGGACGGAATAACGAGAGTTGAATTTTTCCGTATAGATTTGTTCCCGCGGCAAACTCGGTAATTTTTTTAAGGAGTGAATATATGTCCCAAAGAATTCACAATCAAATGTACGGCACGACGGAAAGGCGCGACTTTTCGCAGATAAAAAACGTCTTGCCGATACCGTATCTCATTGAGGTGCAGAAGGATTCCTATGCAGGCTTTATCGGCGAAGGCATAGACGAGGTTTTCAAGGATTACTCGCCTATTGTCGACTTTGCCGGTCGTCTGAAACTGGAATTCCTGTCGCATCGCTTTGACGGAGAGCCCAAGTACACCGTCAAGGAGTGCAAGGACCGCGACGCGACATATGCCGTCCCTCTCAAAGTAAGGGCGAGGCTGACGAACACCGAGACGGGCGAGGTAGTGGAGCAGGAAGTGTTTATGGGAGACTTCCCGCTTATGACGGAAGCCGGCTCCTTCGTTATAAACGGAGCGGAGCGCGTTATCGTCAGTCAGCTTGTCAGAAGCCCCGGCGTGTACAACGACAGAGTGCTGGATAAAAACGGCGTTCCCCGTTATGCGACGACGGTCATTCCCAACCGCGGCGCTTGGCTCGAATACGAGCAGGACATCAACGATATACAGTGGGTGCACGTCGACAGGACGAGGAAGATTACGGCGACCACGCTTCTGCGCGCGCTCGGCATAGGCACCGATGAGGAGCTTATCGACCTCTTCGGCGGCGACGATATGATCGTCAACACCTGCGCTAAGGACGCCGCAGACGCAAAGAGCGTGGAGCAGGGCAAGATAAACCTCTTCCGCCGTCTGCGTCCGGGCGAAGTTCCCACCGTCGAAGGCGCGAACGTGCTCATTCACAATACATTCTACGATTACAAGCGTTATGACCTCGCAAGAGTCGGACGCTACAAATACAATAAGAAGCTTGCCATCGGCGCGCGCATTGCGGGCTACAAGCTCGCCGAGGACGTAATAAGCCCGATTACGGGTGAAATACTCGCGGCGAAAGGCGAGATTGTTTCCGAGGCGAAAGGCAAGGAAATTCAGAACAACGCCGTAAACGTCGTTTATCTGGAATACGTAGACGCGGAGGGCAAGACGCGCAAGTTTAAGGTCATAGGAAACAACACCGTAGACCTCGACGCGTTTGTGGATTGCAATCCCCGCGAACTCGGTATTTTGGAAAAGGTTTACTATCCAAACCTCAAAGCGCTTATGGATGAGTTCGGAGACGATAAAGACCAGCTCCTGCTTGCGATAAGGTCGTCCGTGGACGAGCTCGTATACAAGCACATCACGATGGACGATATCATCTCGATTGCGGATTACAACCTCGGCTTGCGCCACGGCTTCGGCACCTGCGACGATATAGACCACTTGTCCAACCGCCGCGTACGCGCTGTGGGCGAGCTGTTGCAGAATCAGTTCCGCATAGGTATCTCCCGTCTTGAAAGGGTCATCAAGGAAAGAATGGCTTCCGCGCAGGAAAATGCGGAAATCACTCCTCAGACTCTCATTAATATCCGTCCCGTGACGAGCGCGGTGAAGGAGTTCTTCGGCTCATCCCAGCTCTCTCAGTTTATGGACCAGCCCAACCCGATTGCGGAGCTGACGCACAAGCGCAAGCTTTCCGCGCTTGGCCCCGGCGGACTCAACAGAGAGCGTGCGAGCTTTGAAGTGCGCGACGTTCACCACTCCCATTACGGACGTATGTGCCCGATTGAAACTCCCGAAGGTCAGAACATAGGACTTATCACCTCGCTTTCTTCCTACGCGAAGGTCAACGAGTACGGATTTATCGAAACCCCCTATCGCAGGATAGAAAAGACCTACGACGAGGACGGCAATGTTGTAGATTCCATAGTAACGGACGAGGTCGTCTATATGGCGGCTGACGAAGAGGATAAATACGTCATAGCGCAGGCGAACGAAGCGTTGGACGAGACCAGCCGTTTCGAGCGTCCCCGCGTCAACTGCCGTATAAGAAACGACATCCGCGAGGTTTCCAAGTTCAGAGCGGACTATATGGACGTCAACCCCAAACAGCTTATATCCATAGCGACCGCGCTCATTCCGTTCCTTGAAAACGACGATACCAACCGCGCGCTGATGGGCTCGAACATGCAGAGGCAGGCGGTGCCGCTTCTTCGTCCGCAGGCGCCTATGATTGCGACGGGCGTCGAACATAAGATTGCATATGACAGCGGGGTATTGAAGATTGCAAAGCGCGACGGCTTTGTCAGATATGTGGACAGCGACAAGATTGTCGTGGAGTGCTCCGACGGGACAACGGACACCTACGTACTGAGCAAATTCGAGCGTTCCAACCAATCGACGTGCATAAATCAGCATCCTATCGTGAATAAGGGCGACAAAGTGTACGCTCCCGTCAAGGACGAAAACGGCAACCTTATCAAGGAGGGCACGGTTCTTGCGGACGGTCCCGCCTGTGAAAACGGCGAACTGGCTCTCGGCAGAAACATGCTCATCGGCTTCATGTCTTGGGAAGGCTACAATTATGAGGACGCGGTTCTTATCAGCGAAGAGCTTGTAAGAGACGACTTGTACACCTCCATACATATCGAGGAGTATGAAATCGAGTGCCGCGACACCAAGCTCGGCGAGGAGCAGATAACGAGAGACATTCCCAACCTCAGCGACGAAGTGTTGAAGAATATAGACCAAGACGGTATTATCATGGTCGGCGCGGAAGTCAAGGCCGGAGATATTCTCGTCGGAAAGGTTACGCCCAAGGGCGAAACGGAGCTTACTCCCGAAGAGAGACTGCTGCGCGCGATATTCGGCGAAAAGGCTAGAGAGGTGCGCGATACTTCTTTGCGCGTGCCCAACGGCGAAAGCGGCATAGTCGTGGACGTTAAGGTGTTCACGAGGAAGAACAAGGACGAGCTTGCGCCCGGAGTCAATAAACTCGTACGCGTGTACATCGCGCAGAAGAGAAAAATTTCCGTCGGCGACAAGATGGCGGGACGCCACGGAAACAAGGGCGTCGTATCAAGAGTGCTTCCCAAAGAGGATATGCCTTTCATGGCGGACGGCACGCCGCTTCAAATCGTGCTCAATCCCCTCGGCGTTCCTTCGCGTATGAATATAGGTCAGGTTCTCGAAGTTCACCTCGGACTTATCGCTCATATGCTAGACTGGAAGGTTGCGACCCCCGTGTTCGACGGCGCGAATGAGCAGGATATAAAGGCTCTGTTCCAGCAGTGCGGACTTGTCAACGAAGAGGGCAACGTGGACGGAAAGATTCAGCTTTACGACGGAAGAACTGGCGAACCGTTTGAAAACCGCGCGACGGTAGGATATATGTACTATCTTAAACTGCATCACCTCGTCGACGACAAGATTCACGCAAGGTCGACGGGTCCGTACAGCCTCGTAACACAGCAGCCGCTCGGCGGAAAAGCGCAGTTCGGCGGACAGCGTTTCGGAGAAATGGAAGTTTGGGCACTCGAAGCGTACGGCGCGGCGAATATGTTGCAAGAGATACTCACGGTCAAGTCGGACGACGTCGTGGGGCGCGTCAAGACCTACGAGTCTATCGTCAAGGGCAGCAATATTTCCGAGCCCGGCATCCCCGAATCATTCAAGGTTCTTGTCAAGGAATTGCAGAGTCTCGGTCTCGATATCAAGGCTCTTACGGAAGACAGAGACGAGGTTAAATTGCGCGATTATGACGACGAACTCGATTTCGACGCGCCTGCCGCAAAACACGACGAACTTAAAGAAATCGATATTATGGCGGACGGAGATATATTCGCAGGCTTCGGCATGGACGGCAAATCGGACGATTCGACAAGTCTGTTCGACACCGACGACGATGACGAAAGCATATTCAGCGCGCTCACCGAGGGCACTCCCGATATGAGCGATATTTTCGGTACCGGCGATTCCGACGAGGAGTGATAGGAGGATATTATGTACGAACTTAGCAATTTTGACGCTATTCAAATAGGTATCGCCTCTCCCGAGAAGGTCAGAGAATGGTCTTACGGCGAGGTTACCAAACCCGAAACTATAAACTACCGCACGCAAAAACCCGAGAGAGACGGTCTGTTCTGCGAAAGGATATTCGGACCTACCCGTGACTGGGAATGTCACTGCGGCAGGTATAAGAGAATCCGTTATAAAGGCGTTATCTGCGAAAAGTGCGGAGTCGAGGTCACGAAATCCAAAGTGCGCCGCGACAGAATGGGGCATATAGAGCTTGCCTGTCCCGTCACTCATATATGGTATCTCAGAGGCGTTCCGTCGAGAATAAGCATTCTACTCGATATATCTCCCAAGGAGCTTGAGCAGGTCGTATACTTTGTATCATATATCGTTCTCGACGCAGGCAACGTGTCCGAAATAAAGAAAAATCAGGTCATTTCCGACAAGGAATACCGTGATTTGCTGGATAAATACGATTCCAAGGATTTCAGAGTCGGAATGGGCGCGGAAGCGGTGAAAGAGCTGCTTATGGAAGTCGACCTCGACAAGGAGAGCGAATCCCTTAAATCGATTATCAACAATTCCGTAGGACAAAAGAGGCTCAAAGCGGTCAAGCGTCTCGAAATCGTAGAGGCATTCCGCCGTTCGGGAAACAAGCCCGAATGGATGGTGCTCGACGTTGTTCCAGTGCTTCCTCCCGAGCTCAGACCTATGGTTCAGCTTGACGGCGGCAGGTACGCGACGAGCGACCTCAACGACCTGTACAGAAGAGTTATCAACCGCAACAACCGTCTCAAAAAGCTCAAAGAGCTTGGCGCTCCCGAAATCATCGTTCACAATGAAAAGCGTATGCTGCAGGAAGCTGTTGACGCGCTTATCGACAACGGCAGGCGCGGCAAGGCTGTATCCGGCGCCGGCAACAGAGATTTGAAATCGCTCACGGGCATGCTCCGCGGCAAGCAGGGACGCTTCCGTCAAAACCTGCTCGGAAAGCGCGTGGACTACTCTGGTCGTTCGGTTATAGTCGTAGGACCGGAGCTCAAACTCTATCAGTGCGGTCTGCCTAAGGAAATGGCGCTCGAACTCTTCAAGCCTTTCATTATGAACAAACTTGTAGAGCGCAACCTCTGCCACAATATCAAGAGCGCGAAGCGCTTCGTTGATACGGGAAAGAATCAAGTTTGGGATATCCTCGAAGAAATAATCAAGGACCATCCCGTACTGCTTAACCGTGCTCCTACGCTCCACAGACTGGGCATTCAGGCGTTTGAACCCGTGCTCGTCGAGGGCAGAGCCATAAAATTGCATCCGCTCGCCTGCGGCGCGTTCAACGCGGACTTCGACGGCGACCAGATGGCGGTTCACGTACCTCTTTCCATAGAGGCGCAGGCAGAGGCGAGAATACTTATGCTCTGCACAAACAATATACTGAAACTCAGCGACGGCAAGCCTATCGTGTCGCCTACGCAGGATATGGTCATAGGCTCCTACTATCTTACGATAGTCCGCCCCGGCGCGGTCGGAGAGGGCAACCGTTACAGCTCTTTCGACGAAGCGGTCATGGCGTATCAGGAAAAGGCACTTACGCTCCAATCGCTGTGCTATATCCGCGTTCCCGTGGAGAGAGAGGACGGCACCAAGGGCTACAAGCTGTTGCATACCACGCTCGGACGCTGCATATTCAACGCGAATATTCCGCAGGACTTGCAGTTTGTGGACAGAAGCTCGCAAGAGCTTAGCGGACAGCTCGAAGTCGAAGGCATACTCGGCGTAAACGCATGTATAGACCAGGAACAGTTCGGCAAAATCGTAGAGCTGCTCCGCGGCGCGGCGAAAGCGGATACGTATGCGTGCGCGCGTTCAATATTACAGAGACAGGATTTGTCGGACGCGCAAATCGACAAGCTCGCGCAAATTGTAAAGGACGCGGGAGTCATCGACATTGCAAACGTCAAGGAGTACGGCCGTGAAATCACGGCTCTGCGCGAAGCTATACAAAAGGTGCTCGGCAAGAAAGCTATGGCTATCGGCAAGAAACAGCTTTCTATGATAGTCGACAACTGCTTCAAGTATCACGGCGCGACGGAGACAGCGGAGATGCTGGACAAAATCAAAGCGCTCGGCTACAAGTACTCCACGATTGGCGCGATTACGGCTTCCGTATTCGATATGCACATCCCCGGCGATAAGAAAAAGATTGTCGCGGATGCGGAGGCGCAGGTCGTCAAAATCGAGCGTATGCACGCCCGCGGCGTGTTCTCCGACGAGGGTCGTTATAAAGAAATCATCAAGATTTGGAAGGACGCCGCCGACAAGGTTGAGGACGAGCTCAAAAAGGGTCTTGACGATTTCAACCCGATATGGATGATGGCAAACTCCGGCGCGCGCGGAAGTATGGGACAGATTCGTCAGCTCGCAGGTATGCGCGGACTTATGGCGGACCCCTCGGGCAGAACGATAGAGTTGCCCGTACGCTCCTCCTTCCGTGAGGGACTTTCCGTTTTGGAATACTTCATCTCCTCGCACGGAGGAAGAAAGGGACTTGCCGACACCGCTCTTAAAACGGCGGACTCCGGTTATCTTACAAGACGTCTCGTCGACGTATCGCACTCCGTCATCGTACGCGAAACGGACTGCGGCGACACGAAGGGTACATTCATTACCGCAATAAGAGACGAAAAGAGCGTCATCGAAGCTCTTGCGGACAGAATTGCGGGAAGATATACCATAAACGAGGTTGTAAACCCCGAAACCGGCGAAGTTCTCTGCGAGGCGGATACTCTCATCTCGACGGATAAGGCAAAGGAAATCGACGGCGTTCTTACCTCATATTGGGTGAAGAACGGCTCGGATATGCACAACCAGCCCGGCGTACTCATCCGCTCAATTCTCACCTGTAAGACGAGAAACGGCGTATGCGTCAAGTGCTACGGTAAGAATATGGCTTCGGGCAATCCCGTAAAAATCGGCGAGGCTGTCGGCATAATCGCGGCGCAGTCGATAGGCGAGCCCGGTACGCAGCTCACGATGAGAACATTCCACTCGGGCGGCGTCGCAACGGACGACGATATCACACAGGGTCTGCCCCGCGTAGAGGAACTGTTCGAGGCGCGCAATCCTAAGGGTAAAGCTGTCATTACGGAGAACAACGGCGCGGTTCATATTTCCGACGACCGCCGTCTTATCTCGGTTACGGGACCCGACGGAGACGCAAAGGAATATCCAATCCCCTACAACGCGAACATACTTGTGCAGGAGGGCGAAATTATCGGCGCGGGCGACGCGCTCACAAAGGGCTCTATCAATCCGCAGGATATGCTCCGCGCAAAGGGCGTAAAAGGCGTGCAGGAATATATCGCAAAGGAAGTGCAGTCCGCATACCGCACAGCGGGCGTCGAAATCAACGACAAGCACGTCGAAGTCATCGTCAGACAGATGCTGCGTAAGGTAAGGATAGAGAATCAGGGCGACACGGATATGCTTGCGGGTACGCTTGTGGATTTGTTTACCTATGAGGATGAAAACGAAAAGGTGCTCGAAAACGGCGGAGTGCCTGCGAGCGCGAAGCGTACTTTGCTTGGTATCACCAAGGCGGCGCTTGCAACCGAATCCTTCCTTTCCGCCGCGTCATTCCAAGAGACGGCAAAGGTGCTTGCAGAAGCTGCTATCAACAATAGAATCGACCCGCTGCTCGGCTTGAAGGAGAACGTCATAATCGGTAAACTCATTCCTGCTGGCACAGGCATGAAGTGCTATAAGAATATCACTCCCGTACACGTTTCCACTATTGAGGAGGAGCGCAGGGAAGACGTTCTCGGTGCCGTCGAACAAGGTATCGACGGATATGAATTCGATTTGGAGTCTTCTGGCTTGGAGGAATAATGGACAAAAGATATTTTACATCCGAAAGCGTAACGGAAGGGCATCCCGATAAGGTTTGCGACCGTATTGCGGACGCTATACTCGACGACATAATTGCGGAGGACTCCTCCGCAAGAGTCGCCGTGGAGGTTTGTGCTACGACGGGAATGGTCATGGTGTTCGGCGAGGTTACAACCGAAAATCACTATGCCGATATACCCGCTATCGTAAGAGAAGTCATAAAGGACATAGGCTATAATGACAGCTCTTTGGGCTTCGACTATAAGACGTGCGCCGTTCTCAGCTCTATCGACGAGCAGTCTCCCGACATTGCGCTCGGCGTCAACGACGCGACGGATAAGGACAGCGACGACGAATGCGACAGCATAGGCGCGGGCGACCAAGGTATGATGTTCGGCTACGCCTGCGACGAGACGGAGGAGCTTATGCCTCTTCCCATTACGCTCGCGCACGCACTCACGAAGAGACTTACAGAAGCGCGTAAGAGCGGTGAGTTGGAATGGCTGCGCCCCGACGGAAAAGCGCAGGTCACTGTCGAGTACATAGACGGCGTGCCTGAAAGAGTGGATACGGTTGTCGTAAGCTGTCAGCACGCGGAGTATATCGACCTTGAAACAATCGAGCATGAAATCATCGAGAGAGTCGTAAACAAAGCGATTCCCGCGGAGTATTTGGACGATGATACGAAGATATACGTCAATCCTACAGGCAGGTTTGTAATCGGCGGTCCTATGGGCGACAGCGGAGTTACCGGCAGAAAGATAATCGTCGATACGTACGGCGGCTTCTGTCCTCACGGCGGCGGCGCGCTCAGCGGAAAGGACCCGACAAAGGTGGATAGAAGCGCGGCTTATATGGCACGTTACGTGTGTAAAAACCTCGTAGCTTCCGGGATATGCCGCAAAGCGGAATTGCAGGTGGCGTATGCGATAGGCATGGCGCATCCCGTTTCCGTTTATGTCGATACGTACGGTACGGGAGCGTTGGACGATGACAAAATTGCGGCTATCGTATCGGAGGTCTTCGATTTGAGACCGATGGCAATCATAAAAAATCTGAAACTCAATCAACCCATATACGGAGCGACCTCCAACTATGGACATTTCGGGCGTAAGGGTTTCAGTTGGGAAGAAACAGATAAGGTAGACGACATAAAAGCGGCGCTGAAAAAGTACAATTTCTGAGCACGAATGAAAAACGATAGGAGAATCCCTAGGGAAAGCCTATCGTTTTTTATATATAGCGCCGGACGTTGCAGAGTGTGCGTTATGTACTTTATAAATAGCTCGCCCTGCCATGTAATTCCCCCGGTTGCGTTTCCCATGCCCATACGGGCGGAACCCTTGCTTACTGGGTGGCACCTGCGTTCTCGGGCGACAGCCGTAGAGCACTCATTATTTCACTTGCTCGGGGCAATAAAAATACAACCTAATCAATCCGAGTGCAGACGCACCAAAAAGTTTTAACATAGCTCGCTACGCAAGCAACAGCAAACTATAAACTAAAAACAAATGCAATTACAGGGCGAAATCGTAAAAGTTATATTTACAAGTACCGATACGGGATATACCGTGCTCGATATGAAATGCGAGGACAGTATTTTCACCGTAGTCGGGATTTTCCCGCCTGTAAGCGAAGGTCAGAATATAACCGTCGAAGGCAAGCTCAAAAAGACTCAGTACGGAACGCAGTTGTCCGCGGATAAGGTTGCTGTAAGCCAACCATCGAAATTGACGGGTATAGTGAAATTTCTATCCAGCGGACTTATTCACGGCATAGGTCCCGTGACGGCGGAGGCAATCGTAAACAAATACGGCGTCAATTCCTTGGAGATGATGAAGTATCCTGTCGAAATCGCAAAGGTCAAGGGTGTTTCATTGAAAAAGGCTACGGAATTCTGTATGAATTATGTCAAGCTACAAAAGATGCAGGACTCCGTCATATTTTTGCAGAAGCTGGGTATATCCATAAATCTCGCGCTGAAAATCTACAAGATTTACGAGACGAAGACGGAGGACAACGTCCGCAAAAATCCGTATATGCTCGTCGACGATATAGACGGCATAGGCTTTGCGACCGCGGACAGAATTGCGGCGGAGCTTGGCATAGGCAGAGACAGCGATTACAGAATATGCGCGGCGATTACGTATTTGCTCAAAGACGCGGCGGTGCGCGCGGGACATAATTATCTGCCCGAGGACGAGCTTTTGTCCGCGGCTTTGGAACTGCTTTCTCTCGAATGTGAAGACGCCGAAGAGCGCGTTCGGTACAATATAAACGATATGGTTATGCTCGGAGATTTGGTTCGTTACGATACCGGCGAGCATATCGCCATTTTGTTAAAACGCAATTTCAATATAGAACGCAATATTGCAAGAAATCTTCTGCGACTCAGACAAGAAGCCGCCGATTTCGGAGCGGACATCTCTTATGAAGTAAAAAAATTTGAAACTGCCGCAGGCTTCGAGCTTCATCCCAATCAAGCGGAAGCGGTTAGAGAGGCAATTCAAAACGGGGTTCAGATTGTGACGGGAGGACCGGGCACGGGCAAGACGACCATAGTCAAATGCATACTCAATCTGTTCAAAAATCTGGGGCAGAGGGTGGCTCTGTGCGCGCCTACGGGCAGGGCGGCAAAGCGTTTGTCGCAGGCGACCGGCGCGGACGCAAAGACCATACACCGTATGCTGGATTTGGATTGGAAAAACGGAGAGGGACATTTCACGTACAACGAACATACGCGGCTTCCTCTCGACGTCGTTATCGTTGACGAAGTCAGCATGGTGGACGAGTTTGTATTCAACGCGCTCATAAACGCTCTCGACAGGGGATGCCGCCTTATTCTCGTAGGGGATAAGGACCAGTTGGCTTCTGTGGGCGCGGGCAATGTGCTCAACGACCTTATAAAGTGCGGCGAGTTTCCCGTGAGCTATCTCACACATATTTACAGGCAGTCGGAAACGAGCAAAATCGTACCCAACGCGCACAGGATAAACAACGGCGAAATGCCCGAGTTCGACAACAGAAGCGACGACTTTTTCTTTGAGGAAAGACAGACGTCCGAGGAAATTTGCGCAAGCACCCTCGCGCTTGTCACAAAGAGATTGCCCAAATTCCTTAATATGAAGCCTGCCGATATTCAGGTGTTGTGCCCGATGAAGCGAAGCCTTGCTGGTACTATAAATCTGAACAGGGAACTGCAGAGCGCAATAAATCCTCCGTCGCCGAAGAAGAAGGAATTCCGCTACGGAGATTTTACCTTCCGCGAGGGCGACAAGGTCATGCAGATGCAAAACAATTATCAGCAGGAATGGTCGCAGACGTTGGGATTCAGGACGGAACGCGGAACGGGAGTTTTCAACGGCGATATCGGCATAATTGACAGCATTGATACGCAGATTATGCAGTTTACCGTGCGATTTGATGATGATAAAGTGGCTGTTTATCATTTTTCCGACGCAGAACAGATATCTCTTGCATACGCGATAACGATACATAAATCGCAGGGAAGCGAGTTTGACGCAGTTGTTATAGCGCTCGACGCAAACTATATGCTGCAGACGAGAAACCTTTTGTACACCGCGGTCACGAGGGCGAAAAATACGGTCGTAATATCGGGCTCGAAGTCAACCGTACAGCGCATGGTGCGCAACAATGAAACTGCGCGCAGATATTCTCTGCTTATAAACCTTATTGCGCAGGAGGTCGCGGGAGGCGCTTATGACAGATAAGAGGAAGTCCCGTAAGGAGCGCGGAGACGGCGCGCGTAAGGCCCGATTGAAGAATGCGATTGGGAAAGTGAGAAACTCGTTTTTGAATGCGCTATTTCCTCGCTATGTTACCTGCGACGTCTGCGGCGAGGAGATTACCGTCAAGTCGCGGTACTGCCTGTGCGGAGAATGTATGAATAAGCTAGAATTTGTCGGCGAGCACGTATGCCTTGTTTGCGGAGTTCCGATGAGCGACGAAGCGGAATACTGTATGCGCTGTCAAAACGTGCAAAGCGAGTTTGTAAGAAACAGGTCGCCGTTCGTATACGACAATACGGCGAGGGATATTATTCACCGCCTCAAATTCGGAGGGAAGAAGTATCTTGCCGAAACGCTCGGCGCGTTTATGTCCGACGAGTATCTCAAAAGCAGAATGAATTGCGATATCGCAGTGTACGTGCCGATGACGGAGGCGGAGGAGAAAAAGAGAGGTTTCAATCAGTCGGAACTGCTCGCCCGCGAGGTCGGCGGAAGACTTAATATGCCTGTGCTTCCCGCGCTTGTGAAGACGAGAGAAACCGCGACTCAAAAGACGCTCGGCGGCAAGGAAAGAGCGGAGAATTTGAAAGACGCGTTCGTGTGCACGTTCAACGAGGTTAAGGGCAGAAGAATTCTGCTTATAGACGACGTATTTACGACGGGTGCGACCGCTTCCGCTTGTTCCGCTGCTCTGCTTAAAGGCGGAGCGAGAGACGTGAGCGTGCTGACCGCCGCTGTGACAAAGCTGAAAATTCCCGTCGAAAGCGGGGACGGAACGTCCGCAATCTGAAATTTAAGGAATTTGCAAATACATACAATAGTCCGCAAATCCTTGTAAATAGCGCCGATTCGGTGTAGAATTGTTTTATTAGTAAAAAATACGCGCGCGTAAGTACGCACGGAGGAGATATGTCAATTTTCAACGACAACGACAGAAAAGTCAAAAAGTTACGGAAGATAGCGTTAAAGGTGGACGCCCTCGCTCCCGTCTATAAAAATATGAGTGACGAGGAACTCATCTCGCAGACGGAGATTCTCAAATCGAGGCTGGAAAAGGAAACGCTTGACGATATTCTGCCGAATGCGTACGCGGTGGTCAGAGAGGCGGGAGAAAGAGTGCTCGGCATGCGCCATTTCTTCGTTCAGATAATGGGCGGTATCGCGCTGCATCAGGGCAGAATCGCAGAGATGGCGACGGGCGAAGGCAAGACGCTTGTCGCAACGCTGCCCGCGTATCTCAATGCTCTTACGGGCAAGGGAGTGCACGTAGTTACAGTCAATGATTATCTGGCGACGCGCGACGCGGCGTGGATGGGCAAGCTGTACAAATTTCTAGGGCTTTCCGTCGGAGTGGTCGTGCCCGGGATGCAGCCCGACCAGAAGCGTGCGGCGTATGAGTGCGACATTACGTATTGCACCAACAATGAGCTGGGCTTCGACTTTCTGCGCGACAATATGGTTGTGCGCAAAGCGGATAAAGTACAGCGCGAGTTGAGCTTTGCGATTATCGACGAGGTCGATTCCATTCTCATCGACGAGGCGAGAACGCCGCTTATAATCTCGGGCAGAGGCGGTAAATCCAGCGAAATGTACAGGTCTGCGGATAATTTCGCAAAGCAGTGTCGTGAGGGCGACGATTTTACGATAGAGGAAAAAGAGAAGACCATTATGCTCACCGACGACGGCGTAGCGAAGGCGGAGCGCTTCTTCCGAGTGGAAAATCTTACGGATTTGAACAACACCGACCTGTATCATCATATACAGCAGGCGCTCAAAGCGCACTTTATCATGAAGCGAGACAAGGATTATATCGTCAGTGACGGCGAGGTGCTGATTGTCGACGAATTTACGGGTCGTATTATGATTGGCCGCCGCTACAACGAGGGTCTGCATCAGGCAATCGAGGCGAAGGAACACGTGGTTATCCGCAGTGAAAACAAGACTCTTGCGACGATAACCTTCCAGAATTTCTTCCGTATGTACCATAAGCTAAGCGGCATGACGGGTACGGCAAAGACTGAGGAAGAGGAGTTTCAGAGCATTTACGCGCTCGACGTCGTTACGATTCCGCCTAACAAACCCTCCCAGAGAAAGGACGAGCACGACCAAATTTACACCAAAATACAAGGCAAGATTACGGCTATCGTCGGCGATATAATCGAAAGCCACGAGAAAGGACAGCCCGTGCTCGTAGGCACTATATCCGTCGAAAAGTCGGAGGAGCTGAGCGATATACTGCGCCGCAAGGGCATCGTGCATAACGTGCTCAATGCGAAATTCCACAAGCAGGAGTCGGAGATTATTGCGCAGGCGGGCAGATTCGGAGCGGTGACAATCGCCACCAATATGGCGGGACGCGGAACGGATATTATGCTCGGAGGCAATCCCGAGTTTCAGGCGAAGCAGAAAATGGAAAAGGACGGATATCCCCTTGAAATCATAGAGCTCGCAAGCTCTCCGCATCCGAGCGAAGACGCAGAAGTCATAAAGGCGAAGGACGTATACCGCTATCATTACGAGGCATTCAAGAACAAGTGCGACGAGGAAAAGGAAAAGGTTATAGCTGCGGGCGGACTGCGTATCATAGGCACGGAAAGGCATGAGAGCCGTCGTATCGACAATCAGCTGCGCGGACGCGCTGGACGTCAGGGAGACGTGGGAAGCACGGTATTCTATATCTCGCTCGAAGACGAAGTGGCGCGCATATTCGGCGGCGAAAGACTCAAAATGTATCTCGACCGTTTCAGTTTCCCCGACGATACGCCTATATCAAACGCGATTATAACAAGGCAGGTCGAGAGCGCCCAGCGCAGATTCGAGAGCA
The DNA here is from genome assembly GCA_949432885.1 of uncultured bacterium. Taxonomy (GTDB): domain Bacteria; phylum Bacillota; class Clostridia; order Christensenellales; family CAG-917; genus CAG-475. The sequence continues at coordinate 44,884 of CASQXY010000009.1, read as the reverse complement.
GGAACTTCTCCATAAGGAAGCAGGTGCTTAGCTACGACGACGTAATGAACGCCCAGCGCGAAATCATATATAAAGAGCGCGGCAAGGTTTTGGACGGCATGGACGTACACGAGCAGATTCTCGATATGATAGACGACCTCGCAATCGAGATTATAGAGTCCTATGCGGATTACAAGACCGACTATAATACGTGGGATTACGACGCATTTAACGCCTCTTTGGAAAAGAGAATGCTGCCGCAGGGAAGCAACGTTATGAACACGGAGCTGTGCTCATGTTACAACGTTCATACTCTGAAAGATGCGGTTATGAAAATAGCGCTCGAAGATTTCAACAACAAGGTGGAAACTCTCGAAAAAGACGGATTCGACTTTAAGGAGCTGGAAAGAGTCGTGCTTCTCAAAACCGTCGACTCCAAGTGGATGGACCACATAGACGCTATGGACGCTCTGCGCCGCGGCATAGGACTTCGCGGCTACGGACAGCGCGACCCGGTCATCGCATATCGTCAGGAGGGCTGGGAAATGTTCGAGGATATGGTGAACAGAATCCATACGGAAACTGCGTCCATACTCCTTAAAGTGCATGTGGAAAAGCGCGAGGATGACGGCGAAACAAAGCTCAGTCAGCAGATAGCTTCCGCAAAAAAGACGGTGTCGAATGCGGGTAAAAAGGTCGGAAGAAACGACCCGTGTCCCTGCGGTTCGGGCTTGAAATACAAAAACTGTTGCGGAAAAAATAATTGATGAAAGTGCAAAACGCGGTGTTTACGATGATAAAATTACATATAAACCGCTTGTTTTGCGAAAATAAGAGCATGCTATGCCGTCGAATATCGCGGCGTATGCGGACAATCGGTATAGGAAAATGACAGATTACAACGAAATTAGAAATCAGCTTAAAGATATGCGCGCAGAGATGGTGCGCGCATACGAGAGCATCAATCCCGACAAGCTCAGGGAGCGCGTAGCGGAGCTTTCCGAAATCCAGAATGCGGACGGCTTTTGGGATGACGCGGAGAATGCAAGAAAGGTGTCCAAAGAGATAAGCCAGTTGCAAAGCAAAATCGAAAAGTTTGAAAAGATGATAGCTAGAATCGACGACTCCGCGGATATGGTAGATATTGTGGAGCTGGAAGCGAGCGAGGAGGAGGACGAGGCGCTGGTGGCTTCCGTAAACGAGCTCAGAGGGCAGGTGGAAAACCTGTCGCTTGCCACGCTGCTGAGCGGCAAATACGATTCGCTCAACGCCATACTGACCTTGCACGCTGGCGCGGGAGGCACGGAAGCGCAGGATTGGTGCTCCATGCTGTACAGAATGTACACGCGCTACGTCGAGCGCGAAGGATGGGCTTGCAGCGAGCTTGACTTCCTTGCAGGCGATGAAGCGGGCATAAAGAGCGTCACGTTCAGAGTGGAGGGCGATAACGCCTACGGCTATCTCAAAGCGGAAAAGGGAGTTCACCGCCTTGTGCGCATATCTCCGTTTGACGCCAACGCTAGGAGGCATACGTCCTTCGCATCTCTCGAAGTTATGCCCGAAATAATCGACACTGCCGAAATCGAGATACGCCCCGAGGATTTGAAAGTGGATACTTACAGGAGCAGCGGTGCGGGCGGACAGCACGTAAACAAGACGGAGAGCGCGATACGTATCACTCACCTGCCTACTGGCATTATAGTGGCGTGTCAGAACGAGCGCAGTCAGATTCAGAACAGGGAAGTCGCCATGCAGATGCTTCGTTCCAAGCTCATAGAAAAGAGGGAGCGCGAACGCGAGGAAGAAGCCGCGGCGATAAGCGGACAGCTTAAAAAGATAGAATGGGGCAGTCAGATAAGAAGCTATGTGTTTTGCCCCTACACCATGGTCAAGGACCACCGAACGGGCTACGAAACGGGCAACGTACAGGCGGTTATGGACGGTGACCTCGAAGGTTTTGTCAACGAATATCTGAAATTGAGTTCGATACAAAAGTAAAACGGCATTGCAATGAACGGATTAAGGGAAAAAGACAGCATAACGGTGCTTGCGATAGAGTCGAGCTGCGACGAAACGGCTTGCGCCGTGGTTAAGGACGGGAGAACCGTCCTTTCAAACGTCATAGCCACTCAAATCGAGATACACCGCAGATTCGGCGGCGTCGTTCCCGAAATCGCAAGCCGCAATCATACTCTCGCAATTGAGAGCGTAGTGAAAGAGGCGATGCAGCGCGCGGAGGTTTCTGAGCGCGATATAGACGCTATTGCCGTGACTTACGGCGCGGGTCTGCTCGGAGCGCTGCTTGTGGGCGTGAATTTTGCCAAGGGACTGGCGTACGCTTGGGGCAAGCCTCTCTACGCGGTTTCGCATGTCAAGGGGCACCTTGCAGCCAATTATATAGACAGCGATTTGGAGCCGCCTTATCTTTGTCTGCTTGCGAGCGGCGGTCATACGGCGATAGTGAAGGTCGAGGATTACGAGCGAATAAAACTGCTTGCGAGCAGCCGTGACGACGCGGCGGGAGAAGCGTTCGACAAGGCGGCGAGAGTGCTCGGTCTGCCCTATCCGGGAGGACCGGAAATACAGAAAAAAGCGAAGGAAGGAAGGGCTGTTTTCGATATGCCAATCCCCAAATCCAACGGTTTAGATGACCTGTATTTTAGTTACAGCGGTCTGAAAACTTACGTAATAAATCTCGTGCATAAATTGCAGCAGAAAGGAGAAGAGCCGTCCGTTTGCGACATTGCGGCGAGCTTTCAGAAAGCCGCGATATCTCAGCTTATAGACGGGCTTACGGTCGCAATGAAGAGTACGGGTATAAAAAACCTGGCGATTGCGGGCGGCGTAAGCGCAAACGAGGAGCTGCGCAAAAGAGCGGACGGGCTGTCAGAGTACGGCGCGGAGGTGCGTTATCCAAAGCTGATATATTGCACGGATAATGCTGCGATGATTGGAGCGGCGGCGTATTTTATGATTAGGAGCGGCGCGCAGGAGAGCGGATTGGCGCTGGACGCAAGAGCCACAGTGCCTCTCGCATGACGCAAAAGCGGCGGAATCTGCGTACGATTGTGCCGAATCGGTTATTTTGATACCACATATAGTTGTCTTTATATAATATATAAAAAAATTTAAGAATTTCAGTTCAAGCGTTTGACATTGGGGTGCATTGTTGTTAGAATGATATCGCTTACGAATATCGTGAGCAGTTTTTAACTTTGCAAAAAGTATGGAAAGAGAGAAACTTATCGAATTGCTAAACCGTTCTTCAAAAGTTGTCGGTTCCAAACAGGTTTTGAAGGGCATCTCCGACGGTACTGTCAGGTGTGTGATAGTGGCGGCGGATGCCGACGCGGAATTGAGGAAGAAAATCGTTGCGGCAGCAAGCGCGCGCGGGGTGAAAATCGAGAGGACGCCGTCCAAACGGCAGCTCGGTGACGCCGCGGGCGTGGAGGTTGCGGCGGCGGTCGTCGGAATCGTCGAGCGTAGGCGATAGATAATGAACTGCACCGTAGGGTTGCGGGTACGTTCGAAAAATCTCATAGGAGGAACAAGGATGCCGACCATCAATCAATTGATAAGAAAGGGCAGAGAAAGACAGGTAAAAAAATCGTTGACGCCTATCATGGAGCAATGTCCGCAAAAACGCGGAATTTGCCTGAGCGTTACGACGACTTCTCCCAAGAAGCCGAACTCGGCTTTGCGTAAAATCGCAAGGGTGCGTTTGGTCAACGGAATGGAGGGAACCGTCTATATCCCCGGCGAAGGTCACAATCTTCAGGAGCACAGCGTTGTCCTGATACGTGGCGGACGTGTGAAGGACCTGCCCGGTGTGCGTTATCACATCATTCGTGGCGCTCTTGATACTGCAGGCGTTGCAAAACGCGGACAGGCAAGATCCAAGTACGGTGCAAAACGCCCCAAAAAATAATTTTTGAACGTATAATACAGATTTTTAGGAGGTAAATATGCCAAGAAGAAGCGGCGTGCTGAAAAGAGACGTATTGCCGGACCCTATATACAACAGCAAGATTGTGACCAAGCTCGTCAATCAGGTTATGCTGGACGGCAAAAAGGGTACGGCGCAGGAAATCGTCTATGAGGCATTAAACATAGCATCCCAGAAGCTCGGACAGGAGCCTATGGATATATTCAACAAAGCGCTTGAAAACGCGATGCCCGTTCTCGAAGTCAAGGCGAGAAGAGTAGGCGGTTCGAGCTATCAGGTCCCTATGGAAATAAGACCCGAGCGCAGACAGACCCTCGCCATTCGCTGGCTGGTTACGTTTGCGAGAAAGAGAGGCGAGAAGACCATGGACCAAAGACTTGCGGGCGAACTTATGGACGCCTACAACTTGACGGGCGGCGCAGTCAAGAGAAAGGACGAAATGCACCGCGCCGCCGAAGCAAACAAGGCGTTTGCGCATTATAGGTGGTAGTTATGGCTAAGCAATATGCTCTTGATAAGGTGAGGAATATCGGTATCATGGCGCACATAGACGCCGGTAAGACCACTACGACCGAGCGAATACTCTATTATACAGGCGTCAACAGAAAGCTTGGAGAGACCCATGACGGTTCCGCTACTATGGACTACATGGAGCAAGAGCGCGAGAGAGGTATCACCATTACTTCCGCCGCTACGACCGCGATTTGGAGAGGATGTCAGATAAACATCATCGACACCCCCGGTCACGTGGACTTCACGGTCGAGGTCGAACGCAGTCTGAGAGTTCTGGACGGCGCGGTCGCCGTATTCTGCGCGAAGGGCGGCGTCGAACCGCAGTCCGAAAACGTATGGAGACAGGCGGATACCTACAAGGTCCCGAGAATTGCGTTCGTCAACAAGATGGACATCAACGGCGCTGACTTCTTCAATGCGGTCGCAATGATGAAGGAAAGACTCGGCGCAAACGCGGTGCCTATTACTCTGCCTATCGGAAAGGAATCCGAATTTGAAGGAGTTATCGACCTGCTCACTATGCAGGCAGTCTATTTCGACCAAAAGGATAAGGGCGTAACCTACACGTATAAGGAAATTCCCGAGAGCTACAAGGCTCAGGCGGAGGAGTACCGCATAAAGGTGCTCGAAGCGGCGGCGGATTTCGACGAGGATATATTCGAGAAGCTCATTATGGAGGATTATGAATCCATATCTCTCGAACAGCTCAAAACCGCTATACGCAAGGGCACAATCGAAATGAGACTCAATCCCGTGCTTTGCGGAAGCTCGTACAAGAATACGGGCGTACAGCTTATGCTGGACGCGGTGGTGGATTTCCTGCCTGCTCCTACGGACGTAGCGAGTATAGAGGGTATCAACCCCAAGACGGAGCAGCCCGAGCTGCGCCACCCCGGCGCAAACGAGCCGTTCAGCGCTCTCGTGTTCAAGATTCTTACTGACGAGTACGTCGGAAAGCTGTCGTTTATACGTATATACTCCGGTTCTCTCACCGCAGGCACATCCGTGTATAACACAGTCAAAGGTCAGCAGGAGAGGATAGGCCGTATTCTGCGTATGAACGCGGACAACCGCGAGGATGTGGAAACTGCGTACGCGGGCGATATCGTCGCCGTTATCGGACTTAAAAACAGCACGACGGGCGATACTCTTTCGGATAAGAACAACCAGATTATTCTTGAAAATATGGTGTTCCCCGACCCCGTCATCAAGGTCGCAATAGAGCCGAAGTCCAAGGCGTCCCAGGAGAAGATGAATCTTGCAATCGTAAAATTGCAGGAGGAAGACCCTACGTTCAAGGCTTACACGGATAAGGAAACGGGACAGACCATCATCGCAGGTATGGGCGAGTTGCACCTCGACATCATCATCGACAGAATGCTGCGTGAGTTTAAAGTCGAGCTCAACGTCGGCGCTCCGCAGGTCAGCTATCGTGAAACGATTACGAAGCCCGTAACTCACGTCCGCGGACTGTTCAAGCGTCAGTCTGGCGGTCACGGTCAGTACGGAGATATCGTCATCGACATCGAGCCCAATCCGAACGGCGGTCTGGAAATGGAAAACGTCATCGTCGGCGGCGCGGTTACGAAGGAATTTGCAAACGTCGCATGGGAAGGCATCAAGGAAGCCGCTCAGAGCGGATATCTTGCGGGCTACGAATGCGTCGATTTCAAGGTCAGACTCGTCGACGGAAGCATGCACGAAGTCGACAGCTCGGAAATGGCGTTCAAAATCGCGGGTTCGCTCGCGTTCAAGGAAGCCGTCGCAAAGGCGGGTCCCACTCTGCTCGAACCTATCATGAAGGTAGAGGTCGTCACTCCCGACGATTATCTCGGCGACGTTATGAGCAACCTCAATTCCCGTCGCGGACAGGTTAAGGGTATCGAGCCCAGAAACGGAGCGCAGGTCGTGGATTGCGACGTGCCGCTCTCCGAAATGTTCGGATATGCAACGTCTCTGCGCAGCATTACGCAGGGAAGAGCAAACTTCACAATGCTGTTCGACCACTACGCGGTCGTGCCCAAGAGCGTGGCTGAAAAGGTCATCGGCGAAGTGAAGGACAGAGATTCCAGAAAGTGATGTATATAGATATTTATTATATATAACTCACTTTGGAGTAATAAATAAGAAAAATTATATTGGAGGAATTCAGTATGGCAAAAGCAAAGTTTGAAAGAACTAAGCCCCATGTCAACATTGGTACTATCGGCCACGTTGACCACGGCAAAACCACTCTTACCGCCGCTATCACTATGTACAGTGCGTCTCAGGGTAAAGCTCAGGAGATGAAGTACGATGAAATCGATAAAGCGCCGGAAGAGAAAGCAAGAGGTATTACGATAAATACCGCACACGTCGAGTATGAAACGGAAAAGCGCCACTATGCGCACGTTGACTGCCCCGGACACGCCGACTATGTTAAGAACATGATTACCGGCGCCGCGCAGATGGACGGCGCAATCCTCGTTGTCGCAGCTTCCGACGGTCCCATGCCCCAGACCCGTGAGCACATCCTGCTCGCCCGTCAGGTCGGCGTTCCCTACATCCTCGTCTTCCTCAACAAGACCGACCAAGTCGACGACGAAGAACTTCTCGAACTCGTCGAAATGGAAGTTCGCGAGCTTCTTTCCGAGTACGGCTTCCCCGGCGACGATACGCCTATCATCCGCGGTTCCGCGTTGAAGGCTATGGAAGCGGGTCTTGCAGGAGATTGGGGCAATGCGGCGTTCAATCCTATCAGAGAGCTGCTTGAAGCAATCGATTCTTACATTCCCGATCCCGAGCGCGACACCGACAAGCCCTTCCTTATGCCTGTTGAAGACGTGTTCACCATCACCGGTCGCGGCACGGTTGCAACGGGTAGAGTTGAGCGCGGCGTTCTGAAAATGGGCGACAAGGTAGAAATCGTCGGTCTTTCCACCGAGAAGAAGGAGACCACGGTTACGGGTATCGAAATGTTCCGTAAGCTCCTCGATTCCGCAATGGGCGGCGACAACATCGGCGCACTGCTCCGCGGCATCCAGAGATCGGAAATCGAGCGCGGACAGGTTCTTGCGAAGCCGGGCTCCATTCATCCCCATACTCACTTCACCAGCCAGGTGTACGTCTTGACGAAGGACGAAGGCGGCCGTCATACGCCTTTCTTCGATGGTTATCGTCCCCAGTTCTATTTCAGAACAACGGACGTTACGGGTTCCATCAAACTGCCCGCGGGCGTTGAAATGGTCATGCCCGGCGACCATATCGATATGGAAATCACTCTGATTACTCCTATCGCTATCGAGGAAGGTCTGCGTTTTGCTATCCGTGAGGGCGGCAGAACGGTCGGCTCCGGCGTCGTTGCCAAGATTCTCGAATAAGTTCTTTCAATAAGATATAGACAAATGCTCTACACGGCAATGCTCTTGCCGTGTAGGGTGTCATATTGATAAGAACTAAAAGGAGGTTATTATGGCTCAGAAAGGGAAAGGAGCAAGAGTCAAGATTACGCTTGCGTGCACCGATTGCAAGCAGCGCAACTACAACTTGACCAAAAACAAGCAAAAACATCCCGACAGAATGGAACTGGAAAAGTATTGCAGATTCTGCAAAAAGCACACCTTGCACAGAGAAACAAAGTAAGGTTGGCGGGATAAGGAGGCTATATGGCAAATAAAAAGCCGAAAACCGAAACCTCAAACAACTTCGAAACGATGCAACGGCAGGAAAGGTCCGCCGTAAACGTCGATTCGCCGAAGGAGCCTAAGAAAGCGAAAAAGTCTTCGGTTAAGAAAAATTCCGACAAGCCCAATATATTCAAGAGAATGTGGAAGGGTCTCAAGGGTATTTTCTCCGAACTCAAAAAGGTCAGCTGGCCCAAGGGAAAGGAAGTGGGAAGCAGCACGGCGGTGGTTCTCGTCGTGGTTGTTATATTCTTCCTTGTGCTCTTTGTCATCGACTACGTGCTTTCGGGATTCCTAGGTCTTATTACAAACCACGAGTGGACGACGATATTTATCTGACGGGAGGGCGTTATGGAAACTGAAAAAATTAACGAACAACCGAAATGGTACGTCATTCACACTTACTCGGGTTATGAAAATTCGGTCGAGACTGATTTGCGCAACATGATTGAAAACAACAATCTGCACGACTATATCTTCGATATCAAAATCCCCGTCGAGGACGATATCGTCGAGAGAAACGGCAAGAAGAAGGTCATTCAGCGCAAAAAATTTCCCAGCTATGTGTTTATAAAGATGATATACACCAGCCATATTTGGTTTATGGTGACTAGACCGCGCGGCGTTACAAGCTTCGTCGGTTCGGCAGGTCGTCCGATAGCGCTAACTGATGAGGAAATAAGACGCATGGGTCTTGAAACGGTCAGCATCGAGGACTTCAATATCAAAGTCGGTGACAACGTCAGAGTTATCAACGGCGCCCTTGAAAATTTCATCGGCGTTGTGGATTCTATAAGCGCCGAGCATCAGAAGGTTAAGGTTATTGTGGCAATGTTCGGACGTCAAACGCCCGTCGAGCTGGATTTCGCTCAGGTGGAAAAGCTCTGATTGCCTGTATTGCGCTCAGGCGCGAGTCGGGGCATGCGCCCCAAAATGTCCGATTTGCGGACTTGACGGTTTGAAGCGAACCTATCGCTTCGCGGCGTACGCTGTGTACGCAGGTGGGAGACGGCAAATCCAAAATCGCCGCCGCAAAAACCACGTTAGTCAGGAGGAAATATGGCTAAGAAAATTACAGCGGTTGTAAAATTGCAGTTGCCCGCGGGTAAAGCGACTCCGGGACCCCCCGTCGGTTCCACGCTCGGTCCTCACGGCATAAATATTGCGGGTTTTACCAAAGAATTCAATGAAAAGACGGCAAAGGACGCGGGTCTTATCATCCCCGTCGTCATTACCATCTATCAGGACCATTCGTTTACGTTTATTCTCAAAACACCGCCGGCGCCCGTGCTTATTAAGAAGGCATGCGGTCTCAACAGCGGTTCGGCAGTACCCAACAAGAGCAAGGTCGCAAAACTTACGAAGGCTCAGTTGCAGGAAATTGCCGCTCAGAAAATGCCCGATTTGAATGCGGCGAACATCGAGTCCGCTATGAGTATGATAGCAGGTACTGCGCGCAGCATGGGTGTGACTGTTGAGGAATAAGAGGAGGTACTGATATGAAACGCGGTAAAAATTACGTAGACTCGAAAAAACTCATCGATAAGGCAAGGACGTACGAGGGAGAGGAGGCAATCGCTCTCGCCGTACAGACTGCAAAGTCCAAATTCGATGAAACGATAGAATTGCACGTCAAGCTCGGCATCGACCCCCGTCATGCGGACCAACAGGTCAGAGGCGTCGTCGTATTGCCTAACGGCACCGGAAGAACGGTGCGCGTGCTTGCAATCTGCAAGGGCGCTAAGGCGGACGAAGCCAAGGCGGCAGGTGCGGATTTCGTCGGCGGAGACGAAATGATTCAGAAAATACAGCAGGAGAACTGGTTTGACTACGACGTTATCGTCACAACTCCCGATATGATGGGCGTTGTCGGACGTCTCGGTAAGGTTCTCGGTCCTAAGGGCTTGATGCCGAACCCGAAGTCCGGTACGGTTACGATGGACATTACTCGCGCTATACACGACATCAAAGCAGGTAAAGTTGAGTACAGAGTGGACAAGCAGGCTATCTGCCACGTTCCGTTCGGCAAGGCGTCTTTCGGCGTCGAGAAGTTGACGGAGAACTACAACACTCTTATGGATGCATTGCTCAAAGCGAAGCCCGCGGCGGCAAAGGGAGTTTATTTCCGCTCAATTTATATTTCCGCTACGATGGGTCCCAGCGTGAAGGTAGTTTACAAGGCGTAATTTGACTGACGGCGCAGGCGAAGCATGCGCCGTCACAGATTATAATTTTCCGCACGTAGCTACGGCGTGAGTGCCGTTTTACTCTTGCGGAGCGCCGCGCGATTGTGAATTTGGGAATAATTCCGATTTTCGTTTGACATTGCGCGTCGGTTGTACTAATATAAATACGTTCCTAAGACAGCAAGTGGCGAAAGCCGTAAACATTGTGCTTGCCGAGGATGACTTTATACGTAGTATTTGCGTCATTCTCGTAGGATGACGCTTTTTTTGCGGATAAAATCCGTTGAAGTATAATAGGAGGTAAAGATGAATCAGCAAGTTCTTGAAGCCAAGAAGCAACAGGTTGAGGAAATAAAGGCTAAGATATCCGCTGCAAAATCCATAGTTCTCATCGATTATATGGGTCTTACGGTCGCTCAGGATACTGCGTTCCGTAAGGAACTCAGAGAAAACGGCGTGGATTACGCAGTCCTTAAAAACCGTCTTGTTAAGATTGCTTTCAACGAATTGGGATACACCCAGTTTGATGAAGCTCTCAACGGACCTACGGCTGTTGCGTTCTCTTCCACGGACGCCGTCGCGCCTGCAAAGTATATCGTCAAAAACATCAAGGCATTGAACAAGATGAAGACGAAGTGCGGTATGGTCGAAGGTCAGTTTATGGACGAGGCGGGTTTGAAGCAAATCGCAGACATTCCGTCAAGGGAGGTCTTGCTCGCAAAGATGCTCGGAAGCATGCAGTCGCCCATTTCAAAACTGGCGCGTTGCCTGAGCATGATAGCAGAGGGAAAAGAAGCCCAAGCGTAATCAACTTTGAGTTGAGTTTAAATTAAAAAATTATAGGAGTATACAAAAATGGCAGATTTGAATAAACTTATGGAAGAAATCAAAAGCATGACGGTGCTTGAACTCAATGAGTTCGTAAAGCAGCTCGAAGAGGAGTTCGGCGTAAGCGCGGCGGCACCGGTAGCGGCGGCAGGCGCAGCAGTAGCGGCGGCACCCGCGGAAGAGGAGAAGACGGAGTTCGACGTCGTCCTCAAAGAAGTCGGTCCCAACAAGGTTCAGGTCATCAAGGTGGTCAAGGATGCAACCGGTCTCGGTCTTGTCGAGGCTAAGGGCGTTGTAGACGGCGCTCCCAAGACGGTCAAAGAGGGTCTTCCCAAGGACGCGGCGGAAGCTCTTGTTGCCAAGTTCAAGGATGTTGGCGCAACCGCGGAAATCAAGTAATTATTGCTTTGAGCAAGTATGCAGCCGCCGATTTTCGGCGGCTGCATTTATATAATCAAAAGCGCCGAGCAGATATTCGGCGCTTTGTTTTGCTTTGTACTATTGAAAACCTATATCAAGCGATAATCAAACGCTCGGCATATTTATTATCTGGTCTTCTCTGTGATGGGGTGCAGATACTCCATAGTTCCCTCCGATATAATCGAGGAAAGCGTGAGAGATACGATTTCGGCAAACTCCTTTTCATCGGGTTTTCCGATCGACTCGTGATGATAGCTGAGCTCAAAATAGCAGGAGTTCGTGCAGTGGCAGATATATGCCTTGAAGTACGGAATGTTATCGTTAAATTCATTGATGAGTTCATAGTTTTCAAGCGTCCTGTCCAGTTCGTCGAAGGTATACGTTATGTCCATGGCGCCGTTTTGGCGAGCGTATACGCTGACTAGTACGCCGTCGTCAAAATAGTCCTCCGCTTCTATGCTTCCGCCGAATCTTATTCCGTCTCCCGTCTCTTCCTTGACCTCGAACCCAAGTCCCGGCCAGTGTTTGTTTACGAGATTGAATAGCTTTCTCAAATTCATGATTTTTCCTCCCGAATTCTTATTCTTTTATAAGTTGATGATATCACAAATCCTTTTAGAAGGCAAAATTTTTTCGGATTTTTTATTTTAGTATTGACAAAGGTGAAATTAGTTTATATTATCTTAATAATAAGAATAATTATCAATAAGGATAGCCATGGCGGAAAAGAACAGAAATACAATCCAAAAAGACGCGGTTGCAAGGATAGTATGTTCTTCATGCGACCATCCGACTGCTGAGAGCGTTTACAGCCGTGCGCGAGCGGAGCTGCCGAATATCAGTTTGGGCACGGTATATCGCATTTTGAAGCGGCTTGCAAAAGACGGCATTATTCAGGAAATTTCCGTTCCCGACGCGCCTTCGCGTTTTGATAAGACCACCTGCGAACATGCGCATTTCATATGCACGGAATGCGGAAGCGTTATGGATATCGACGTGGACGTGCATGGCGTCGTGAATGAGGCGCGTACGAATTGCGCCCATAGTGTGGACAGAGCGCAAATCAATCTCATAGGCGTGTGCGAGGCGTGCGCAGGTAGATAATAAATGGAATTTGACCGATATCGGTTGAATATATATCAAAAGTAAAAGGAGAAATCAATTATGGCAAAGTATGTATGTCCCGTTTGCGGATACGTTTATGAAGGAGACAATCCTCCCGCGGTTTGCCCCATTTGCAAGGCGGCGCTTAAAAAAGAGGAGAGCAACGCTATGAGCTGGGCAGCCGAGCACGTCGTCGGCGTCGGTAAGAACGTTCCCGAGGATATCTATGCGGGGCTCAAAGCAAACTTCGAGGGCGAGTGCACGGAAGTCGGTATGTATCTGGCTATGGCGAGAGTCGCACACAGAGAGGGATATCCCGAAATCGGACTGTACTGGGAAAAAGCCGCATACGAAGAGGCGGAGCATGCCGCAAAATTCTGCGAGTTGCTCGGTGAAATCGTAAGCACGTCTACAAAGACCAATCTTGAAATGAGAGTCGCCGCAGAAAACGGAGCAACCAAGGGCAAATTCGAGCTTGCCAAGCGCGCGAAAGAGGAAGGATTGGACGCAATCCACGATACCGTTCACGAAATGGCTCGCGACGAGGCGAGACACGGGAAAGCTTTCGAGGGCTTGCTCAACCGCTATTTTAAGTAAATTTTTTGAGCCGATTGTCACAGACGCAATGCGATAGCATTGCATTGCGTGTGGGCGCATTCATGTGTATGGATGAAGTTGTCGGTACTACTTACAACTCATGCTTGATAAACTGTGAAATAAACGCACCTGATCGGTGCGTTTATTTTCGGATAAAATATTTATGATAAGTCACATTTCCAATGCCTGCTGATAGACTTCGTTTTTTGGTAATCCGCGGTCCTTTGCGACCTGTTTAACGGCATCCTTTTTGTCCATTCCCAGTGAAACATAATGAGCGATATGCTCTTTTACAGAGAGTGCCGAAAGAGGATTTTTGTTTTGCGCGGCTTCTATTATCATTACGATTTCGCCGCGCTCTTCGCAGTGAAAATCCGCAAGGGACGTGGTTGTTACGCTCTCGTACAGCTTGGTGATTTCGCGTACAACGTACACGGTTCTGTCGCCCAGTATTTCCAGAAGCTGTGCGGCGGTTTTTGTCAAATCGTGCGGCGCGACATATATTGCGATAGGTAAGCCGCTTGCTTCGGCTTTTGACAAAATCACACTTTTATCCGCATTTTTCTCGGGTAAAAAGCCTAAAAACACAAATCCGTTCGCTTTCAATCCGCTTAGCGTAATCGCGCTTGCAACGGCGGTGGGCCCCGGAACTATTTCGGTTTCGATGCCTCTTTCGCGGCACCTGAATATAAGCTCCGCGCCGGGGTCGCTTATAGACGGCATACCTGCGTCCGAAATAAGCGCGACGTTGAGACCGCCTAATATCATTTCTATAATTTTTTCACTGCATTCCGCTTCATTGAATTTGTGATAGGAAATAAGTCTTGCGTTTATCTCGTAATGTTTGAGCAACGGCAGAGAATGGCGCGTGTCCTCGCAGGCTATCACGTCCGCGGCTTTCAGGGTTTCGATTGCGCGAAGCGTTATATCTTTAAGATTTCCTATCGGCGTTCCTACAACATACAGCTTAGACATTTCCGTACAACTCCTCATATTGACGGGTGAAAGTTCCGTCCTCGTTCATAGCGACGAAGGTTTTTGTCACAAGTCCCTCTTTGCCGCCTTTTTTCGCGCCTACGACTACGGCGTCGACTCCCGCCGACAGCTTGGGATATATGAGAATCAGCTCCTTGGCGGCGAGCTTGTGATTGGAAAGATAAGCGCACAGGCTTGCAAGGCGAGCAGCCTTTATAACGATATAGAGGTCGCCGCCGAAGCGCAGAGCGTAGCTTGCGGCTTTTACGAAATCGTCTAAGGTCGCGCCGCTTTCGGTGCGCGCCGTCGCTCGCGAGGGCGACGCGGGATTGTCTTTGGTGAAATAGGGCGGATTGCAAAGAACCTTGTCGAAGCTCTCCGCCTGTACGAGCTTGGATATATCTTTTACGTCCCCGTTTACGACTTCGAGCGGCAGAGCGTTCAGCTTGGCGCTACGTTTTGCCATATCGCAATACTTTGCGTCTATTTCGACTCCGACGGCTTTTTTTACGCCTTTTTTGACAAGGGCGAGAGTGGCGAGAATGCCGCAGCCGCATCCGATATCCAGAATGCTGTCCTTGACTCCCAGCTTTGCCATATTAGCAAGAAACACCGAGTCCTGCGTAAAGGCGTAGTCGTCGGTGTCCTGTATGATCTTGTAATCTTTTATGCCGAGGTCGGTGAGATATTCCGCCATACAAAATTATGCGTTTGCTCGCACGACTTCAATCTTTATAGTCTGCGAAACTTCGGAATAGAGGCGGAGCGTCACTTCAAAAATGCCGAATTCGCGTATGCTTTCCTTGATTTCAATCTTCTTCTTGTCCACGTCATAGCCGAGCTGTTTTATTGCGGAGGAAATCATTTCGGCAGTGACGGAGCCGAACATTCTTCCGCCGTTTTCTCCGCATTTTGCCGCGACGGTGACGGTTGCGTCTTTCAGCTTATCCGCAACAGCCTGCGCTTCGGCGCGTTCGGCGGCGATTTTGGCATTGAGAGCTTTTTTACGTTGTTCGAGAGCGAAAACGTTTTGAGCGGTGCCTTCCTGCGCCATTCCTTTTTTAATCAGAAAATTGCGGGCGTAACCGTCGTTGACCTCGACCACTTCGCCTTTTTTGCCTGTACCTTTCACGTCTTTGAGAAGAATGACCTTCATATGCGGCTCCTTTTTGATTGAATATTGCGCAATGCGCTGGGTTTGAGCATATATATTTTATCACACGTATGTGTATTGCGCAATAAAAGACGGATAAGAGTATAAATAAATCTTTTGGACATAATAAGAGAAAAAGTATTTTTGCGCGCGGCGCAACGGAGGAATTATGAAGCAAATCAACTGTTCAACATCAAACTGCGAGCACAATCTCAAAAATAAATGCCTTGCGGGAGTTATTTCAATAGGCGAGAATGCCAAGTGCGTAAGCCGTATCAAGAGAGAGGGCGGCGCGCTTGCTCAGAATTTCGCGGACGTCGAGGCGGGCAACGACGTGTATGAAAACGACCTCGAATCCCTTGTTCAATGCTCTGCAACCGACTGCGCCTTCAACAACAGCGGTTTGTGTGCAAACGAACAGATAGACGTAAGAGATACGGCTTTCTCCACAAAGTGTAAGACGTACGTGAAGAAGTAATAGACAAGGTAAGTCACAAAACACTTTGATTCCGCAAAACAGGTCAAAACAATCCGAGTCTAACGTGTTATTTTTTTAGAGCGTAGACGATTACGCAAATAACTGCGAGGTTGATGACGTATGGAAAATTTGCGGACAGCAAAGCGCATTCTCGGAAAAACGGAAGTGATAATAGGGCAGGAGCTGATGCAGAATATTGTGCCTGCGCTCAACCACCGTTTCCCCGAAGGTGCGCTTTGTCTTATTTATGACAGGAACGTTACCGCGCTTGCGGACGACATAATCAGGGATTTGAAAAAGAGCGGATACAGAGTTTTTGTGCAGGCGGTATCCTCTTTGAGAAGCGGAAACGATATGGGCGAATGCGCATATCCCGAGTATGCAAGGCATGTATTTGCGGTTGGCGCGGGCACTGCCGCGGAGGCGGCGAAGCGCGTCGCAAAACAGCTCGACGCGGATTGGACGCTGTTTCTTACCGCGCCGTCGACGGACACAATTATGTGCGAGTATCCGCCGAAACTGGTGTTTATCGACAGAAATGTGCTTATAAAATGTCCGTTTGAGTGTATTGCCGCGGGCTATGGCATATTGCTTTCTCAGCCGCTCCCAGCATTCGAGAGTTTTTTTGCGAGTAAAGTGCTGGCAAAAAACTCCGAGGTCGCCTCTCCTGCCGTGCAGATGAATTCCGACTTGGCTCAGCTGGCATACGGACTGCTTGAAATCTCTATGAAGAGAGGAAATGACAGCGCGCAGATTATGTCTGAGATTATGTATGCGTCGGCATTGCGTAAGGGAGTGCGCCCGAGGCTTATCGGCGAATATAAGTTTCTGTGCGCGGCAATGATAGCGGCGTTTTATTCCTCCTATCTCGCGGCGCCGTCCATAGATGTTATTCCGCCCGCGTGCAGAGAAGTCGCCGCGGACAAAATCGACGCCATAGGTTATGTTTCCAAACGGTTCAAAAGCGTTGACTTTTTCGACGTAAACGGTTATTTTAGAATTAGTTATATTTTAGGTGAATACCGCACCGATTTGCTCGACAAGCTCGGTTCGATTGATTTCAGAACCGCGCAGCGCTTTTGGCGCAGGCTGTATCCCGACGCGGGCTACTGGTTGAAGAGCGAAATTACCTGTCGGGACCTTTTTTCGGGGCTGAAACTCGCGGGCTCGCAAAGCGAGAGTCTTTTGGGGTTTGCGTACGCTTCGGGATTGACGGACGGATTTTAGTGCGGACCGCTAAGGAAGAAAATGAAGAACATCAAGGATGTAGAACTGTTTGTATTCGACCTCGACGGCACGGTGTATATCGGCGACGAGGAGATAGAAGGCTCTTTTGAAGCTATCAACACTTTGAGGAAGCTCGGGAAACGAGTTTGTTTTTTTACCAACAACAGCTCCCGTATGCACACGGATTATATCGCAAGGCTGAACAACCTCGGGCTCAGAACCTATTCGGACGAGATATACACGAGCGGACAGGTCACATGCGAGCATATTTTGGACAACTATCGCGGAAGCCGCGTTTATCTGCTCGGCAACGACAGGCTTCGCAGTGAGTTCGAGCTTTACGGAATAGATATCGTAGACGACAATCCCGATATCTGCGTGCTCGGATTCGACACTACGCTCACGTACGACAGGCTTTATAAATTCTGCGGATATCTGAACGAGGGTTTGCCTTATATTGCGACGCATCCCGATTATTTTTGTCCCGCGCCCAACTGTCCTATGCCCGATGTAGGTTCGTTTATAGAGATGATTCGCCTGACCGTCGGAAGAACACCCGATATTATCATGGGAAAACCGCATAAGACGGCAGGGCAGAGGCTTGCGGGAAAGTACAACCTGCCCGCAAAGAAGATAGCCATGGTCGGCGACAGACTGTATACGGACGTGGCGTTCGGCAAGAATTGCGGCTTTGTATCCATTTTAGTGCTGTCCGGTGAAACGTCTGCGGATATGCTGCCTTCCTCTAAGGTTAAGCCCGATTATGTGCTGGGCAAGGTCAAGGATATTATAACCGAATTGAGTAAATAAGGTTTTTTCGTCGGGATATTTGATATTTCGCTTATTTTAATACAAATACATTCAAAAAGACGACTGCACCGCAGCCGTCTTTTTGATAAGGGGGAGATTATATTTATCTGTTGTATTATGGTTTATTTGCTCACTTTTCGTCGAGAACGAGAACTTCAAGGGGATTGATGGTTTCGCCGTTCTTAAACATCTCGAAGTGCAGATGCGCTCCGTCTGCGGACTCGGTGCCTTTGGTTGCCGCCATCTTGCCGATAAGCTGTCCCTGTTTCACCTTTGCTCCGACTTTGAGAGTGGATTCGGATTCGAGCGACATATACTTCGTGATATAGCCCTCTTCGTGTTCGATGACGATATAGTTTCCGTCGAGCTTGTCGTATCCGACTTCCTTGATAGTGCCGTCCGCAGAAGCGTATACGTTCATATCAGTGGACGTGAAGTCGATTGCACAGTGGGTTTCAAATGCGCCCATACTTGCGTTCCAGACGATTTTAGAGTCGTTGTATTCCGCAGAAATCGTGCCGTTGCAAGGACTGATGAAGGTCAGTTTTTGTACAACGGGCGGCTTTTCATCGTCGGGCTTTTTATCGTCGGGTTCGGGATTGATGACCGTGCTGTCGTTATCGCCGTCGACATTGTTCATATCCGTATCGGGAACTGCCGAATTGTGAGTGACCGCAAGGGCGATGACCGTAGCAACCGATGCTATGCAGAGAATAATCAAAAAATAGAATGCGTTGCGTTTCATAAAACCGCCGAAGCGCTTTGCTGCAACTGTGAATTTGCTCATGTTCGTACCTCCAAGATGACATGAGTATTGCCGCGGAATATACGAAATATACATCGTTTGCAAAAAATTTTTCGGGGGAAGAATATCGGCTTTCAAAGACCTTTCGAGTTTGCCTTTTTATTTGCCCCGCGCAGGCAATGCGGAAATTGTCAGTTTGTGCCGAAAGCGTTTGACGGTGTAAAAATTGTAAATTATAATAAAAATATGTTTTTTAATATAGAACAGTCAATGTACGATTTTATGCGCGCTTATCATAAGAAGGGCGACACGCTTGCGGTCGCGCGCGAGAGCGGCAGGATGAATTTCCCGCAGTTTTTCCGCGAGGTGGACAGAGTGGCGGCAGGTCTTTACAAGCTCGGCGTGCGCAAGGGGTCCGTGGTTATGCTGGCTCTGCCCAATATAATTCAGAGCGTAGTCGCCACGTACGCCGTATCCCGCCTAGGCGCCATTGCTTCTATGATACACCCGTTGCTTTCCGGGGACGAGTACGAGTCGGCAGTAAAAAAACAAAGTCCGAAAATAGTATTCCTTTCAGACGTAAACCTGAAAACCTTTTGGGGAAGATGTCACGGCGCAAAACGTATCGTTTGTCCGTATCTCGGCTACGGATATTTGGGATTGCCGCGCGCGAAGGATTTTGAGGCATATCAAGGGGACGGGAGCGATCCTGCGCTGTACATGCGTTCGGGCGGAACCTTCGGCGCGCCGAAAACCGTCGTGCTTTCCTCTCGCGCCGCAAACGCTATGGCGGGCAATCTGCTTAATTATTTGGACGACAAATTCGACGATAAAAACAGAATGCTTGTGGTGCTGCCTATGTTCCACGGCTTCGGGCTGTGCGTTGGCGTGCACGCGTCCTTATGCGCGAACATGTCCGTCATACTTCAATCGCGCTTCAACGTCAAAAAGACGACGCGTCTTATCTCCAAATATCGAGTCACTACGATGCTTGCCGTTCCCCGTATGATAACCAAACTGCTTTCGTACGATAAATTTTCGGGCGACAGTATAACGAGTTTGCAGGACGTATACGTCGGCGGTGACAGCGTAAGCGACGCGCTTGTCGGCGATTTTGCAAAGAGGATGGAGGAATGCGGCGGGAAAGGCGTTCTTTCGCCGGGTTACGGACTTACAGAAACGGTGACTGTCTGCACTCTCACGAAAATAGGCGATTTTAAGGAAGGCTCCGTCGGCACGCCTATAAACGGAATCGACGCGCGCATTGTGGGCGAAGGTGCGGAGGAGACTCCCGTCGGCGAGGTTGGGGAGCTTCTCATCGGAGGCGCTCAGCTTATGGAGGGTTATCTTGAAGACGATAAACGCACCTCGGGAGCATTTGAAATCATTGACGGAAAAAAATATGTGCGTACGGGAGATTTGTTCAAGACGGATGAGCAGGGCAGACTGTATTTTCTCGGGCGGAAAAAGAGACTGATAAAAATCTCGGGCATCAACGTGTTTCCTTCCGAAATCGAGAGCGTCGCAAGGGAATTGAATTTCGTGTCGGAGTGTGCCGCCGTAGAGTATCGGGTCGGAGATAAGCCGTATATCAGACTGCTTGTCGAAGGCGAGATAGCCGCGCCGAGGAAAAAAGAGATTATCGCTCATATCGCGCGCCGCATGTCGCATTGGAATGTCCCTAGCGAGGTCGTGTGCGTAAAGGAGTTTCCGAGGACGAATATGAGTAAAATCGATATAAAAAAATTGCAGGAAGAGTTCGGCAGATAGGGTATAGGCGGCAGCCGCATCTTATTATTTTTGTTTGCGTTCGGATTTAATATTTTCAATCCATAAAGCGGTGAATTTCACAGTTTTGCCTGATTTGTATATATGTTTTATTTTGCATACAAGCATATCGCGTTATCGGCATATGCGTATATGCGCATTCAATATATAATGGCAACATATGTCCGTATGCGAATATGCGCTATATCGCATATCCCGAATTTTCGACCGAGACAAAAACCGCATGCAATATTTGCGGTTTGCATGCGGTTTTTATGCACAAATTTTTACTTGAATCTTTATATTTGCAATCAAACACCAAGCCGTCTGAGTAAGCAATCGTTTGAGAGCAGACGGTTTGAAAAAGAAATAAAGGCAATGAAACGTCAGATTTCCGCGTTTTCCGTCAAACTGCGCTTATAAGCGTCGAGAATTGTGTCGCGCATAAGCTCGCGGGTGGCGGTGTTGATAGGGTGTGCGATATCCTTAAAATCGCCGCTCGGAGTCTTTCTCGAAGGCATTGCGATAAATTCGCCGTCTACGCCCTCGATTATCTTGATGTCGTGCACTGCAAGACAGTCGTCGATGATGATGGACGCGACCGCTTTGAGCTTGCTGTTTTCAGCATTTACGGTACGGATTTTTACGTCGGTTATTGTAATCATAATTCCGACCTCCCGATAGTTATGTACTCAGCGTACCATATTATTGTGTGCATTTCAAGACCGAATTTTACAAATAGATATGAAACAGTTTGTAAATTATAATATTTTTCGGTTTTTTGCTGCTTCAATCCCGACTTATCGGAAATCCGCTGCTCTCATTTTATTATGACATTTTGCAAATCACGTTCATATAGTGGCGTATGATTTGCTTGAAGGGTAAAAAAATTCATTTTATCGGCGCAGGCGGCATGGGAGTGGGCGCGCTTGCGAAATTTGCAATAGAAAGCGGAGCGTCGGTGGGCGGAAGCGACGCTAAATGCGAAGATCTTTGCATAGAATTGAAACGTATGGGCGCAGATATATACGAGGGTGAAAATCCCGACGCGGCGGAGGGCGCGGATATCGTCGTCTATTCTTCCGCGATAAAGGAGTGTCATCCCGAACTTTTACGCGCACGCGAGCTGGGCATTCGGATAATGGAAAGACAGGAATTCTTGCATGAGGTCGCAAGCGGCTTTCACGAAACGGTGGGCATCGCGGGCACGCATGGCAAGACGACTACAACCGCGATGCTTGCGCATATCATGCGCGATTTCGGTCTGGGATTTGTAGCGATGATAGGCGGAGACAGTGTAGAATTCGGAAATTATGTCAATAATTGCAAGTGTGACTCGGACGACATATTTCTGACGGAGGCGTGCGAGTATAAGCGGAACTTTTTGTCGTTGAAGCCGACGGTCGCGGTTGTCACAAACGTAGAATGCGACCATCCCGACAGCTATGAAAGTCTGGAGAGCGTCCGCGCGGCGTTCGACGAATATCTGTCGGGGGCAGAGACCAAGGTTTATTATGTCGACGGAAACAGAAAAGGCGACCGCGACATAATTGCGGAAAGCTTAGGGGAGCGTGCGGTCTATCATGTGACGACGACTTGCCGAGATTGCAAAATTTCTCTCGGAGATGAGCTTGTCTGTGAGTTTTCCTTCGAGGACGGCTGCGAGTACAATTATGCCAACGCCGCGCTTGCCGCGGTTACGGCTTCGGTGTTCGGAGTGCGGATTGCGGACGCTGTGCAATCGCTGCAAACTTTCCGCGGAGTCAAACGCCGCTTCGAGCGCGCGGGGAAAATCGGCGGTACACCGGTGTATTTCGATTTTGCACATCATCCGACGGAAATCGGTTGCGTACTGGAAAGGGCGGCGGCGTTCGGGAAAATTCTCGCTGTTTTCCAACCGCATACTTATTCGCGCACAAAGGCATATTTCGACGACTTTGTAAACGTACTCGGAAACGACCGTCATATCGGAGATTTGCTTATAATGCCGACATATGCCGCGAGGGAAAAAAATGACCCCGACAACGATTATGACGCGCTTGTAAAACGTATAAAGGAAAAGTGCGGCAAGAATTGCGTTTATGCGATGAAAGCGCGCGACGTTTTGAGTTTTGTGCGTAATAACGCGGACGGGTATGGCATAATTCTGTTTATAGGTGCGGGAGATATTTACAACCTCAAAGCGAATTTTGTCGAAAAGCGGGTTTAACGTATGCAAATCGCAGTTTTAAGTTGCGGATATGAAATTATATATGTAAATATGCGCATATGTAAATATGAACAAAAGGTAAAATAAGAAAGAAATCGCACGTAATTATGACAATATGCGCAACATTTAATATGAGAACTCTCATTTAAAACGTTGCGCATATTTGCATGTCCCGATTCGGGAAACGTACGCTCTATTTTGACGTTTTATATTCACGGTTGCAATTCCGTTTTTGCGTAGGAGCGCTAGATTATATCGGCAAGATTGAAGTCCAGAATATTGTGGATGTTCCGCGACATAATTTGCAACGAGCGTATTTTGGAAAGCGCGTTGTCATAATCATTGCATTCGAGCGAGCCCACAGTCTCCCCGACCGCTACGGAAAAGGCGCGGATGTCGGGAGAGTATACGAACAGCTCTGCGTATTTCCTTTCATTTTCCCACCAGCTTTGAAGCTCCGACGCCTGCGACAACGCCGCTTCGTTCTGTGCTATTATACTGCTTTCAAGCTGTGCTAGCCTGCCGTCCAGATTTGAAAATACCTTGTCTACGTATACGTTTTCGAGGATTCCCGCGGTCAGAATAATCGCGAGTATCACTATTGCGATTATGACTTTTTTCATTCGTTCACCCCGTCGGGACGCTCTTGCGCGCCAGTGTTATCGATTATGCTTATTCCTTCATCCGATTCGGTTTTATCGTTTACGGCGGCGTCTTCGTCATGTACGGAGACGGTCGTTTCCGCACTTTCGTCGCTGTCAAGCTGCGCGGTTATGAAATCGCCCTTGTACGGTTGGAGATATACGTCCTCTCCCGACACGAGGAGCACGAGTACGTCTTCCTGTTTGACGTTGATATTGTCGAGAAGAGCAAGTACGCGTTCCTTTATTGTATCGTCGAGCTGAGCAACGTTTTCTCCGACAAACTCTCCCTCCATTATTACTGAAACGGGTATGGACGCGGCGGGGAGTTGTAAGCCTAGGTCCTCGGGAGAGAGCGGTTTATTTTGAGACTTAGGCAGAACGGTCAGACTTCCGTTGGTTTCGAGTATGGCATATTCAACCTCAGACGGATTGAAATAGCCGCTTCCTCTCAGCGCCTCCATGATGTCGTCTATATTCATGTTCAGCTCCTTCATTACGTCGGGAAGAATATTGCCTTTTTCAATGAGTATAACGGGTTTGCCGTTGAGGAACTTTCTGAAACGCAGGCTCTTGGTCGCCAGTTTGGTTATTATGATATGCACGAGGAAGAGCGAGAAAACGGGAATAATTCCGTATATTATCGGAATCGTCGCGTCTCCCATAGGAATACAGACGAGTTCGCTTGCGACAAGAGTTATCGCCAGCTCGAATGGTTGTAGCTCGCCTAGCTGACGCTTGCCCATGAGTCTCATTGCAAGCAATAAGAAAAAATATAATACCAGACACCTAATGAATAAATTCAGCATACCGATATTGTGTTTTGCGTTTGTGTTTTTATGCGCCTGCGCGTGTAAAATCAGGTTTTCGGTTTTTTCCTTTCGCGCTTGCGCCAGCCCTTTCTGCGACCCGTCACCGCCGCGGGACGAAGCAGCTTTATATAACCTGTAATATCGGCGATATCGAATGCAGATATAAATATGAACAGGAAGAACACGAGAAATACGATGAGCACAATCGTCGTAACCGCGTTGTTTGTCACCTTAGACAGCAGTTGAGATGAGAATAATCCGAGCGCTGCGAGTGGTATAGAAAAGCCCAGCGTTTTGAGGAACTTTTTGACGTCGACGAATTTGCCGACTTCCTTTCTGAGCACGATTATATTGAGTATGCTTATGAGCGTGAAGCAAAGAGCGGACGCGATTGCCATAGCGTATACGCCCGTAACGGACGGCAGCAGAAATACGCATGGAATTGTTATCACCGTTCCGAGCGCGGATATGATAAACGTCGCGCGCTCCTTGCCCAGCGAATTGAGCATAGGCGTCGTGACCTGTGCGAGTGAAATCGGGAACAGCATCGCAGAGCAGTGCGACACGAGCTCTCCCGCGTGCGCGTCTTTGAAAAACAGAATTCCTATCTGTTTGCCGAGAGGAAGGTATATGACGAAAAATACCGCGGAAACGAGTACTGCAAACGTCATTGCGCTTGATAGCTTTTTCCTTACGGCTTCTACGTTGCCCTTGGCTTTTAGCTCCGCAACGTCGGGGATGAGCACCACCGAAAGCGAACTTACAAACATTACGGGCGCCATAATGAGCGGCAGTGCCATACCTGCGACGCGTCCGTATTCCGCCGTTGCCGCCGCTACGGTCAATCCGCTTTTGACGAGCATCTGAGGGATTACAATGGCTGTGAGAGACGCCGCCAGCGAGGTGAATATCCTCGTCGCCGAAAGAGGCACGGTGCGCGAAATCAGCTCCTTGAAACCGCGCGGCTTTGCAAATCTTCCTCCTGATATGAAATACAGCAGAGCAAGCACGAGTACGCAGAGCAGGTCGGCTATCGTCATAGCGAGGGCAACGCCCTGCGCGCCGCTTATAAATGATACAAGACCGCCCGCAAATACGACGGACAATATAATTTTTATGACTTCGTCGAGCAGTTCTGTGGAGGAGAACGCGAGGAAATTTTTCCTGCCCCAGAACCAGCTTCTGAACGACGCGTACAGAGTAGACGTGATTAGCGTCGGCAGCATTATAAGGAATATGGGAAGGCATCTTTCATCCGAAAACAGGAAACCGAGCTTGGAGTGCAGACCGAACATCAGCCCCGTGAGCGCGGCGGAAATCGCAAAGCCCATTATGAGGGAGGCGGTCGCATACGCGTTTTGCCTTTTGGTATCGCCGGCCGACGCCGCTTCCGCCACCTTGCGGGAGAGTACTGTCGGGGCGCCCGCGGTGAGAGTAAACAACAGCATGATGACGCTCATCGCAATCTGATACAGACCGATGACCTCCGCGCCGAGCGCGCGTGACATCCATATTTTGAATATAAACGACAGCGCTCTCGTGAGAATGGAGAACCCCGTCACTATCGAAAACGATTTGGCTGTTTTATTCATCCGTTAAATTTATGCTGTCTGAGAAAAATATAGAATTGTACGCCTGTGGAAACTATTTGAAAACGGATTGTTAAAATCAAAGATAAAAACAGCTCGCCGTCGTTTGACGGCGAGCTTTGAATTTTGTACGTTTGCGGGAGTATTATTCCTTACCCTCGTCGTACTTATTGCGCTTCTTATCGAGCATTTCCGTGCTCATGGGAGCGCCGTTGACTTTCTTTGCCATTTTCTTTGCGGTGGGCTTGACCTTGCGGATTATCAGTACGATAACGACTGCGATAATCACGAGTCCGATTATGATAGTGGGAATCATCCACCACAGATAGTCGAGGTTAAATTTGTTTGCGGCGGGAGTTTGGTTGTTGCCGTCCTCGTCCTTTTTACCGCTCGTATCCGCGGCGACCTGTCTCGTGAGAATATATTCGCTATCGGAGGCTACCGCTTCTTCGTAATCTCTTTCTTCCACCTTTTCTATGGACACGTCGTCGAACATGGCATAGCCGCTCATAAGACCCTTGACTACGCTTTCACCGTTTTCTTCCGTCGTGGTATATCTGCCCAAGGAGAGTTTCAGCGTGACGG
Source organism: uncultured bacterium (assembly GCA_949432885.1). GTDB lineage: Bacteria > Bacillota > Clostridia > Christensenellales > CAG-917 > CAG-475. The sequence goes on along the minus strand of CASQXY010000009.1, from coordinate 18,658 downwards.
AAGTGACCTTTTCTTCCAAAGTTTTCACATAGAATTCGTACTTGGTCCATTCGTTTGACGCGGGCTCGTCACCAACGGCGGGCTTCTGCGTGTTTATGCTCTTGAAGATAAGGGCGTTGTTGGTCTCGTTTGCCGATCCGAGGTACAGTTCGATATTCGCGCCGCCGTCTTTGCCCTTTAAGCCGTAGGTGCGCACCCATACGCTGACCTTATAGAAGCTGTCCTCAGCGAGAGTATTTGCGGTGCCTGTATAGATATATCCGCTTTCCGTAGTGTTGTTTATAATGAGCATTCTGTTGCCGCTCTTCGCATAAAGCTCGCTGACGGGGATCCAGTTTTCCGTCTTTTTGGTGTCGAGTTTCTGCTGTTTGAGCGCTTCCAGAATTTCGGAGTCCGTTTTACCGCTGAACTCGTCCTTTTCCTTGGCGTCCGAAAGCTCTTTGTCGGATACGGTTATATCTTCCAGCTTATAGTCGGAGCCGAGTATTCTCGCATAGCTGACGCCGTTTACGACTTCCGTTTCATAGAACTGACTGTCTGCGTAAATTATGCCGCCTTTGGTGTTGGAAGAGGTCTGATTGGTGTCTGCCGCGCCCGTCCAGTTTTCGGGCTTGGTGAGCTCCTGTCTGGATTCTGTGGAAGTGGAGAGCGAGTCGAAGCTGTCCGTTGTGAAGGAAAGTTTAACATTTTCTTCAATGTCGGCGTTCGCTTCGTTGTATACGTCCTCGCCGATAGAGGAGAGTACTACGTTGTCGAAGAATACCTTGCCCGAGGAGAGAGCGTCTTGCTCTTCTTCCATATTCATATATTCCGCGTCATATCCAAGCCACAGATTGAGCTTTACGGATACCGACGTGTTGCCGACCTCTATGAAGAAGGTGTACTTCGTCCAATCCTTGTCCGCGGTGTTGCTTATGGCAAAATACTTTTGTCCGTCGGATACGCTGGATTCGCCAGTAAGGAATACGGACGCCTTGGTGCTACCGAACGTCTTTACATATACGCTCAAAGAGTAGTAGGTGTTGGCGGACAGCGAGATGTTTTCGGATGCGAATCCCGTCGCATAGGCTTTCTGCGCGTCGGTGCTGCCCAGCGCAAGCATATACGGCCCTGCGAGGGAGTTGAGGTAGTCGTCGCCGTATTCGTTGTTCGTGTTGTTGTAGAAGCTGTTGAATACGTCTGTCGGAAGCCCTGTGACGGCAGTTGCCTGAGCGCTTGCTCCGAAGGAATTGCCTACCTTGTCAAGCGCGATAACGCCAGCGTACAGATTGCTTCCGTTCTTGCCGTTCATATCGACTGTGTTGTCGTTTATCGTCCACTTTTCGGGAGTAGCGGCAACGCTTTGGTTTTTGAGAGCTTCGCCTGCGGTGAGGTTCTCGTCGTCAAGGTCGTAGCCGTCGAAGCTTCCGTTGCTGACCGTGTAGGTGTACGACTTGGAGAGGTTGACGGTCTTTGTGTAGGTGCCTGTGCTTGTGTCGTTGAAGTTGGCATAGGTGATGGTGCTCATGTTCACGTTTGCCACGTACATTGCGCCGTCGGTGAGAGTGGTCGCCCATCTGTTGCCCGTACCGAGGGACAGACGGAGCGCTACGTTGGTGTTCTTGTCTTCCGCACCGCGAATGACCACCGTGAGTTCGCACCAATCGTTGTGATACTCGTCGTATTCAAACGTGTTTATCTTGGTGAAGCTGGTGAGCGTTTCGTCCTCATCGTCTCTGTTGATGAGATAAACATATGCGCCGCTCGCCGAATTGACGTCCTGCGTCTTGACCCACAGCGACAGACGGTAGAATTTGTTGGCTTCTATCACTATGTCGTCGGATTCCACCTCGTAGGAGCTGTCCGAAGACGCGTGTATGGAGTATGCGTTTTTGGACACGGTGTCGTAGGGAAGCATCGGATATGCTCCCTTTCCGTTGAAAGCCTCTTCGGATTCGAGATTGACGATGCCTTCGCTGATAATTCCGCTTACGACGGGCTTGGTCATATCCTCGATATCAAATTCGCTCTTCCAGCCTACGGGAGCGCCGAGTCCGAGTTTGCCGTTTGCGCCGAGATAATCCGCAACGGAGTTGCCTGTGCCTCTTTCAAATATATCGCCGAGACTATTGGCGGTCGTCAAATCTACGATAAGACCTACTTTGTCGGAATCCGTGCAGTCGAGCGTCTGAGCATCGTTTGCTCCCTCGATAGCGCTGTCGGCGTTGAGGTCGGGCAGCGCGGCTATCTGCGTCAGCACAAGTTCGTCGACGAACGCCCATCCGTTGGAGAAGGTCCCGTTTCCGTCATAGCCTGTCGCGTTCAGAACGCTGGTGTCGGACGTGCTCGAGCCGGAGTCGAAAGAGTGGAATTTCACGGAATTGTTGCTCTTCGTACCCTCTGTGCCGAGCCAAATGGTCATATTGTAGTTGTAATCTCTGTATTGGTTGCCTTTGATATAGAAGGTATAGGTCTTCCATTGACCCGTCGTACGGCCGGGATTGATGCCCGTGGTGTAGCCGCCGTTTGCGGTATCTATGACGTTGGTGCCGATGAGAACGTTTGAGGTCTTGTCGGCGGAGATGCCTTTTATGACGATATCTTTACCGTCGCTGCCCGAGAGAATGAGCGATACGCCCGCTCCGTGCACCGCGTACGTATAGATATCGACGGACAGAGCATATGTCCTGTTCTTTTCTATCGTGATTGCTCTGGACGACTTTATGCCCTGAGCGGTCATGAGCTGGCTTGACAGCATGAATACGTTGGAACCTATTCTCGGCGAATAGCCTTTGATAGAATCCGTTATCGCGCCGAGGCTGTCCGCAGGCGCATACGTAGAATTGGTTGCGCTGTCGGGCTCTCTGGTCTGGAAGGTCTTTGCGAGCTTGGAATAATTCTCCGCGAATTTGCTCAAATCTACTATTCCGTTGTATACGGGGGAGGTCGGTGCGGGGTCGTCCTTGCCGCTGTTGCCCGTTACAAACGACCAAGAGCTGGGAGAACCGGAGGTCGTAAGAGAAGTGGAGCCGAAATCGAAATGTCCGTTGGGAACTTTCAGAGTGGCGGTTGTGACCGTCTTGCCGTTGAGTTCGGAATTGCTGTTGAGCTGTGCGTCGTATGCCTTGTCAAACGCCAGCTTGCCTTCTACTCCATCCGTCTGCTTGTCGTCTTCTATCTTGGTGAGTTCCACATTATCGAAGAAGGCATAGCCCGTCGTCAGACCTTTTTCATAGTAGGAAAGGCGCTTGCCGAGTCCGAGCATGAGCGTAAGGCTCGTGGACGAGGAGGGAGAAGTTTCGATATAAATCTCGTATGTTTTCCACTCTCCGTGAGTGTCAATGCCCGCAAATTCCGCAAAAGTGTTGGAGCTTACGTAAATACGCGCGCCGGGAACGTCGCCCTCTTTGCCTGCGATTTTGTAGGTGAGTACGTCCACCGTGAGCTTGTAGTACGAGCTCTTTTCAAGGGAGAAGCTCGACGAAGTGTAGCCGTAGGCGGTGGGGCCGTTTATGTCCTTGTCGTCCGCGTTTTTGCTTTGTTCGGGCATATAAATCATAAGCGCGTTTTTGATTTTGTCGTTTTCGCCGTATCTGCCTCCCGCAAGCAGTTTGTTGCGGATTTCGCCGTCGTCATCGCCCCACTTGGTTTTGTTCTCGTTGTAGAGAGCTTCTTCGAGGCTTATAACTCCAGCGGTGACGTCGTCTCTGTATGTGTCGGACGAGTATTGCTTCGCACCCGTCCAGTTGGTCACGCTGCGGGGATAAGTGCTGACGGAAGTGTCGACGACCTTGAAATCGCTGTTGTTTATCAGCAGACCTTCGGTCGCTTTTATCGTCTTATCCGAGCCGTCGTCGGCAGAGCCCGCCTGATTGCAGGCGACGAGTAAGCAGGAGGTGAGTGTGAGAATCACAATCAAAAGTAGAGCCAGTACAGTAAATTTCTTCTTGTTCATACCAAACCTGTATAGATTTATTAGGGCTTTTCGCCCGTTTTTGTTTCTTTTACGTACGTGCGCATTGCGCGCATCGTATAGTATGCTAGATATTCTAATACAAAACTATTTTTTTTGCAATAGAAATTCATACTTTCAGTTAAATTAAAAACACTACTATTGATTTTTAAGCATTTCCGAAATCGAGCGCCGTCCGCTCGTTATTTGCGAAGTGCAGGGAGACAGATATGACGCAAACCGTTTATTCGGACAAAGTGATTGTTGACAACGTATTCAAATATAACCGTCCTTCGGCAAAGAGTATGAAAAAACGCAGGCTGTTTCTCGCGCTTGCGGGATTGTTTATCGGCGCGGTCAACGGCGTTTTCGGAGCGGGAGGCGGCATGCTCGCCGTGCCCGCCCTCAGCTTTATCGGCGGACTTGACGACAGGGGGTCTCACGCTACGGCAATAGCCGTGATACTTCCGCTTTGCCTGATAAGCACGATAGTGTATTCGCTCAGAAGCTCTTTCGAGGCGAGCGTGGTTCTGCCCACGGTTATAGGCGTGTTTATAGGCGGCGTCGTCGGCGCTTTGCTCTTGAAAAAGCTGTCGGGAGACCTGCTGTGTTTTTTGTTTTACGGGCTTATGCTCTTTGCGGGATTAAAGATGATTTTCTCTTAAAACCGAGTATCTAAACGTTTATTTGAGGTATATATGAAATTTTTGTATTTTATACTCGCAGGAGTTTTGGGAGGCGTGCTCGCAGGAATGGGCATGGGCGGCGGAACGCTTACGCTTCCTCTGCTTGTGCTTGTCATGGGAGTGGGACAGCTCACCGCGCAGTATGCGAATCTTATTGCATTTCTGCCGTCGGGAACGGCGGCGCTGTTTCTGCACGTCAAGAACGGTCTTGTGAAAAAAGACAATCTGTTTTATCTCCTGCTTCCCGCGTTTGTCACATGCTCGGTTTCGTCGGTGTTTGCAACGCAGATACAGGGTGATTTGCTGAAAAAGCTGTTCGGCGGATTTTTGTGTATAATCGCAATTTTTTCGCTTGTGATGAAGGTTTTCACGCCTAAGAATAAGAGCAAACAAAAATAAAAATGATTTGCGGACGGCATACTCGGCAATGGCTTGACCGCGGCTGACGCCGCGTTTGCCGAGAGCAAGGCAGAACCACGCGCCGCATAAATAGAGTAGTTAAATTTCTTAAAAAAGGGGTATTTACAATCTGTCTTCCGTAATGTATAATTTAATCTGTAAAACCGCTCTCGGATTTGAGCATAATAAACGAGGAAGCTAGGCTTCCTGTTTTGATTATTCGGAACGGTCGTTCGCTTTGCGCCTAAGGGCGCTTTGATTCAAAAAATTATGTTTCCGTTTAGGACGGGGACGTAAAACGGAGAAGTGATTATGGAAAAAATCGCAATAATTGACCTCGGTTCCAACTCCGCGCGTCTTGTGCTTGTAAACGTGCTTGACGGCGGTTATTTCGTGGTATTCGACGAGCTTAAAGAGACCGTGCGTCTCGGACAGGATCTCGATTGGGACGGCTTTATCAAACCTCAGCGCATTGCGCAGACCATAAAAACGCTTACTATGTTCAGAAGGCTTTGCGACGCCAATCACGTGGACAAGATATTCGCCTACGCGACGGCGGCGGTGCGCAGAGCAAAAAATCAGAAGAGCTTCCTCGACGAGGTGGCGATGACGTGCGGTATAAAAATCAAGGTGCTTTCCGTGGAGGAGCAGGCGATGCTCGTCTATCAAGGCGTTATCAACTCCATGGACATTCCCAAGGGACTTATTATGGAGATGGGGGGAGGCTCTACGAATCTCATCTACTACAACCGCCGCAACCTTATACATTTCGAGACGCTTCCCTTCGGAGCGGTCACGCTTACGGATTTGTTCAAGGCGGATATCGCCAACCCGCAGGAGCGCGCGCAGAAGATAGAGGATTTTATCGGCGCACAGCTCGATAAGGTCGCTTGGCTGGAAAGCGTGGAGCCCGATACGGCGTTTGTGGGAGTGGGCGGAAGTTTCAGAAATCTCGGCAGAATCAGCCGCATGATAACCAAATATCCGCTTAATATGACCCACAACTACGAGCTGAGCACCGAGAGCTTCGAGCATATCTACAATACCATAAGGAAGCTCGACCTTGACAGCACTATGAAAATAAAGGGCATTTCCAGCGGAAGAGCGGATATTTTCCCCAGCGCTCTCGCGGTGATGAAGGCGGTTATAAAGAGATTCGATTTCCGCAAAATCACGATAAGCGGCTGCGGACTCAGAGAAGGCGCGATGTTCCGTTATGCTGTGCCTACGATCGGCGAAAGACCGCTCAGCGACGTGCTCGGACACTCGCTTTATACGCAGATGAAGTATTTCGATATCAATATCGGACATGCGGAGCACGTGTATAATATTTCCATACAGCTGTTCAAACAGCTTAAAGTCCTGCACAAGATGCCTCGCGCTTATGTCAGAGTGCTCAAAATCGCCGCGCTTTTGCACGACAGCGGGATGAGAATAAAATTCTACAACCACCAGTTGCATTCGCAATACATAATTCTCAACAGCAATCTCTACGGAGTTCCTCATAAGGATATCGTGCTTGCTTCCTTTGTTGCGGTGGGACACAGAAATATGGATTTCCCCAAAGAAGAGCTGCTTAGATACAAGGATATGATAACCGCGGAGGACATAGAGGCTTTGAGGAAACTGAGCGTGATTCTGCGTATAGCGGAGAGCTTTGACAGGAGTCAGAGCAAGGTTGTGACGGGAGTCAACTGCGACGTGCTGGGCGACAGCGTAATTGTGAAGACGGAGACGGAAAACGGCGGAGACTGCTCGCTTGAAATAAAGGACGCGATAGGAGCGGCGGCGGATTTCAAGTCGGCGTTCGGCAAAAATCTGGAAATACTGTAAATACCTTGCGTACATATGCAAAAGAGTGATAAGCGCATAATACTTGCTTCCGCTTCTCCCAGAAGAAGGGAAATTCTGACGGATATGGGATTGCGGTTTGAGGTTTTACCCGCCGATATCGACGAGAGCGCGACCCGCGCGGCGAGACCGTCCGAGCTTGTGAAAAAACTGTCGAAGGTCAAGGCTTGCGCCGCGGACGCTTGCGACGGCGTCGTAATAGGCGCGGATACCGTCGTCGTTATGGGCGGAAAGGTGTACGGAAAGCCGCATACCGAAGAAAATGCGCTTGAAATGCTCAAAAAGCTGTGCGGCAGGTGGCATACGGTATATACGGGCGTCACCGTCAGACGAGGCGGCGAAAGTAAGAGCTTTACGGTGCGCTCGAGGGTGAAACTCAAAAATCTGAGCGAGGAAGAGATAAGAAGCTACATTGCGGATACGAATCCGCTTGACAAGGCGGGCGCGTACGGCATTCAGGACGGACGCGTCGTGGAAAAATACAGGGGCAGTTATACAAATATCGTCGGACTGCCCAAGGAAAAGCTCGCAAGCGTGCTTGCGGGATTCGGAGTGACAGATGGCAACCGTTGAACTTTCAATCGATTTGGGAAGCAAATTTATCACGATATATCAAAAAGGAATAGGCCCCGTGCTTAGGGAGCCTGCTATCGCTATTGCCGCAATGGCAGGGAACAAGCTGGAAATACGGGAAGCAGGTTATAAGGCTCAGCGTATTATGACGGGCTCGCTGGGCGGTGCGAAAATTATAGCACCCATAAAAGAGGGCGTTGTGGTCGACGAGGAAATGGCGGCGATGATGCTCAGATATTTTTTGAAAAAGATTATCCCCACGGGCTTGTTCGCCCCGAGAATCAAGGCAATCGTATCCATATGCTCTTCCTCTTCGGGCTCGGACAGACGCGCTGTCGAAAAATGCTGTCTGAAAGCGGGTATTAAGGAGGTTACACTTGTGGAAGCTCCGCTTTCGCTTTTGGCGTATACGGGCAGTATAGGCGGTCTGTTTGTGGATATCGGCGGAGGGAAGACGGAGATTGCGGCGGTTACCAACAGAGGAATTGCGGCGGGTTGCAGTGTGAATATCGCGGGAGACGCGTTCAACAACGCAATTATCGACAGCCTGTATATGCATTACGGTGTGAAGGTCGGCGAGTATACTATTGAAAACCTCAAACAGTCAGCGCTTTCGTTTTACGTCAACGACGAGGGAAGCTATGCAGTGTCGGGCGCAGGAAGCGACGGAAGTCCGCGCAGTCTTTACGTTTCGGCGGCGGATATGCGCGAGGCGGTGATACCGCTTGTCGACGATATTCTCGAAGTCGTGATGTCGGTGCTTCATCAGGCGCCGCCCGAGCTTGCGGGCGAGGTGCTGAGAAAGGGCGTGTTTGTGACGGGAGGCTGTATGCATATCCCCGGTCTTTTTGAATACCTCGAACAGGCGCTCGAACTCAAACTCACTCTCTTACGCGACGGGGAAAACGCCGTGGCAATCGGAGGCGCGAAGTTCTTTGACGATAAAGAGTTGCTCGGCGATATGCTCGGGATAAGACTCAATTAAATTTTTTTGACAATATACTTACAAAAAGTAGCAAAACAGCCATAATGCGAGTTTGGCTGTTTTTTATTATAGTTGGTATGAGAAAGATAGTTGTAACCTCCGGCAAAGGGGGAGTGGGAAAGACCACGGTAACCGCGACGCTCGGACGGAAGCTGGCGCTGAAAGGCTATAAGGTCGTGCTTGTGGACGGCGACGTGGGGCTTAATAACCTCGACGTCGTGACCGCCATAGAAAAAAGAGTGGTATACGATATGAGCGACGTGCTTGCGGGCAAGTGCAGAGCTTTTCAGGCGTTGGTCTGCGATACTCAAAGCCCTATGCGAATACTCCCGTCTTCAAAGGACAGCGCCGCGCTTACGGCGCAGGCATTTCGCGGCGTTGTGGAGGGATTTTCGGAGTTCGATTTTGTGATTATAGACTGCCCAGCAGGCATAGAACACGGCTTTCACAGGTCAGTATCAGCCGCGGACGAGGCTATCGTTGTCACGACTCCCTCCGCCTCTGCGATACGGGACGCCGACAAGGTTGTCAGACTGCTTGCAAGCTATCGCCTTGCCGACGTGTCGCTCGTAGTCAACCGCGTTCGTGCGGACATGGTGGTGAGAGGCGAGATGATAGGCGCGGCGGAAATCGGCTCTTTGCTTCATATTCCGCCGATCGGCGTAATTCCCGAGGATGATATGATTACCTTGTATCAACAGCTCGGAGGAGTGCCGGACAGCGCGATTTCAGACAGGGCGTTCGACGCGCTCGCAGCAAACGTAGCAGACAGGAGCAAGGTTTTTGTGGACGTAAGCGCTAGGCGCAGGCTGTTCAGGCGCAGGTATTGAGGCGGATATGAAGAGGGCGAGAGATATAGCAAGGCGTATGAGGGAAATGCTTACGCAGGATAAGGTCGGAATAAAGGAAGGCTTCTCGGTTGCTCTTACGGGCGATTTGAACCGTCTGCTCGGAGATTACTTCGAGCTGACAGCGCCCACGGACGTTGATATTACGCAGTCCGAAGACGGGGCGTACCTGGTGAAAATATGCGCGGAGGCGTGCAGAATCAAGCAGTTTGATACTACGCTGGACGTGAAAAGATATTAGTTTTCATTTTGTGGAATAATCGCCGCCGCTCGGGCATAGGCTTAATTCGAGGTGACGATTATGGAATTTGACGAAAATAAAAAGCTCGAAGTTGAAATTTCCACCAACGATTTCGTTGAAAACAGAGTGGAGGAAAAGCGCCGCCGCAAAAGCAAATTCGATTTGCTTGACGCCGCTATCGTACCCGTCATTATCGGCGTGTTCGTTTCTCTCGGCTTCCTGTTTGCCAACATATTCAAGGCTACGGCGGCGGTTGACGCAATCAAGTCCGTTGCGAGCGCACTTGCGGGAATGTGAGCGTTTGAAATATGCAGATAAAGGTGCATCCGCTGTTTTTTGTGCTTGCCCTCGCGCTTGTGGCTTTGGGGCAGGCACAGGCGTTCGTATCCACTTTTATCGCGCTTATTTTCCATGAGCTCGCGCATGCCGCTCTTGCGCGTATGCGCGGATTCGCGGTGAAAAAAATGGTGCTTATGCCCTTCGGAGCGATGATGAGCACCGAGGAGAATTTCGACAGGACGTCCGCTGTTATGGTCGGGCTTGCGGGACCCGTATGCAATTTTTTGCTTGCGCTTATAACGCTCGGGGTGTGGTGGCTTGCGCCTGCCGTGTATCCTTATACGCAGACGTTCTTTTACGCGAATATGTCGCTCGGCGTTTTCAATCTCCTTCCCGTCTATCCGCTCGACGGCTCGCGCGCGGTGCTCGGACTTTGTAAAAACAGGCTTAAAGCCATAAAAGGCTTGCAAATCGCGGGAGTGGTTTCGAGTTTGGCTTTCTTTGGGCTATTTATAGCCTCGCTCTTTTTTAACGTCAATTTTACGTTCGGGATAATCGCGGTGTTTCTGTTTTACGGCGCGGCGTTCGGGACAAAAGAGGAAATGTATATTAGCGTGCTGGACGGCGCAAGCAAAAACTATATGCTCGGAGTGGAGCAAAAGACAGTGCGCGTATCAAAAGATATTCCGATAATCAGACTGTATCATCATATAAGCTCGGCGAGCGAAACGAAGTTCGAGATTGTAGGCGAGAGAGGAGAAATCGTATCCACCCTCACCGAAGCGGAACTTAAAGCCGTCGCGTTGGGGAACAGACTGTCTAAGCCTATCGGATACGCGCTCTTTGGTAACGCAGACAAAAGCCGAAAGCCCGCAATAAAGCGCAAGACCGCGGTATCGCATGGAAAAACCGCGACGTAAATCGCAGACGGATTGTATGCGCGCAATTTGTTTTTATCCTTAATTATGCAAATATATGTAGACGATATGGAGAACGGAATGTCGTTCAGCATCCCCATCGGCGCGCATTGGAAGCAGATAGAGTCTGAGTGAAAATAATCTTTTCGGAATTTTAGCATAACGCAAAGCACTCTTCGGAGTGCTTTTCATATTTGGCGTTCGACCTTTCAGCGTTTGACATTTGAAGCATAGTATTATAAAATAGTTTGAGTTTATAAATAAGGCAGACTGCGGCTCTGCGGGGGAATTTATGAAATATCTCGGCATAGATATAGGCGGAATGAGCGTCAAGTGCGGCGTTGTGGAGGACGGCGTTATTCTGCATAAAAAAGCGGCGCCCATAAGACCGCGCGAAGACGCGGAGGTTATCGTCTCCGACATAGCCGCGCTCGTTTTTGATACTCTCGAAGAGTGCGGAACGGACAGGCGCGAAATCGCGGGAATAGGCGTGGGGTGTCCCGGCTCCGTGGATGACGATACGGGTTTTGTGCGCTACTGCTGCAATGTGAATTTTGTAAACACTCCGCTTGCGGAAATGCTAGCGGAGCTGACGGGGATAGAGAGCGTGCGCGTGAGCAACGACGCCAACTGCGCGGCGCTCGGCGAAACGCTGTACGGTGCGGGCGAAGGCGCGAGAAACAGCGTGCTGATTACCCTCGGCACGGGTGTAGGCACGGGCATAGTCGTAAACGGCAGGCTGCTTACGGGCAACCGCTCCGCCGGTGCGGAGGGCGGACATATCACGATAGCTATGGACGGCGAGCTTTGCGGCTGCGGCAAGAGAGGGCATTACGAGGCGTACGCCTCGGCAACCGCACTTATGAAGCAAACGAAGGCCGCATGCGAAAAGCACCCTAACAGCGGACTCGCAAAATACGCCGCTGAAAACGGAATTGACGGGAAAACCGTGTTTATATGTGCAAAAAACGGAGATAAAGTTGCGATTGAGACATTAAATCATTATATTGAGTATGTGGGCTGCGGACTTGTGACGTACGCTAATATATTCTATCCAGAGGTCATTATTATAGGCGGAGGAGTTTCTAACGCCGGCGACGCACTGATTGTACCGCTTGAAAAATATGTGACGGAAAACGTGTTCGGAGCGCAGTATAATCCCAAAATAAAAGTCGTTGCGGCAACGCTCAAAAACGACGCCGGGATACTCGGCGCGGCGGCGCTATGCCTCGACGGAAGATAAAAAACGCATACGGTTAAAGATAAAATGGAAGAATACAAGGATAAACTTTACAAGATACTTGCTCAGGTGGAAAAGCCTGCCAGATACTGCGGCGGAGAGTGGAATACTCCCGATATGAGCAAGCCGAGAAAGGCGGATATGTGCTTCTGCTTTCCAGAACTGTACGAAATCGGGATGAGCAACCTCGGCGTTCAGATACTGTACGACGTGATAAACTCAGACAAGGATTTCGCGGCGGAAAGGTGCTTTGCGCCCGCTGAGGATTTCGCGCGGAAGCTCAAAGAAGAAAATCTGCCGTTATTGTCCTTGGAAACCAAAAAACCGCTTAAAGACTTTACCGTCCTCGGGTTTTCCATAGGTTTCGAGCTGTTGTATACGAACGTGCTGTATATGCTGGACCTCGCGGAAATCCCGTTCTATGCGGCGGACAGAGGAGAGGAATATCCGATACTGCTCGCGGGAGGTCCCTGCGCGGTCAACCCCGAACCGTTTGCGGATTTTTTCGATATAATCGTGTGCGGCGAGGGCGAGGAAGCGGATTTGAATATTTTGCGTATTATCGCCGAGAGCAGAGCCGAGGGCGTTTCCAAATCGGAGATACTTAAAAGAGTAAAGAGCGTGGAAGGCGCGTACGTTCCGTCTCTTCACAAAGACGGGGAAAAGGTTACAAAAGCCGTTCTGCGCGACTTCGAGAACGCTCCTTATCCCGAAAAACCGCTTGTGCCGAACATAGAGGCGGTGCACGACAGGGCTACTCTCGAACTGTACCGCGGCTGCGCTAGCGGATGCCGATTCTGTCAGGCGGGCTTTTGGTATAGACCTATACGCGAGCGCAGCGCAGAGAGATGCGCGGAGCTTGGAAAAAAGATGGTGGAAAGCGCGGGCTTCGGCGAAATGTCGCTTTGCTCCCTTTCTACGGGCGACTACACCGAGCTCGAAAAACTGGAAGATATCCTCATCCCTTATTGCGAACAAAAGCGCGTCAATCTTGCTCTGCCGAGCTTGAGAATAAGTTCGTTTAAGTCGGATATGGCGAAGCATTCGCGCAAAAGCTCGCTTACGTTCGCTCCCGAGGCAGGCACGCAGAGACTGCGCAACGTTATAAACAAAAACGTAACGGACGCAGAGCTGGATAATCTGGCGGAGGCGTTCGAGATAGGATACGACAGCATAAAGCTGTATTTTATGCTCGGACTGCCCACCGAAACGGACGATGATATTGCGGGAATAGCCGAGATATGCAAACGGCTCAAAGGTCTTTATTATCTCAAACGGCACAAGCGCGGGCTGAATATTTCCGTAAGCTGCGCCGTGTTTATCCCAAAACCCTGCACTCCCTTCCAGTGGGAGGAGCAGATAAGCATGGAGGAAATGCTGAGAAAGCAGAATTATCTGCGCGGACTTCTCAGGGAGATTAAGGGAGTATCTTTTTCTTGGCACGGTGCGGAAACATCCGTGCTAGAAGCCGCTCTCGCAAGAGGAGACAGACGGCAGAGCAGGGTTATAGAAAGGGCGTATGAGCTTGGAGCCAAGTTTGACGCGTGGACGGAGCAGTTTAAGTGGGACGCGTGGACGCAGGCGTTTGCAGACTGCGGACTTACCATGGGTGAATATACGCGCAGGAGAGAAGCGGACGAGGCTCTGCCTTGGGATTTTATAGATAACGGAGTGTCGAAAGCATATCTGCTCAAAGAACGTGAGCTCGGCTATATGGAAGCGACGACGAAGAATTGCCGCGAGGGCTGTAACGGATGCGGCGCTCTTAAATTGGGGAGGTGTACGGTATGCTAGTGCTCAAATACTCTAAGCTCGCGGACGCATGCTTCGTCTCCCATATTGATTTGCTTAGACACGTTTCGAGGATTTTGCGAAGAGCGGATATCCCCGTAAAGTTTTCGCAGGGGTTCAATCCGCACGCGCTGGTGTTCTTTTCCCCTCCGCTCGCCGTAGGCGTGGCGTCCGAGGCGGAGTATCTTGCAGTAGATACAGACATCGGCGGCGAGGAGCTTATCGAAAGATACAATCGCGCTGTGCCGAGTACGCTTTCTGCGACGGAGGTCTTCGAGTGTGAGAAGAATCCCAACTTGCAGGGTAAAATTACGGCGGCGGATTTTGTGTTTGACACTCCTTTCAAGAACATCGATTTGAGCGGATTTGTTATCGAGTACGAAAAGAAAGGGAAAGCTGTAAGAGAGGATGTATCAGACAGGATTTACCGCGTTGCGGACAGCGGCGGCAGACTTTCGCTGAGGCTTGCGGCAGGCAACACGAGCCTCCGCCCCGACAGGATACTGCCAGAACTCAACGCCAGACTCGGGGTCGCTCTTGCGTTGTCGGATATACGCAAGACCGCCCAGTATGTCGGTTTTGCAAACGATGCGGCAGGCGGGTTTGAAGACGCGGACGATTATTTGAAAAGAGTATAAAACAGGGTGAGGCGTTTGCCGATGCCCGAAATAAAGAACAGAAGGATACGCTTTTGAAACAACTGATTTTGGACAACACCCCGTTTTGCACGCGCGCGGCGCTGGTCGACGACGGCGAGCTTTTGGAGTTTTCCGTCGAAATGGCAAGCGTATGCGGTATTGTCGGCAATATATATAAGGGCAGAGTTGAAAATGTGCTCAGCGGAATGAAAGCGGCGTTTGTAAATATCGGTCTCGAACGCAACGGCTTTCTCTATGTAGGCGAGTCGCTGGTGGATAAGGAGAGGCTTCACAGCGTTATGCCCAAGAAAAGCGAGAAGCTGTCCGCGGGCGACGTTATTATGTGTCAGGTGGTCAAGGACCAGTTCGGACAAAAGGGCGCGAGGCTTACGACGGATATAACGCTTGCGGGATATTATCTCGTGCTTTTGCCAAATTCCAATTTTATAGGCGTTTCACGCAAGATAGAAAACGACGAGCGCAGAGAGTACCTCGAACAGCTTGTCAAATCCGTATGTCCGATTGGCACGGGCTTTATAATACGCTCGGCTGCGGACAAGGCGGACGACGACGATATTATAAAGGACGCAGGCAAGCTGCTTTCGCTTTGGGGGAAGGTCCTCGACGAATACCGCCGCGCACCCGAGAAGAGCGTTGTGTTTGAGGAAGCCACGCTATTCGAGAGAGCGCTCAGGGATTCTTTCAGCGAGGATATAGACAAGGTTATTGTAAACGACGCCACAATCGCAAACGCGCTTATCGGCAGGGTCGGGAAGGCGCAGGTGGAGGCTTACGAGGGAGAGCGGAATATCATGTCGTATTTCGGTCTCAGCGCGCAGATAAACCACCTCTGCGACAGAAAGGTGGAGATGTCGAACGGCGCGTATATCGTTATAGACAAGACTGAGGCATGCACCGTCATCGACGTCAACACGGGTAGGTTTGTCGGCGACCTCGATTTGGAGGATACCGTTTTCAAGACCAATATGGCGGCGGTCGAGTGTATAGCAAGACAGCTTAGGTTAAGAAATATAAGCGGAATCGTCGTTATCGACTTCATCGATATGATGACGGAGGAACATCAGCGCAGAGTTGTGGACGCGCTCAAAGCCGCGCTCAAACACGACAGGCTCAAAACCACCACCGTCGGAATGACTCCGCTCGGGCTTGTGGAGCTTACACGCAAGAAAACGAGGCTTCCTATTGACGACTTTATGCTCCAACCGTGCAAGTCTTGCGGCGGCGGATTTGTGATAAGCGATTCTCAGTTGGCTTTTATGTTACGTGACGAATTGGTGGATTATATGCTTGCAAGCAGGCATGAGACAGTGTACGTCGGAGTGTATGGAGGACTGTATCAAAAGGTTCTGCAAAGCGAAATACTCAAAAAGCATATAATGACTTCTTGGAAGGACAAAAAAATCTATTTGTACTCCGACGACAACCTCAGGCGAGACAGATTCGTAATCGGCGAGGACATACCTTTCCCCGAGCCGCAGGAATTCACTTGTATTACGCGCGCGGCGGAAAAAGAAACCGCAATCGGCAAAAAGTGATTTTCGGTTTTTGCGTAAAGCGAGTTTTTTTGCCGTGAGACGATTTCGGTACATACGGCGCGCGATAATATTTATATGGCGATACACGGTTGCATATTGGGCGCGACCGTGATAAAATATCAGTAAGGAAGTATTTATGAAATCTTGGCACATCGGAAATTTTAATGAAGTCAGCCTCAGTGAAGGTACTCTTGTTCCGCGTGAAGGAGAGGTCAAGTTGAAAATTTCAAAGGTGGCTCTTTCCTCCACCGATATGTCTTGTTTTGCCAACAGAGACGACAAGAATACGGTTACCGTTCCGGCGCACGCCGCGATTGCGTACGTCACAAACGATGACGATGAGCTCGGCTTCAAGCTCGGAGCGCGCGTCGTTGTCAATCCTTTTGTGAAAACCGTCGAGCACGGAGAAATCGTGGTTAGGACCATGGGCGTTGATACAGACGGTCTGTTGCAGGATTTCGTCTGCGTGCCCTCCGAAAACGTGTTCCACCTCCCAGACGGCATAACCGATGAGGAAGCCGTTTTTACGGAGTGTATCGCAATGGGGAATAAGGTGTTTTCCGAGCTTCCGTGCGACAGGGGAGACTACGTCGTGATAGTCGGAGCGGGTACGCTCGGGCTTATACTTTGTCAGCTTGCTATTTACTATCAGATGGTGCCCATACTCGTCGATTTGGATAACGACAAGCTGGAGCTGGCAAGGAAATGGGATATATGCTATACGCTCAATCCCACCTATGACAACCTCGAACGCAAGGTCGAGGAAATTACGGGCGGTCGCATGAGCGAGGCGGCAGTGTTCACCACCGAGGGCGTCGGGCTGAACTCCGTTCTCCATTTGGTGAAGAACGGCAGTGAGGTTGTGATAGCGGGCTATTCCACCTCAGAAAAGCATTACGTGGGAAGCGATTTCATTTTGAAAAAACAGCTTCGTCTGAAAGGCGTATGCAACGGTTTTGGAGAAATGCCTTCCGCAATAAACCTGCTTGCCAACAAGATTGTGAGGATTGACGGTATCATCACCGCGCGCGAGACTTTCGAGGACGTGCCCAAGATTTTCGAGGAGTGCGTCAAATATCCGTATCAGTACAACACAGTGCTCGTAGACGTGGACTGATAAGGTTTTCTGAGCAACAGAATATTATGTGAAGATAACAAAACAGACGTTCGCATGAACGTCTGTCTTTTATTGTTCTTTATTTTATAAGTTATGTATTAATTACCGTAAATAAGGTTTAACGATACGTATTTTATGTTTTATCGGCTCGTTTTGTATTTTTTGGTGATAAAATGCTCGGGTTTAGGTCAGATGTTCAGGAAAGCGGAGTATCTTTCTATCAGTTTGGAAATGGTGTCCAAATCCGTGAGTTTCTTGCCTATTGCGACTTTCAGATATTTTCCGTTGAACGCTTCGAATACCTCTTCCGATATCGGCATAAGAGCGGCGAACTCCTCATAGGTATACAGCCCGTATTCCTCGATATCCGCTTGTAATTTATCTGCGTCGTAGCGCATAGTTTCGGCGTCTACCTCGAATATATTCGCAAGCGGTTCGGTCGCTCCCGGCATGGACAGCATTCCGTTGACGTAGTAGCACAGATGTCCGTAGGTCACGGGGCTGTATGCCGTCGTGGTCTCGGTGATTATATCCACAGATACCAGCGTGACCGAAGTATTGACTTTGTTTCCGTTTTCGTCAGCGCTCTGCTTGTTGAATCTGTGTCCGACGTACTTCGCCGCGTCATTGCGCAGATATACGTACTTTTTGAGGTCTACGTCCCAAAACGCGTGTTCTGATATGATTTTCACCGTCGTGCCGTCCGAGAAATTTAGATTTATAACCTCGTATTCGCTCCGCGCGTCTTTGTCGATGAAGAGTATGGGGGCGCTGTCAAACTCTCCCGTGAACATGTTCCACACCAGCAGCCTTTCGTCGCCCGTGAGCTCTTCTACCGCTTTGGAGGTTCCGTCCGCAAGGGTTATAATGCTGCCCTCTGAGATACAGCTGTCCTTCCACTTTGCGTACAGCGTTCCGTTGGGAGCAGATGCTATATTTGAGTATTTTGTCCCCGAAAAGTCTGCCGACGTATACCAACCTTCAAAATCGATGGTATTGCGGTGTGGATTGGATATGCCGTTCACTGCGCCTGAGTTTGTCGGATTCGTTGCGGATTTGGTGAAGGAAGTGACATATGATTCATAAGTGCCGGTGATATTGCATCCCCAAGCCACAGGACGGTTTGAACTGTTCCATTCTGACGCCCAACCGCTTGGTTTGGATTGATGAGCACAAAAAACAGTCAACATTTCGCATCCGTAAAATGCATTTGACCCTATAGTTTGAACATCACTCGGTAATGCTATGCTAGTCAGATTTCTACAATTTGCAAAAGCGTCGGCACCAATTTTATTTACAGTCTTGGGCATTTCAATATTATATAAGAGATTACAGTCTGCAAATGCAGATGGTTGAATTGTTGTTAGTTTAGGATTTGTATTTGTACGTACGCTAGCTAGTAACTGACAGTTTTTAAATGCATAATGGGGAATCACCGTTAAATTCTCAGGTATTTCGACAGTAGGAATAACTATACAATTTTCAAATGCGGATCGACCTAAGTATGTAAGTTTACTGCCTGTTGCAAAACTGAAACCAATCATCTTAGAGCAATTATAAAAAGCATAATCCCCTATATATAGAGTTTCTTTCGGTATGGTTGCAC
>CASQXY010000008.1 GCA_949432885.1 uncultured bacterium | reverse complement strand
ACGTATTTTCATGCGCAATCCTCCCTCATATAATAAAAATATATTAATCAAAAAATACATGTGATATTATTTCAAGTCTAGCTTAATGTATTGAACCAAACATGTCAATAGTGAATTGGTTATTTGTATTTTTTTCGCACGATTCGCCGAAAGGAGAATTATTTATAGTAAAGGCGTAATCGGGTGAAACTGAACGTAGGCCGCTTGTTTTTTCAAGTTTTTTATAGTATCGATTACATTCTGTTTTGAAGGTTCTGCTAATAGAAGTTAATTGAATCTGGAAATTCCTTGAATATTTCGTCGGATTTTTCCTAGTTGCCGACTAAATGTGTTTGATTACCTAGAAAATGCATATTGAACCAATCGCTTTTGGGATTGTAGAGTGTCGCGTCGAAGTTTTTGATATTGGCATAGTTTGGGGTTGCGGTTACGACGCAGCTTCATAGCGTCAATCGAGCAGAACAAAAGAATTAAGGCGATTAGAACTATGAATTTTGTCGTTTTACGCATATAAATTCTCTTTTCTATCCCGCGACGACAGAGCGCATAAACGCGAGGGTGTGCTCTACGGTCTGCGCGAGTTGGGTTTGCCTTTCCTGCTCCGTTAAAGCGGAATTGTCGGGGCGCGAAGTGACCGCATAGAAGCCCGTATAACCTCCGTGCGACAGCCTTACATACTGCGTAGCGGCTAGGTTAAGACGGGTTTTGGAGTCCGCGACCATTTCGTCCGATACTATGCCTTCGCCGTCGGCTTCGAGCACTAGAGTGGGAAGAGATAAATTTGCTACCGAGTCGTAAACCTTTACCACCTGTCCGTTTTCATCGAAGGTGAGATTGCCGTCCTTGTCAAGCACCTGTCTCGACGAGCATATGGGCGAGTAGAGGGCTATGCCGAGTACGGCGGTCGGATTTTCCTGCGCACGGCGCACTGCGGCGCCACCGCCCAGCCCGTGTCCGCCTACGAAAAACCTTACGTTCGTATATTTTTCAAATGCGGGCTCTATGGCTTTGTACGCGCCGTAGGAAGAGCCTTTATCAAATTTTGGGATTATCACAATATATCCTTGTCTTGCAAGCGCCTCGCCGAGATAGGCATATTGCGACGACGGAATCAGCGTGCCGACGTAGAACACGAGACCGTATCTGTACGGGATATTCTGCGGCTCGTATATAAGCGCGTCCTCGGCGTCCGTCACCGAAATATCGAAGCTGTTGTCGTGCGAATAGAAATCGTCTTCCTTGTGACATGCGCATAAGCCGAGCGCGGTTATAACGCTCATTGCTATTGCCAAAAGCAGGTATGACGGTTTTACGGGATGTAATTTGCGCATTTTTTTCGGACGGAAACGGGTTTTTGCCGCGTTTTCTTACTTTTTAACCTATTATATCACGTATATGTAAAAATTTCCATAGCCATTTTTATTTCTTAATGCTATAATGACAATATGAGACCAAAGAGAAAGAGATTTCTTTATAAAAACAGAGTGGGCGCGGACCCGAGAACGCAAGATTCCAAATCGCTTGCGGTTATGTTGCGCGAGCACGACGAGGAAGGATATATACCATTTCATATGCCCGGGCACAAGAGGTCCGCGTACAATCATCTGAGCGGAGTTCAAGGGCTGGATATAACGGAAATCGAGGGGTTCGACAATCTTCACAATGCAAACGGCGTGTTGCTCGAAGCGGAAAAGAAAGCGGCGTTGTTCTTCGGGGCGAACGAGAGCAGGTTTCTCACCTGCGGAAGTACCGCGGGCATACTTGCGGCAGTTCGTACGCTCACGCACGGCGGCGACGAAGTGCTACTTGCAAGGAACTGCCACAGGAGCGTTTACAATGCCGTGGAGGTGTGCGGATTAAAGCCGCATTATGTCGCGCCTACATATTTCGAGGAGTACGGGTTTTTCGGCTCCGTTTTGCCGTCGGACGTTGAGACGGCGCTCAAAAAAAATCCTAAGATTACTCTTGTTGTAATAACAAGCCCGACTTACGAGGGCGTGATTTCAGACATAAAGGGCATAGCTGTCGTATGCCGCGCAAACGGCGCGAAGCTGCTTGTGGACGAGGCGCACGGCGCGCATTTGGGACTGAGCAAAAAGTTTGCGCAAAGCGCGCGCAATCTAGGAGCGGATATTGTTGTGAACAGCTTTCACAAGACCCTTCCGAGCCTGACGCAGACGGCTATCGTACACGTATGCTCGGGCAGAGTGGACGTCGACAGGCTGGACCGCAATCTTGCGATATTTCAGACGAGCTCGCCGTCATACGTGCTTATGGCGTCGATAGAGGGATGTCTAAGATATCTGCGTGAGGACGGGGCTGCCGCTATTGACGAGTGGAGCGATATGCTGGACAGATTTCGCCGCAGTATGGCACATATGAAGCATATCAAGCTTTTCAACGGCGAGGCGGAGGGCGGACGCGTATTTGCGTACGATAAGAGCAAGCTGGTGTTCCTTACTGTGGATAGCGCGTTACGCGGACTCGATTTGTCGCGCGCACTTAAAAACAAGTATAAGATAGAGCTGGAAATGGCGAGCGCCAACTATGCTTTGGCAATGAGCGGAGCGGGCGACAATATAAATTCCTATATGGCGCTTGCGGAAGCCGTCTTCGATATCGACGGCAACGTGAAGGAGCGCAACGGACTTGTCAATATAAACGCGTCAATCTTGTCGCAAAAGCATTTTGAACCTTACGAAATAGACAAATTAAACAACGAATTTGTCGATTTGGACAAATCTGTGGGCAGGGTCGTAGCCGAGAACGTTTGGGCATATCCGCCGGGATGCCCTATTATCTGCAAGGGCGAGGTTATCAACCACGAATTTATCAGATACGCGCTGTGCCTTTACGAATACGGGATGAATTTGGAGAGCGAGCACAAGCGTTTCCCCGACAATATTCTGGTCGTGACGAAATCGTCGGAGGAAATAGCCGCGAATTTCAAGAGACCGCCCGTCGTCGCGGAATAAAGCCGATGGCCGACGGCAACTCATAATGCCGCATTAGGATAAAAGCTCTCGGTGTGACGTATAAATGTTGACATTTGTCCGCACCGCAACTATAATTGTATAAAATATATAAACTCAATCAAGGAGCAACAATATGAAAAGAATCGTTACATTGAAAACCCGCAATCTCAACGAGAGCAAAAAGAACGGCGGTTGCGGCGAGTGCCAAACTTCCTGCCAATCCGCTTGCAAGACGTCCTGCGGTGTGGCAAATCAGAAGTGCGAGAAAGCGGCAAAATAAGCTCTGCCGTATTTTTCATACAGAAAGTCGCCTAGCACCGTCTAGGCGTTTTTTGTGACGGCGCACTTTATTGTGCGGATACCTGCCGTCATAATCAGCGGAAATAAATTGAAGCGCGGCGCGATTGTGCGTTTGCATAGCCGCGGCGGAGAGAATACATATGATTCATTCATTCAGACAAAACGGATACAATATCGTGCTCGACGCGGCGAGCGGCAGCGTGCATGTTGTGGACGAAGTCGCCTACGACGTTATCAACGCGTACGAACGCGAGGATAAGGAACAGATTTTAAAATCCGTATGCGAAAAACACGGTATAACCGCCGAAGAGGCGCTGGAATGTATTGCGGACGTTGAGGAAATCAAAGCTCGGGGCAAGCTGTTTTCGGAGGATACGTTCAAACCGAATGCGAATATACTTGCAAAGCGCGATTCCGTGATAAAGGCGTTGTGCCTGCACGTGGCGCATACCTGCAACCTCGATTGCGAGTATTGCTTTGCGGCGCAGGGCAAATACCGCGGCGAACGCGCGCTTATGTCCTACGATGTGGGGCGGCGAGCTCTCGATTTCCTTGTGGAGAACAGCGGCACGCGTCATAATCTCGAAGTTGATTTTTTCGGCGGAGAACCGCTTATGAACTTTGACGTTGTGAAGCGGCTGGTCGAGTACGCGCGCGACATTGAGGAGAAATGCGGCAAGCATTTCAGATTTACGCTTACCACAAACGGCATGCTTATCGACGACGACGTGATAGATTTCTGCAACCGAGAAATGGATAACGTAGTGCTCAGTCTTGACGGAAGGAAAGAGGTGCATGACCGTTTCCGCAAGACCGCGGGAGGTAATGGCAGCTTCGACGTTATAGTACCTAAGTTCAAAAAGCTCGTGGACGCAAGAAAGAACGGAAGCTACTATATGCGAGGCACATTTACGCATTTCAATCCCGACTTCACCGAGGATATTGCCACGATGCTCGACCTCGGATTTGACGAGTTGAGTATGGAGCCTGTCGTGTGTCCGCCTACGGACAAGTACGCGCTTACCGACGAGGATAAAGAAATTATATACGGTCAGTACGAGAAACTTGCCGATATGATGATTGAGCGCAGGAAGGCCGGCAAGCCCTTTACGTTTTATCACTACATGCTTGACCTCGACGGCGGTCCGTGCATATATAAGCGCATATCGGGCTGCGGAAGCGGCACGGAATACCTCGCCGTCACGCCTACTGGTGAGCTGTATCCCTGTCATCAGTTTGTGGGGAATAAAGACTACCTGATGGGCGATATATGGCAGGGCGTTACTAGGACGGATATACGCGACAAATTCAAAAAATGCAACGCCTATTCGCGTAAGGAGTGCGAGGAATGCTGGGCCAGACTGTACTGCTCGGGAGGCTGCGCCGCAAACGCATACAATTCTACGGGGGACATCAACGGCACGTACGCGTACGGCTGCGACCTCTTCAAAAAGCGCATAGAGTGCGCGATTATGCTCAAAGTGGACGAGATGATGGATGAGCAAAACTCGCAGCAATAGCCGACCGAACCTGTTTTTGCATTAAATACGGAATATGTTTTATATTATGCCGCGCATTAAAAACGCGGCATTTTTATCGATTCGGGGTCAAATTTCCGTTAAATATTGACAAATGCGGTCAAATATTGTTATATTTTTATCGATAAAAATTTTGCGGTGAGATTATGCAGGAACAAAACTCCGAAATGTCGAAAGCGACTCTCAACAGACTTCCGTCCTATCTAAGGTATTTGTATCAGCTGGACAAGAAAAACGTGCCCACTGTTTCCAGTACGACGATTGCAAACGGACTGGGACTCAATCCCGTGCAGGTGAGAAAGGATATCGCGCTTGTGGCATCCGTTGCGGGTAAGCCTAAAACGGGTTATGCAACCAAGGATTTGATTGCCGACCTCGAAGGCTATCTGGGATACAACAACACGCGCGACGCGGTGCTTGTTGGTGCGGGCGGACTGGGGCGCGCGATACTCGGATACGACGGTTTCCGCAATTACGGCTTGAATATAGTCGCCGCGTTCGACGTAAACGAGGATGCTATCGGCAAAGAGGTCAACGGCAAGCCCGTATATCATCTGGACAATCTGGACAGCGTGGTGAACAGGTTCAAAATTCAGCTCGGCATAATCTGCGTGCCGTCGGTTGCGGCGCAGTCCGTCGCGGATAAAATGGTAAAAGCGGGGATAAGAGCGATATGGTGCTTTGCACCCGTGCATCTCAGCCTGCCGCCCGACATAGCGGTGAAAGGGGAGGATTTGGCGGCTTCGCTTGCACTTCTCAGTATGCAACTCAAAACTTCATCATTAAGCGAATAACTTTGTCAGAGGCATTTTTGCTCGCCGTCACGTACGTCAGTACGTTAGGCGGTTCGCAAAAATGTCTCTTTCGCGTTCTTCTCTTAATGATGAAGTTTTGATTTAACGCTTAGATTGATAAGGTGGAGAGAACTATGAGTCATAATTCAAGAGACTAATTGCGCACTTAAAGCGCTTGCACTTAGCTTGTGCGGGTGTGTACACGACATGCACTTTTTCAAGAGACTGCCAGCGTTCGCAGGGCGAACGCCCCGTGAGTGCCGAGCCGAGCTTCGCAGTACTAGGGAGCAAACGAGCTTTATTAATTTACGTTTGCGACCGAGTGACATAGATAGAATAATATGACAATAGGCGAGTGCCGACTGTCTCCCCCGCGAGCGACGGAGAGTAAAAAAGACTACTTTTCTAATTCGAGTGGTGGGAGAAATACCCGAAGTGAAAGAGGGGGCAATTTCTTTTTAGAGTATACGCCGTCTACCCTTGTAGACCAAGTCACCCTTATTCTGATAAGGTGTATAAAAAAATCAGTTGGTCAGTGATAATACCCAACTGAATTCTCATCTTGTAATAATTAGTACCGACTATCGCTACGACCGACTAGGTAGTCAATATGAGTTGAAAAGCGGGTAGCAATTTTTATTAAACTTTCTATTCTTGGAACAGAACCGTTTTTCCACTTTGTTATACTGGAATTATTCAATTTAATAGTTTTATGTAAATTATAATGGCTTACTTTCTCTTTCTCTAAAAGTTCTTTATATCTAGGATAAAACAGAGAAATATCTACTTTTTTATACGTTGTCTGCTTAAAAGTGTTTGATACTCCGAAAAGATAATCAAAAGAGCAATCGAAAAACAACGCGATTTTTTCCGCATTATATACAGATGGTAAATATCCGTCATTTTCATAGGCGTATACTTCTTGATACGGAATGTCGACGGCTTCTGCGAACGCGCGAAGCGATAAGCCCTCGTCTTCAATCAATGCTTTTATGCAACAAAACCAAAAGAAATGCGAAAGTAATATTGAAACGATTTTTTATGATGCGGATAAACGTATTATAAAAAATGAAGTCGATTTGAGAAATTATATTTTAGAAATAATCGAATTGAATATTGATAAATCCACAATTTCGGATAATTTGATAGTTTCAAGTATGATTGATGAGCCAGATACCAGA
This sequence comes from uncultured bacterium, assembly GCA_949432885.1. Lineage (GTDB taxonomy): Bacteria > Bacillota > Clostridia > Christensenellales > CAG-917 > CAG-475. The sequence goes on along the minus strand of CASQXY010000008.1, from coordinate 58,017 downwards.
ATCAGTATAAATTCGGTTCAATAATTTGGGAATTAATAAAAACAGCGCGTTTCGCGCTGTTTTTACAATAAATATGCTTTAATCTCAATACCTCAATTTATCCTCGAAGTACGCCGTAAGCTCGGAAATCGGGATGCGCACCTGCGCCATGCTGTCGCGCTCGCGTACGGTCACGGCGCTGTCTTCGAGGGTGTCGAAGTCCACCGTTACGCAGTATGGCGTGCCGATTTCATCCTGTCTGCGATAGCGCTTGCCTATTGAAGCGGAAGCGTCGAAATCGCAGGCGAAGCGTTTTGACAGCTCGATATACAGCTCCTCCGCCTTTTCGTTGAGCTGTTTTTGAAGGGGCAGAATAGCCACCTTGACGGGAGCAAGCGCGGGATGGAAGTGAAGCACTATGCGAGTGTCTCCTTCTCCCACGGTCTCCTCGTCATACGCGTTGCATAGGAAAGCGAGGAACGCGCGGTCCGCGCCGAGCGATGGCTCGACCACGTACGGCACGTACTTCTCGTTGGTGACGGGGTCTACGTAGCTCAAATCCTTGCCGCTCGTCTTTATATGCTGATTCAGGTCGTAGTCGGTGCGGTCGGCGACCCCCCACAGTTCGCCCCAGCCGAATGGGAATTTAAACTCGAAGTCCGTCGTAGCCTTGGAATAGAAGCAGAGCTCCTCCGCGTCATGGTCGCGCAGACGGAGATTCTCCTCCTTTATGCCGAGGTCTTTGAGCCACTGATGACAGAAGTTTTTCCAGTATGCAAACCATTCGAGGTCAGTGCCGGGTTTGCAGAAAAATTCCATTTCCATTTGCTCGAATTCACGGATGCGGAATATAAAGTTGCCGGGCGTGATTTCGTTGCGGAAGCTCTTTCCTATCTGACCGATTCCGAATGGTATTTTTTTGCGCGACGTGCGCTGTACGTTTTTGAAGTTGACAAATATGCCCTGCGCGGTCTCGGGGCGCAGATAAACTGTGGAAGTGCTGTCCTCGGTGACGCCGATGAAGGTCTTGAACATGAGGTTGAATTTCCTCACTCCCGTGAAGTCGCTCGCGCCGCAGACGGGGCAGGGAATTTTGTGCTCGGCGATATACGCCTCCATTTGCTCGTTGCTCCAACCCGCGATATTCTCCTGCGCGCCGTGCTTTGCCATATAGTCCTCGATGAGATTGTCCGCGCGGTGACGGGATTTGCAGCTCTTGCAGTCCATAAGCGGGTCAGAAAAACCGCCGATATGTCCCGATGCCTGCCACGTGGTCGGGTTCATGAGTATCGCACTGTCGATGCCGACGTTGTGAGGATTTTCCACAACGAATTTCTTCCACCAAGCCTGTTTGATATTGTTTTTGAGCGCGACTCCGAGAGGACCGTAGTCCCAAGAATTGGAAAGTCCGCCGTATATTTCGCTGCCGGGATACACGAAGCCGCGGTTTTTTGCAAGAGCTACTATTTTGTCCATTGTAAGCTGAGCCATGGTCACACCTCATCAAAAGTTGCAAATAATGATTAAATAAAATAATAAATAAAAGTAAGTATAAAGTCAATCGATTGAGATAGGAATGTAATCGCACCGAAGCAAAAAGGAACGCCGAGCGGCGTTCCTTTCCGACGAAATTTTCGAATTACTTGCAGCAGCAGTTGTTAGAACCGCACAAGCAGGACAGAATGAGAATAAGCCATACGAGATCGCAACTGCCCATGCCGCCGCATCCGGTATTTCCGCATCCGCAACCGCAACCACAGCTGTTCAAAATGAACAGGAGAAGGATGATGTCGCAGCAGTTGCAACCGCAACCGCAACCGTTATTGCCACCGTTTGCAAAAAAGTTCATAGTATGTACCTCCGATTTATTAGGATTTCTCCTACATTACCTTACGCTTTTTCAAAAAAATGTGTTCCTAAGCATTGAAAATATAAATGGCAAATATAATTTGACGTGGAGCACCTGAAACGAATGGTCGGAATAGTCGTCGGTCTTTTCTGCGTACTTTTAGTCGCAGGGATTAGCTCTGCAATCTTTAAAATAGACTTAAACTGGTATATTGCGCTGGATAAACCATCGTTTGTGGTGAGCGGAGGCTGGTTTACCGTATTTGTTGCGGTGAGCTATATATCTTGTATTCTGGCGGTGAGCAGGCTTGTGCACTTCAAGCATTTTTTCCCTTCCATGCTGTTTTTCGCATTGCTGGGGTTGTTCAATATCATGTTTGTATTCTGCTTTTTCAGATTGAAAAACCTAATCGCGGCTTTGGTGTTTATGACGTTTTCGCTCGCAATGGCGTACACGCTGTTTATAAGATTCCTTTTGAAGGAAATCAAAATCGCGGTGGAGTTCGCCCCCGCGTTTGTATTCTATGCATACGCGTTTGTATGCGTACTGTATATCGCTATGCAAAATTGACGGAGGCGCGCATAAACGTAATTCGCGCTTGATAATAGTAAAGGTTTTTGATATACTAAATACAATTATTACATAGGCGCGCGCCGCGCGCGGAGAAAGCTATGCTGCTTGCGATGGATATAGGGAATACAAACGTGAAGCTGGGCGTTTTCGACGGGGATACTCCCGTGGCGTCTTGGAGAGTTTCCACAAAGGCGTACCGCACTGCCGACGAATACGGCATGGTGCTGTACGATTTGCTGGGTCAGTATAAGTTAAAGTTCGAGGACGTCTCCGCCGCGGTTATGTCGTCGGTCGCTCCCGCTCTCAACTATACGATAGAACACATGTGTAATTACTATCTGCACTGCAGGCCGCTTGTTGTTTCGCACGCGCTGAATACAGGCATTACGCTCGGCTACGACCACCCGTCAGAGCTCGGCGCCGACAGGATAGTAGGCGCCGCCGCCGCTTACCATTTTTACGGCGGTCCCGTCATAGAAGTGGATTTCGGCTCGGCAACAACGTTCAATCTCGTGACGGGAAACGGAGGGTTTTTAGGCGGCGCTATTGCTCCCGGCATTATGACCGCGACGGAATCGCTTGTTACGACCGCCGCCAAACTGCCTAGAATCGAACTCACTCCTCCCGACGATATCGTAGGAAGGGATACCAGAAGCTGTATGCAAAGCGGCGTGATTTACGGATATACCGGGCTTGTGAAATATATGGTGGAGAAGTACGGCGCGATTCCCGAGATGAAAGGGGCGAAAGTCGTGGCTACGGGCGGACTCAGCGAAATCGTAGCGTCGACGGAACCCTCTCTGCTCGACGTAGTGGACAGGGCGCTTGCTCTCAAAGGACTTAAATTTATTTATGACGCAAACAAATGAGCGCATTTCGCGTAACGGAGATGATATGAGTGTGAAGCATGTGGGCGTGGCGTTGCTGGGGCTTGGAGTCGTCGGCGGCGGAACGTATGAGATTCTGCGCGACAAGCGCGGCATGATTGCAAAAAACGACGGCGTGGATATCGAGGTCAGGCGGGTGCTCGACCGAAATACCGAGAGACTTAAACAGCTCGGAGTCGAGAGCCTCGCCGCAAGGGATATAGACGAAATCGTACACGACCCCGATATAGATATTGTAGCGGAGTTTTTCGGCGGCGTCGAGCCTGCGAAGAGCTTTCTTATCAAGGCGTTGGAAGCGGGCAAGAGTATAGTCACCGCAAACAAGGAAATGCTTGCGAAAAGCTGGCGCGAGCTCGAATCGGCGGCGGAGCGCGGCGGCGGAGGACTGTATTTCGAGGCGAGCTGCGTGGGCGGAGTTCCCGTCATCCGCACGCTTACGGACAGCATGCAGGGCAACGCCGTGACCTCGCTTAAAGGAATCGTCAACGGCACGACCAATTATATACTGTCGCGTATGAGCGACGAGGGTGTGGAATACGACGTATGTCTGAAAGAGGCTCAGAGGCTGGGATACGCCGAAGCCGACCCGACCGCAGACGTCGACGGTTTTGACTCGTCGTATAAGAACTGCATTTTAAGCTCGCTTGCATATCGCGTGCGCATTCCCCTCGAAAGCGTTTACAGAGAGGGGATTTCAAATATAAACGTGAAAGATATCGCATACGGAAAGGAGCTTGGATATACGCTCAAACTGCTTGCGATTTCCAAATGCGGAAACGGAGTTGTCGAGGCGAGAGTGCATCCGTCGTTTCTGCCGTCTTCGCACCCGCTCGCGGCGGTCAAGGGCGCGTTTAACGCGCTTTATATCCACGGTGACAGCGTGGACGATATCATGCTGTACGGAAGAGGGGCGGGAGCGCTGCCTACGGGAAGCGCGATTGTAAGCGATATAGTCTTTGCCGCGGGAAAGGATAAGCACAGGCGGTTTCCTTTTCAGTCGGAAGTCGGAGAGGATATCGCCGTATCCGACGACTTTTCGTCGTCGCATTATATCCGTTTTGACGTTAAGGAAGAAGAGGGTACTCTCGGAAAGATTTCGGGCGCGTTTGCAAAATGCGGAGTTCCCGTCAAGACGGTGCTGAAAAAGGACGACGGCACTCTGATAATCGTCACTCATGAGGTCAGAGAAAGCGTCGTGAAACGCGCGCTATTCGCGGCGGAACAGCTTTCGGGTGTGGAAAGAGTCGTCGCGCACATAAGAGTAGAGGAATAATATGCAAAAGAAATTCAGACAGTTTGACAGAGCCGCGGGCATACTGCTCAACGTATCGTCGCTTCCGTCGGAGTACGGCATCGGCTGTTTTTCCAAGGACGCGGTTGTGTTTGCGGATATTGCGGCGGATATGGGCTTCCACTGGTGGCAGATTTTGCCCATAACCACGATAGGCTGCGGCAATTCCCCGTACTCGGGGCTTTCCACTTACGCGGGAAACAGGCTTTACATCTGTCCCGCCGAACTCGAAAAAGAAGGACTGCTCTCTGCGGACGAAGTGAACGCAAGTAAGTATCACGGAGAGCCGTATAGGACGGACTATGACTTTGCTCGCATAAATACGGAAAGATTTCTGCGTATCGCGTTTTCCAGAATAAACGACGAGGTCAAAGGCAGGATAGAGGCTTTCAGACGCGAACAGAAATATTGGTTGGAAGACTACGCGCTGTTCATGTCTCTTGCCGCAACGCGTTCGACCGCTTGGTGGAGATGGGAGGACGGGCTTAAATTCCGCAGAGAAGAGGATTTAACTCAGGCGAGAGAGGAGCTGAAAGAGGATATAGACTTCTACGTGTTCGAGCAATACGAGTTTTACAGACAGTGGTTTGCGACAAAAAAACTCGTAAATGAAAGAGGCGTTAGCATTATCGGAGACCTGCCCTTTTACGTGGCAACGGACAGTGTGGACGTGTGGGCGAATCCCGAGGCGTTTCAGCTCGACGAAAAACTTTTGCCGAAAGCTATCGCCGGAGTTCCGCCGGACGCGTTTTCCAGAACCGGACAGGTTTGGGGTAATTGCCTGTACGATTTTGCGAGAATGAAAAAGAACGGCTTCAAATGGTGGAGAAAGAGAATATCGCATTGCCTCAAACTGTACGACGCGCTGAGGCTAGACCATTTCAGAGCTTTCTACAATTATTTTTCCATACCCGCGAGGGATTACAATACCGCGGAGAACGGCGTATGGGAAAAGGGCCCTGCGGACGCGCTCCTAGACCTAGTACACGAGGACAACCGCGACGCGCTGTTTATCGCGGAGGACTTGGGACTCATAGATAAGGAATGTCGGGAGTATATCGACGGCACGGGGATTCCCACTATGCGCGTTTTCCAGTTCGGCTTCGACGGCACGCCGAGCGCGCACCTTCCGTACAGATACGAGGTCAACACCGTAGCCTATACGGGCACTCACGACAACAATACGACTCTCGGCTGGCTTTACGAGCTCAACGAGGGAGCGCGCAATTACGTGCTCAAATACTGCGGTTTTAAGGGCGCAGGATGGGGTGCGGGCGGACCCGACTGCGGTTCGACGAAGGCTATAATAAAGACGCTCGCAATGTCGTCGTCCACGCTTGTTGTGCTTCCCTATCAGGATATGCTGGGCTACGGCGGCGATACGCGTATGAATATCCCCGGCGTTGCGGAAGGCAACTGGACGTACAGACTGCCGTATCACCTTATGACTACGGTTGACAGGGATTATTTCCTTGATTTGAACAGCACGTACGGACGTATGGGCGGCGGAGCGAAAAAGCTATGATATTGTTTTTTACTCGCGGAGATGTGGATAGCGATAAATTCGTCAAGTATTGCTATAAGCATTACAGGGATATCATAGGCGACGACACGCTGCCGCGGTCGGTCGAGATTCTGCGCGACGGCGCAAACAAGCCTCGCTTCGATTGCGAGGACGCGCACTTCAATCTTTCGCACTCCGACGGCGTGATTATGCTCGGCATTTCCCATACTCCAATCGGAGTGGATATCGAGAGAGTGCGCGAGATAGATATTGCAAAGTTTCCTTTTATTTGCGCGGAAAACCAAGAAGAATTCTTCGAGAGGTGGACGGAAAGGGAAAGCTATGTTAAAATGACGGGAGAGGGAATAAGCGGGATACGTAAGCCCGTACCGAAAGACGCGCATTTCGAGCATTTCCCCGTATACGACGGCTATCACGCCTGCGTATGCGCAGAGGAGCAGAATATTCTGGCATACGAAATGGACTGCTCCGCGGTGGAATAGTCGACTTTGCAGGTTATCCTGTGAAAATATATTTTTGAGGTAGTAATATGATACTCGATAGAGTGAGAGAGCTTATAGCTCGACAGATGTGCATAGACGTTGAAAAAGTGAGCGCTGACAGCCGTATCGTCGAGGATATAGGCGCGGACAGCCTCGATATCGTCGAGATGCTTATGACCGTAGAAGAGGAATGGAATCTTATCGTTGAAGACGACGATATGCGCGGATTTACGACGGTTGCAAGCGTCGCGGAGTATATAGAAAACAAAATCAAGTGATTTTTGAATGCGCGCGTTTAGAATGCGCAAAAAATATATATTATTTAACAAAAACTCCGCACTATGCGGAGTTTTATTATTCGTTGCGGCAAATCTGGGACTGTTTTATATAGGCTTAGACAGCGAACTTTATTCGGACAATGAGTTTTGTATTTCGGAGATGATTTCGTCCGCAAGACCGTTTGCTTGCATTTTCAAATTGTTTCCGTAACGGCGTTTGATTTGATATAGCGCATTTTTTATATGCTTCGCTATGGGCAACCCGAAAGAAATATCAAGCATGTCGGCGCAGGAGAGCAGTATGGCGAGGATGCGTTCGTTTTCCGACATAGGGTTGCAGGTATGCGCCTCTGCGAGGCACGCATATATCCCGAGGGCGGTTTCGCCGAGATACTCTTCCGAGGTCGGTGCGTCGCTTATCGCAGACAATATTCCGCTCAGACCTTCGCTGATTACGCTCGGGCACAGTATTACGTCACAATCGTGAGAGGACGAAACCAGCTTTTTCGCCGCTTGTTCCGGCGTTGAAAAATTTACGTTTACGTACGGATAATCCTCGTTGATGTCTGTAACAATCTTCCGCCACAGTGAAGAGACTGCAAAATTTCTTCCCATATCGACAAGCGCAAGCTTCCTGCGACCGTTCATCGCCTGCTCGTAGGCAATACGCGCTACACGCTCGATTTCAAGCTCGCCGTAGTATTCCGTCGTGTACGCTTCCCGTCCGTATATGGGATTTATACGAAATCCGTTTTCGTCGGGACGGAAGCCCCGATACGCGTCGCATACGAGTGTGCAAACGCCGCCGTTTCCGAGCGCCTTTCTCACCTTTGCGCAGAGCTTGAGAGTTTTGCTCAAATCCGCAAGTATTTGTTTTGAATGTATCTCCGACGCGTTATCGCCCTCGGTCGACGCAAGAAATAATACAGCCTGTGCGGATTTGGCTTTACTTATGCAATCGTCGGGCAGTTTCGCAAGCGGGATACTGCGTTTTGATTCTAAAAGCGATATATGCGAATATTCAATTTTTGCGCCGAAGGTTTCCGCCGCAAACGTAAGTACGCGTTCCGCCGCGCGAGGCATATCATCTTCTTTATAAGACATTGTAAGTATATTAAGATTCATAAAATCTCCCTATTTGCAGATTTCCTTCCGCATTATGAACAAATTAGAATTTTTATTGGTTATGAACATCATATATCGGCGCGCGGCGGCAGTCAACGCATTTGTGATTCGCAGAAGTTTTGCGGTGAGAGGGAAAACGTGGCGCAGGAACACGCTCATGCACTAAATTAATCATTTTTGTATAAAAATTGCATAAAATAACGCAATAATGAGTAAAAATAAAAAAAATTCATAATTTATACAAAAATAGTTGCATTAATTTTTCCGAAATGCTATATTATGCAAGCACCGCGACTGCGGTTGCGATACGGAGGAGAGAGAATGAAGAAATCGGTTAAGTTTTTGATTGCCGCGCTTATGCTCGTCGCAGTAATCGGCACATGCTTTGCGTTTACCGCTTGCAACGGAACTAAAGCGGAAAAGGTGAAAGTGATAGATATCGAGCTGACCGCAGAAGATTACGCGTTTTGCGTGAACAAGAACAACACGGCTCTCGTTGAGCAGGCGAACGCGTTCCTCGCCCAAATCAAGGCGAACGGAACGTTGGAGAATATCATCAACTCCTTCTTTGACGGAAATGCGACCTTTACATATGAGAATCCCGCAAACAAGGACGGCTGCTTCGTCGTTGCGACCAATGCGTATTTCCCGCCGTTTGAATATTTCAGCGGAAATAAGTTTACGGGCGTGGATATGCAGATTGCAAAACTTCTTGCTGATTATTTGCAAAAGCCGCTCTATATCGACGATATGGATTTCGACGCGGTGCTGACCAGCGTTCAGGGCGGACATGCGGATATCGGAATGGCGGGTCTTACGGTCAATGCCGAGCGCTTGAAAACGCTTGCGTTTACGGACAGCTATTATTCCTCGGCGCAGGTGCTTGTCGTCAAGGAAAGCGACGCGTCATTCGACAGCTGCCAAACCGCAGACGACGTAATAGCGGTGCTCGCACAGCAGACGAAATCCTATATAATAGGCGCGCAGAACGGAACGACGGGCTTTATGTACTCCAACGGCGACGTGGATTTCGGATATGAAGGCTTTGCGAATCTCACCACCAACGGCTATACGATTGGCGCGCTTGCTATCAAGGATTTGTCAAACGGCAAAATCAACGCCGTTATCATCGACAAACAGCCTGCGATTATGATAAAAGACAGCACAAATTCGCTCGTCTGATATGTGAGGGACAATGTCGGCTTGGGATATATTCGTAAGGCAGTTCGTTGAACTGCAAGGCTACAAGCTGGTACTTTCGGGCTTGCTGAACACCGTAATAATTGCGGTGTTCGGTTTGCTTATCGGATTTGTTATAGGAAGCCTCGTCGCGGTTGTAAAAACCATGCCTACGACAAAAAAGCCGCTCGTTTACGTTTTGCAGAAAATAGGCGATTTGTATGTGACTGTTTTTCGCGGAACTCCGATGGTGGTGCAGCTGCTCATTATCCACTTTGTACTTTTCCCTCTTATGGGTGTGAATTTCAGAAATATAGTCGTATCAAACGATTTCGTCATAAACGGAGTAGTCGTGGAGGCGGTCATCGCTTTCGCTCTCAACAGCGGCGCGTATATAAGCGAAATCATGCGAGCGGGTATTTCGGCGGTCGACAAGGGACAGTTCAAGGCGGGGCGGGCGCTCGGGCTCAGCTATTCGCGTACTATGGTCAGCATAGTTTTGCCGCAGGCGTTTAAAAACGTTCTTCCCACTTTGGGGAACGAGTTTATCACTTTGATTAAGGAAACCTCGGTGGCTGGTTTTATCACTGTAGTGGATTTGACAAGGGCGTTTCAGGCAATGGCAAACAGCACGCTGGAATACGTCGTGCCTTATCTCGTGCTCGCCGCGTTCTATTTGGTTATAGTGATACTAATCACACTGCTCGTAAAGCTTCTTGAAAAGAGGTTTAAGCATGCGTAAGGAGGGGGATATGCGAAAAGTCACAAACGGACAGGAGGAATTTGCCGATTTCAATCTGACGGAGCAGACCTCTGTTGCGAAGGACGGGGAGCTTTGCGATTTGCAGGCGGGTGTTGCGGATTGCGACGAGGAATCGCCAAGCGACAGCGCCGCTTCTGCGAAGAAATCGGATAAAGCGGATACGAACGTTTCCGAATGTGAATCTTGCGGAGAAACGTATGCCGACGAAGATACGGATTTTTCTTTCCGAACGGCCGTCTCCGAAAATGCGGAGGAGTCGTGCGGAGCTTGCGGAACAGAGCTCATACGCATTCGGAATATGACAAAGAAATTCGGCGATTTGCTGGTGCTTGACGATATTTCCGAAACCATATACGAGGGTGAAAAGGTCGTTGTAATAGGTCCGTCGGGCAGCGGCAAATCGACGTTTTTGCATTGCTTGAACTGTCTGGAAGACCCCACCGCAGGAAACATATTTTTCGATGGCGTGGATATTGCGGATTTCAAGGTAAATATCAACGAACAGCGCCAGAAGATGGGCATGGTGTTTCAGCATTTCAACCTGTTTGACAATATGACGGTCAAAAAGAACATTATGCTTGCGCCCGTCCATATCGGCATATCCAATCTGCGCAAGCTCAAAAGGCGAAACGCGCTTGTTCCATTGAATAATTTCATATACAAATTTTTCGGAGAGTCGCACAATAGGGCGCTTGAAAAAAAGGTTAAATTGTACAAAAACAAGGTTGATAAGCTCAAATCGGAGCTTGAACCCCTGCTTTTGGAGTGGGAGAGCACAAAAGGTATAAAGGAAGTCGCGGGCAAATCATTTGCCGTTTACGACAAAAAGCTCACCGCGAAAAAGCTTAGACTGACCGATAGATTAGAAAAAACGGAGCGCAAGATAGACCATGCCGCGCCTATGAGCACGCTCGAAAAACTGCCCGTGGAAACTTCGGCGAAACGGATAAAACAGGAGGTCTCGGCGCTTGCGGACAGACTGCTGGCAAGAATAGGTCTTAGCGATAAGGCGGACGTGTATCCGTCCAACCTCAGCGGAGGACAAAAGCAAAGGGTGGCTATTGTGCGCGCGCTCGCAATGAATCCCAAGGTCATGCTTTTCGACGAGCCTACGTCCGCACTCGACCCCGAAATGGTAGGTGAGGTGCTCGACCTCATAAAACAGGTTGCAAACGAGGGAATGACGATGGTCATTGTCACTCACGAAATGGCGTTTGCAAGAGAGGTCGGGACGAGGATTTTGTTTATGGCGCAGGGGAAAATACTCGAACAGGGAACCCCCGACGAGTTTTTCGACAGCCCTAAGCATCCCCGACTCAAAGAGTTTTTGAAAAAGGTGCTTTGATTTTAAGATGTCGGGATAATTATTAAAAATTTGCGCCGCAGCGCGCAAATTTTTTCAAATTATTTACAATTTAATATTTAATGCTATAATAATATATACTTAAAAAGATGACGGAGCGTGGGTTTTGAAATATGTCGAACTCGAACAGCATATAAGCGACGTGCTTGCGGGCAAGGAAAATTTTGCTCCCGCTTATGTCGTTTGCGGCGACGACGACTGTCTGCGTGCGAAGGCTGTTGCAGCGCTGGCAAGCGTTGTCGACGAGGATTTTGCGGATTTGAATCTGTCCAAATTTTCCTCCGACGACGGCATTGCGGCGGCGGTGGACGCGCTCTATACCTATCCCGTGTTCGGGAATTACAGAGCGGTGGTTCTCGGCTTGTCGCAGAAACTTTCGGAAGCTGATAAAGAAGTACTCAAAGCATATATCGCCTCTCCGAGCGAAACGTCGGTTTTTGTGCTGGATTGCGACCCCGAGGTCGCCGCGACGCTCAAAGGCAAGGGCTATGAAAGAGTGGACTGCGCCAAACTCCCCGACGCCGACCTGCGGGTATTGATTCCCAAGCTGTTTGCGCCGACGCATACAATCGACCGAGACGCCGCGGACGAGCTTATCAGGCGTACGCAGGGATTTATGTCGCGCATATCGGGCGAGATTGTCAAACTTAAAGATTACTGCGACGGCAGAGTGACCTGCCGCGACGTGGCGGATACTGTCGCTGCGGATATAGACTTTCAGATATACGCGCTTGCGGACGCCGTGAGCAAAAAGGACGCGGATACGGCGCTTGCAGTGCTCGACGCTTTTTACAAAAACGGGATACGCTCGATGCGCATTATAAATCAGCTCTACGATAAATACCGCAAAATGCTGCACGCGGAGCTGAACAAGGGTTTGAGCAACGACGCGCTCGGGAGTCTTTTGGGTATCAAGGGCGGCGCGGTTTATCATCTGAGACAGGTATCAGGCGGATATTCCCAAATGAAACTGAAAAAGTGCGTGGATTATCTTCACGGCTTACAATTCGACGTGCTCAGCGGCAGACGTACGGAGAACAGCGCGCTCGGCGAGGCGGTGCTGGAACTTCTGACCTTTTGAGTTCAGGGTGCGGCGTATGAGAGCATACATATGTTTATCGGAGGTAATCGCAAGTGGCAGGCGATAAAATAGACAGAAAATATTATGCGGCAGTGTGGGCGGCGCTTATCGTCGCTTGCTTTGTGCGCAACGCGTACGGCATTTATGTTTATTGCGCGGGCATAACGGAAATAAGCGCGCTGAGAATAGTGACCGCGCTCATATCCATAGTGTTTTTCGAGGGAGCCATTCCCGCGCTCGTCACGTTCCTGTTCGCTTGGATTGTGTGGAGAGTGGGCGCGATGAGGTACGTGCGCTGTATCTCCCGCAAGGATTTTTGCTGTATCGTTATGGGCTTCACCGCGGCGTCCAGATTCCTCGTCGGAATTATCGATATATTTTCCGTGCTGGAACCGAACGTGAACGTATTTGCAAACAGCGTGTTGGATATGGCGGCGCTGACGGCGGCGCTGCTGATTATGTTCTTTGTGTTTATCGTGAGATACTATCGCTTCAATCCCGTCGAAAAATATAACGCTTATAAGCTGTGGGCAACCATTTATATGGTCGTTGCAGGTCTTGCGGCGGTGGGGCAGAACGGGCTTGTGCTTCTGCTTTCTGACGGCAGTCCCGCAAGCGCGGAGCTTCTGCACGTATTGTATCAGATGGGATATACCGTACAGGTGGGATTTACGAAAGTTCAGATTGCCGCGAGTATAACCGCTATGTGCGTTTACTTTGTATTTCTTGTTTTTGCGATTGTCCTCGGAGCGCGGCTCGATAAACAGGCGAAGCATTTCCGCGACCCCGATACGAGAGGCGAATATTACGATAACAACTATAACCGCGGATACAATCTCCGCTCGGACGCGGACGCGGTTTTCGGCGGTTATGACCCGGATAAACAGGAAAATGACGGAAAAGACAACGTCTTTGACGAATTTGACATATGAAATAATTTACGGAGGGAGATATGCCTTACAATTTCGTTGAATATTTCAGACATCTCAGCGTGTATGCTTTGATTGACGCGGTGATTTTGCTTGCAGTGCTCGCGGTTTTGGCGGTATTTTTCATTTACAAACGCAACGTCAAGATGCTTTTTGTTCTGCTTATAGGCGCAGTGCTGGAAGTGTGCGTAAACGTGCTGTCCGACATACTCGGAGGCAACGTGCTCGAAGTCGCCAGATACATAACGCACTATATCGTGATTTTCGATATCGTAGTGGGGTGCGTGGTCTATCAGAACGATTTGAAAAATATATTCCAAAAGGCGTCGGGCGCAAGAAAGAACGTCGAGCTTCGCAGTACGGACGACGAATTGCGCGCCGCTACTATGGAAATTCTGACCGCGTGTCAGGACATGGCGAAAAAGGACGTCGGCGCGATTATTATTCTCGATTCGGTGGGGGACATCAATGAAAGCATACTGGATACTGGAACAAGACTGGACGCGGTGCTCTCCGCTCAGTTGTTGGAAAGCATCTTCAATACGAAAGGTCCTCTTCATGACGGAGCGGTTGTGGTAAGAGGCAACAGAATAGTCGCGGCTGGCTGTTTCCTCACGCTCACACAGCGCAACGTCAACAAGGAGATGGGCACGCGTCACCGCGCGGCTATCGGCGTTACGGAGGAGACGGACGTGCTTTCGATTGTAGTCAGCGAGGAGACGGGTATCATATCCGTTGTGAAGCACGGCGAAATCAAGCGTTATATGACCATGGATAAACTGAACGACGAAATAGAAATCGCATACGGCATTTCGCCGAGCGTAATCGCTTCGAGAGAAGGTAAAGCGAAGAGAAAGCTTAAAAATCACAGATTCCTATGAAAATTAATTCTATGAAGCCTATTTGTCCTGTAAACATTCTTATTCCGCGCAACGCCGATTTTTCCAAATGGGCGGTTGTCGCATGCGACCAATTCACTTCGCAGCCCGACTATTGGCAGAGACTTGACGGGTACGTCGGAGAAGCCCCAAGCACCCTCAGATTGATTTATCCCGAAGTGTATCTCGGCGAAAGCGACGGGGATAAACGTATTTCGGATATCCATCGCGCTATGAAAGATTATCTGAACGGCGGCATATTTGAAGAACATGAAAACTGCTGCGTGCTTGTAAGACGCACAACGATTTTCGGGCATGAAAGACTGGGATTGGTTATGGGCGTGGATTTGGAGCAGTATCGTTTCACACATCCGTCCGATTCCGCCGTGCGCTCGACCGAGGACGTCGTGGCGAGCAGAATCCCGCCCCGCGTGCGCATTCGCAGGGGGGCGCCTCTCGAACTGCCGCACGTTATTCTGCTCATAGACGACGAGAAAAAGGCGGTTATCGAAACGCTTGCCGCGCAAGATAGAGAGATACTGTATGATTTCGACCTGAATATGCAGGGCGGTCATATCACCGGTTATAAAGTCGGCGCGGATGAAATCGACGGACTGCTTTGCGGATACATTTCCCGTAAGCGCGAGGAGGGGAAGGATTTCTTCGTCGCGGTCGGCGACGGCAACCATTCGCTCGCCTCGGCAAAGGCGTACTGGGAGGAGATAAGAGATACGCTTTCCGAAGAGGAAAGGCAAACTCATCCGGCGAGATATGCGCTCTGCGAGGTGGAAAACCTGTATGACGACGGGATTATTTTCGAGCCCATTCATCGCTTTGTGTTCGGCGCGGACGGAGCTTTTGAGGAGTACCTCAAATCAAGGCTCGGGGGAGGCGCGCGCATGAGCGTTTACACAAACGGATTGAGGACGGAAATCGATGTGCCCGAAAACAGCGCTGAAAGCATAAGCTCGGTGCAGAAGGCTATTGAGGAATACGTCTCGTTGCATCCCGAATGCTCTGTGGACTATATACACGGAGAGGATAACTTGATGTCCGTCGCTTCCCGCGAAAAGGGCGCGGCGCTCGTTATGCCGTCCATGAGGAAGCAGGAGCTGTTCTCTTACGTCGAAACGCACGGGGCGCTTTGCAAGAAGACGTTCTCTATGGGCGAGGCGCAGGAGAAGAGATATTACGTGGAGGCGAAACGTATCTGACGTCTTTCGGTAAGTGGCGAAAGTCTGCCGACGGTAATACAATACAGAAGCAGGTCATCGGAGTATATAATAATGAAGGTATGTAAATTCGGCGGAACATCAATGGCGAGCGGCGCTACGTTCGATAAGGTTTCAGACGTCATAGGCGGCGACAGGGAGCGCAGATATATCGTAGTTTCCGCCCCCGGCAAGCGCGACGTCAAGGACGTCAAAATTACGGACGCTCTTTACGCTTGTTATAACGAATTTACGCAAACAGGCAGTTGTGATAACGCTTTTGAGGGCATAGAACAGCGTTTTGAAGAAATAGCCGCACATTGCGCGCCCGATTTCGACGTGAAGCAAATGCTGGACGAAGTGAAAAACGGCATAAAAAAATACGCCACAAGGGAATATGCCGCGTCGCGCGGAGAGTATATGAGCGCAAGGATTCTCGCCGCTATGCTCGGGGTCGAGTTTATCGACGCGGAGGGACTCATAATCTTTGACGGCGAGGGGAATTTGCTCCTCGAAGAGTCGATAGAAAATATTAAAGACCGCCTAAGCGGAGTGGACAAGGCGGTTTTTCCTGGATTTTACGGCTCGGATATTTACGGCGATATCAGGACGTTTACGCGAGGCGGCTCGGATATTACGGGCGCTATTATCGCCACCGCGGTAGACGCCGACGTGTACGAGAACTGGACGGACGTGGACGGATTTTTGGCGGCGGACCCCCGTATCGTGGAAAATCCGCAGACGATAGACTGCCTCGGATACAAGGAGCTTCGAGAGCTGTCATATATGGGCGCGGAGGTTCTGCACCCCGAATCCGTGTTCCCCGTAAGAAGCGCGGGCATCCCTATAAATATTAAGAATACATTTAATCCCGAGCATTCGGGAACTCTCATCGTCGCCGATAAAAACCTACCTAAAAAGCATAGGATTATAACAGGCGTCGCAGGCAAAAAGGGCTTCACCATTATCAATATAGAAAAAGATATGATGAACAGCGAAATAGGCTTCGGACGCAAGGTGCTTGCGGTCTTGGAGGAAGAGGGGATTTCCTTCGAGCACGTGCCGTCGGGGATAGACACGCTGTCGGTGGTCATAAGGGACGAGTTTCTCAACGGCAAAATGCAGAAAATACTCGGGAAGTTGCAGGATAGCGTGAACGGCGACGTCATCGATATCCACAGCGGACTTGCCCTTATCGCAACTGTTGGACACAATATGGCGTCTAGGCACGGCACTGCGGCTACACTGTTCGGCGCGCTTGCGGAAAATAATATTAATATCCGAATGATAGACCAAGGCTCGTCCGAGCTCAATATTATCGTAGGCGTCGGAGCGGAGGATTACGAAAAGGCGATAAACGCAATATATCACGCCTTCTGCGACGAAAAAGCCGAGGATTGAGACCTTATTTGCTCAGAATATTTTTCCGATATTCGGAAAAGTGCTTTTATTTATCTGAATAGTTTGATATTATATCAAGTAGGCAATAATTAACCCCATAAAACGGAGACGCTTTATGGGAATTGAAAATTGTACCCGCAAAACAGAAACGTTTTACGAACCACCGAAATTTCAAGGTGCACAGCACTGTTATAGGAGTTGAATATGAGCGACAAATCAGCTATTATTAAATCCGCCAAGCGGTTTTATGAGAGGAAGTTTATCGAAAGCGGATATATCGCCGTGCGCGAGGGCGACGGCATTCTTATAAATTCTACGGGCTCAAATCTCGCGGAGCTAAAAGAGGACGACCTCGTATTTGTCAACGATAAAAATATCGATTCGTTTGAGGGCAATTTCCGCGCGGCGGCGGTCATACTCTTCTGCGCGATACGTCAGAATAAGACCGCGGAAGCCGCGGCTATCGTAGACAGCGACAGCATTTTGAAGTTTTCTTCCAAGCGCAGAACGTTGAGACCTATACTCGACGATTTGGCGCAATTATGCGGAGTTTCCGTAAAATGCGCGTCGAAAAACGTGGCGGCGGAAATCGTTACGTCTCTGTCGGGTCAACGCGAAGCGTGCTTTATGCCCGACGCGGGCGCGCTGGTGAGAGCGCGCAGTCTCGATGAACTGCTTCAAGCCACCGCAGTTTTGGACAAGGCGGCTTACGCCGATATTACGGCGGAAAGCAAGGGCGCTTGCACACAAAGTCTTAACCCGTTTTCAGCCTTGCTGGAACACCTCGTTTACAGAATAAAATCTTCCAAAAACGTACAAACGCAGAACACCGCCGATTTGAACGTGACTAGCTCGGAAGCGGAAAAAGCCGAAACGAATGAAAGCGCAAATCCGAGCGAAGAGGAAGCTTCCGCATCGGAGAGCGCTCAGTCCCCTGCCGACAGCAATGACGCTCAGCCGCAAGGAGACGCCGACGGTGAGAGCTCGGCGGGTTGCGAAGAAAAAATGTCTTACGTCAAATTTGACTTGGAGGGCGACGGAACGGCAATTTTGGCTCATCCGTATTATTGCGGCGTGATTTGCGCTATCGGTAAATCCTTTGCCGTACCCGAGGAATATAACGACGTCTTGGGAGAGGAAATTCCCTGCGCGCCGTCCGTTTCGACCTGCTTTAAGGGCACGGGTAAGAAGGTGAGCGAGGTTATGGGAGACGCTCCCGCATGCATAATAGCCCAACACGGCGTCATTGTCCGCGGTAAGGACGAAGAGGAGGCTCTTTCCGTTTGCGAAAAGCTGGAAGAGGCGTGCAAGGCTTATTTGGCGTAATAAGGAAATGTCTTTGATTGGACTATGAGCGGCGGAATTTCCGCCGCTTTTTTATAGATGTTCGGGAAATTATAAGATTGGGAGATTTGCGCCTGACGTCTATCAATTAATTTATAAATCTTAGGTATATATAGCTATATAAAATACAAAAATATTGCGAGAGCGTTTGCGCAATTTACAAAATTAGACACGCAAAAACAGGCGGTTGTGGGGCGAGGTGCGGACGCCGATTTGCACCCTGCAAGCAGGTCGCGCGCAAGCGTTAACCAAGCTGTATTATACCTTTCGTGTTTTTGCGCGAAATTTGTCAAAAAAAATCCTCTTATGTTCCCTATTTCGTTTGACACGGCATTTTGCGATAGCTTATAATTCGCTTATCTTTTTAGAGCAATCAATGCAACCGCACATATGCGACTATCGCATAAACCGCACGCATTCGCGGATGAAGAGGTGCATATGCAACTTTTGGAGGAGCGTATTTTGAGAGACGGCAGGGTGTATCCCGGCAACGTCCTCAAAGTCGGCGGATTTCTGAATCATCTCATCGATGAAAAATTGATGGATGAAATCGGCAGGGAAATTTCCGCGCGCTTTTGCAGGGAAAAGGTCACAAAGCTACTTACTATCGAAGCATCGGGAATCGCAATAGCATGCGCAGCCGCGCACTATATGCACGCTCCGGTGCTTTTTGCTAAAAAAAGCAAAACGTCCAATGTTTCGGATGACGTATACAGCGCGCAGGTCGCGTCTTTCACCCACAATAATATTGCGACCGTAATCGTGGAGAAGCAATATCTTTCGGCGGACGACAGGGTTTTGATTGTCGACGATTTCCTCGCAAACGGCGCGGCTATACGCGGGCTCAGAGACATTATCTCGCAAGCGGGAGCTACGCTTGTGGGCTGCGCGATCGCCATAGAAAAGGGCTTCCAGTCTGGAGGCAGAGAGCTGCGAGCGGAGGGTGTGCGCATTGACAGCCTCGCAGTCATCGAAAGTATGACGGACAGCTCGCTTACGTTCGCGCGTTGACCGCGGAGATATTTTCGGAATAAGGGCTTTGCCCTAAATATAAGGAGAAACAAAATGAAAAAGAAAATCTTAGCGCTTGTGCTTGCAATTGCTATGATAGCCGCGCTTTGCGTAGGTCTTGCCGCCTGCAACAAAGACAATCTTGACGGTATCAAGATCGGTCTTATCTGCTTGCACGACGAAAACTCGACCTATGACAAGAACTTCATCGACGCTATGTATCAGGCTGTTGACGAGATGGGAATGAAGCGCGAGCAGTTGGTCATCAAAAAGAATATCCCCGAGGGCTCCGAGTGCTATGACGCCGCGGTCGACCTCGCGGAGGACGGTTGCAATATTATATTTGCGGATAGCTTCGGTCACGAGGACCATATGATAAGAGCCGCAAAGGAATATCCCAACGTTCAGTTCTGCCATGCGACGGGCACGAAGGCTCATACGGAAAATCTCGCAAACTTTCACAATGCTTTCGCTTCTATCTACGAGGGCCGTTATCTTGCGGGTATCGTAGCGGGCTATAGGCTCAAAGAGATGATTGAAAACCAACAGATCACAGCAGATCAGGCTAAGCTCGGTTACGTCGGAGCTTGGGCATATGCGGAGGTTAAATCCGGATATACTTCCTTCTATCTCGGCGCGAAGTCTGTCTGTCCGTCTGTTACCATGGACGTGACCTTCACCAACTCTTGGTATGACCCCACCGCAGAGCAGAACGGCGCGGTTAAACTTATGGAGAGAGGATGCAAGGTTATCAGCCAGCACGCAGACTCTATGGGCGCTCCCAATGCTTGCCAGAGCGCGAACCCCAAGGTTCCAAACGTTACCTATAATGTGAGCACGAAGGCAGAATGCGCCGATACGTATCTCGTCGGCTCCAAGATCAACTGGGCTCCTTATTACAAATACATTGTGGATTGCGTTGCCAACGGCGTTGCAATCGACAAGGATTGGACGGGCACTTTGGCTACGGGCTCCGTACAGCTTCTCGAATACGGCAACGGCGTTTCGCAGGCTGCTAAGGACGCAGTGGCGGCTGCCGAGGCAAAGCTCAAAGACGGCACTCTCAAAGTGTTCGATTGCAGCAAGTTCACCGTAAACGGCGACCATCTGACCAGCTACATGGCTGACGTGAATTCCGACGCGAATTTCGAAAAAGATACGCAGGTCATTGAGAACGGTATTTTCAAGGAGTCGGCATTCCGCTCCGCGCCTTACTTCGATATCGACATCGACGGCATTACGTTGCTTAGCTGATTAGGCTATAAGACGCTTTTGGGTTGGACGGAGTTTTCTCCGTCCAACCTATTACAAATTTCGCTTGCGTTTTTATGAACGTTTGCAAACGACGGAGGTAGCAACATGCAAGACAATACTGTTGCTATACAGCTTAAAAGCATCACCAAAACCTTCGGAGAGGTGGTCGCCAATAAAAATGTGGACTTGACCGTTTACCGCGGTGAAGTTCTTTCGATTTTGGGTGAAAACGGGAGCGGAAAGACTACTCTTATGAATATGATTGCCGGCATCTATTATCCCGATAGCGGCGAGATTTTTATAGACGGAGAAAAGGCTTCCATTCATTCACCCAAAGACGCTTTTGCCCATCGCATAGGCATGATACATCAGCACTTTAAGCTGGTGGACGTATTCAGTGCGGCGGATAATATTATTCTGGGCGAAGAGTACAAAGGTTTCGATATCAAATCGGAGGCAGAAAGGATAAAAGAAGAGCATTCTGCGGAAAATGCGGCTTACGCGGCGTATAAACCCGAGGAGCATACGGGAGTGCTGGCATATCTCAAAGCCCCGAAATATCATTCGGAAAAAGAGACGAAGCGCAGGATTGCGGCGCTTCCGTTTGAGAAGATAGCAAAGCGTATCAAATTCGGCTGGCTCTCGCGCAACCGCGCGGACGCGATTCAGAGCATCGCCAACAGATACGGCTTTGAAATCGACTTAAAAAAGAAAATATACGATATGTCCGTTTCCGAGAAACAGACTGTCGAAATTATAAAGGTTCTGTACAGAAATGCGGATATTCTCATTTTGGATGAGCCGACGGCGGTGCTTACTCCTCAGGAGATAGACAAGCTGTTTGCCGTTCTGCGCCGAATGAAAGATGACGGGAAATCTATCATAATAATCACGCATAAACTCAACGAGGTTATGGCGATTTCTGACAGAGTTGCGGTCCTCAGAAAAGGCGAGCACATTGCGACAGTAAACACCGCAGATACCGATGAAAAGGAGCTGACCGAGATGATGGTCGGCAAGAAAATAGATTTGAATATAAACCGCTCCGAGCCGCATGACGTGGAAGACAGGCTTGTGGTAGACGGTATCTCCGCGACGAATCACGACGGTGTGAAGGTCTTGGACAACGTGTCGTTTACTGCGCGTTCGGGCGAGATACTGGGTATTGCGGGTATTGCTGGCAGCGGTCAGCGCGAACTGCTGGAAGCGATTGCGGGACTGCAAAGAATCGACAGCGGCGACATACTGTATTTTGACCCGACCAAGGACAATGAAAAAATAGATTTGCGCGCCAAAACACCCGTTCAGATACGCGATTTGGGGGTTCGTCTGTCTTTCGTTCCCGAGGACAGATTGGGAATGGGGCTCGTCGGAAATATGGACCTCGTCGACAATATGATGCTGCGCTCGTACAGAAACGTCAAGCATAACGAAGCGGACGAAAAGAAGGAATGCGAATCGGATACGGAGAAAGTGGCGGAAGCCGTTTCGGAAGATTCTTCGGCAGCAGAAAGCTCCGGCGGAAAGAAATCTGACGGCAAGCCCAATAAGGCGAAAGAGGCGTTTGCGAAATTCGGACGGGGCGTGGCAAATTGCGCCTCCGTGGTTTGGTCTTCCATATTCCTCGACAGAAAGAGCCCGAAGAATCTTGCGGAGAATATAGTGACGGATTTGGAGGTGGTGACGCCCAGCACGCGCACACCCGTGCGCAGACTGTCGGGAGGAAACGTGCAGAAGGTGCTGGTCGGGAGAGAGATAGCCGCGGCTCCCACCGTGCTTATGGCGGCATATCCCGTCAGAGGTCTCGATATAAATTCGTCTTATACCATATATAATCTGCTGAACGAGCAAAAGGAACAAGGCGTCGCAGTGATTTTTGTCGGAGAAGATTTGGACGTGCTTATCGATTTGTGCGACAGGATTATGGTTGTTTGCGGAGGCAAGGTGTCGGGTATAGTCGACGGAAGAACCGCAGAGAAAGAAGTGTTGGGAAAACTGATGACCAACAATTCGGGCGCGGGAGTAGCCGCCGACAGCGTTGGGGAGGATTTACAGTGACAAACGTATTAAAAAAACTTAAATTCGAGTCGCCTATTCATATCTCTAAGAGGACGGACATTCCCAAATGGAAAACTTGGCTTATACGCGGAGTTGCGGTTTTGGTCGCTCTTCTGCTTTGCGGAATTATCAGTTCTATTCTGTCTCCCGGGAGTTTCGGCAGTTTTTTGGAGCAAATGTTCAAAGGTTGTTTCAGTACGCCGAGACGCGCTATAAATCTCTTTGAAGAGACGGCGTTGCTGCTTTGTATTTCGCTTGCCGTAACTCCCGCATTCAAAATGAAATTTTGGAATATAGGCGCGGAGGGTCAAGTGCTCATGGGCGCATTGCTTTGCGCGACGTGCATGAAATATTTCGGCGGCAAAGTGGACGACGGCTTGCTTATTGTTATCATGCTTTTATTCAGCGTCGTAGGCGGCGCAACTTGGGCGACGATTCCTGCTATTTTCAAAGCCAAATGGAATACGAACGAGACGTTGTTTACTCTTATGATGAACTATATTGCGATGGGACTTATTGCTTGCGTTATTGCGATTTGGGTGCCGAACAATTCCGGAACGGTCGGAGTTCTTCCATTCGGAAACTTCCCCAAAATAGGCAAATATCCGTACATACTCAACATAATCATCGTTGCGATTTTGACCGCTTTGGTGTTTGTATATCTGCGTTTCAGCAAGCACGGCTATGAACTTTCGGTTGTAGGTGAGTCGGTGAATACGGCGAAGTATATCGGCATAAACGTCAAGAAAGTTATCATTCGCACTATGATTTTGTCGGGCGCGTTATGCGGAATAGCCGGTTGGCTCATCGTCGGCGGCGCAAGTCATACGGTCAGCACGGAAGTGGCGGGCGGCAGAGGCTTTACGGCAATACTGATAAGCTGGCTGGCGCACTTCAATCCCATAGGCATGTCGTTTACCGCGTTTTTGGTTGCGTTTTTAAGTCAGGGTTCTTCTCAGGCGGCTTCCGTTCTCGATTTCGGAGGTTCCTTCCCCAAAATAATCACGGGAATGTTTTTCTTTATCGTGATTGCGAGCGAGTTTTTTGTAGGTTACAAGATAAAGTTTAAGCTCCGCAAGCGCGAAACGTCTAAGACTGACAGCCCTTCCGCGGACTGCGAATCCGAAGAAAACGCATGCGGCGGCTCAGACGATGACGGCATAGGCGTTGTGATTGCGGAAAGTCAATCGGAAGAGGAAATCGTCTTGAACTCGACGGAGACCGTTCCGCCTCCGCAGCGAACAAGTGAAAGTATTCAAGATAAAGAGGAGGTTGAGGCATAATGTTTTGGACTTTTTTGCAGAGAGCAATCAGATTCAGCACCGTATTCATGTATGGCGCAACCGGCGAAACCATAACTGAAAAATCGGGGCATCTCAATCTCGGAATCCCGGGCGTCATGTGTATAGGCGCGGTGGGAGGCGTACTGGGCGAATCGCTGTATTTGAAATCGCTTTCGGATATCAGTCAGATTAACGGATTTGCGGCGGTTATTATTCCTATAATTATGACGTTGATTTTCGGCGCGCTTGCAGGCTTATTGTTCAGCTTTTTCACGGTAACGCTACGTTGCAATCAGAACGTTACGGGACTTACAATCACCACTTTCGGAATCGGCTTCAACAGCTTTTATATGAACCGTATCGATAAAACGGGCTTTACTGCGGCGAGCGAATATTTTATAAAAGGATTCCCCTGTGCGGACAGCGCGGGTTGGTTCGGTAAAATTTTCCTCTCCTACGGCACTTTGGTGTATCTCGCAATTATAGTCGCGGTCATTGCGGCGATTATTATAAAAAGAACGCGCGTAGGACTTAATCTCCGCGCGGTCGGCGAAAATCCTGCGACGGCGGACGCGGCGGGAATAAACGTTACAAAATACAGGTACATAGCAACTATACTGGGAAGCGCGATAGCGGGACTCGGCGGCTTGTTCTTCATAATGGACCATTTAGGGGGCAATATTGAATATAATATCGACGCTTTCGGTTGGATGGCGGTGGCTCTTGTAATATTTACCGTCTGGAAGCCGAATTGGGGTATACTGGGGTCAATTTTGTTCGGAGCGCTGTATATTTCACCCGATTTTATGACTGTTCCGAGTGCGGCGACAAAGGAGATAGTCAAGTTGATTCCTTATTTTGTAACAGTCGTTGTACTTATCGTGACAAGTATAATCAACAAGAGAGAGACTCAGCCGCCAGCAGCGCTCGGAGTATCGTATTTCCGAGAGGAAAGGTAGCGGATTTTAATATAAAAAATGAGCCCGTCAAACGACGGGCTTTTTGATTGCAAACGATTATTTATGATTATGCCAGTCGCAAATCCTTTCCGTTCAGATTGAAAAATCGAGAATGCCGCTTGTCGCTGAGACGGGAGTATATGCGCTCGAAGTAACGTGACATAATCCTGCCCTCGTCGAGGTTGGTCGTGATAATCGTACACAGACCTGCGTTCAGGCGCTCTTCGAGAGTCAGTAACAGATATTCTATCGTCACGTTTTTGAGAATCGGCTCTGTGCCGAGGTCGTCTATCACAAGCAAATCCGCAGTGAGTAGGTCGTGAAGGCGCTCGGTGCGTTCGGATATAGGCGACGTATGACACGCAAGCATTTCGCTGTTGAACTCGTATGCGGACATAAATTTACAGCTCTTGCCTCTTTCGACCGCGGCGCGCGCAACTGCGGAGGCAAGACAGGTCTTGCCTGTGCCCACAGAGCCCGAGAGCACTATATTTTTGTAATTTACGTCGGGGAGCTTATCCGAGTACGCCTCCATATATTTGTATAGCTTTTCAACGGACGAGCGTTGCGTTTCGTCGATTATAAGGGCGCTGTCGCAATCCGCAAAGGTGAAAGGGGCTTTTACGAGAATATTGCATTGTTCCTTGAGACAGTCTATATACTCAGACCAAACGCAATCGCAGGCTTTGCCGTTTACGCTTCCCGTATCCTTGCAATTAGAGCAGAGCGGAGTGTATTCAAAATCAGATTCTGAAATGCCGTGCTTTGCGAGGGCGGACAGATATGCTTTGTGTGCGGCGGTTACGCCCTCGGTATTTTTCCCGTTTAGTATGCTGTTGAATTTTTTGTCTACATACTGCGAATGCGCGATAGAAATTTCGGGAATCAAAAGCGCGGCGGCGAGTTTGTTTTCCGCTTCGCGTTTTGCTTCGTCTATTCTTGCGCGCCTCCTCGACAGCGCTTTGTTTATGGCTCTTTCTTTCATACTTTCCTCACAAATCCGTGTCGCTCAAACTGTCTATGCTGGTCACTATCGAATGCAGTTCTTCCGCAGTATATTGCCGTTGCTCGAAGTCGGCTTTGCGTTCCCTTTCGTTATTCTTGGGCGAGGGCAGAGCTTTCGCCTGTTCCACGGTGGTAACCCCCGCCGATTTATATCCGGAAAGAAGCTGATTGATATACGGAACGGGATACGTCTTGAACGCGGATTGCTCCGCGGCGTAGAGAATAACGTCGTCGTCAAAGCCCCATGTCACCGTCCAAGTTCTATAGTACTCTCGGTCGGAGGAAGTTACGTTGCGCGACCGTCCGCTTTTTTCGATTATTTTCTTTATTCTGGCGTCTTGCTCGATTTGCAGGCGCAGATATTCCGTTATGCTCTCAGAACTCAGTCTGCCGAGTGCGTAGAACTTGTTCACGACGTTGTTCATACCGTCCAAAGTGCGGATGTTTGTGATGAAGCAGTGGTGCGCAATCTTGACGAGCGCGTCGTCGTCAAAGCCCTTGGATGTCCAAGGAACTATATATACCTCAATTTCATGTTCGAAGGATTCGTAGAAAACGCCGAGGTTTTTGTTTACGGCAACCGCAAGCTCGCGCAAATGCTCACGATGAGCCTGATAGTCTGTCATCTCCTGCGAGGTGAAAACGGACATTCTGTAAAATTCGTCCAGACGGGAATCCAGTTTTTTAAAGCTTTTGCCGCCTTTCAAGGTCTTTGCCGCGGTTAGAATAGCGTCCAGCTCGTATCCCCAACTACGCGTCCATTTGAGAAGCATTTGTTTGTCTTCAAGCTCCGCTCCGCCTTTTCTGCCGATTGCTGCGAGCACGGAGCGCATCTGCTCGGATTGCGTGTCGTATTCGCGCAGTTTGTTTTCGACGTCCTGCGCGGTGCGCACTCCGTCGAGAGACCAGTTGCGCGCAACCGTAAGTATGTAAGGATATCTTACGCTGTTTCCTTTCAGGTCGATGCAATACTGCACAATCATCAGCATTGCGTCGTGTTCCATTCTGCTCTCGTCAAGGAACATATAGTACTCGTTGTACTCGTTCGGAGTTAGCATGCGTTCGGGGAACAACTGTTGAAGATGAGTGTTGAAGTCGTTCCACTTCTCGCCCTTGTATTTTTTCGGCGGTTGCATGGATTTTTTTAGGCTGAGATACTTAATTTCCAAAGGCTCGCGCGATATGATTTGCACAAGCCCCATATCCTCGAAATATCCGTATGCGGAAAGTATCTCCGTCTCCTTCATATCGAGGCGCGAGCACAGGGCGTCTATGGAATTGTCCGTGGCGGGGTTTGAGCACAGGTAAAGTCCGTATAGGTAAACCTTGATTTGTTTTTCGTCGCAATAGGGGAGATACTCGTTAATAAACAAGTTGTCGACAAGAGTGAAAGTTTCAACCAGAAAGTCGCTTGAAAACCTTGCAAAGCTCATTTGTATCCTCCCTCGATGTGTAAGGCAATACGTACCCATTTCCGTATGCGTGACTTTTAGATTATCACAATTTGAGCTCAAAAGCAATTCGCAAACGCTCGATTAGGCAAAATCGCATTATATTGTGCTCTGACTCGCGCTTAAACACAATGCGATAGGTTTTATCGGAGCAGCGATAAAACCTAAGCCGTTTTGTTTTTCGCTATTGCCGATAATCAGCGTATGTGATATCATAAAACGGAACAAGATTATGCAGGCGGAGTGCGTGTGAGGTATTTGACGACTCGACGTATGAACGTTTTTTAGGTTTCCGCGATAGAATAGACGGTGGCGCTGCTGCGCCGAAGGAGAAGTATGCACAGATTCGATAATATGAACTATCTAAACTCGGCTTTGAATACGGGCGCGTTTCTGAGCTCAGGCGACAACGTTATGGTGGCTAGCTGGGGCTTTGTGGGCGTGATGTGGGGCAAAAGAGTATATGTCGTTCCAGTCCGCGAAAGCCGCTATACCAAGGAATTTATCGACGGCAGCGGCGCATTTACCATCAGCATACCCGAGGCGGGCGGCATGAAGGACGCGCTGAAATTCTGCGGCACGAAGAGCGGCAGGGAGTTTGAGAAATGGACGACCTGCGGACTTGAAAAAGCAGAGGCTAAAAGCGTAGACGGATATGTTGTGGGCGGATGTAAAAAGTATTTTGAATGCCGCGTTATAGGCAAGCTTCCCATGGGAGATATGGATATTTCGCAGGTGGAGAATTGGTATCCGACCAAAGATTTGCACACGTTCTACTTCGGAGAAATAGTAGAGGAGTACTGATGAAGGTTTGGGCGAAAATCATGAGAGGGGACAAAATCCTGCGCGACGTCGTTTACGAGGACGAGCTGTCCCTGTCGGAAGAAGATTTCAGAACGCTGTTGCAGGAATTGGCGTACAGACTGGATATTGCCGCGCCCGTTTCCTTGCCTACGCATCTGAGGCATTTCGAGAGGTTTAACCGCGCAAAATATATACAGCGCGATTTTATCGAGGACGTGGATTTCGACTGTTTTTTGGTCGAGCGCATTGTCGAAGATAAAAAGACCAAAATGTATATGATTTGATAAATCGAGTTTTACCGTGCTAAAACGGTAGGATAAAATAATGATTTGCATAAGAGAGGATTATGAGAGGGAAGATGAGAATTGGTGTGAAAATCACCTTGATACTGCTTGTATGTCTAGTAGTCGCCGTGATTGTCGCGGCGGGCGTGTGCGCGTCTATCGCGCATAGAGTGAACGACCATACGACGCCGGCGGCAGCGCTTTCGTACTGGCAGTCCTATATCAAGGACGACGCGCTTTTGAGCCGCGTGGCGACGCCGGGGTCGCATGACGCGGGTACTGCGGGTATGCCTTGGTACAGTGAAACGCAGGACAGGGATATAGGCAATCAGCTTGAATGCGGCACGAGATATTTCGATTTGCGTATAAAGGAGAAAAAAGGAGAGCTTCGCATTTATCACGGACCTGCGTATAGCCTTTATCTGAAAGACGTATTGGAGGACGTGCGCGACTTTATCACTGCCAATCCGAGCGAAGCGATTATACTCGACGTACATAAGTTCGGAAACGCAGAAGCGAAGACCGGTACCGTCGCAATGCTCGACGAATACCTTGCGGGCAGGTTTATAAGCAACGATTCGGGCAAATCCGACCTCGAATATATCAGCAACCTCACGCTGGGCGAGGCGAGAGGGAAGTGCCTGTTGATATGGGGAGACGATGACGAATACGTATCGGGCGATTCAAGATATTTCCTCCGCAACGATGACGGTGGGCAGATTGAAAACGGATGTCTGCAATCCTTTTATACGGCGAAGTGGAACAGGTATTATTCTTCGGAGAAATATATACAAAAGGCTGTTCCTGCTTATATAGATATGTATAAGAACAGCGTCGGCGGAATCTTCGTCTTGCAGTCGCAGTTGACGGACGGTTGTTTGGTATGCGGTCCGAGATACAGAGAAGGTCAGCATGAAAAGAATATGAACGATTGCGTAGCGGCGTTTGCGCACAGCGAGAATCTTCAATATATCAACGTCGTAATGCGCGATTACGTCAGCCCGAGAAAGAATGCTGTCACGCTTGCGCTGAACGTTTCTAAGGGGCTTGTAAAAGAAGAATGCGCGTCCGAATATTCCGTAATGATTGCGTTGCCGACAGCAGTATAACAAAAATAAAGATTTGAAACAAAACAAAAAGTCAAGCCGAGCGCTTGACTTTTTTATGCCGGAGCAAAGGAAGGTCTTGACCTTGAATATTCAGAATTGTTTTGTCAAATCTTTGTCCGGGCAGAGAATTTTATTCCCGAGTGCCGAAATTCCAACTGCCGCTGAGGACGCCGCCCAACGCCTTGTTTATATTTTTCATTGCGCAGCAGCGCCGTTAAAGTAAGTATCATTCGCCGAGGATTATGTCAATTCATAAAAGTGGTCGATTGTATGGAATATTCCTTAATCTTTTGAAAAATACTAAGTGCAAATCGGAGGAATTATGACCACAGCAGGAATTGTCAGAAGAATCGATGAATTGGGACGTATTGTAATCCCCAAAGAAATGCGCCGCACAATGCACCTAAAAGAGGGCGACGAAATGGAAATACTGTCTAGCGGCGACGCACTTACGCTGCGCAAATACAGCAGCTTCGAGAGCGTATTGCCTATCATACGCTCCGCCGCCAAACTGCTTGCAAAGGCTACGGATTCAAACGTTCTTTTCGTAAATACGACCGAAGTCACCGTTGCGGAGGGTAAGAACAAAAAGCATTTCCAATCCGCGCCTCTCAGCGAAGAGTTTATGAACAGAGTACGGTCGAGAAAGTGCGAGGAGCTCAGCGGAAACGACGTAAAGGGCATTTTTGCGGACAGGGACGCGGGATGCTCGCATTGTGTGCTCGAACCTGTTATCGTGGGCGGAGACCTTATAGGCGGAGCTGCGCTCTTGCTTGACGGCGCGCCGACCGACGTTGCGCGAGCGTATCTCAATTTCTGCGTGGAGCTTATATCCGCGGCTTTGATGTGATATGTCCGACAAGAGCAGGCGCGCGGCGATGAAAAACAATAAAGGGCGAATGCTGTCGGGTGCGGCGGTGCTCGCAATCGGAAGCGTGGCGGCAAAGGTGCTGGGCGCGCTTTACCGCGTGCCTCTCACCAATATTCTGGGCGCGGAAGGCATGGGTATGTATCAGCTTGTATTTCCGGTCTTCGCGCTTTTTATGGTGCTTGCGACCGCGGGCATTCCCACTGCGCTTTCCCGTATGGTGGCGGAAAAGAGGGCAGAGGGCAAGCCTGCGAGAAAGTACCTTGTATCTGCGATTATCGTACTTGCGACCCTCGGCACGGTGCTGGCAATCCTGACGTTTGCGCTGTCGGGCGAAATCGCGCGGTGGCAGGGTAACGCCGAGACTGCTTCGGGATTTATGATAATTGCGCCTACGATAATCCTGGTAAGTCTGATTGCAGGGTTCAGAGGCTGGTTTCAGGGCGAAATGTATATGCTGCCCACAGCGCTGTCGAATATAATCGAGCAGGTTGTAAAGCTCGCGGTCGGAATAGGTCTGTCAGCCGCTTTTATAAGCAGAGGAGTAACTGCGGCGGTGAACGGAGCGCTGCTTGGAATTGCGATATCGGAGGCGTGCGCGCTCTCATATCTTTTTGTAACCTATCTAGTGCGCGGAAGGAAGCTGAAAGCCGAAAGACTTCACGTCAGCCGAGACGACGCGCGCACGATGTTTAGGGTGGCGTTCCCTATTGCGATAGTCGCGGTGCTTATGCCGCTTTCAAATTTTTTGGACAGTATAATTCTTGTCAACGTATTAAAGGGCGCGGGGGTTGCGCAGGATGTGGCGACCGCGCAGTACGGTTTGCTGTCGGGTCCAGTCAATTCCTTAGTAAATATGCCCGTCGTGATTATCATGTCGCTTGCGGTTGTAGTCGTGCCGTCCGTATCGGTGTCTAGGGTGCAGAGGGACATAGACGGAGTTATGCTCAAAAGCAGGCTTTCCATAAAGCTGTCCTATCTTATCGGCGTACCGTGCGCGTTTTTCTTTATGGTATTTGCGCCGCGGCTCCTGCCCGTTATATATCCAGCACTGACCGCGGCACAGCTTTCCGTATCTGTAAATTTGTTGCGTATCGTAGCCGCAAACGTAGTTTTGCTTTCTGCAATGCAAATATATGTTTCGCTCTTACAGGCACTTGACAAGACTAAATATGCAGTGTTAAGTTTGTTTATTGCTATAATAACGAAGATAGTGCTTAGTGTTGTGCTCGTGCGGTATATCGGTATTTTGGGAGGCGCCGTCGCGTCGTTTGCCATGGCGGCAGTAGCGTTTATCGGAGTGAATATAGCTTATTTTAAAATATGCGGTCTGCGACTTGAAAAAAACGTTGGTCTAAATCTGCTCAGCGGTGTTATAATGGCTCTTGCGGGGCTCGGAATAAGCAGCGCCGTGAGAAACGATATACTTGCAACGGTTTTGGGATTTGCCGTATGCGCGACTGTCTACGTTTGGCTTGCATTCCTCTTCGGCATAGTCGGGAAGGAGGAAATCGAGTTTCTGCCAATGCGCCGCATGCTTCGGGCTATCCACAGGGTCGTTAGATTTTGGGAGTACAGCGATGAAACTTGACGGAGTTTTGAAAGGTTCCTATCAGCGCTACATAGCCGCGGATTTTTTGTCCACGGTTTTTTTCGATAAGCGTATCGCGCTTGTCGTCGACGGCTTGAACGATTCTTGTATCCGAGCGGTTCGGGAAAAACTGCTCGACCGTTACGGAGACGTAGATATCGTCTGCGAGTTTTCAGACGGAAGTGAAAAACAAACGAGAGTGTCTGCGCTTGACGTCGGTTGCGACGCGGATACGATTGTTATCGACGGGTGTAAGGTGACGGAATGTAAGCGCTTTGATTTTTCCGATTTCGTACAGATTATGAAGAGATTGCGCGCCGACGACGGCTGCGAATGGGATAGGGCGCAGACGCACGACAGTATACGTATAAACCTAATTGAGGAGGCATACGAACTGGTGGAAGCTATCGATTGCAAGGACGCCGAGATGATGAAAGAGGAATGCGGCGACGTGCTTATGCAGGCTGTTTTCCATACGGAGATTGCACAAAATGAGGGCGAGTTCGGCTACTGCGATATGCTGACAAACCTCTGCCGCAAGCTGATAGACAGGCATACGCATATATTCGGCGAGAATCACGCAAGCAATCCCGAGGAGGCTTTGAAATTCTGGACGGAAGCCAAAAAGAAGGAGAAGAAGTATAAGTCTAACTCCGACGCTATGGACAGGGTGCCTAAAAACCTTCCCGCGTTGCTGTATGCCGAAAAGGTTCAGAAGATTGCCAAGAAAGCGGGCTTTGACTGGCAGACTCCCGACGGTGCGATAGATAAGCTGAACGAGGAAATAGAGGAGCTCAAATCCGCCGACGGCGCGCATAGGACGGAAGAAGCGGGGGATTTGCTCTTTGCCGCCGTCAACGCCGTGCGGCTGTACGGCGTGGAAACCGAGATGGCTTTGCATGAGGCGAGCCTCAAATTCCTGCGCCGCTTCGAGGGCGTGGAAAGACTGGCTGCCGAGACGGGTAAGGAAATGAAGGATTATACGCTCGAAGAACTCGACGTGTTTTGGAACAAGGTAAAAGCAGACGAGCAAAAAGGATAAAAGAGTCATGCATATAGCAAACGTACAGCTTGAAAGCGATTTGCTCTTTGCTCCGATTGCGGGTTTTTCCGACGTTGCGATGAGGCATTTATGTTCGCGTTACGGCGCGGGGCTTACTTATACGGAGCTTATAAGCGCAAAGGGGATAATCTATAACGGCAGAGAGAATAACGAGCTTTTGGCTTCTCTCGACAGCCCCTGCGCGGTACAGCTGTTCGGACACGAGCCCGAATTTATGTACAGGGCCGCAAAGGACGAAAGGCTTCAAAAATTCGACGTAATCGATATAAACGCGGGCTGCCCTGTCAAGAAGATTTTCGGCAACGGAGACGGAAGCGCGCTTATGACGGATACAGTTCTGCTCGCAGAGCTTGTGCATGCGGCGCGCGAGGGGTCGGGCAAGCCAGTGACCGTAAAGATGAGAGCGGGCATCGAGGAGGGTAAGCCGCTTGCCGTTCAATGCGCTCTCGCCGCGGAAAAAAGCGGCGCGGCGGCGGTCACCGTACATCCAAGATACAGGACGCAGTTTTACAGCGGAGCCGCCGATCACTCGATTACGCGCGAGGTCAAAGAGGCGGTTTCCATACCTGTTATTGCCAGCGGCGATATAACGGATAGAAAAAGTCTCGAAAGGGTCAGAGAGGAGTCGGGCGCGGACGGATTTATGATAGGCCGCGGCGCGCTGGGCAGACCTTACATTTTCGCGGAGCTTGCGGACAAGCCCTTTGAATTCGACAGAGCGGAGACGGCAAGAGAGCATATACAAATTCTGCGCAGTTATATGCCCGACAGAGTGATTGCAAACGTAATGAAGTTGCAGCTTTGCCACTACGCCAAAGGCTCGGACCATGCCAAAGCCGTGCGCGTAGCCGTCGGCGAAGCAAAGAGTATCTCAGATGTTTTAAGGATAATAGAGCAATTTTTACACGATTGATATATAATCTCATCGGCTTGAACGAGTGTGAATACGACGAGTCGTCGTTCAAGGAGCTGCATAGCGCGTGCAGGGCGCGCGCCTACCTGAGTGCCGAGCTTGACGTTCCGTACAAGTGAGCGGACATTGTTGTTTAAGTCCGCGAACGAGTGATATAAACAGTGTTCTAAGCTTGTATATGCGAGCGCCGAGTGTCTCCCTCCGCGAGCGACGGAACGTTAAATAGTGTACGTTCCTAATTCGAGTGGTGGGAGAAAAGCCCGAAGGGAAAGAGGGGGCTTTTCAATTAAAGTATAAAACTAGCAGTTTTTGTAAAGGAAAAGAATATGTTTAATATAGTTTTAGTCGAACCTGAAATACCGCAGAACACAGGTAACATAGTGCGCACCGCGGCGGCGACGGGAAGCAAGGTCCACCTTGTCAAGCCGCTCGGATTTGACATAAGCGACAGGGCGTTGAAGCGCGCGGGATTGGATTACTGGCACCTTACGGACTTCATTGTGTATGAAAATCTCGACGAATTTTTTGAAAAAAACGCAGACGGTCGGTTTTGGTATCTGACGACAAAAGGAGCAAAGAGATATGACGGCGCGGATTTCCGCGAGGGAGACTATCTCGTGTTCGGCAAGGAGACAAAGGGGCTGCCCGAAGAACTTCTGCGCGACAACTATGACAGAGCGATACGCATACCTATGATATCCGAGGCGAGAAGCCTCAACCTTTCCAACTCCGTGGCGATAGTCGTATACGAGGCGATACGCCAGACTGGCGGCGCGAACCTTTTGGAGCAGGGACGCCTGACGAAGTATTGAATATAGCCGAAATGGCATTTTATATGCAAAATTTGACAAATGAACTTGGCTTTTTGTCGATTTTGCAATTATGTTTGATTCGATAAGATTTGCAATAGTACGGAATAGTTTTTAAT
Organism: uncultured bacterium; assembly: GCA_949432885.1. GTDB lineage: Bacteria > Bacillota > Clostridia > Christensenellales > CAG-917 > CAG-475. The sequence continues at coordinate 23,298 of CASQXY010000008.1, read as the reverse complement.
TTATTTATTGTTTTGTAACGTCGAATCGTACGGGAAATCTGAATTGCAGACTTCCATTTTTGTTTGTTTGCCAAAATTTGGACGGAATTATTGATAATTATTTTCTAATGTGTTATATTGTTTATATCTGCGTGCTCACGCGTGCGCATGAAGCTAAAAATAATTTCTGTAAGGAGATAATCTTATGGCAAAACTGACAATCCGCGACATTGACGTACAGGGCAAAAAATGCCTGTGCAGATGCGATTTCAACGTTCCTATGGTGGACGGCGTTATCACCGATGAGAACCGTATCAACGGCGCGCTTCCCACTATCACGTATCTCGTAAATCACGGCGCGAAGGTGATACTGTGCTCGCATATGGGTAAGCCGCACAATATTTTCACCGAGGGCTTCGGACTCAATAAGAAGGAGAAAAAGGCGGTTGAGGCTCTTCCCGAAAACGAGAGAGAGGCGGCGAAGGCGGAGTATATCGCAAAGGCATTGAAAAACGACCAAAAGAAATTTACGCTCAAACCCGTTGCGGACAGACTTGCGGAGCTCTTCCCCGGCAGAGTCAAGTTTGCTTGCGACCTCGTAGGAGAGGACGCGCATACAAAGGTCGCGGCTATGAAGGAAGGGGAAATCGTGTTGCTTGAAAACACCCGTTTCTATGCAGGCGAGGAGAAGAACAGCGAGGAGCTTTGCCGACAGCTTGCGGATTTCTGCGATGTGTACGTCAACGACGCGTTCGGCACGGCGCACCGCGCGCATGCGACGACGGCGGGCATCGTTCAGTACGGCTTTGCAAAGACCGCGGTCAGCGGCTTCCTTATCGAAAAGGAATTGAAATTCCTCGGCAATGCCGTTGAAAATCCCGTACGTCCTTTCGTCGCTATTCTCGGCGGCGCTAAGGTTGCCGATAAGCTCAACGTTATCGACAATCTGCTCGGGAAGTGCGACACTCTTATCATCGGCGGCGGTATGGCGTATACCTTCATCAAGGCGCAGGGCGGTACAATAGGCACTTCCTTGGTCGACGAGGAGAAGGTTGAATACTGCAAGAGCATGCTTGAAAAGGCAAAGTCCCTCGGCAAGACTATCTATCTGCCTGTGGACACTATGGTCGCCCCTGCATTCCCCGACCCAATCAACGCTCCTATCGAGGTTGAGTGCGTGGAGAGTATGTCCATTCCCGCAGATAAAATGGGACTCGATATCGGCGTAAAAACGCAGGAGCTGTTTGCCGAAGCCATAAAGAGCGCGAAGACCGTCGTATGGAACGGACCTATGGGCGTGTTTGAGAACCCCACCTGCGCGCAAGGCACAATCGCTGTCGCAAAGGCTATGGCGGAGACGGACGCAACAACCATCATCGGCGGCGGAGACAGCGCGGCGGCGGTCGCCCAGCTCGGCTTTGCGGACAAGATGTCTCATATTTCTACGGGCGGCGGCGCGTCGTTGGAGTTTTTGGAAGGTAAAGTCCTTCCCGGCATTGCCTGTCTAAATGAATAACGCGCTATTTGGCGAATAGCTTTGTCAGACTGTGCGCACTCGCCGTCACGTACGCAAGTACGTTTGGCGGCTCGTGTGCTCGTCTTCCTTGCTCTTCATCCAAATATCGCATTATTCCGTGCAATTAAGTTTGATAAGAATCGAATACGCCGTGCACTTTATCAAGAGACTGCACCAGCGCGTGCAAGGCGCGCGCCATTCGAGTGCCGAGCTTGACGCTTTGTACAAGCGAGGTAGTGAGTCCCGTTTATTCGCTCCCGAGCGAGTGGCATAAGCAGAGCTTTATGCTTGTATATGCGAGCGCCGTAAGAAGCGTAGCGACGGAATAGCGATTGTTGACTGAAAGTCCAATCGCGTTGTGTTCCCACGTCGTAAGACTTGCGGAGAGGCTCACTTGGGGTCTCCGTCAAACGTCCCTGTTTGACGGAGTTAAATGTGAGAGACCGCAATAGGGGAACATCTGAGGAAGGGGGTTATTCTATTTAGAGACCCCGACGTGCAATAAGTAAAGTAATGTTAACTATTGTTAATAATAAAAAATTTTCAGAGGTGAAAATATGTCAAGAAAAGCAATCATCGCAGGAAACTGGAAAATGAACAATACAATCGCAGAGACCAAGGCTCTTGTAAACGAGCTCATTCCGCTCGTTAAGGACGCGCAGTGCGACGTGGTTATATGCACGCCGTACACCGACCTTGCGGCGGCAGTAGAATTGACCAAGGGTACGAATATCAAGGTCGGAGCGGAAAACGTGCACTGGGCTGATAAAGGAGCGTTTACGGGTGAGATATCCGCAAAGATGCTCGTCGAGCTCGGCGTTGAGTACGTCATCATCGGACACAGCGAGCGCCGTCAGTATTTTGCTGAGACGGACGAGACTGTCAACGCGAGGACGAAGGCTGCTCTTGCGGCTGGACTCAAACCTATTGTCTGCGTAGGCGAAACGCTCGAAGAGCGCGAAGCTGGTAAGGTGGAAGAAGTGCTCGTACGCCAGACCAAGGGCGCGTTTGCGGGTATCGACAAGGACGAGCTTGACAATATCGTAATCGCATATGAACCCGTTTGGGCTATCGGCACGGGCAAGACCGCAACGGCAGAGGTCGCAAACGAGACTATCGCAATCATCAGAAAGGTTATGGCGGAGCTTTACTGCCCCAAGTGCGCCGAGAACAGAGTGCGTATTCAGTACGGCGGAAGCATGAATCCCAAGAACGTCAAAGAGCTTATGGCTATGCCCGAAATCGACGGCGGACTTATCGGCGGAGCTTCGTTGAAGGCGGTTGACTTCTCTAACGTAGTCAATTACTAAAATTCGCATTTTCGCATAGCTTTGTCAGACTTGCGCGCGCTTGTCGTCGTGTACGAAGATACACCGGTCGACTCGCGTGCTCGTCTTTCGCGCTATGCAACCGATATAGAATTTTAACTGGCGAATGCGCTAATCCGAGTGATTTCAATAAAGCATTCTAGTTGAACGCTTTTAAAACAAAAAATTTAAAGGATAATTATGAACAAACTCTTACTTGTAGTTATGGACGGCGTCGGAAAGTCAAAAACAGGGCTCGGCGACGCAGTGACGTTGGCGAATACGCCTACGCTTGACAAATTGCTGGCGGAATGTCCGCATACATACGTAAAGGCTCACGGCACCGCCGTCGGCCTTCCGTCGGACGAGGATATGGGCAACAGCGAGGTCGGGCACAACGCTCTCGGTTGCGGACAGGTGTACTCTCAGGGCGCTAAGCTCGTCGAAGAGGCTATCGAAAGCGGCGATATCTACAAATCCGCCGCTTGGCAGGAGCTTAAAAACACCTGCGTTGAAAACGGCTCCGCAATGCATTTCATAGGCTTGCTTTCGGACGGAAACGTGCACAGCAATATCGGACATCTGCTTTCACTTATACGCGAAGCAAAGGCGGAGGGTATAAAGCGCGTGCGCGTGCATATCCTGCTTGACGGCAGAGACGTGCCCGCAACCTCCGCGCTTACATACGTCGATATGCTTGAAGAGGCGCTTTCGCAACTTAACGATTGCGGTTTCGACGCGAAAATCGCTTCGGGCGGCGGACGTATGAAGATAACTATGGATAGATATTTCGCCAACTGGGATATGGTGAAATCGGGCTTCTATACGCACGTTTACGGCGCGGGCAGAGGCTTCGCCACCGCGCGCGAGGCTATCGAAACGTACAGATGCGAGAACGAAGGAATTATCGACCAAGATTTGCCTGCGTTTGTGATAAAAGAGGGAGGACGGCCTGTCGGCGCAATGAAGGACGGAGACTGTGTGATTCTTTTCAACTTCCGCGGCGATAGAGCCATCGAATTGTCTATGGCATTCGATAACGCCGACTTCGACGGCTTTGACAGAGGAGAAATGCCCGCGGTGAAGTACGCAGGCATGCTTCAATACGACGGCGACTTGCATTTGCCGAGGCGTTTCCTTGTGGAGCCGCCGCAAATAAAATATACGCTCAGCGAAAGGCTTGTCGAGCTGGGAGTGAAGTCCTACGCGGTGTCCGAAACGCAAAAATACGGACATGTAACATATTTCTGGAACGGCAACCGCTCGGAGAAATTCGACGATAAGCTGGAAGTATGGGAGGAGGTGCCCAGCGATAAGGTGTCCTTCGACCAAAGACCTTGGATGAAATCCGCAGAGGTTACCGATAAGGTCATAGAGGCAATCGAGAGCGGCGAATACGGATTTATACGTTGCAATTATCCCAACGGCGATATGGTCGGACATACGGGAAGCCTCCCCGCTACAATAATAGGAGTGGAGGCGGTCGACCTTGCTCTTGCGAGGCTGCTGCCCGTAGTTAAGCGCAATAACTATATACTTGCCGTCACGGCAGACCACGGCAACGCCGACGAAATGTTGGAAAAAAACAAGAAGGGCGAGCTTGCCGTACGTACGGCGCACAGCTTGAACGTCGTGCCGTTTGTAGTATATAATGCGGATTGCGAAATTGCGGACGGTGAATTCGGTCTGTCCAACGTAGCGGCGACCGTCGCAAATTTGATGGGGTTTGAGGCTGACGGGCACTGGGACGCTAGTATAACCAAGTAAAACCGCGCTATTTGGCGCATAACCTTGTCAGAGGCATTTTTGCTTGCCGTCATGTACGTCAGTACATTAGGCGGTTCGCAAAAATGCCTCTTTCGCATTTTGTATCCGATAGAGTATAATAAAAAACCGCTCTTTGAAAGAGCAGTTTTCAAATTCAGTCATTTAGATTATCGGAATCAAACGTTTTCTGTTTGGGGAGTTTCGGGTGTTTGAGGGGCTTCGCTCTGCTGTACCGCTTGCTCCGTTTCGGGATCGGAGGATACGTCTTGAGGAGGTAGGAGCGATATATCCGATTTGTCGCCCTTGTAAAGAAGTTTGAGAAGCAGAGGCGTGAGCAGGGTAGTCAAAATTATGAGTATAAGCACAAACGGCATAATCGCAGGATCTACAAGTCCGTTGTCTACGCCTTTTTGAGTGCATACCAGCACTACTTCGGCGCGAACCATCATGCCTACGCCTACGCGGAGACTGTCTTTGACGGAATATCTCGATATGAGCGAGCCGAGTCCGCAGCCTATCACTTTGCCGAGAATACCGGCTGCGATAAACGCAAAGCCGAAGCCGACCATTGTCGCGCTTATACCCGTAAAATCGGCGGTTATGCCTATATTTGCGAAGAATACGGGCGCGAAAATGAGATAGTTGCTGACTTCGACCTTTCTGTCTATATACTCGTGCTCTCTGACGGTGGACAGAATGATACCTGCGACAAACGCGCCCGTTATGTCCGCTACTCCGAACCATTTTTCCGCGGCATACGCGAAAAAGAAACATATCGCAAAGCCGAGTATTGGAAGTCTGCGGGTGTGGGGATGCCGTTTTTCAATCAGATTGAGCAGGAAGTGCACGCCTATTCCCACCGCCGCTGCCGCCGCGAAAAAGCCTATCATTTTGCCGATTACTATGCCTACGTTCCCTACGCCGCTGCCGCTGTCCAAACTTACGAAGAGAGAAAGCAGAATCACGCCTATTATATCGTCCAGAATGGCGGCTGAAATAATCGAAGTGCCGACTTTGGTGTTGAGCTTGCCGAGTTCTTTGAGCGCCGCGACGGTTATGCTGACGGACGTAGCCGCCAAAATCGTCCCGTAAAACAGATTGGACATCACGACGTGCGAGGACATATCCTTGAAACCGCCGTTGAAAGCGGAGGCTACTATAAACCCGAAAGCCAACGGGAATATAACGCCCATTGTCGTGATGATTACGGAGGGCAATCCGCAGGATTTAAACTGTTTCAAGTCCGTGCCGAGCCCCGCCGAAAACATGATGAGTATTACGCCTATTTTTGCGAGGAACGAAAGCCCTTCGAGAGTTGCGGGGGTAAAAATGTTTTGATTGGGGATGTATTTTATGAGCCCGATGACAATGCCGGAAACAATCATGCCGACAACCTGCGGCAAACCGACTTTTTTACCCATAAGCGAAAAGAACTTCCCGAGCAGAAGTATCAAAGCCAAGGGCAGGAGTATTTCAAAATATTCGATAGCGGACAGACTTTGCATCAGCATTGTGCACCTCACCGTTTCACTGTTATACTCTTTTCGCACGCAGTAGTCAAGCGAATTGCGGCAGTTATTGTGCTTAAAACTTGCGCAAAATATTCTTTTTTCGGCATCAAACTGCATGATAATGCGCGAAATTTGCCGATTTTAGTGGCATATTAGGCTTGCCTAAGCTCAATAATCCGATATTTTGTTGACATTATTATTCTATATTGATAAAATATTAAAAGTGTTTTATTATCCGTATTATGCGCGCGCCGCGTGCGCGTACGGATGGGGAGAAGCCGTGGATACCTTGACTTTTCTGATTACGATACTCGACGCCGTGGTTGGTTGCGCGAAGTTCGCGGGGCTTTTGGTCGTCGTTGTGATTTTTGCGGTGAATATCAAGTATTTGCCCATGCGTATGAGAAAATTGGTCACGCGTGCAGCCGCGGCGTTTTTGTTTGCGCTCATCACCTTCGATTGTTTGCAAAACCTCAGTTGTGTTGCGATAGGTTATTTCCGTCTGCTTGCTGTTATTTCGAGTCTGACGACCAGCGTAATGCTGTTTTTGGTGCTTGCGACTGTTGTGCTATGTTGCGCGGACGCTTCGCGCAAGTCGCAGATTGCAACCGTTATTGCCTCGTCGGTGACGGTAAACGGCTCGCTCAGATGTCTTTCCAAATTGGATTCACGTAAGATGTCGTCCTCTTTTCTTGCGACGACCCCCGTGCTTTTGGCATGATTTTATTTTAATTTTTCGATAAACTGAAATAATTTAATTCGGTGCGGAGCAAAACTTTGTACAGCTTCGTTTCGAGAGCATTTATGCCGTCGTAAATTTTATATTCGCGCGGCAAACATAGGAGGAATTATTTTATGCTTACTATAAAAAACTTGATTAAAACTTATCCCAAAAGCGATAGGATTGCTGTAAATGATATATCTTTTGAATTGCGTTCGGGCGAGATTTTCGGTTTTCTCGGACAGAACGGAGCGGGTAAATCCACGACCATAAAGTGTCTTACGGGGATATTGCCCTTCGACAGCGGCTCAATCGAAATCTGCGGATACGATATCGTAAAAGATCCGATAAAAGCCAAGATGAACATGGGATATGTTCCCGACAACCATTCCGTATACGAAAAGCTCACGGGAAGAGAGTACGTTAATTACGTCGCGGACCTCTATAAAGTTCCGTCCGACCTGAGAAAAGCTCGTATGGACAGATTTGCCAAACTTTTCCGTCTGGAATATGCGATGGACAGGCAAATCAAGTCCTATTCTCACGGGATGAAGCAGAAAATTTGTATCATTGCCGCACTCATACACGAGCCTAAGCTATGGGTGCTAGACGAGCCTATGATGGGTTTGGACCCGCAGTCTACGGCAGAAATAATCGCTCATATGCGCGAGCACTGCGCGAAAGGAAATACGGTGTTCTTTTCCAGTCATAACCTCGATTTGGTCAAAAAGCTGTGCCACAGAGTGGCTATCGTCAACGAGGGCAGGCTGATAGACCTTATCGATCTAGAAGGCAATGAAGAGAATAAAGCCAATCTCGAAGAGAGATTTTTCCGCATTACTGGCACGTACGACCAGAGATTGTTTGAGGATTATATCTCTCAGGAAAGCGAGGATATGCGTCCCGAATTGCCGGTAAAGGAAGCCGAGCAGGAGGAATCGGCCCCGAATACGAAGAAAAAATCCATAATCGGAGAGCTGTCCGCCCTGTTTAAAGGCGCGAAAGGCAAAAAGAAGGCGAAGGACGACGCGGAATTGCAGGCGCAGAGCGTCGACGCTTCGGAGGATAACGGCTTATCCGACGAGGATATAAAAACAGCCGAAGCGGACAAGACCGCGATTGATGAAGCGGGCGCCGTTGCGCGAACGGTCGGCGGCGCGGAAGATAGTAAAGAAAGTGCGGATTTCGGCGAAGCTCCCGAGGAGAATGCCGCCGTCGAAACGGCAGAGAGCAAGGAGGACGAGCAATGAAAGGCGAATTTTCCATGCGGAGCGTAAGGACGCTCTTTAAGCTGGATTTGCTTTCCCGATTCGGTTCCACGCATAAGCGAGGGGTCAAGTACAGGATATTGCAGTATTCCAACTACCTGTTTTTCGTGCTAATTTACGCGTTGCTGATATACGGCATCTATTATCTCACGAGAATGTTTGCGGTGGACGGCAATCTTCGTCTGGAATTTCTGACGGTTGCCGCAACGATAACCATTGCGATAGCGACTGCGGTGAGCACGGGTACGGTCATCAAAAATCTGTATCAGAACGGCGACAACGAAATGCTGCTCCGCTTCCCCGTGAGCGGAAAGGAAATCCTTGTCGCAAAAACAATATACTGCTATTTGCACAATCTCATAGTATGCGCGCTTTTGATGCTTCCGTTTTATATTTCCTTCGGCGCGGTCACTAACGCGAGAGTAGGAGACTATTTCGTGTACATTCTGATTACGCTGTTCTCCTCCCTTCTCCCGTTCTTTATAGCGAATATTATCGCCGTGCCCGTTATGAAGCTGATGAACGCGGTCAAAAATCAGTTTGTGCTTGTGCTCATTCTTACGATAGCGGTCGTTTGCGGAGTCTTTGTGTTTTATCTCAACTCGCTGAGCACCTTCCTCAACTATATGAGAAGAGAGGGAGAAACGCTCGTGTCGGGCGGAACGATTTACTATTTTCAGAGATTCGCTCAATTTGCATATCCGTTCAACTGGTATGCAGAGCTGATAAACGGAAAGCTGTACGGCGGACTTTCCTCGGGTCAGCTTGCATTGAGATTCCTTTATCTGTTTCTTATAAACGGCGCTCTCGGCGTTGCGGCGTATTTTATCACGACCAAGGAGTATTACAAGACAATACTTTACGGAATCGAGACAGAAAAAACCTCCTTCCAGAAGAAAATCAAGGACGTTCAGAAGCCCGTATTTTGGGCGCTTTACAGGCGCGAGTTCTTTTTGATACTGAGGAGTTTCAATTATTCATTCCAGTATTTTGCAATGGCGTGCGCCGCGCCTCTCATGGTGTTTTTCTGCAACAGGCTTGCCGCGACTATGGGAGCGGAAAGTTTAGGCGCGGATATCATGCCGGGGCTTACGCTTATGGTTATCATCATCTTCGTGACGATAGTCGTCTCGTTTGCTTCGACCTGTATTTCGAGAGAGGGCAACTGCATATATCATACGAAGATAATTCCCGTCAGCTATATGACTCAAACGCTCGTTAAATTCGCTCTGTACGCAGGTATCGCCTCCGTGTCGGTCGCGCTCTGCTGTCTTGTGAGCGGCGTGTATTACACCTCCGACGCAGGCGGACATATGCTTTCGGCAAAGGATGTGGGCGCGATTTTCGGAATCAGCGAGATTCTTGTAATAAGCCTTACCAGCCTGTATATGCTTATCGATATCAAGTCGCCTACCTTCAACGTCGCGGGCGACGGCGAACTTGTCAGCGCCAACAAGAATATCGCAATAGCGATGATTGTGGGCATTCTCGTCGCAGTGATTTACGGCGTGTTTGCGATGGTGTTCAGCTTTATTCCCATAAAAGTCGGCGACTGGCAGATTTCAGCCCCCGGCGGAGATATAGGGAATCTATATCTTATACTGGCGTTGATTTCACTTATACTGCTGGGCTCAACCTTGTCCGCTTTGTTTGTAAATCTGAATAAAAAATATCAACGCATTATACCGTAAGAGGAGGATAAATTATGAAAAAAGTTATGATTGGTATCCTCATCTTGATACCGATTTTGATACTTGTGATAGTCGTTGCGGTGTCCAATCTCTTGCAGATTGCCGCTTGGATTGCAGTCGACGATATAGCAGTTATAGATAAGGTTACGGGTCTCGAAGCCGAGAATATTACGGTGGAGTTTTCTGGTTCGTCGATAAAACAGAATTTTACCGATTACGTAACAGTCAAGGTTTTTCCGGAATATGCAAACAGGTATACCGTGGAGTGGCGCATCTCCGGGGATATAGTATGCACGGACGAGTTATATAAAGCGAAGTACGACAACTATCTTGCCGAGCTCGAGGTCTACAACAGATATCTGTCCGACGTTAAGCAGATTGAGGATAAAATCAGCGCTGTCGTCGCTGAAATCGCCGTGGCGGAAAGAGACTTTGAAGCCAAAATAATAAAAGTGGACGAGGACAAGACTATTTCTTCGTATGAGAAAGAAGAAATAAAAGCCCAAATCAGAGAAGAGTATAATGCGGAAAAGGCGCAGAGGGACGCGAAGCTCAACGAGCTCAACGAGCAGAAAAACGCACTCGGCAAAGCTCCCGAAGTCGTTAAAGTCGCCGCGCCCGCTTGCCTTATAGACGACGAGGGCAACGAGGTGGTAAGCAATACGGGAGAGGGGAAATTCCAAATCAACACGTATTGCATATTTAACGTCGTCGTGCAGGTAGAGAGTATAAGCAGAACGCTTACCGTTACCGTCGAAGGCTACAACGTGGAAAGTATACGTATCGCAAACGTTGGCGAGGACGACAATAAACTGCGCGTCGGCGAAAGAATGCTTGTGGAAGCCAAATACAATCCCATAAGCAGTATCGTTACGAGGACGGAATGGAGCAGCTCCAATCCCGAGGTCGCGTCCGTAGACGCGAACGGTGTTGTTACGGCTCATGCAGCGGGCGTCGCGGATATAACCGTGAAAGCAAACCGCTACGACGATAAGACCGTTTTTGTGACCAGCGAGGCTTATACAGTCGAGGTTGAGGAGGGCGCGAGCAAATTCGGAGACTCGTTCAGCGTTTCTGACGCATTTAAACTTTCGGACGCGGGCATGGATGATATTGTGATTGCGTCGGACGGTTGCACGATTAGAGGCGGCACGGTTACGTTGACCGAAAACGTGGCGCATATAACCACGTCACGAGGCACTGTCACCGTTACAAAGTGCGACGTGGACGACATATCCATAGAAAACGCGGATATATATTCGTCGCAAAGCGGATACGTGTTTGCCGTCAGTGAACTGCCGTTGAAGCTCAAAGCAGTGTGGACGGACGCTCTTAAAGAGGGCGCGCCCGATAACGTGAGCTGGGAGGCGGAGTCGGACGAGAATATAGTGCATGTCGAAAATGGCGAGGTGTCCGCAAAAGGAAGCGGATTTGCTATGATATACGCGAAGCGCAACAGCAAGACCGCGAGCGTGCTTCTCAACGTACAGGTTAAGCTGGTTTCCATGAATCTGCGCACCTCAAACGAATCGCTTAAAGTAGGTCTCGCACTCGAAACCGTCTTTGCCGCGGAAAAATATACCAACTCCGACAAGAACGATAACACGAAGTTTGCCAACAGCGTTCTCATCCAAATTATAGGCGCGCCCAAGAGAACGGAGACCGATACGGACGCCTCCTTCGCGGCGAAACTGAGGCTGTTTTACAGCGCCTATAACTACGAAGTCGCAGAAGGCGCGGAGTATGCGCGTTTCTCTGACAGCGCGGACGAGCCGAACCGGCTTGTGTTCAATCCCTCCGCCCTCAAAGGCAAGGATAAACAGATAATAAAGGTCAAAGTCAGCGCCAAGTATCCGAGATACGAGAGCACGACAAATCTCACTACGGATACCGTGGATATCGCGGTGGTTTACGGAGTCGAGGTGGAAAGCATAGAGCAGCTGCGCAAGGCGAGCGCCGACCAAGAGACCTATGCGAGAGCTGCGGATAATCTGATGCCCAAAGAGCTCGGTTTCCAGCACATCAACTATTCCGAGGGAAGAACGGACGTGTACAGGTATTACAAATCCGAGTACAGCAAGCATAATTACGGCATAGTTTTTGCAAGCGATATCGCGTTTGAATTCTACGGATACGAGGATTTCACTAACGACGAAGGAAAGAAAGATACGAGACCGATTCCGCAAATCGACAGCGAAAATAATGTGAAATTCTTCGGAAACGTGTACGGAAACGGTCATAGGCTGGAATGCGAAACCGACCAGTTGATCAAATGGGAAGCGATGACGTATATCGTTTGGAGCAACGTTACGGTCAGCAATCTAAACTTCCGTGCGAATAAAATGGAAAAAGACGGCACTTTGTCCGCCGACGAAACCAACGGCTTGGGTGGCGAGTGCGTCATCGTACAGCCGTACGCCGATATCGATAAGGTGAGGGTTACGGGAATAAGAATCGAATTCTGTATTATGGAAAACGCCAGAAGAGCGGGACAGACCCACAATGCGGATTGCACGTTCGACGGTGTGGTCATCAGAAATATATCCAATACCGCATTCTATATCCCCGCGAGAATGAAAACGATTGACGACGCAGACGGGCTTATCACCTATCCCGTATTTTCCGTAACTCATTTCAACAACTGCGTTTTCTCAAACTGTATAAGTTCTATCGGTTCGTATCCGTTTGAAAGATTTACAGTCGTAGAAAAGACGGGAGACGCCAATCCGTACCCGAATTGCTCTGCGGGAGACGGCAGGTTTATAAGAAAAGACCCTGTCGCCAATGCGGAATATTTCAAGGAGCATTTCCTGTCAAAAGGAATAACTAATACAATAATTCAGACGGGCTTTTTGGATATTTACAACTGGCAGAACGTCAACAATGCCAATCTGATAGATACGGGCGACGCGAACACCAACAAGATGATTGGCACGCTTGCCGGCAGACTGATTAAGGAAAATCCCACGTTTGCCAAGTGCAGATATCTAAGAGAAGAAGATAACTCGATGTATTTCCATTTGGGCTTTTTGTCGTCGGGAATATCCTTCGGAGACGGCATTTTGGACGAGCCCGTATATCTTGATATACGCTTTGAGGACGACAGATTTATCAAAGAACCCATTCGCACCAGAGATGTGAAAACCACGAGCCCCGATTTGGCTGCCGCAGAACTGCTCATATCGAAAATGGAATTGGTGTTTTACGGATATAGCGACCAGTCGGATATCACGCCTATGTCCACTTTTGTAATCGATTCGAGATTTATAGAGCATTTGCACGGAATGAGATAAAATATCCGAATATCGTAGTTGCGTCCTCGCCCGAACAGTGTGCCAATATGCCGCGGAAGGGGCGAGGACGTTTTTTTTCAGAGCATAAATAAAGGTGCGCGCAAATAAAGTTTATGCATTGTAAAATACGCAATATGGTGTTATAATTATTATATTATAAACGCGTATATTAATCTCAAATTCGGCAGGTCGTTATGTCAAAGAACAGAATATTGCTTTTGGATTCCAACAGTCTTATGCACCGGGCATATCACGCTTTGCCGAACTTAAAAACGACCACAGGTCAGTATACGGGTGCGATTTTCGGATTTTTGAATATTTTGCTCAGACTTATCAAGGAGCAGCAGCCCACGCATATCGCAGCGGCGTTCGACCTCAAAGGACCGACTTTCAGACACGAAATGTACGACGGCTACAAGGCGACGCGCAAGCCTATGGACGAGGAGCTTCGCCAGCAGGTGGAGCCTCTCAAAAGTCTGATTACGGCGATGGGTATAAAAATCGTAAGTCTTCAAGGTTACGAGGGCGACGACATATTGGGCACGTTGTCGAGGCGTTTTGACGACGAAAGCATTATTGTGACGGGCGACCGCGACAGTTTTCAGCTCGTAAGTCCGAGCACGCGCGTATTCTGGACGAAGCGCGGAGTCACTGAGATAGAGATTTACGACGAAGCGCGACTGCTTTCGGACGGCTTTACTACGGCGCAGTTCATAGACTATAAAGCGCTTATGGGAGACCCGTCCGACAATATACCCGGTATCCCCGGCGTCGGTGAGAAGACCGCAAAGCAGTTGATTGCCGATTTCGGTTCGCTGGACGGAGTGTTGGAGCATGCGGCGGATATAAAGGGTAAATTGGGAGAAAAGGTCCAGAACGGCAGAGATTCCGCATTGCTCAGCAGAAGGCTTGCCACAATAGATTTAAACGTGCCCGTAGAGTGTACGCTGGACGATTTGAAGTTTACTCCCGTATACACGCAGGAGGTAAAAGCAAAGCTCGCGGAGCTTGAAATATCAACGCTTGCAAGCAGGATGAAGTTTGACGAAAGCGAGCCGACTCCGCAGGAATTCGATAAGAACACTGTGGCGCTGAAATCCGCAGAGGAAATAAATTCCGCGCTGGCGGGGGACAGGGTCGCGCTTGTTATCGACGATAACGTTTCTTTCTCTGTGGACGGCAGGACGGAGTATGTTGTCAACTGCGCAGAGGACTTATTCAGCGACGGAATGTTCTTCGACGACGCGATTGAAATCGTGCGCAAGGGCACGGCGGATAAGGAGCTCGTCTGTTACGATTTTAAATCTCTTTCCAAGAAATACGGCTTTCAAAACGAAAAATTCTTCGACGTTATGATTGCCGCGCACCTTGCACGCGAGAGTGCGCCCATAAAGAGTCTTGCGCAGGTTTTGGGAGCAGACGGCTACTCCGTCGGAGCGGCGGAACTGTTTGCGGAATGCGATAAATTGACCGCCTTATTACACGAAAAGCAACTTTACAAGTTGTTTTTTGAGGTTGAACAGCCGCTTTGCGTGGTTTTGCGCAATATGGAAGAGCGCGGAGTGCACGTTTCGTACGACAAATTGAAGGAGTTGGAATCTAAATACGGCGAAATTATAGACAGACTTGCAAAGCGCATATACGACGGAGCGGGGTGCGTTTTTAATATCGCGTCGCCCAAGCAACTTGGCGAAATTCTGTTTGACAAACTTGGATTGCCGCACGGCAAAAAGACAAAGACGGGTTATTCCGTGAGCGAGGACGTGCTTGCGAATCTGGTCAACGCTCACCCCATAGTGAAGGATATTTTGGAATATCGACATTACTCTAAGCTCCAATCGACTTACGTCGTAGGGCTTCAGCCGCTGATAAACAGAGGACGTATCCATACGGAGTTTAATCAATGCGTGACGACTACGGGCAGACTGTCGTCCACCAATCCCAATTTGCAGAATATCCCCACGCGCAGTGAGGAGGCAAAGGACATAAAGAGCGCGTTTTTGCCAAGCGAGGGAAACGTGCTCGTTTCTGCTGATTACTCTCAAATAGAACTTAGACTGCTCGCCCATATGAGCGGCGACAAACAGCTTATAGACGCGTTCAACAATGAAGATGATATCCATGCGATAACCGCGTCGCAGATACTCGGGATACCTATATCACAGGTTACTGCCGCGCAGCGCAGGGACGCAAAGGCGGTCAATTTCGGCATCATATACGGGATAAGCGGATTCGGACTTGCCGAAAACCTATCTATTCCGCAATATAAGGCGCGAGAGTTCATCGCCAATTATTTCACGGAGCACCCCGACGTGCGAGATTACATGGACGGGTGCGTGCGCGAGGCGAGAGAAAAGGGCTATGCAATAACTATGCTAGGCAGGCGGCGAAATATGTCAGACTTGAACGCTTCGAGTTATCCTGTGCGTTCGGCGGCGGAACGTATGGCAATGAATACTCCTTTGCAGGGGTCGGCGGCTGATATAATCAAGCTGGCGATGATAGACGTCGAAAACCGCTTGAAGGACAAAAAGTCCAAGATGATTTTACAGATACACGACGAGCTTATTATCGACGCGGCTAAGGACGAGGCGGACGAGGTTATGAATATTCTCATCTGCGAGATGGAAAGGGCGGTTAAGCTCAAAGTGCCGCTTGTGGCGAACGCAGCGTCGGCGGAGGACTGGGGCGCGTTGAAATAGTTTTGCGATAGCGAAAAAGCGTTGCGCCGCGCGCAGCAAACGCGGATACAGCGGCATAGATTGCGCCGCAAACGGAAAGAAACATGAGAATTGCGATTATAGGCGGAATAGGTTCAGGGAAAAGCGAGGCGATGAAAATAGCGGCGGAACTCGGTTTTTTTACGTTGAGTGCGGACGAGATAAATTCCGTACTATTGCAATCTCCCGAATATATAAAAGAGATTGCAGCCGCTTTTCCGTCCGTCGTAAACTTTGGGAAATTGGATAGGAGAAAGCTTGCGGATATAGTATTTGCAAACGATGAAGAGCTGAAAAAACTGAACGCAATAGCGCATCCGTCCATTCTTCGCCGTATCGCAGAGGAAAAATCCGACCCCCTCGTTGCGGAAATGCCGCTGTTTTATGAAATAGGCGCGCAGAAGCTCTTCGATAAAACCATTCTCATATACGCGCCGCTCGAAATACGCTTGGAAAGGCTTGCCGCGCGAGGTATGTCGGAGCGCGACGCGCTTGCAAGAATAAACGCACAGGCAGACGAAGGTATTCTGCTCCAATCGGCGGACTTCGTCGTTGATAATTCTGGAAGTCTGTCGGAGCTTAGAGAGAATGTAACGGAAGCATTCAAATCCATAATCCGATTTGATAAAATACATTAAGAAGGAGACGCTTATGTCCGAAGGAAAATGCTGTTGCTCTAAGGAGCCAATGGGAAGTATCCCGATAATGCGTATATTAGATAAGCTCGATATGCTTTTCGACAAAAACGATATGGCGGAGGCGGGCAGACTGCTCGAATATTGGGAGAATGAAGCGCGCGCGCTGAATGATACGCGCGGACTTTTGGAAATTCTGAGCGAACAGGTTGGATATTATCGCAGTATGGAGGATGAGGAAAAGGGCTTGCGTGCGGTGAATGAAGCGCTGGGACTTTTGAACTGTACCGATAGCGGTGACAGCGTGGCAAACGCCACGATATATCTTAACTGCGCAACGACCATGAAGGCGTTCGGCAAAGCGGCGGAGGCGATGGAGTATTATGAGAAGGCGAAAGACGTGTACGAACGGCTGCTCCCCGACGACGATTTCCGCCTCGCGGGATTATATAATAATTATGCATCCGCGCTGAGCGATGTCGGAGGCAAAAACGACGAAGCCCGCGATATGTACATCAAGGCTATCGCCGTCTTGAAAAAGAAGGGCGGATACAGCGAGCTTGCGGTGACTTATGTCAATTATGCTTTATTGGTTTATGACACGGAGCCGGGAAATTATGAGGTGAACGAGAATATGATTGAAGGTTTTCTGGAACTTGCCTACGAATGTCTTAACGACGAGTCGATACCGAGGGACGGAAACTATGCGAGGAGCTGTGAAAAATGCTCTTCCGTTTTCGGGTTCTTCGGATACTTTTTGGAAAAAAGCGAGTTGGAAGAAAGAGTAAAAAAAATTTACGAGGCAAACAACGCGTAGTCTCGACGCGTAAACGGATAACTGTGTCATGAACGGATTGATAAATGCCGAAAAATTTTATATGGAGTGCGGCGCTCGGATGATAGAGCGCGAATTTCCCGAGTATGCAAACCGCATAGCGGTCGGTCTCGCGGGACACGGGTCGGAGTGTTTCGGATACGACGACGAGGTGTCAGAGGACCACGATTTTGAAACGGGCTTCTGCCTTTGGCTAACGCGCGAGGACGAGGAAAAAATAGGTTTCAGACTTACGAGGGCGTACGACGCGCTAAAATCCGAATACGGCGGCGCGAAGCTCAAACATACCAGCGCGATAGGAGCGAACTCGCAGGGAGTTTCCGTTATCGGAGAGTTTTACAGAAGATATACGGGTTGCCTCGGTGCGCCAGAAACTCTGCGCGACTGGCTGTTCACAGAGAGCGCGTATTTTGCGGAGGCAGTCAACGGCAAGGTTTTCCGCGACGACCTCGGAGAATTTTCACGTATCAGAGATATTATAGCAAACGGAATGCCCGAGGACGTACGTCTGAAAAAAACAGCCGCGGCGGCGGTGAGAATGGCTCAGAGCGGACAGTATAATTATGCGCGCTGTCTTGCGCACAAAGAAGAGGGCGCGGCTATGCTCGCGCTTTCAGAATTTGTGAGAAATGCCGCGGAGATTATATTTTTGCTTAACAGGAAGCACTGTCCGTACTTCAAGTGGTCCTTCAAAGCCATGCGCTCTCTCGAAATACTTTCTGACATGACGGCGCCGCTGGAATTTTTGCTCACTGCCGACAATGACGGCGATGGAAGGAGAATAAAACTCGACATAATCGAGGATATTTCTCTCGCCGTAGCAAACGAAATAAAACGGCAGGAGCTTGCGGATTGCAAAGACGGTTATTTGGAGCCGTACGGGTTTGCGATTTTGAAGAAAATAAAGAATGCCGAGCTTAGAAACATGCATATACTCGTCGGCTGATAATTATACTTGAAGCGATTTGATATCGAATGTTACAATCAAAAACCGAACTATTTTACCGAAAGATATGTTTATAGCCTTGTTTTGCGCATTTAAACCGGTTTTTGCGTTTAGCTGCTGACAGTTTATTTTCGGAATATCTGTGTGCAGGTTTATGCTGCCTTCGCGGAGTTTTTAAGTAGTTCTATTGATTGAATTTTAAATGCGAACTGAGAAAAGAAATCAGATAAACAGAGCAACCAATGTGTTTTCGACTATCGTACGCATAGCGGCATAATCTATGTAGGGATGATTGTCGAAAATCCATTCGTGCGAAAAGGATTGGACGATATCCATGGCAAAATGCACTCGTTCCGTAAGGTTGGGCGCGTCGGCTCCAAGCGCCGCAAGTTTGTTGGATATTCTGAGAGTTATGCTGTCTTCGAGTTCTATGAATCTGGCGTTGACATCGGTATCCGTATGCGACATAGAGTGCAGAGCCTCGTGAATTTTGGCGTTGTTGCGGTGAATGTCAATCGCGTTGTCAAGCACGTCCTTGGCAAGGACATAATAATTTATCGGCGCTTTGAGGGAATCTATAAGTTTGAGAACGGGAGAAAACGCTCTTTCCACATATATGCCGAGCACATCAAGCAATATATCCCGCTTATCCTTGAAATAGCCGTAAACTATGCCGGTGGACACTCCCGCACGTTTTGCTATCTGAGCGGTATTCGTACTGTAATAGCCTACGTTTGAAAAAAGCTCGTATCCCGCTTGCAGAATTTTGTTTTTCTTTTCTATCGAGCGTTCCTGTTTGGGCTCGCGCACTTCACGTTCCATATTCACCTATAATGCGCGCACGCGTGCGCATGCGCCCTTTTTATTGATTATAATGCCGTTTTGAAAATAAAGCAATAAACAAAATTTCGTAAATGTGAAAAATTTTTCATATTTTTAATAAAAACGGTTGACGGAATTTTATTCTCGGTGCTATTATGTATTCGCTAAAAATATGAAATAAGTTTCACATTTGCAATCCCAATCGATTACAATATGAAACGGGAGGGTTTATGCCGCTTGTAGTTGCGCCGATAGGCAGAGAGCTTAGAATCGTTAAGATACTTACCGACGATAAGACGAAAAAGCATCTGGAAAGTCTCGGGATTACGCTGTCGTCCACGATAAGTATCGTGTCTCAGAGCGGAGGCAGTACAATCTGTATGATAAAGGACGGCCGTCTCGCTCTTGACAAAAATCTTGCGACAAAAATTTTAGTGGCATAAAGGAGCAGATATGAAAAAGACACTTGACCAATTCATAATCGGACAGTCGGGCGTCATAACCGCCGTCGGAGGCGACGGAAAAATCAGACGAAGACTGTTCGATATGGGCGTTACTCCCGGAGCGGACGTAACGCTCAGAAAAAAAGCGCCTCTCGGCGACCCGATAGAGGTGACGATGCGCGGTTACGAGCTTACGCTCAGAAACACGGAGGCACAGGCGGTTACCTGTGAGTGCTCCGAGGACGAGGAGCGCAGACTCAATTCCGCGAAAGAGGAAAAGAAGCAGAAGAGATTCGGCTTTTTTAAGAGTAAAAGCCGCAAAACGGAAGAGGAGGCTGACGTATGAAAAAGTTTGCTCTTGCGGGAAATCCCAACTGCGGCAAAACCACGTTGTTCAACAGCCTTACGGGATCTACCGCGCACGTAGGCAACTGGCCGGGCGTGACAGTAGATAAAAGGGAAGGCGTGTACAAAAAGTGCGGCGAGCCAATCGCCATAGTCGATTTGCCGGGGATATATTCGCTGTCGCCCTATACTCCCGAGGAAGTCATTTCGAGAAATTACATACTCGATGAAAAGCCCGATTGTATCATAAACATAATAGACGCAACCAATCTCGAAAGGAATCTGTATCTCACCACTCAGATTATGGAAATCGACGTTCCTATCGTCATTGCTCTTAATATGATGGACGCGGTCGAGAAAAACGGGGATAAAATCGACCCCGAAAAGCTCGAAGAAAAGATGGGGCTGCCGGTAGTCGCAATATCCGCGCTTAAAGAAAGCGGACTCGACGAGCTTATGAGGCGCGCGTACGAGATATCCAAAGAGCCGAGAACGGGCTCTACCGTACTCGACGGAACCCAACTTATGCACCTTATACGCGACTGCAAAATCGCGCTCGAAGGTCAGAAGGTGGACAATTCGCTTTTCCATGCGATTAAGCTTGTGGAGCTTGACGAAATCGAAGTTAAAATGCACCCCGAATCCGCTCATATGGTCGAGGAGTTCAAGCAGACTTTCGAGGATGATACGTTCGGAAGCGACTTCGAGGCGATAGTCGCCGACAGCAGATATAAGTATATCTCCAAAAATTATTCGTCCGTCGTAGTGAAGAACAAGGGTAATGAAAAGGAAAAGCTGTCGCGCTCGGATAAAGCGGACAGGGTGCTTACGCATAAGATTTGGGGTATTCCAATTTTCCTGCTTATTCTTTTTGCGGTATTCCATCTTACGTTCTCCGAAAACTTCCTGTTTATAGGCTATGGTCTGCCCGAAGGGTGGGTTTCGCTGGAAGGCACAGCCGCGGAAGGGCTGTTCGGAGAGAGCGGAATCAATTCACCCGGAGTGTTTTTGCAGAACTTGCTCGGCCTTGGCACGGATTCTCTTACAGACGCAATACGCGGCGCAATGGAAAGCGGCGGTGTTGCCGAGTGGGCGACGGGTTTTATATGCGACGGCGTGCTCGGAGGTCTGTTTTCGGTGTTGAGCTTCCTGCCTCAGATCCTGTTGTTGTTCCTGTTTTTTTCTATTCTCGAAGACAGCGGTTATATGGCGCGAGTCGCGTTTATACTGGACAGAATTTTCAGAAAATTCGGTTTGTCGGGCAGAGCGTTTATGCCGATGATAATGGGCTTCGGCTGTTCCGTTCCCGCGATGATAAATACAAGAACGCTGGCGGACCAGAACGAAAGGACGGCTACGCTCAGAGTAATTCCGTTTTTCAGCTGCGGAGCGAAATTGCCTATTCTGACGGCGGTTTCGGGCGGCATACTGACTTTGGCGAATATAAACAACGCCGATATAATTACGTACAGTATGTATTTGCTCGGCATAGTCGTCGCAATCTGCGCCGTACTGCTTATGCGCAATACCACTATGAAAGGCGAAGTTCCGCCGTTTATCATGGAGTTGCCCGCCTATCACGCGCCGCAGTTCAAAAACCTTATGCTTCACCTGTGGGATAAGCTCAAACACTTTATAAAGAAAGCGTTTACAATCATACTCGTATCAACGATAGCTATCTGGTTTTTCAGTCACTTCTCTTGGAGTTGGGGCTATCTCCCCGACGAGGAGATGAACAACAGTATCCTCGCAAACATAGGTCAGCTTATTCAACCGCTCTTTACGCCCGTAGGCTTCGGCAGTCAGCTAGGCTCGTTCGGTTGGGTGTTCGCGGTCGCGGCAATAACTGGACTCATCGCAAAGGAGAACGTTATAGCTACATTTGGAACGCTTGCGGCATGTGTGGTCAGCGGTTTCGTTGCGGACGAAGCTCTCGGCGGCGTAGACTCAATAGAAGCGCTTATCGGAGCGACGGGTATTGGCATTCCCGGTCTGATAGCGTTTATAGCGTTCAATATGCTCACGATACCGTGCTTTGCGGCTGTCGCTACCGCTAAGGCGGAGTCGCCGAGCAAGAAGTCCTTCCGCATGACGTTGCTGTTCTGGGTGATCGTGTCCTACGCCGTATCCATGATGATATATCTGATAGGCTCGTGGTGGTGGACGCTGTTCATCTTCCTCGCACTGTGGGCAGGCATAATTACGATTATAGTTTTGAACAACTTGGGTAAAATCGACGTAAACTCGTTTTTCTCAAAGCTAAATCCGAAGAATAAGAAAAGAGCGGATAGCGCTAAGTAATTGTATTCAGAGGTGAATATGGGACCTGTTGAAATTGTGATTATCGTCGCGGCGGTTGTGATTGTCATAGCCTTTGCGGCGGTTGCGATAGTAAGAAAGCTCAAAGGAAAGCCGTCGGGCTGCGGAAGCTGTCCGTATGCCGCAAGCTGTAAAAGCGCTGCGGGCGGCGGTTGTCACGGCTCGGGTAATACGGCAGAGCAGGTTGGCAAGTATTGTTGCGAGTGCGATGAGCAAGTGCAACAGAGCGGAGTCCCCGAGGATTCAAACGCATAACGGTAGCTCTTTGCATTTTGCAGAGCGAAATATTCTCTCTTTTTTAGCGCACAGGGGCGGAAGCGGTTGCTTCCGTCCCTGTGTTTTTAGCAGAATTATATTCGTTTAGATTATTGGGTTACTTCTTTTTGGGCTTAGGAGAGGGTAGCTCGGGATACATCGCTTCGAATAATTCAATCAGAAATCTCTTATCGTCCAAGTCCTCTACGAGAATCATATCCTTAGCTCCCGAATAGGGCGGCTCCAAACGCGCGGAGGGCAGAAGCTTAAATGCCGCTTCGACAGGCTTTACAAGCAGACGGTTGTCGCATACGTAAGCCGCGATTTTAGAGCGATGATATATTATATACTCGCCCATCATTCTGCGGCAGGTTATCCCGTCCAATCCTAATAACTGTTCAAGCACGAAATCGATGAAACTTTTATCGGTTGCCATACTCCGCTCCTTTGTATAGAAAATGATTGCGTTTGCGGCATTAAGTATAACATTCAGGCGGACGTATGTGAATAAAAAAATAATTTTTCTTTCATTTTGCATTTTTTAATAAAAAATACTTGTTCATCCTGCGAAAATGTTGTAATATATCAAAGCACGGACAAACCGTAACCTGTGGGGGCGTGGCTCAGTTGGTAGAGCGATGCGTTCGCAACGCATAGGCCAGGGGTTCGAATCCCCTCGTCTCCACCAGACGAGACGTATACGCACACTCTGCGTTTACGTCGGAATTAGAGGTTGATATATCGACCTCTTTTTCTTTTGCTCCGTTTTCGTCCGTGCCGTCGGGGTAATCGGGGAAAATCAAGTTCAACAGTAGTTCGTTCTGCTGTCCTTTTTTCAGATTGAAAATGACTTTCATTTTATCGTCATATAGCAATACCCGATAAATAAACGTGTCGATTAGGTCTTTGCGGTTTTTCGTCTTGG
>CASQXY010000007.1 GCA_949432885.1 uncultured bacterium | reverse complement strand
TAAATGGCAAACGCTGAACAGTTTTACATAGGCGGAAACGACGAGCACGGTATGAACCCGCCGACAGCGGGTAAACGCACGCCGACTATGCCGTATATAAACAGAAGCTTTTACGAGAACGAATTCAACCGACCCGCGAAATACTATTTTTTAATCGCGTGTCTGCGCTCTGATTTCAATGTATACGACATAAAGCCCGAAATCACCGACGTATCAATCAGTCAGAGAGTCACGCGCGCTGTCAGGCAGAGACTGACCTGTATTCTTACGTATGCGTATAACGCCGCCAACAATTCCAACACTTTTTCGTCGGCTGGCGGACATAAGGTATACTTTTCAAGAGAAAATAGCTATGCAAATTCCAGCAGGCTGCTTGCTTACGACGTGTCTAATGGACTCGCGTCCGAAACGGATATCAGAAATTTGGGCGTCGGAACTCTGACCGAAGTAGGAATGCTAAGGTCTGTGAACTGTCCTGCCGCGCTAGCCGAATGCGGATTTATGACAAATTTCGAGGAAGCTAAGCTCATGATAGATCCCGACTATCAACGCGACTGCGGAGACGGCGGATGTATCGGAGTATGCAATTATCTCGACGTAGATTATGTCGATTCGATAAGCTATACCGAAATGCCCACCATACGCACAGGCACGCGCGGAAACGTCGTCAAACTTTTGCAATGCTACCTCAATCTATACGGAGAGGCCTTATCGGTAGACGGAGTTTTCGGAAACGGGACAAGGGAAGCGGTCCTGCGTTTTCAACGGAACAACGGACTTGTCGCGGACGGAATTGTCGGGCGCAACACTTGGCGTACTCTTATGAGGCAAGGCGATTTGCCTCTTTTAAGACAAGGCAGCCGCGGCGTATACGTTTTGTACCTGCAACATAAACTGCTTTCCAAACTCTATCCCGTAGGAACGGCGGACGGAATTTTCGGCGCGAATACAACTAGAGCGCTTAAAGAATTTCAGCAGGAAAACGGTCTTGTTCCCGACGGGATTGCGGGACCGCTTACTTGGGCTAAGCTCACGCCTATCGGCGGCGGCAGACAGATGCCGTAAAAATGCGGCTTTCAAATAGCTTGCGCGGGCGTTTGTCCGCGCTTTTTTTGCATTGAGATTTAATTGTTGACAAGTTATATCAAAAATAATAGAATAATGTTATTCTATATCAGAGTATTTCGAGGCGAAGATATGTCGAAACGAAAGCTGATAAGCATTATCATAATGTGCGTATGCGTTATTGCGATTGTTGCGTTGGTTGTTGTTTATACCGTTTATACGTCCAAACAAATTTTTAATGAAAGCGCAAATCACTTTACCGAAATTTACAAACAGGTAAACAAAACATATTCGTCGGTGGTGAATAAAAACTGGGGATTCTTGCACAGCTGCCTGCCTTATATCGAAGAGAGGTCGGAAGGCGACAGTAGTGACGCGCAGGAAATCGTCGAATTTTTGAAGGCTCAGAAAGAAAATTGGAAATTCACCAGCTTTTATATGATTGACGAAGACGGGTATGCTGTTACGGACTCGGGCGTGAAGCGCAGCTTCGGCGTGGATTCCTCTTATATCGCGGCTTTGCTTAACGATGAGGATATCATCGTGGAAGGAGAACGCAGGGATTTCGATGAGAATGGACAGCTCGGCGACCCTATGTATCAGGTTACGCTTTTTGCTGTGCCTATAAATTATAGGGCGATTTCTGCGGACGGCAATGGTTATGAGAATTATATAGGACTTGCAATCACATACAACGTCGACGCAATGTCGGAGGTCTTGAAGGTAGGCGCTTTTTCGGGTCACGGAAATTGCAGAATTATTACCTCGGACGGCAGAGTGCTTATGGCGGACAACAACAAACAGGATCCCCAGTATTTGAAACATTTGCTGGAATACGCTTCGTTTACAAGGTCCTCCAAGGAACAGGTCGAGCAGGATTTCAAGAATAAAGTCCAAGGCGTTACTACGTTCTAGTATGAAAATAATGAATATTATATAGTATATATGCCCGTCGAATTCAACGATTGGATGATGGTTGGTATAGTATCGGCGGACGTACTCAACAAAAGCATGAACGAGTACATAAGCGTCACCACCGCTATAATGGCGGGAGTCGCTATTGTGCTTGTCGCGGCAATTATAGGAATAGTTGTCGTGTTCAATGCCGCAAAAAACAAGGAGAATGAACTTAAACTCAAATCAAGAGACGAGCTGTTCAACTTGCTTACGAAGGATACAAACGATGTTTTCATACTGTTTTCACCAATTGATTTCACCTCGGCATACGTAAGCCGCAACATCGAGCGAGTGCTCGGCATCGACCCCGAAAGCGTACATAAGGACATTCGCAACCTCCTTACGGCCTCGACAAAGTCCGATACGGAGCTGAATTTGGATGAATTGAACAGTCTGTCCGTCAACGAAGCGCGGGAAACGGATATAGAATTCCGAAATTCGCAAACAGGAGATACGCTCTGGTTTAAGCTGTCGCTTCACAGGGCGTCGCTGAACGGAATCGACAACTTTATCATGATGTTGTCGGACAGAACGAAAGAACAGGCGATGAACGCCAATCTGGAACAGGCTCTTCATATAGCCAAATCCGCAAACGCGGCAAAGAGCAATTTCCTTGCTAATATGTCGCATGATATACGTACGCCTATGAACGCTATTTTGGGCTTTACGACTTTGCTTTCCCGAAATGCGGAAAATCCCGAAACCGTGCGCGAATACGTCGGCAAAATATCCACGTCGGGTCAGCATTTGCTCAGTATTATCAACGACATTTTGGATATGAGCAAAATCGAGAGCGGAAAAACTTCGCTCAACATTGAGGAATTCAGCCTGCCCGAATTGCTTGAAACGCTTTATGCGATTATACTTCCTCAATCCTCTGCGAAAAAACAGCATTTCGATATACATACAAAAGGAAATCTGCCCGCCATGGTTTTGGGTGATAGATTGCGTCTCAATCAGATATTGCTGAATCTGCTTGTCAACGCCGTAAAATACACGCCGAACGGCGGAAATATCGAATTGCTAATCGAAGAAATAGACCGCAAACTGCATAAACATGTCCATGTGCGTTTTGTCGTCAAGGATAACGGCTTCGGCATGAGCGAGGAATTTGTGGATTGCATTTTTGCGCCCTTTGCGCGTGAAGTCACCGAGGCAACGAAGGACATACAGGGCACCGGGCTCGGAATGGCGATAACCAAGAACCTCGTAGACCTTATGGGCGGAACTATCCACATAGACAGCAAGCTCGGAGAGGGAAGCGCCTTTACTGTCGAACTTGAACTTGCGATTGCGGACGAGACTTCCGAAGAAGACGTGTGGTCGAGCTATAATATCAAACGCATTCTTATCGTGGACGACGATGAAGATATCTGCTTGAATGTAATTGAAAGCATGAAGGACATCGGCGTAGAGACAGCATACGCGCTGGACGGCTATACGGCGGTCGATATGCTTTCACAAGCGGATGAAAAATACGATTTGGTGCTGCTGGATTGGAAAATGCCCGCATTGAGCGGATTGGATACCGCAAAGCTTATGCGCGAAAAATTCGGAGAGGATATAAACATAATCGTGCTCACGGCTTACGATATAGGCGATATTGAGTCCGACGCGAACGGCGCGGGCATAACCGCGTTCGTACAAAAACCGTTCTTTATGTCAAATTTCAGACGCGCCGTCGAAAAACTTTATAACAAGGATTATATCGACGGGTCGGAAGCAGCCTCCGATGAAAGCTCCGATAGCGTTTCGCTGCACGGACTCAAAGTGCTTGCCGCAGAGGATAACGAAATCAACGCCGAAATACTCAGCGAATTACTGGACGTTGAGGGTGCGACGTGCCATATAGAGTGCAACGGTCAGGAAATCGTAAAGCATTTTGAAAATTCCGAGGTGGGCGATTACGACATTATATTTATGGATGTGCAAATGCCGATAATGAACGGATATGAAGCGACAAGGGCAATTCGCGCCTGCAATCATCCGCTTGCAAAGACAATCCCGATAATCGCTATGACGGCGAACGCGTTTGACGACGATGTGAAAATGGCGCTGGATTCGGGTATGAACGCACACGTCGCAAAACCTGTGGATATGAACAAGCTCAAAGCCACCATAAAGCAGTTGAGACAGGAGCAATTCAAGAGCAACGATTGATTTGACGTGTTCAAAAGTTCTAATTAGCATTTTTTTGAAGTATTGAAGAACTCCGCCGAATTTCGGCGGAGTTCTATTTGTAAATAAAAGCGAAATTTTAATCGTTTTTTATTCCTTGTATCATAAGCCATAGCTTCATCAGCAGTCTGTGCGGCAGCAGTTTAGACGCGACGTATGAAAATTTGATTGCACATCCGTAAATGCTCATATCCTTATTTTTACGCGCGTCTTTTAAGGCTTTTTTTGCGACGACGTCGGGCGATACTATGAAAGGATATTTTATTATAGTCTTTCTTGCTCCGGTCTTTGCGCGTTCGATGAGCTTTGTATGCATCCAGCCGGGACATACCGCTGTGGCGCGGATGCCTCTGTCGTTAAGCTCGACGTTCAGCGCTCTGGTATAGCTCAATACGAACGCCTTGGTTGCGCTGTATATGTTCTGATAAGGAACAGGTTGAAAGGACGCCTGAGAGGACATATTGAGAATGTGCGCGCCGCGCGACATATAAGGAAGGCATACGAGCGTTACGGCAACAAGCCCGCATGCGTTCAAATCTATTATGTTTAGAGAAGTTTCAACAGAAACGGCGGAATAATCGCCGAACTTTGCGTAGCCCGCGCTGTTTACTAGGTATAAGATTTCCGCGTCTTCGTCGCGAAGAAGCCTTTCCAAAAACGCTATATTTTCCCGAACGGTCAAATCCATCGAAAACGTGTGGATTTTTGCTCCCAAGGTATCGCGCAATTCGTTGAGGCGCTGCTCGTCGCGGGCAATCGCCCAGATTTCGTCTACGTTTTTGTCCTGATTGAGCAGAAAGGTAAATTCCTTTCCTATACCGCTGTTTGCGCCCGTTATAACCGCAATTCTTTTCTTATCCATAGTTGTAGTATAAGCAGTTTTCGGAATTGTAACAGTCTTTTTAGAATTGCGGAATATTCATAAATAGACATTTCGCGAACAACTGTTATAAAATTGTGCGTATTGTCAAAAATCTGCAATATGGATAAGCTATTTGCGGCAAATATCGAGGACAAGGAGATTCTGCATAAGTTTTATTCGGATACCGAAGTTCTGCGCGATACGCCGCCGGATGGCGTAATTGTGAACAAAAAGGACGGCAACGTATGATAGACAGAATAGAATATCAGAAATATGTGAGCGACAATCAGCCCAAATCGCCTATGGTGAGAACTCTTATTGCCGCGTTTATCGTCGGCGGAATTATTTGCTGTATCGGTGAGGGTATAGGCGATATCTTAAAGCTGATTTTCAAGGATATGAGCGAAAAGGACGTAGCTACATGGGAAAGCTGCATTATGATTTTCCTCGGAAGTTTTTTTACGGCTCTCGGACTTTACGACAAGCTCGGACACTATGCGGGAGGCGGTTCGATTATTCCGATAACCGGCTTTGCAAACTCCGTGACGTCGCCTGCTATGGAATACAACAGAGAGGGCGTTTTCTTCGGAATATGCGCAAAAATGTTCGTTATCGCGGGTCCTATTATAGTTTTCGGCGTCACGGCGAGCTTTATAGTCGGTTTTATCGGATACTTTGTGGTGTGAGGTAAGTTATGCGAACGTTTGAAATCAAGTCCCCCGTTTATATCAAAAGCGGATTTACCGTCGTCGGACCCAAGGAGGGAGACGGCAATTTCGGCGACTGCTTCGATATTGTGCTGAAAGACGATCTATGGTGTGAAAAATCCTATGAAAAATGCGAGAGCAAGATGCACAGAGACGCGATTACGGGCGCAATAAAAAAAGCGGGACTCCAAAAGGAAGATATAGACATTTTGATTGGCGGAGATTTGCTGAACGAGCTTTCCTCTACAAGCCTTGCCGCGAGAAACTTTCCGACGGCCTTTTTGGGTTTGTACAACGCTTGCTCCACCTTCGGTGAATCTATGATAGTTGGCGCTATGCTCATATCTGGAGGATATGCAAACACCGTCACATGTTCAACGTCGAGCCATTTTTCATCGGCGGAAAGACAGTACCGCTTTCCTCTGGAACTCGGAAATCAACGTCCGCCAACGGCACAGTGGACGGTTACAGGCGCGGGCTGTACCGTTTTAAGCGCGGAAAAACCCAAACTTATCAACGAGCAGGTGTATGACGATGACATAATCGCTATCGACGATAGTATGAATTTGGACCCCAAGGACGTTGAAAAATATAAAAAGAGCATAGAAAAGCAAAAGGGGTTAATCAACAAGGACAAGTCTAATATCATAGAAGACAATTTCCACAAGGAAATGAACGATTATATCAAAACCAATTCGCATTGCGTAAAGGTTACGGGCGGCACGATTGGCAGAGTTATAGACCTAGGAATTGATGACGAAGCTAATATGGGCGCGGCTATGGCTCCTGCGGCGTGTGAAACGATTTTGACTCATTTCAAAGAAAGCGGCAGAGACCCCGGTTATTACGACGGCATTTTTACAGGCGATTTGGGACGGTTCGGGAAGGAGACGTTGCAATATCTGCTTTCAAAAGAGGGAATAACTCTGCCGGATTACTACATGGA
This sequence comes from uncultured bacterium, assembly GCA_949432885.1. Taxonomy (GTDB): domain Bacteria; phylum Bacillota; class Clostridia; order Christensenellales; family CAG-917; genus CAG-475. Next base: position 78,997 of record CASQXY010000007.1, on the reverse strand, counting down.
CACGGGGGCGAGCTATTACACACCCGAGCAAAAGACATTTCAGGGCGGAAGCGGCGCCGGATGCGTAAATACTGCATTCAACGGATATATACTCAAACGTATGCAAAGAGGGGAACTTAAACGGGTGCTCATAGTTCCTACGGGCGCATTGCTTAATAAGGATACCCCGTTACAGAAAGAGACTATACCGGGAATTGCGCATGCGTTTACGCTTGAAAGTGAAAACTTTCTGTAAAGTATTATAAAAAATAACTGAATTTATAATACATTACAGAATTTATGTCGATAAATGATAAAAAATTATATCAAAATCGATTGACGAAATGAATAAAGGAATTTAAGCAATGGAAATTTTTCTGACGTATCTTAAAGTGTTTGCGGTCGGGGGATTGGTCTGTCTAATAGGTCAGATTCTTATAAATAAGACAAAAATGTCTTCCGCCCGTATTCTTGTGCTTTACTTGTTGGCGGGCGTCGTGCTGGAAGTCACGGGGGCATTCGAGCCGATGAAGCAATTTGCCGGCTCGGGCGTTACGATACCTATAATGGGATTCGGCTCCAATCTTGCGAAGGGCGCGCTCGAAGGCGTTGCGGAAAAAGGTTTTATGGGAGCTATTGCAGGCGGTATGAGTGCGGTAGCTGCAGGCTTGACCACGGCTATTGTCTGCGGATTTATTTTCGGATTGATTGCCAAATCCCGAAGCAAAAAGATATAGTGAGTAAAGCTAATGTACTGAAATATTAAATCTTAAAACTAAGTTATACATAACTTAGTTTTTCATTTATATTTATGTTTTTACAGGCAAGGATTCTATTTGCGTATTAATTATCCGTTTGCGGTAATCAAAATGAGGGCGGCATATTTCACGGAATCAGATTGAACATATCATTGACGCCCGTCATACCCAGATACATATCGGGAACTTCGCCTACAATTACGTTTTCGCAGACAAGTATTTCGGCTTTTACCTGTACCGTCGGCTCGTCTATCGGAGTGATGATATTGACGTCTGCGTAAACGTCGATATAGATTTTGTGGGAGGTCTGATTTATGCCGGCAGACTGAAAGTATGACACAAAATCGCAGTTTGCAGTGCCTATTGGCACAATTTTTATCGTTATGTCGGGTCCGAAGCCCGTAAGCAATGCAAGCCCCGTGAAGGTGCCGACGGAAATGGATATCTCCTGAGTGCCGAGCGAATCCAGATTCGCCTGAGCAAGATTGGCGATTTCGCGCGCAATAGAATTGATTCTCGGGGAATTTGCCTGAATCATGGTGACTTTCCCGTTGTTGTCGTACTTTACCTCAAAAAGCTCGTCGTAAGTTATGCCGCCGTTTATGACTGCGGTTGCGGCTATATTTACTGCATTTGTGGCAATCGCGCGGACCTGCGCTATCGAGCTGCCCATGACTGTCGGAACGACGTTGCTGCGGAAATACACCGTACAGAATATGAATACGGCTACAAATACAAGAATTGCGATGATTACTCGCAAAAACTTAGGGCGCATATCTTTTGAAATTTTCGACAGCCTAGACACGCGACATTATATGAATCATAAAGCATTTTCTTTACAAAATGCCGTTATATTGTTATAATTCTGCTATGGATTTATTCGATTTGCAAAACAACACTCAAAGGCTTGCGCCTCTTGCCGAGAGGATGCGTCCATGCACTTTGGACGAGTTTCTCGGACAGGGCAAGGTTGTGGGCGAGGGCGCGCTTCTGCGCCGCGCTATTTCTGCGGACAGACTGGGAAGCTGTATATTCTACGGACCTCCCGGCACCGGAAAAACCACGCTTGCAAATATTATAGCGGAGAGCACCAACGCGAATTTTGTTAAGCTCAATGCGGTGACGAGCGGCGTTGCCGACGCAAAAAAAGTCATAGAAGAAGCAAAGGATTTGCTTCGCATACACGGGAAAAAGACCTATTTACTGCTTGACGAGTGCCATAGGTGGAACAAAGCCCAATCGGACAGCGTGCTTGCGGCAATCGAGCAGGGATATATTATTTTCATAGGTTCCACAACTGAGAATCCATATGTAAGTATGACTCGCGCGATAGTTTCACGCTGTCGCGTTTTTTCGTTTTCACGTCTTTCGGAGCAGGATATATTGCAAGGGCTAAATCGAGCGGCGGCAGATAAGGATAGAGGTCTCGGAAACTTAAATCTGCAAATAGACGATGACGCTCTGCGCCATATAGCGTGGGCAAGCGGCGGAGATATGCGCACTGCGCTCAACGCGTTGGAGCTTGCTGCGCTTACCACTCACCCCGACGGAGACGGAAAGATACGGATTACCAAAAACGAGGCGGAGCAGTCCATTCAGCAAAAGTCTCTGAGCGTGACGGAGGATATGTATTACGATATGATATCCGCGTTTATCAAAAGCATGCGCGGAAGCGATTCGTCCGCGGCTCTGTATTGGGCGGAAAGGCTTATAGAGGCGGGATGCGACCCTATGCTCATAGCGAGGCGGATAATGATACACGCCTGCGAGGACGTAGGACTTGCCGACCCCAATGCTGTGGTAGTCGCGCAGTCTTGCGTGGCGGCGTTCGAGCGCATAGGTCTTCCCGAGGGTAGGATTCCGCTTGCGGAGGGGATAATATACGTCTCGGAAGCTCCTAAGTCCAATAAGGTCGTCGAAGCGCTTGGGTTTGCGGAACAGGCGGTAAAAAGCATAAAACGCGAGAGCGTTCCTCTGTATCTGCGCGACCCGAGTTATAAGGGGAATGACGAGGCTGTGAGCGGCTACAAATATCCGCACAATTACGGAGGCTGGGTGGAGCAGCAGTATCTGCCCGACGAGCTCAAAGACGCAAAGTTTTACAATCCTACGGAAAACGGCTTTGAAAAGACGATAAAGCAAAGACAGGCTGAAAGAACTTTTACCCCCAAAGGGAAATAATATTTCCGATTGGCGCGCGCGACGCGGCGCAAACCGCTGGAATAGGAGAACTCATATGTTACAGGTGAACAATCTAACAAAAAAATATGCGGGCAGCGCAAAGCCGTCCGTCGAAAACCTTTCTCTGGAAGTAAATGACGGCGAAATTTTCGGATTTATCGGTCCGAACGGAGCGGGAAAATCTACTACCATAAAGTGTATTACAAGCATAATTTCGTTCAGCGAAGGCAGCGTCTCGGTGGACGGGATATCGTTGAAGGAAAATCCGAACGAAGCGAAAAAGCTTATCGGATATGTGAGCGACGACCATGTACTGTACGAGGGGCTGACTGGTATTGAATTTGTCAATTTTATATGCGACGTGTTCGGCGTGCCGTCCTCCGAAAGAGAAATTCGACTGAATAGATATCTGGAAATGTTTGAATTGGAACATGCGATAAAAAATCAGATTTCCTCTTATTCCCACGGAATGAAGCAAAAGCTGAATATAATCGGCGCGCTGATACACGAGCCTAAAATATGGATACTCGACGAGCCGATGACGGGTCTAGACCCCAAATCCGCATATAATCTCAAAATTCTTATGCGCGAGCACGCGGATAAGGGCAACTGCGTATTTTTCAGTTCTCACGTGCTGGAAGTGGTGGAAAAAATCTGCGACAGAATAGGCATTATCGACGACGGTCATTTGATTACGACCTGCACGATTTCCGAGCTTAAAGAGCGCAACCGCGACAGCTCGCTGGAAGAGCTGTTCTTAAAATTGACGGAAAGCATTTCCGAGTGACGATTATGAGAGACTTCGCTATCGTATTCAAGATTCTGTTTAAAAACGAATACTCGTTTAGGGTTGCAAACAACGGAAAGCGCAAACTGCCGCAGGGTGTGACAACTCTTCTTTGTATGATTCCCGTCGCGGTGCTTATATGCATTGTCGCAGGCTTTTTAGCTTCGATTATTCCCGACGTGTCCACGTTGTCTATGGTGAGCAACGTGATAATGTCGGCAGTGCAGCTTTTCGCGCTCTTAGTATCTATGTTCGGAGTTATGAACTCTTTGTACAATTCGCCCGACACTCCATTTCTGAATACTTTGCCTGTAAGACACACGGCGGTATTTTTCGCTAAATTTGCGACGGCTTATATCAGTACGCTGTCATTTACGGCGGCGTTGCTTATCCCGTCGCTTCTCACCATATCGATAGTGTATGCCTCACTCGGCAGAGCGATGTTCTACGGCTATTTTGCGTTGATATTTCTTGTCGCGCTTGCATCGCCGATACTGCCGCTGTTTGTGATAACGCTGTTTTCTATGCCAATTTCCTATCTCGGCACGTTTTTCAAGGGTAGATCTACGCTCAAAACCGTACTTACGCTGCTGTTTTACGTTGCGATAATGGTGGGCTATTTTCTCATAATGCTCTATGTGTCTAAGACGAATGAAACGGAATCTTCCCCGCCCATGGAAATGACGGCAAACGCACTGGCAGGTCTCGGCGTATTCTCCAAAGTGATGTATCCCAATAAGGTTTTGCTGGATTTTTGCCTGGGAATAGACGCGGGCAAGAACTTCGGTATTTCGTTTGCAATTATTGTGGGTATGGCGGCGATTATGCTTTTGCTTGCAATGCTGTTCTATCGCAGGATAAACGAACGCAGACTGGAAACGCATACGGAGAGTAGCAAGAGCGCCGTATCTTACAAGCAAAGCAACATAATATCCGCGCTTATGATGAGGGATTTTAAGCAGATAATAAGAAATCCCAACCTGGCAATGTCAAGTCTTGCAAACATTCTGATATGTCCGGTATTGACCGCGATTATGTTTTTTATGAGCGACAAACAGATAGGTGAAGAAGCTCCGGTATATCTAAATTCGATGTTGAAGCTGTCGTATATAGTGCTGTATTCGCTGATTTTCCTAGGCGGAACGAATACTATGGCGATGATAGCGTACACGAGAGAGGGACGCTCATTTTATCAAAGCAAGACGCTTCCGATTTCCGCAAAGGACAGCATAAAAGCTAAATTTATATTGGCGCTTATTCCCTCGGGAATAGTACTGATAATCCAAATAATTTTGGCTCTCGCGCTGTACAGACTTGACGTTTTGAGCGTGGCGCTGTTTACAGTATGCACGGCGCTGATAATCGTCGGCGCTACGGGTTTGCACATCTACTGCGATATGCGCTTTGGCAATGTAAATTGGAGTACGAGACAGGACTTAAAACAGGTTAGCTCGGGCAATAAAGGCTCGATTATAGTATCATTTTTGGCAATCGCCATAGGATTGTTTGCGATGATAGGAGGAATGGTGCTGTCCGCTTTTGCAGAGCAAATCGGCGGTGAAACGGTCGCTCTTGCGGTATTTTGGAGCGTACTTGGCGTGCTGTCGATAGCTATGTTTGTAGCGGGCGTGCTTGTGATAAAGTATCATGCGGAGCCTTATTTCGACGAAATAGGCGAGCGCAGGTTCAAGGAAAAAGCGGGGAGAGCAAGCAAAAAGCCTAAAAACGGCGGCAATATGCTCATTCGCTGAGTTAGGGAGGTTATTATGCAGAAGCATAAAATAGCGCTGGACGTGGGAGACGTACGCATAGGCGTCGCAGTGAGTGATTTACTGGGGATAACCGCCAATCCGCGAGAGACGTACGTGCGAAAAAAAGAGAATTTAAGCGCTGATATCGCGTATTTTTGCGAGTATGCAAAGAGGGAAGACGCTGACGCGTTCGTGCTCGGACTTCCGAAAAATATGGACGGTACAGAGGGCGACAGGGCGGCTGTAACGCGCGAGTTCGGCTCGGCGCTTGCCGAGGCTTCGGGGCTTCCTATATACTATCAGGACGAAAGACTGACCACTGTTTCGGCGGAGCGTATGCTGATAAACGCCGACGTGCGCAGGGAAAAGCGCAAGCAGGTCATAGACAAGGTTGCCGCAACGATAATATTGCAATCATATCTGGACAGCCGCAGGTAAAACTTATATTTCGCTTGCAAATCGGGCAAAATATGGTATTATCAAAGTAATAAAAGGGCTTATGCCCGAAGGAGTTATACAATGGCGGATTTTTTTGATGACGCGAACAAAATGGATGAAGACGACGATATAATCGTCCTTCACAACGAAACAACGGATAAGGACGAGGAATTTTATCATTTGGCGACCCTTGACGTAGACGACAAGTGGTATATTGTAATGAAGCCCGTAGAGAAGCTCGAAGATATTTCCGATGACGAGGTGCTTATATATGAAATCGTAGAGGACGAAGACGGAAACGATACGTTTGCGCCCATAGAGGACGAAAATCAGCTTGAAAAGGTCTTTAACGAATTTATGGCGGAGCTTGAAAAATACGACGACGAGTGCGGCTGCTGTCACGGAGAGTACGACCACGACGGCTGCAACTGCAATCACGACGAATGCGAGCACGACGGTTGCGACTGCAACCGCGGCGGCTGTCATTGCGGCGAATAACGTCAATACTGCGATAGGAAATGTCGGGTTTTGCATATCGAAGCCCGACATTTTCTGTATTATTTGAAAATATATTGACTAAATCTAGGACGTATGGTAACATTTGTCTGTCACAAATCCGAATATTTTAGATTGATCCATACACCTTATGCATTGGTAACAAGTGTTATTTGCAGGTGCTATGGGTTAAAATATTCAAGCGGGTTTGTGACAAAACTAAAAGCAAATGCACTTGTTATATTTTTTGTGAGACGCGTGCTTTTACCAATTTCTAACGCGTGCTTACAACCATCTCCCTTTTTGGTATATTCAAGCGCATTTGTTTTTTTTACGGTTTATTCTATCTTGTGAGCACGGATACATAGCGGATAAACGTTCAAAACCTTATACTTTTTCAGAAAATGTACTAGAATATAGAAAAATCTTTGAAAAATACCTTATAAATATTTGCAAAATTATTCTATATATTATATAATCCATTTCGACCGCACACCTCGGCGGAGTTTTTGTTGTTCCTTAGGGTAGCAGAAGCGTCGAAGCCGTGGGAGGTAAAAACAAATCAGGAGGACCTAATATGGCCGTCACATCAATGAAAGCCCTGCTCGAAGCAGGCGTACACTTCGGACATCAGACGAAGCGCTGGAATCCGAAAATGGGCAAGTACATCTACGCAACCAGAAACGACATTCACATCATCGACCTTCAAATTTCCGTCGACCACGTGGAAGCCGCGTATCAATTTGTAAAGAGCGTTGCGGCAGAAGGCAAATCAGTGCTTTTCGTAGGCACGAAGAAACAGGCGCAGGACGCTATCAAATCGGAAGCTCAGCGCTGCGACATGTACTATATCAACCAAAGATGGCTCGGCGGAACGCTGACCAACTTCAAGACCATCCGCACGAGGATAGACCGTCTGAACAAAATCAATCAGATGGAGCTTATAGGCGAATTCCAGATGCTTCCCAAAAAGGAAGTTTCCAAGCTTAAAAAGGAGCGCGACGACCTCGAAAGGAACCTCGGCGGCATTAAGAATATGCGCAATCTGCCCGGATGTCTGTTCGTCGTCGACCTCAAAAAAGAGGAAAACGCAGTCAGAGAAGCGCGCAAGCTCAATATCCCCATTGTCGCCGTCGTCGACACCAACTGCGACCCCGACCTTGTCGATTACGTAATTCCCGGCAACGACGACGCTATCCGCGCGATTCAGCTGTTCGCTTCGCTTATGGCAAACGCGGTTATCGAGGCTAAGCAGGGCGAATCTTTCGTAGCTCCCGAGCCCGAGGAGAGCGCGGAGGTTTCCGAAGCGGAAGCAGAGGAAGCGGCTGTTGAGGCACCCGTAGTCGAAGAGCCCGCTCAACCCCTCACTCCCGAAGAGGCCCTTGAAAAGGCTATCGCCGAGAAGGAAGCGTCCGACAAATAATCGTTTATAATAGGAGACAGTTATGGCATTTACAAGTAAAGACGTTATGGAACTTCGTCAACGCACAGGCGTTGGTATGATGGATTGCAAAAAGGCTCTCGTCGCCACTGACGGAGATATGGAGAAGGCAATCGACTTTCTCCGCGAAAAGGGAATGGCTCAGGCAGCTAAAAAAGAAGCGCGTATAGCCGCGGAGGGTATCGTATATGCCGCAAACAAAAACGGCAAATACGTTCTTGTCGAGGTCAACTGCGAATCCGACTTCGTTGCAGGCGGTCCCGTGTTTAAAGAATACGTTGCGCATGTCGCGGATTATATCCTCGACAACAGCGACTCGACTGTCGAGGACGTTATCGCAGCTATGCAGCCCGTAACCAACGAATATGTTATGAAGATGGGCGAAAAGCTCTCCATCCGCCGCTTCACGGTTTATACCGCAAACGACAGCGCTGTGGATACCTATATCCATATGGGCGGCAAAATCGGCGTTATGGTCGAGGCTAGCAACGGCGCGAGCGCTGAGGTTATTCATGACGTGGCGCTTCAAATCGCCGCAGCAAACGCTTTGTATGTTACGAAGGAGGAAGTCCCCGCGTCGGAGGTCGAGCATGAGAGAGAAATCCTCAAAGCTCAGGCTCTCAATGAGGAGAATCCAAAGCCTGCAGAGATCATCGAAAAGATGTTGAACGGCAGAATCAACAAATACTACAAGGAAGTCTGCCTCCTCGAACAGGTTTTTGTCAAGGACGGCGACCTTACGATTTCGCAGTATCTCAAAAAGAACGGCAACGTCTCTGTCGTACGCTTTGTTCGTTACGCAATGGGCGAAGGTCTTCAAAAGAGAGAGGACGATTTCGTAGGCGAGGTTATGGCTCAGGCGGGCTTGAAAAAATAAGGATAAAGAGGGAATGCAAACGCGTTCCCTTTTTGTACATACTTCATTTGTACAGCTCCGTTCTGTTGTGAGTTGCGAGCATTGTAAATAATCGATTAGATATACGGATTTGAGGTGATATATGGCTGATTTGGAACATGAGATTTTCCCTCTCGACCCAAGCGTAAAATATAAAAGAGTAGTCATAAAACTTTCGGGCGAGGCGCTTGCCGGCGAGACAGGCATGGGCATAGATATGCACAAGTTGGATTTCGTCTGCGAACAGATTGCGGATATACGCAAGCTCGGAGTCGAAATAGGCATCGTCATCGGCGGAGGTAACTTTTGGAGAGGCAGACAGGCGGACGAGAAGATGAATCGCTCCACCGCCGACCATATGGGTATGCTTGCCACCGTCATGAACGCGCTTGCTATTCAGGACAGGCTGGAACAGCATGACATTCCCGTCAGAGTTCAGACCGCGCTTACCATAACCAAAGTCGCGGAACCCTATATTCTGCGCAAAGCGGTGCGGCACTTCGAGAAAGGAAGAATCGTAATCTTTGCGTGCGGCACGGGAAATCCCTATTTTTCCACGGATACGGGCGCTGCGCTTCGCTCCTGCGAAATCGGCGCGGACGCGCTGCTTTTGGCAAAGAACGTGGACGGTGTTTACGACAGCGACCCCAAAATCAACAGGAACGCCAAAAAGTTTGACAGGCTCAGCTATATGCAGGTCATTTCGCTTGGGCTCAAAGCTATGGATACGACGGCAATTACGATGTGTATGGACAACAACGTGCCGATTATCGCGTTCAGTCTTATGGAAGAGGACAGCATCAAAAAAGCCGTTTGCGGAGAGCAAATCGGCTCCTATATCGGCAAATAAACAGGCTTTCGTCGATTATATTGGATTTTAAAACAGCCGCTCACTGCGAGCGGCTATTCTATTGTAACGGAAATTTCAATAATTGCAGCTGCCGAGCATTAAGCGGATTTTTGCTCAGGCTATGCGCGCGAACGGAATAATTGCCGCGGCTTTGTTCGCGCTGTGTTATTTTGCTTTATTATATCTTGATTTATATATATTTATTTGATATAATAAACGCAATTAAAACCTCGGAGGTTTATATGTCATACAACATTGACGAAGTAAATTTAATTTTTGACGAAATGAATGAGAAATTCGATAAGGTCATGAACAATTTCAAGGGAGAATTGCGCGGCATAAGAGCCGGCAGAGCAAATCCGCACGTGCTGGATAAGGTTGTCGTGGATTATTACGGCACACCCACGCCCGTAAACAATATGGCGAATATTTCCGTTCCCGAAGCCAGACTGCTCGTCATCGCGCCTTGGGATAAGTCTCAGCTTAAAGCAATCGAAAAAGCTATACTTGCCTCTAACGTCGGCATAACTCCCAACAATGACGGGCAGGTTATACGCCTCGTCTTCCCAGAGCTTACCGAGGAGCGCCGCCGCAGTACCGTCAAGGAAGCGAAAAATCTCGTGGAAGAGAGTAAAATCGTCATGAGAAACGCCCGCCGCGACGCTATTGACGAGCTCAAAAAATTGCAGAAGGCGTCGACTATCACCGAGGACGATTTGAAAAATCTTACCGTAGATATCGACAAGGCGCTTTCTTCAAACGCCGACAACGTGGATAAACTTTTCAAGGAAAAGGAGCAGGAAATCCTGTCAATCTGATGACGCCTAGGCATATAGGATTTATCATGGACGGAAACGGCAGATGGGCGACCGCTCATTCTCTGCCGCGAAAGGAGGGCTACAAGGCAGGGCTTTGCGCGCTTAAACGCGTGATTGCCCAATGTTCTTCCCGCGGCGTGGAAGCCGCGACCGTTTATGCTTTTTCCACAGAAAACTTTGCGCGTCCGCAAGAGGAAATAAACGCGGTCTTCGCTGTTGTAAAAGACTTTAACAACAATTACGAAGGCGATTTGAAGATAACGTATATGGGGGATATCGACGCTTTGCCCGACGACGTTGCCGAATCCGTCCGACTTGTGGAATGCAATACTGCGGACAATATCGGCATGACGCTCAATATCGCGCTCAATTACGGTGCGAGAGACGATATCGTAAAAGCAGCAAAGCTCGCATGCGACCATATGGATTTTTCCGCCTTTGAGCGCAATCTCGCAAGCGGCGCGCTGCCCGAGCTCGACCTCATAGTGCGCACGGGAGGGGAAAGACGGCTTTCCAACTTCATGCTTTTTGAAGCGGCGTACAGCGAGTTGATATTTCTTGACAAAATGTGGCCGGATATGACGGAAACGGACGTGGATGAAATTCTCTGCGAGTTCGCCTCCCGTCAGCGTAAGTTCGGCAGATAAGGTTTGAATATGAAAAGAACGATAACAAGCGTCATTCTGATTGCCGTTCTTGCCGCTTTTGTGTTGTGCGGCTATTTTGTAAGTCCTATTTTTATCGATATGCTCATATTGCTGTTCATGGCGGGCGCTACGCTCGAAATGCGCGGACGATTTAAGGATGCGGGGTTCGATATGTATATTGCGCCTGTCGCTTTTATTCTTATCGCGGCTTATCCGACTTTTTATCTGTTGCAGCATTTCGTCGGCGGAAGCATGGGTATTCAGGGATTGCTGTTCGTACTTCTTTTGGGAGTTATGTGCTGCCTCGGTTTGTTTACCTTTAAACCGTCCTTTCTTGCAAGGAAGAAGACTGTTTCGGAGAGCTCTGCCAAATCGGACGATAATGCTTCCGAGCAATCAAAAAGTTCAACCCTTTCGGAGCCCGCGGCAGCGCATATGGAGGATACGGTCAAAAGCAGAGTCGGAGGCTTGCTTGCAAACGTATTTGTGCTTGTTTATCCGCTTTTGTTTTTGGCGTCCGCTTGGATTATAAGCTACAAATACAGCGCGCTTTTCGCCGTCATGTTTGCAATATTTGTTCCTATCATAGGAAGCGATATGTTTGCGTATTTCGTAGGCTCGAAGATAGGCGGAAAGAAGCTCTGTCCTGCCATAAGTCCTAAGAAAACGGTGTCGGGCGCGATAGGCGGTCTCTTTGGGGCTATGATTGTCGCAGTCATTTTCTGGCTGATATTCGAGTACGTCGGTTGGCTGGAAACACCCTTCGGCGGTTCCTCGCTTAGCACCGCATTCGTGAGCAACTGCGGATACGTGCCGTTTATACCGCATACAGACGGCGGTTGGATGTGGAAAAGCATTCTCATATACCTGTCGTTGGGGCTTATCTGCGGAGTCGTTTCCGAGCTCGGGGACCTTTCTGCTTCCGCAATCAAGCGTGCATTGGGTATCAAGGACTACGGCAGGATTTTCCCCGGTCACGGTGGATTTATGGACAGAATAGACAGCGTAATGTACTGCCTAGTCATTCTGCTCATAGCGTTTACATGTATTTACGGATACTGACGGATTGTAAATGCGAAAAGATATACTGATTTTGATACCAAGCAAACGTTGTGCTTGGCGCAGACAGCACATATAAGCGGAAATATACACACGGCGTTTACGCCGATAGGCGGAAAATGAAAACGATTACGATATTAGGAAGCACAGGCTCTGTCGGAAGACAGGTGCTCGACGTCATATCCAGACGCCCCAATCAATATAAGGTGGTGGGGCTTTCCGCTTATAAAAATCAGACTCTTTTGAGAGAGCAGTTGGACAAATTCAACCCTTCGTTTTACTACTATCCCGACGGCGCGGTGGAAGTGCAGTCTTCTATATTCGACTTTTTGGAGGAAACAAAGCACACTAAATGCCTTTCCTCTCTCGAAGAGCTAGCAAAGATTCCCGCGGACATCGTCGTTTCGGCGGTAAGCGGAATAGCGGGACTTTGGGCGGCAGTCGCGGTGCTTTCGCGCGGCGGAACGCTGGCTATTGCAAACAAAGAGACCATAGTCTGTGCAGGCAGACATCTGAAAGCGCTTGAAAAGAAGTTCGGAGGCAGAATTCTGCCCCTAGATACGGAGCATTCCGCAATATTCTGTTGTCTGCGCGGTGAGGAGAAAAAGCAGGTAAAAAAGCTGTTGCTGACGGCAAGCGGCGGAGCTCTGCGCGATATTCCGATAGAAAAGCTCGGCGCAGTCAAGCCCGAAGACGCCTTGCGTCATCCCGTATGGAATATGGGCAAAAAGGTGACAATAGATTCTGCGACTCTTTTCAACAAGGGATTGGAAGTCATAGAGGCTATGCGCCTTTTCGAGGTCGGCGCGGAGGAAGTGGACGTGGTCATGCACAGACAGAGCGTGATACATTCGCTTGTGGAATTTGATGACAACAGTATGAAAGCCCTGCTTTCCGTTCCGGATATGCGCTTGGCTATAGACACGGCACTGAGCTATCCGTCGCACGGAAATGATTCCGTTGACGCGCTCGACCTTGCCAAGGTCGGCATGCTCACTTTCGAGGCGCCCGATTTTGACAGATATCCTTGTCTTAAACTGGCGATTGAAGCGGCAAAAGCGGGAGAGGGCGCGTGTATTGCGCTGTCCGCCGCCGACGAGGTGCTTGTAGAAGAGTATCTGAGAGGAAGGATAAAGTTTACAGATATCGCCGCAGTGCTTAAAAAAGTGCTTGCCAAATTCTACAAAATAGGCAATGTCGAGCTTGAAAACGTACTTGGCATAGATGAAAGAGCGCGCAAATATACTTATGATATGATAGGAGCAAGATAAGTGTATATAAGTATGTTGGCGGCGACGGCAGGAGAGGTTTTTACCTATATCGGCTACATTATCGTTGCGTTGCTTGCGCTGATGGTGATGATAGTCGTGCATGAGCTGGGACATTATACCGCAGGCAAATTGCTCGGTTTCAAAATCGACGAGTTTGCCATAGGCTTCGGTCCCGCGATATTCAAGCGCAAGAATAAGAAAACAGGCGAAGTTTTTTCAATCAGACCCTTTCCGATAGGCGGATTTTGTTCTTTTCACGGCGAGGACGAAGAGGGCGCGTTGCTTGACGAAAACGGGGAGCGAGTAAAGGACGAAAACGGAAATATCGTCAAGGACCCCGACGCGTTTAACAATCAAAAGGCTTGGAAAAGGCTTATTGTACTGTTTGCGGGCGCGTTTATGAATTTTGTAAGCGCGATTGTTATTATAACGATATATTTCTCCGCATACGGACAGCTTCTTCCGAACGTCGTTTCCGTACACAATGACGGCGTATACGAAAACGTGTTTATGGAAGGCGACGTTATACTCAATGTAAACGGCAAGCAGGTCAATATCGTATCGCAGGAGGACTTGGAAAAGGCATTTGCAAACGTCGGCGACAGCGCAAAGTTCAAGGTTCTGCGCGGCGGAAAGCGCATAAGCGTCACCGCAAGCAAATTCTATTACAATCCTTTTGAAGAGGGCGAGTTTATAACGCATATAAACGGAGAGGAATTGCCTCACCCCATTATGTACACTCAGCTTGCGGAGTGCGGACAAGCGGATACGGACGAAAATCTGACTCTTACGGTTGTGAAATATAACGAAAGCGGTGAGATATCACAAACCAGTACGGCGATTGTGCATAGGGTTTCGGACGAGAACGGCGTTGCGGGATATTTCAGCTATGGATTCGGCATTACGCGCAGTATGGCGAGAGTAAAACTGCCGTTCTTTCTGGCAATGGGCAGATCGTTCGGATTCTGTTTCTTCATCGTGTTCAAAATACTGGCGTCTTTGGGCGCGTTGATTACGGGAAAGATAGGGCTCGAAGCGGCGGGTGGAACAATAACCACGATTGGCGTTATGGCAAAGGTGTCCGCGCTGGGATTTGACAGCTTCCTGTACGTGGTGGCGATAATATCCGCAAATCTCGCGGTCATGAACCTGCTGCCTTTCCCGGCTCTCGACGGAAGCAGAATGCTGTTTACGCTGATAGAAATGATTTTCAGAAAGCCCGTTCCAAGAAAAGTGGAAGCGATTATACACACTGTTGGACTCATACTGCTACTCGTACTTGCGGTATTTTTGGACATTTTCCACCTTGTAAAAACATAGCGGAAAATTCTGCGCGACAAAGCATACGGTTGGGGGCGAAAATATATAGTTTAACGGTAGACAAGGTTATGAAAAGAAGATTATCTAGACAAGTTCGCGTCGGAAACGTCGCCATAGGCTCGGACGCGCCGATATCGGTGCAATCCATGCTCAATACAAAGACCGTGGACATCGAGGGCAGTATTCATCAGATTGAAGCTCTGCGCTCGGTCGGCTGCGACCTGATACGGCTTGCCGTACCAGATGAGGAATCCTGCGCCGCATTCGGCGAAATCGTGAAACGCACGGGACTGCCGCTCATTGCCGACGTACATTACAGTTATAAGCTCGCGTATCTCGCCCTTGATAACGGGGCGAAGAAAATACGTATGAACCCCGGCAATATGCGCGATTTTTCGGAAATCAGACCGCTTGCAAAGAGAATGTCGGATATGGGAGTACCCGTCAGAATAGGCGTGAACGGGGGCTCGCTCGACCCGAAGTTCAAGGGTATGGACGAGGCGGCTGCACTTTGCGAAAGCGCTCTCGAATGTGCGAACGCATTTGAAAGCTGTTCTATGCGCGATATAGTGATTGCGATTAAAGCAAGCGACGTTATGCTTAATATAGAGGCAAACCGCAGGCTTGCCGCCGCATGCGATTATCCTCTTCACATAGGCGTAACCGAAGCAGGTACGCTGCGTACAGGGCTTATAAAATCCGCGGTGGGGATAGGAACTTTGCTTAGCGAAGGCATAGGCGATACTATAAGGGTGTCGCTGTCTGCAGACGTATGCGAAGAGGTATTGGCAGGTAGGAAGCTTTTGCAAACGCTTGGGTTGAGCGCGAGCGGTGCTGACGTGGTGGCTTGTCCTACCTGTGCAAGAACGGAAATCGACGTGGCGGGACTAGCGCAGAGATTGGAGCTTATGACGGCGAATGTGCGCGTGCCCTTGAAAATATCCGTACTGGGCTGTCCTCTTAACGGAATAGGGGAAGGCGAACACAGCGACCTCGGCATCGCGGGAGGAAAGGAAAAATCCGTTATACTTGTTGACGGCAAAATTTTCAAGACGGTTGACAATAAAAACCTAATGACGGAGTTTGAACGGCAATTAAATCTAAAAATCACACAAATTGAAGATAAGTATTATAAAAAATACGGCAATTTGTAAAACATATCGCTGTCTAAGAGAAGATTATGGATACAAAATTTACAGAAGAGTTCAAAAGGATAACAGACGGGGCGTATCCCATGCTTAAATTGAACGGAGCGACGTATGATAAAAAAAACAATCTGCTCACGGTTCGGTTTATTATTTCCGCATTTGAAATTCAGAATTTTAACGACGATAAAAGGGAAGATGTACTCAATGCCGTGAAAAATCTTTTCCCCGGTATCGGCGTGGATGTGCAATACATACGCACATATGCGGACAAGTCCGTGGTTAAGAATAAGATTTTGGAGTTTTTCAATAATTCCAACCAAATGCTTTTTGCCAATCTTGATAACGAAGACAATCTTTCAATCACCGTTGACAGCGAAGATATCATAATTGCGGTTAAACTAAAATCTCCGCTTATGATGATGTTTAACGCGGGAGATATCAAGGATAACCTGATAAATATGCTTGACCGTGCTTTTAATTATAATATAGTGCTGAGTGCCGAAGAAATTCCGGACGACGAAGAGGATTCGGAATTGGGCTTCGTATTCGATACAAAATCTACAAGCGTTATCGGTGATTTGAGGCTTATTGACGTTGAAACGGGCAGAAAGGTGTATTCCAAGGGTAAGATAAACGGGATTTCACAGCTTCCGAACTATATTATCGATATAAAAAACGAAAGCGACAGCGCGGTTCTTTGCGGAAAGGTGTCCAACGTGTCTCGCAGAACTTACAAAAATAAAAAATACAATCCCGACGACGCGAAGAGCGGACCGGAAGAATTGCCTATGATTCGTTTTATGCTTGACGACAGCACGGGAAAGATGGACACCGTCTGTTTTCCACGTCCCGACGACGCGGATACGGTCGAGCAAATGCTGAACGGCACATATGCCGAGGATGAAAACGGCAGCGATTCCGCGAACGTAAACAGGACTAAGGACGTATACGTCATATGTTCGGGGAGAGTTTCTAAGTTCAGAGACGCGCTTTCGTTTACTGCGAACTCGGTTTTCGAGTGCGAAATCAACTTCGACAGCATTCATCTTACAAGCGTAAAGCCCGTTCCCGACCGTTATACCGAGGTATTCCCGAAGAACGTTGTTTCCATGCATCAGCAAAGTCTTATCGACGGGGACAAGCCGACCGTCAATCCTTATTTCGAGAACAAAACCTTTGTAATATACGATTTGGAGACTACCGATAGGTATCCCGAAAGCGCGCACGTCATTCAGATTGCCGCGCTGAAAGTCGTAGACGGAGTAGAAAAGCAGACTTTCGAGACTTTTGTCAAGCCGCCTATCGCTATTCCCGACGAGATTACCGAGCTTACGCATATCGGCGAAAGCGACGTTGAAAACGCACCGACAATAGAACAGGTTATGCCCGATTTCTTCAAATTCACGCGCGGCGCGATACTCGTCGGACACAATCTCTGCGGATACGATTTCCCGATTATAAACAGATTGTCCGAGGCTATGGGCTATCACTTTGACAACGAGCTTTTGGATACGCTGATACTCGCCAGAAAATATCTAACGGAGATGAGCAATTTTAAACTGACGACGCTCAGCAAGAGTCTGAAAATCGAGCATCTCAGCGCGCATAGGGCGGACAGCGACGTATTTGCAACGTGGCACGTACTGAAAGAAATCGTAAAAAGAATGTAATATTTTGTCGAATTGTGAGGCGCGCGGAGATAAATTAGGTATATCCTATATAATCTTATAAAATATCGTTATAATTTTTGCAAATCGCTTGCATTGGATTTTGATATATGATATTTTAATTATGACGATAGTACCTTGACTGGAGTGAGCTTGCGCTCACTCTTTGTTTTGAAAAAGAGGACATATGCAAACTGGCACATTTATATCCGACGAGGACAAATTGAAAGTGGACGGAATGCTCCGCGAGGCGATAGCGGAGAATTTTTGCGATATAGAGCTTGTCGAAACGCGTTATTTCAGACAGTATGGCTCGGACACTCTTGAACTTTTGATTTGGAAGAAGGGCGGCATATCCCACAGCGACTGCGAGTCGGTGCATAATCTGGCGTCGGAGGAACTTGACAAATATGAAGACGCCTTCGCGTCCGCGTACGTGCTTAACGTATCCTCTTTGGGCCTCGACAGAAAAATCGTCACGGACGACGACTTCCGCCGCGCGTTGGAGACGGAAATAGAGTGTGTGGGCGCGGATAAAAAGAAAATTCACGGCATACTCGAAGGCTACGACTCTCAAAGCGTCAGCGTTCGGGTGGGCGAGCAAATAAAAAAATTACAACGAAACAATTTGACCAAAGTACAGCCGTACATAAGGTTTTAGGAGGGCATAGCTATGATGAACAAAGAATTCTTCCAAGCATTGGACGAATTGGAAAAAGAGTACAGAATCCCCAAAGACTCCATGATAGAGTCCATCGAAGCGGGACTCGTATCTGCATATAAAAAGGAATTCGGATTTGCGAGTCAGATTTCCGTCCGTCTCAACGAGGAGAAGATGACGTACAAGGTGTACGCTCACAAGCTCGTAGTTGAGGACGTTGAGGACGAGGATTCTCAGATTTGCCTTGAAGACGCGCAATATATCAATCCCAAATACAAAATCGGCGACGTCGTTATCGAGGATATAACCCCAAAGGATTTTTCACGCATTGCGGCTCAGACGGCGAAACAGGTCATACTTCAACGTATCAACGATATCAAGAAAGATATGGTTTTGAGCGAGATGAGTCAAAGACAGGGCGAAATTGTCAGCGCAATCGTCAGACGCAAGGAAGGCAGCACTGTTTATGTGGAAATCACGGGGACGCAGATGGAAGGCGTTATGATGCAGTCCGACCAAGTGCCCAACGAGACGTACAACGTAAACGACGTCATCAAGGTTTATGTCAAGAAAATACGCGAATCCTTACGCGGCGGCGCGCAGGTGATAGTGTCCAGAAGCTCGGCGGGCTTTGTACGCAGACTGTTTGAAATGGAAGTTCCCGAGATAAAAGCCGGACTCGTGAAAATCGTAAATATCGTGAGAGAAGCGGGCTTCCGTACAAAAATGTCCGTGAAAAGCGAGGACCCCAACGTCGACGCAATCGGAAGCTGTATAGGAAACAAGGGCGTACGCGTAAACGCGGTTATAGCAGAGCTCGGCGGTTATGAGAAGATAGACGTAGTCGAATACTGCGACGACTCCATAGAGTATATCGCTCGCGCTCTCAGCCCCGCGCAGGTGTTGCTTGTATCCATAAACGAAGAGGAAAAGAACGCAAGAGTCATCGTTCCCGATGAGAAGCTGAGTCTTGCTATCGGCAGAAACGGACAAAACGCTCGTCTTGCCGCAAAGCTCACAGGCTGGAAAGTGGACGTGAAGCCCTATTCCACGCTTAACGAGGGCGTATCGGAAGATGCCGAGTAATCCTAAAAACATAAGAAAATGCTACGCCTGTCACGAGCACGCGGACAAATCGGAGATGCTGCGCTTTGTCAAAACTCCGGAAGGTAAAGTGGAGTTTGACGAAAGCGGCAAAGCGGACGGCAGAGGCGTATGGATACATAACAGCGAAATTTGTAAAAGAATTGCCGTGAAGCGTAAATTTTTGAACTCCGCTTTCAAGACGGCAGTGCCACAGGAGCTGTATGACGGTCTCGTTGAATAAAAAAGCCATATCCTATATAGGACTTGCACAGCGAGCGGGAGGAGTGCTGTACGGAGAGGATATTATTCTCGACCGAATCAAGCTCTCCAAGGTTGTGCTTATCGACGACGGCGCGACGGACAAATATAAGCGGAGGCTATCGGAAAAAATAACCGTTTGTCCCGTATATATCGTGGACAACTTGAGGCAGTCTCTGCATAAGGACAACGTCAATTCCGCGGCAATTACAAACGCGGAACTTGCAAAAGCGATAATCGATTTATTGAGGTGAATATGCCCGAAAACAAAAAAGACACAAATATCGAATCTTTCAAGAAAACTCTGAACGATTATAAAGTCGGCAGACTCGGGGAACTCGGCACGGAGATTTCCAGAGAAAAGACGAGAGCGTCCGTACTTATAGCTACCATAAAGGCTAAGCGCGACGCGCTTGCGGCCATTGCCGAAGAGGAAAAGCAAAAACCCGAAACGGAGCAATCAGTTGCGGCCGCGCCGGAGCAGGTCGCCGAAATGACAGAGACCAAAAAATCCGAGGCGCCGGAAGCGGCTAAGGAAAGCGAAACTCCCGAAATTAAAAAGGATATAAAATTGGAGACGGACGTCAAAGCCGACGTTAAAAAAGAGGAGCAGATACCTGCGGCGGAGGCTCCCAAGCCTAAAAAAGCTCAGCCCGCCGTTACGGTCGAAGCCAAGACGCCTTTCGAGCAGGTTATAGTTTCGCCGAACGGAGAGGTGCGGCGCGTATACGTTCCGCCTACGCCGACTCAAAAGCCGAAAGTTCAAACCAGAGTCTTCGGCGAGAACGGATATCAGCAGCCCAGAGGTCCGAGACCTCAAAACGGAATGCAAGGCGGAAGACCTCAGCAGGCAGGCGGCATGAACGGTCCTCGCCGTCCCATGCAATCGGGTATGACTCCGCGTATGAACGCGTCAGGCGCGGCGCAGGCGTTTCCGCCCAAGCAAAATACGCAAAAGGGCAAAGGCGGCAAGCCTGCAAACGGCAATTTCAATAAATTCGACGACCGTACGATGAATAAGCGCGCGCTTATCAAAAAAGGCTACATCGTCGACGACAGAATAGAGTTCGACGAGGACGGCGAGATAGTAGTGCGCAACTACAAAGTCAATCGCAACCGCGACGGCGGCAACAGCTCTACAATTATCATCGAACACGCAGTAATAACCACCGACCCAGTCTCTATCAAAAGCCTAAGCGAAAAGATAGGAAAGACCGCGGCGGAAATTGTGAAAACGCTGTTTGTGCTCGGAATTATGAAGACTATCAACGACAGCATAGATTTCGCAACTGCGGAACTTGTTGCCGACGAATTCGGAATAAAGCTCGAATACAAGCCCGACGTGACGTTTGAGGATACGCTCACCGCTCAGCTCGAAGTCGACGAGGTTGAGGATTTGGATAATCTCGTTTCGCGTCCTCCTATAATCACCATTATGGGACACGTCGACCACGGCAAAACCTCGTTGCTCGACTATATCAGAAAGACGCAGGTTACAAAGGGTGAAGCGGGCGGAATCACACAGCACATCGGCGCTTATACGATTACGCTCAACGGCGACCCGATAACTTTCCTAGACACTCCCGGTCACGAAGCGTTTACGTCAATGCGCGCAAGAGGCGCTCAGGTCACGGATATAGCAATACTCGTAGTCGCGGCGGACGACGGAATTATGCCTCAGACGATAGAGGCTATCAACCACGCGAAGCAGGCGAAGGTGCCTATCATAGTCGCGGTGAACAAGATCGATAAGGCGGGCGCAAATCCAGACCGCGTGCTGCAGCAGCTCACCGAATACGAAATAACTCCCGAACAGTGGGGCGGTGAGACTCCCGTTGTCAAAGTATCCGCAAAAACGGGAGAGGGCGTAGAAGAGCTGCTCGAACAGATTCTGGTAAGAGCCGAAGTCGAAGAGCTGCGCGCCAATCCCGACCGAAACGCAAGAGGTACGATTATAGAAGCAAAGCTCGATAAGGGCTTGGGTAAAATCGCCACGATACTCGTTCAGACGGGTACGTTGCACGTCGGCGATAACGTCGTCGCCGGCACTTGCACGGGTAAAATCCGCGCAATGATAGACGATAAGGGAAGAAAAGTCAAGACCGCAGGTCCTTCGATACCAGTCTCCGTCACAGGCTGGGACGACGTTCCCGAAGCGGGAGACCGTATAGACGTCGTTGCTGACGAGAAGTTTGCAAGAGAACTCGCGGAAGAGCGCAGACTCAAACTTGCCGCCGCTCAGACGCAGAATACCTCCGTTTCGCTCAACGATTTGTTCGATAAGATTTCAAAGGGTGAGCTTAAATCCGTCAAGCTCATCATCAAGGCTGACGTACAGGGCTCCGTCGAGGCGGTAAAGCAATCGCTTGCGAAACTCGGAAACGAAGAGGTTACGATAGACATTATTCACAGCGCGGTCGGCGGAATAAAGGAGAGCGACGTTCTGCTTGCAGAAACTGCGGGAGCGATTATTATCGGATTTAACGTCCGTCCCGACAACAACGCCAAAACGCTCGCGGCGCAAAAGAAAATCGACATCAGATTCTACGATATCATTTACAATGCAATCGAAGACGTGGAAAAAGCGGTCAAGGGTCTGCTTGCGCCCAAATACGAGGAAGTCGTGCTCGGTTCTGCCGAGGTGCGCAGAGTGTATAAGATTAAAGGCGTCGGCACCATCGCGGGATGCTACGTCATCGACGGCAAAGTGGTTCGCAACGCCAAGGCTAGATTGGTGCGCGGCGGTGCGGTCGAATACACGGGTGAAATCGCTTCGCTCAGACACGAAAAGGACGACGTCAAGGAAATGGCGAGAGGCTTCGAGTGCGGCATAACGCTTACCAATTATCAGGACCTCAAAGAAGGCGACGTCATAGAGGCGTTCGTTATGGAGCTGAAGAATGAAAATTAAGATGGAGCGAATAAATTCGGAGCTTGCTCGGCAGATTTCCAGAATAATCGCCGAGGACATAAAGGACCCTCGTCTAGGGGACGCCATTATAGGCGTGACTAAGGTTCATACGACCTCGGATTTGAAATATGCCAAAGTATTTTTATCCGTATACGCTTCGTCTGCCGAACTTGTAACGGAAGCATACTACACCGTTTGCCGTGCCTCGGCATATATTCGCAATCGGATGAAGGACAGCGTACAGATGAGATTGCTTCCCGAGCTTAAATTCGTTTTGGACGATACAATCGAGCATAGCGCGAAAATCGAAGAACTGCTCGCAAAAATCAGAAAAGACGGCGGAACGCTGACAGAAGATTGAAGAGTATGACTGATTTATACGCTCAAATAATCAAAATGATAGGAAAGGCAAAGGACATAGCGGTCTATTGCCATACCAATCCCGACGGCGACACGCTTGGAAGCGCGTTGGCACTTTATGCGTCGATGAAAAAGATTGGCAAAAATGTCTCAATTTACTGCGATTGTCCTGTGCCGTCAAAATATAACTGCCTATATCTCAGCGAAGATATAGCTTTCCCGAGCAAGGGCTCGCACGACCTTGCAATCAGCGTGGACTGCGCAGGCATAGACCGTCTCGGACAATGCATGAAATCATATCTGTCCGCAAAAGAGCAGATAGCTATCGACCATCATAAGACCTTTGCGCGTTTTGCGGATACCTGCCTTGTCGAAATTTGCGCGGCTTGCTCTCAGATTGTTTATAAACTTTTAAAACAGATGAAAATCATTGACAGGAATATCGCAAGTTTGCTGTTTTCGGGAATAGTTACTGACAGCGGCTGCTTCGCGTATTCGAGCGTCACGCAAGAGACTCATAAAATAGCTTGCGAGCTTTTGAGCTACGAATTCGACGCGGCTAAAGTGATATACGACGTATTTACGGGGTCCGAGCTTGCCAAATTCAAACTCAAAACCAGAGTATTGTCCAAAACGCGCTTTTTTGAAGATAATCGTGTTGCCGTTATTCTGTTTACAAAAGAGGATTTTGAGGAAACAGAAACGGATATCTCTTGTACGGAGGGAATTATTGCGGAATTGATTGCAATAAACGACGTCCAGGTCGCGTATTCGCTGGCGGAGGCAAGCACTCGCAGTTATAAGCTGAGCATACGCACAAAATCACCCGTAGACGCGTCCGATATAGCTATGACTATGGGAGGCGGAGGTCATAACCGCGCCGCAGGGTGCAGAATAAACGGCTTCGCCGAGGACGTGATAGAGAAGATTGTGAAAGCGGCAAAGGACAGAATTTGACAAATACGGCGCAAATTATGCGTCTTATTTTCTAAATTCAAGCTACATAGTATACTTCACAGGTTTAAGAGAAACATTGCAATGAAGGGCTTCGTTAATATCAATAAACCGTCTGGCATGACGTCAAGCGACGTCGTCGTAAAAGTACGCGGAATTTTAAAGCGCGCCTCCGGTGCAAAACAGAAAACGGGTCATTTAGGCACGCTCGATCCGCTAGCAATCGGTGTTCTTCCAATAGCCGTCGGCAACGCTACGCGGCTTTTCGATTATATGCAGGAAAAGACAAAAGTCTATATTGCCACGTTCAAATTCGGAGAGACGACCGACACGCTCGACAGAGGCGGAATCGTGACTTGCGTCGGCGGCAAGACCGTCAGCGTGAGCGATATCGAGTCGGTTTTGCCGAGTCTTGTGGGCGAAATCGACCAAATTCCGCCGCAATACAGCGCTAAATCGATAGGCGGAAGACGTGCGTATGATATTGCGAGAGAGGGCGGAGTTGCGGAACTTAAACCCAAAACCGTAAACATTCGTTCGATTGAAATAATCGGCGCGCCCGATTCCCAAATCGTCATTCACAACGAAAAGCGCGAAATGGAGCAAAACGAGTTTGCTTTCAGAATAGTTTGCGGAAGCGGGACGTATATACGCGCGATTGCAAGAGATATGGCGGCCTTACTGAATACAGTCGGATACATGACTTCGCTATGCCGCGTACAGTCGGGAGATTTTCTCATAGAAAATTCGGTTGATTTGAAGGAATTTGAATCCGAACCGCTCAAATACCTTATGTCGATAGATACCGCGCTTAAAGAGTACGAAACCTTGACTCTCGACGCAATAGACGGAGAAAAGGTGCTGAACGGCGTGCCTATCAGATGCGAAAAAGCGTACGAGGATCGCTTCACGGTGAGCATTGAGGGGCAGATTGTAGGTATAGGCGAGATAAAAGACGGATACATGAGGATAAAGACAAGACTATGAATCTGATAAAATTAGGTGAAAAATACAATCAGCCGATTGTCATAGCCTTGGGATTTTTCGATTGCATACATTTGGGTCACAAATTTCTTGCCGATACGGCGTGCGCAAGCGCTCATATGAAAAACGCGGAGAGCGCGCTGTTTACTTTTTCAAACGACATGTCCGCATTGCCCGATTACGAGCGGCAGATTTATGATTTTAAAGAAAGGACGGAAGCTATTTCCAATCTCGGAATAGAAAATATCGTCTATACTGCGTTTGACCGTGAATTTTGCTCCATAGAGCCTGAAAAATTTTTAAAACTCCTCACTGAAAATCTGAATGTATGCGGAATTGTCGTAGGGCAGGACTATACGTTCGGCAAAAACGCCGCAGGCGACGTGGAATTTCTCAAACACTATTGTTTAAGAAATAATATAGATTTGACAGTCAAGCCTTTTTTGCTTGAAAACGGCAGGAAAATATCCACAAGATACCTGAAAGAATACGTAAAAGCAGGAGACGTCGTTTCTATGAACAGGCTGCTGTCGGAGCCTTACTTCATGCTTGGCACAGTGGAGCATGCGCGTCACGTCGGCAAAAAGCTAGGATTTCCTACGGCAAATATAACAGTCAATGAGTGCCGTATGCCGCTTTCGGACGGCATATACGCTACGCGTCTCCACGTTGACGACGAGGTTTACGATTGCATGACAAACGTTGGGGCAAAACCTACGTTCGACGTGTCTAATGCCTCCATAGAAACGTACATATTCGATTTTGACGGCAATCTGTACGGAAAGGAAGTCAAACTTGCGTTTTATGCACGTACGCGCGAGGTGACGAAGTTTTCTTCGCCGAACGAATTGATAAATCAGCTTAAATACGATGAGAATAATATCAGAAATATACTTAAAACTATGGAGTAATTATGGAAAACAAGTGTTCTAAACCGCTATTCGGTCCGTCGGGCCACGACGACGCGTTTGTAGAAGAGGGCAATACCGTAACTTTGCAAATGCCAAAATGGTTAAAGAATAAAGGGCTCGATATATTTGAATATTCTTTCGGAAGAGGAGTTCGTATCTCTTCCGAAACCGCGGAAGCTATCGGAGCGGAGGCGGATAAATACGGAATCGAAATGAGCGTTCACGCGCCATATTTTATAAATTTTGCGTCCGTAGAACAGGATAAAGCGGACAACTCCATAACTTATCTTACAAGCTCTCAAAGCGCTGAAACATTTCCATGGACTAAGATGCGTGTTTCATCCGGGCGCGGAAGGGAAGCAGCCGCGAGCGGAGGCGTTTGCACGTACCAAAGACAATTTTTGCCGCGCGCTTGCAGAAATCGAAAGATTGGGACTAGATAATCTTGTCGTATGTCCCGAGACAATGGGTAAACAGGCGCAAGTAGGTACGGTGGACGAGATTATAGAGCTCTGTAAACTCGGCAAAAACGTGTATCCGTGCGTAGATTTCGGACACGTAAACAGTCTTATGCAGGGAGCGCTTAAAAGCGAGGACGATTTTCAGCGTATAGTCGATAAATTGTTCGACGGCATAGGAGAAGATAAAACCAAAAATATGCACGTGCATTTCAGCAAAATTCAATACGGACCGAAGGGCGAGATTCGTCATCTTACTTTCAGCGACAACGTATACGGACCTGAGTTTGAACCGTTTGCAAACGTGATAGTGAAGAACGGACTTATGCCGCATATATTATCCGAATCCGCAGGCACGCAAATGACCGACGCCAAAACCATGAAGCAAGTGTACGATAGGTTGGCAAAGTAATCGATTCCATATATGAATAACATCTGCGACTGAACGAAATTACCTTTCGCAGAACGCTCCTGAGATTAGAAATTCAGGAGCGTTTTCAACTTCTTTCAGTATTTAAACAAATAGAGTTCAATCTTTTAATTTCTTCGCAAAACACGAGTTTTGCGAAGAGATAGCGGCAAATATAACACTATTTGCTTATATCGGTAATTTTTTATTAAAAATATTTTTGAATTAAATCAATATTTAATTACCGCGGATTTACACAACAAACCGTGAACCTGAATTTTATAATACATATTTTCAATCCATAACATTCTAACCGAACTTACACATTATGGACACTGACATATATAAGGATATTTATATAATCCAAATATCAGCTTTTTCGTCTGCACCAGTTCAGTCAGTATCCGCAATATTATCAATGCAAATCCAGTGTGGCAAGCGTATGTTCCAACGCAAGCACGGCATGTTCGTATGTTACGCCGCCTTGAACGTACACGACAAACGGTTCTTTTATCGGAGAATCTGCGCTAAGTTCGATTGATGAGCCTTGCACAAACGAGCCTGCCGCCATGATGACTTGATTTTGATAACCCGGCATATCCCAAGGCATAGGCTTTACGTTGCTGTCGATCGGCGATATTTCCTGTATTGCGCCGCAAAATCCGATGAGTTTGTCCGCGCTTCCTAGCTTTATGCTGGTCACGATGTCATAAGGCTCCATATCGCCGCGCGGCAAAGTTTCAAAGCCCAGTTCTGAATATGCTTTTGCAAACAGAAGCGAGCCTTTCAGTGCGTTTTTGACGACGGACGGTGCAAAAAACAGTCCTTGATAATACGGCAGATATCCGTATATATACGAACCTTCTTCCATTCCGAGCGACGGCGCGGTCAGTCGATACGCAACCAGCGTAACAAGATTTTTATTACCTGCGATATAGCCGCCTGTCGGAGCAATTCCGCCTCCGATATTCTTTATGAGCGAGCCCGCCATCAAGTCTGCGCCGACGTCCGTAGGCTCTGTTTTTTCAACAAATTCTCCGTAACAATTATCGATTAAAACCAGCGTCGATGGACTGATTTTCTTAACAAGTTTGACAAGTTCTCCGATTTGGCGCACGCAGATTGCCTGTCTAAGACTGTAACCGCGGCTTCTCGCAGCAAAAACCGCCTTAATTTTTTCTGTTTTCAGTTTATGTTCAATAGCCTCGAAATCAAATTCGGGAACAAGATTTTTGCCGTTTTTCAGCTCTATATACTCGAAATCGATGCCGAAATCCCTCAACGAACCTTTATCCTTTGCGCCAATCACGTCGGTCAGCGTATCATACGGCAGTCCGGATACGGCAAGCAATTTATCTCCGGGACGCAAAACGCCGAAAAGCATCAACGTCAAAGCGTGAGTGCCCGAAACTATATTGGGAGAAACTATTGCGCTTTCGCAATGGAAAATATCCGCATACAGCCTGCACAGCGTATCGCGGCCTATATCGTCATAACCATATCCCGTAGTTCCGACAATGTGGCGTGCCTGTACGGATTGATTTTTGAAAGCGTCAAGCACTTTTTTCTGATTATAAAGCGATATATCTTCAAGTCTATTGAATTGACTTTTCAATTTGTCTTCGCAAAGTTTTCTCAACTCTTCGGCTGAACACTTGTCCATATGTCGATATCATCCTTGTTAATTTTTATCATTGTCGATTTGAGTATTCTAATAATTTATCATTTATAGAATACATTTATCCAATTAATATATTTTTCCTACGATTTATCTCTTCGCAGATATATTGTATAGCCGCGTCATAATCACCGGCTTCAAACCACTTTATGAATTTATAGCGTCTGAACCAAGTGAGCTGACGTTTGGCATAATTGCGCGTATGCTGTTTGATAAGGCTTTTTATACGTTCCTCTTCCTCGCATTCGAGGATAAATTTTCCGTCTACCTGTTTGAAAACACAGTCTTTAAACTCCTTATAACCAATGGCTTGCATCGATTGCAAATCGAAATTGCCTATGCCCAGAACCTCCTGCGCCAGTCCCTCTTTGAACATTTCTTCTACTCTGTCGTTGATTCTCTCGTATAGCCTGCGTCTTTCCGTATCCAAGCCTATCATAATAACGTCGGGCGTTTTTCTGTCGTCTTCATTTTCTGCGAGAGTTTTGCCGCTCAATAAATTGATTTCTATTGCGCGTATTACGCGCTTTTCGTCGTTCGGATGAAGTCTTTCGGCGGTTTCGGAATCAAGCTCTTTGAGTCTGTCGTGCATCGCATGTGCTCCCAAGCGCCGCAAATCCTCCTGTAAGCGCTCGCGCAAAGCGGCGTTTTTATCAGTGCCCGCAAAGCTCATAGGATACAGCAGCGCTTCAAAATACAATCCCGTTCCGCCTGCGATTATAGGCAATTTGCTTTGGTTTTGCGTTCGGACAATCGCTTCTTTTGCAAGTTCCGCATATCTCGCTACGGAAAACTCCTCATCGCAGTCCACAACGTCTATGAGCTCGTGTTTTACCCTTTGTCTTGCTTCTGCGGAAACCTTTGCCGTGCCTATATCCAAGCCTCTGTAAATTTGCATACTGTCGGCTGAAATAATAACGCTGTCATAAATATCAGCCAACCTAAGCGCAAGCTCCGACTTGCCGGAAGCCGTGGGACCTGCGATATATACGGGAGGATATTTATGATTTTTGTCTAGTTCCACTTTCTTAACCGAAATCATAATACGCGCTTGAAAAGTTTTTCAAAGTCGCGTTTTGTGACAGCCGCGACGGCGGGTCTGCCATGCGGACACTTTGCGGGCAGATTGCCCGATTCGTCCACATAATTTTTGATAACGCGCTCGATTTGTATACGCGAGAGAGGCTCGCCGCCCTTTATTGCGGCTTTGCAAGCCTGTTGACACAGTCTTTCTTTAAGCAGTCCGACAAGCGTAATTTCTCCTTGTGAGAGTCGGTTTTCAAACAATTCGCCGAAGAACTTCTCAAAATTCATGTCGGCAACGGGCGCAGGCACGGCATTTATAATATATGCAGCGCCGTTTTTCTCTATTTCAAAACCGAACGCTTCAAGCTGCGGCATAATTCCGTCCAAATACTCTTCCTCGCTTCCTGTGAGAACAAGTTTATAAGGCATAACCAGTGACTGCGAGTATTTAACGTCGAATCCCGCGACAATTCTATCGTAAAGAATACGTTCATGCGCCGCGTGCTGGTCGATTATATAAATCGCGTCATCTCTTTCAACGAGAAGATACGTCGAGAACGCCTGTCCGATTATTTTTCCGTCGAATACGCGCGCATCCTCGTCGAAATTGCTTGAATTTACGCATTCCGACCGATTATCTATTTCCATTTTTGCGCTCAGCTGCCTGTCTTTCAGCGTAACGTCCGAGCTAAGAAATGCAAACTCATTGTAAACGGCATTTTTGGGCGCGGTTTTCCCTTGATAGAACGCGGACGTATCTATGCGCTGCTGAACGGGATACTCGATACGCGCTTCGGCTCTTTCCGCCGCAACAGGAGCGGACGGATTTAAAGTACCGGCTATCCGATTCAAATTTAACGTATTATCCGAATGCGATACGGCATTCCCGTCATAAACGGAGCCGCTTGGGGAAGTCGGCAAAGGGTTTTCGCATGAAAAACCGTATGTTATATCTTTAATATTCTTGTTTATCGTATTTAGAACGGCATGATAAACCGCTCCGAATACCTTATGTCCGTCAAGAAACCGCACCTCGGTCTTGCTTGGGTGTACGTTTGCGTCTACCTCGTCAAACGGCATAATTATGTCAAGCACAAACATCGGATAGGATCGTTTCATAAGATAGTCGCCGTACGCCTTTTCCACGGCGGTCTGAACGGTCGCGTCCTGTACGACTCTGCCGTTTATTATGACAGTCTGGTATGTTCTATTGGGCTTTGTAAAATCGCAGGCGGAAATATACCCTCCGACCTTTATATTCCCCGAGCTAACAGGCATTATTTCATGCATTCTGTCAAGTGTTTTGGCTCCGTAGACCGCGCATATAGCGTCTGCAAGAGACCCTCCCTCATTGCTCAGCAAAACTCCGCTTTCGTCGCGGAGCGTAATTGAAACAGACGGATTGGCAAGCACAAGCATGCGGATAGTATCAAGCACATAACGCGATTCGGATTGCGGCTTTTTCAAAAATTTCAGTCTGGCGGGAGTGTTGAAAAAGAGATTTTCCACCGTGATAATCGTCCCCTCGTTGCGGCTTGCTTCGCTTTCTAATACCACCGTTCCGCCGTTAAGCACAATCTTTGCCGCCATATTACCGGATTTCTGCGCCGAAACAAGCGTTACGTTGCTTACGGACGCTATGCTTGCAAGCGCCTCGCCGCGAAAACCGAGCGTAGCAAGACTGTCAAGGTCGGATATGGACGAAAGCTTGCTCGTCGCATGCGGTAGAAACGCGGAGCGCAAATCCTCTCGCGCAATTCCTATTCCGTTGTCGCTCACTTGAATTTTACGCGTTCCGCCGAGCTCTATATCGATATAAACCTCGGTTGCTCCCGCGTCGAGAGAATTTTCGACAAGCTCTTTGACAACGGAAGACGGTCTTTCCACCACCTCTCCAGCCTCGAGCATATTAAATACGTTTGGTTGAAGTATATTTATTTTTCCCATAAGTTCACCGCAGACAGTCGTTTGTCAGTTGTTTTTTGAGGTCGGAAAGAATCGTAAGCGCCTGAATAGGAGTGAGGTTGTCGACGTCCGTATCTCGAATCTGCCTCTCGACCTTACTTTCCTCGCCGTCGAAAAGGCTGACCTGAGCAGTTGCGATATTCTTTTGTGCGGAATTCAACAGCATTTCATTTGTATCCCGACGTTTGCTGTCCTCTTCGAGACTGCGCATAATAACCTTGGCATGCTCAATAACGGGCGCGCATACTCCCGCGAGAGCCGCGACCTCTATGCCGAAGCTCTGGGACGCGCCGCCGCTTGCGATTTTGTGCAGGAACACTATTCCGCACGAGGTCTGACTTATCAGAACGCGATAATTCTTTATGCCGTCCAGACCTTCGAGCTCCGTAAGCTCGTGGAAATGCGTTGCGAACAACGTCTTTGCGCGCAGATTTTTGGTGATATATTCCAAAACCGCCCAAGCAATCGAAAGCCCGTCGAAAGTGGACGTTCCTCTTCCGATTTCGTCGAGAATAAGCAGGCTTGACGATGTGGCGTAATTGAGTATCGTCGCAACCTCTATCATC
The DNA here is from genome assembly GCA_949432885.1 of uncultured bacterium. Classification (GTDB taxonomy): domain Bacteria; phylum Bacillota; class Clostridia; order Christensenellales; family CAG-917; genus CAG-475. The sequence continues at coordinate 47,265 of CASQXY010000007.1, read as the reverse complement.
TCGACCATAAACGTACTCTGTCCTCCGCTTAGGTCGTCGCTTGCGCCTATTCTGGTGAAAATCCTGTCCGTAAGCGCGATATCCGCGGATTTTGCGGGTACGAAGCAACCAATATGCGCCATAAGCACGATGAGCGCAACTTGCCGCATATATGTGCTTTTGCCCGCCATATTCGGACCTGTGATAATCATGGTACGGTTGTTTTCAGAATCCAAAAGCGTATCGTTGGAAACATAGGCGCCTCTGTCGAGAAGCTGTTCCACAACGGGATGTCTGCCCTCGCTGATTCTGACCGTTCGGACGTTTTTCCCTATATTTGGTTTGACGTACTTATTTGCGACAGCAACCGCCGCGAAGGACAGCAGCGCGTCCAAAGCGCTGAGGCACTGAGCGGTGGATTGAAGCGCGGAGATGTTATCGTAGCAAAGCTGTTTCAACTCGTAGAATATTCTGTCCTCTATCGTATTGATATTCATTTCGGCGGAATAAACCTTTTCTTCCAACTGTTTGAGTTCCTCTGTTATATAACGCTCTCCGTTGACAAGGGTCTGTTTGCGCTGATATCGATACGGAACCTTGTCAACCATAGACTTGGACACCTCGAAATAGTAACCGAACACCTTGTTACAGCCGATTTTCAGCGTACGTATGCCTGTCTCCTCTCTTTCTCGTGCTTCCAGCCTTGCCATCCAGTCCGTCGAATGAATCTTTACGTCTTTGAGCTCGTCGAGTTTTTCGTCGTATCCTTTCCGTATGAAGGTCGCGTTTTTATTCTTCGTAATCTGGTCTCTGTCAAGTGCGCTTATGAGCGCTGCATTGACCTTTTCAAGAGCATATATTCCGCCTGCTACGTCTTTGAGCATAGCAGACTTTATACCTTTCATGGCGGCTTTTATGGAAGGCAGTTCGCTCAGCGAATCGGATATGGAAAGCAAATCCTTGGGGGACGCATTGCCGTATGCGAGCCTTCCGTTGAGTCTTTCAAGGTCGCGCACGTTTTTAAGCGCGTCCGCAAGCCTTTCTCTCAGTAGCTTGTCGGAGACGAGCTCCTCCACCGCGTCGAGCCGTTTGTTTATAAGATTCGCGTCCTGCAAGGGCTGTTCGACGTACCTGCGCAGAGTACGTGCGCCCATCGCCGTGTAAGTCTTATCGAGCACGCTGAGCAGCGAACCTTGTTTTTTTCCGTCGCGGACGCGGGATGTAAGCTCCAAATTTCTGCGCGTGGCGCTGTCCAGCATCATGAACGATTTGTCCCGCACCAACGTAATTTTGGAAAGCTGTCCGAGAGACCTTTTCTGCGTTTGGGAAAGATATTCCAACAGGCCTCCCGCCGCGCAGACGGCGCTGACTTTATCCTCGCATTCAAACGCCGCAAGCGAACTCAGATTAAACGCGGCGAGTATTTTTTTTGTTGCGGCGGACTGATTGTATGCGAAATCATGATAGCATTTGGCGCGGAGCTCGGAAGATTTGAAATATTGAAGATTCCTGTATTCGGACAGAAATCTCTCGTTGCATATAATTTCGGACGGCGAAATGCTGCCTATAAAATCAGACAGTCTGTCCAAACAATCCTCTCCCGTATACTCGTATACGCAAAATTCACCCGTCGAGATATCGCTCCATGCAAGGCCGAACGCCTTATCCTTGCTGTATACCGAAAGCAAGTAATTGGAGGATTTTTCGTCCAGTATCTCTTCCTCCATCACCGTACCGCCCGAAACGACGCGCACGACGTCTCTGTCCACCATGCCCTTTGTGGTCGCAGGGTCGGAAAGCTGTTCGCATATAGCCACTCTGAACCCCGCCTCTATAAGCCTGCGTATGTATACGTCCACGGCATGATGCGGAACTCCGCACATAGGCGCGCGCTCTCCTTTGAGTCCGCAGTCCCTGCCGGTCAGCGTAAGGTCCAAAACGCGCGAAGCCGTCTCGGCGTCGTCGAAAAACATTTCATAAAAATCGCCCAATCTGAAAAACAGCAGGCAGTCTTCGTACTGAGCTTTTATTTGGAAATATCTCTTCATCATGGGCGACAAGCTGTCGATATTTATATTTTTCACTCTATTTCTCCTTCTTTTGTACCGAACAGCGAAGCAGATTTCGACTGCGTGATTCTGACGTTGAAAAAGCGTCCTATATCCTCTTTTGTCCCGTCGAATGTTACAAGCCTGCCGCTGTCCGTACGTCCGCAGACTTTTTGCCCGTACTTGGGCGCGATATCCTCGCACAAAACCTCGTATAATCCGCCCGTATAAGTGTCCGAAATCTCCTTGGTTATGGAGTTTTGAAGCGCTATCAGCCTAGATATACGCGCCTGCTTGACGGCGTAAGGTATCTGCTCCATTTCAGCTGCGGGAGTGCCTTTCCTTGGCGAATATATGAAAGTGAAAGCGTTGGAGTATCTCACTTTCCGCACTATTTCGAGCGTATCCTCAAAGTCCTTTTCGGTCTCGGTCGGGAAGCCCACCATAATATCCGTTGTTATTCCTATATCGGGCATACGCGAGCGAAGACCGTCTATAAGCCCGAGATAGCGCGCCGTATCGTACCTTCTGTTCATATCGGCGAGCACCTTGTCGGACCCTGCCTGTATAGGCAGATGCAGATTGCGGCAAATTTTGTTTGACGCCGCCATTTCGTCCATGACCGCTTCCGTCAAATCCTTGGGATGGGAGGTCATAAATCTCACGCGGAATTTGCCGTCGATTTTGTCTATTTCGTGTAGTAGTCTTGCAAAATTTACGTCCGAATCCAAATCGTTGCCGTAGGAATTGACGTTCTGCCCCAGCAAAGTAATTTCCTTATAACCGGCGTTGACGCACCTTTTAACCTCGTCAAGCACGGAGTTTATATTGCGAGAGAGCTCCCTTCCTCTAACGTATGGAACAATACAATAGGAACAAAAATTGTTACAGCCGTAAATAATATTCACCCAAGCGTTGGGAAAGCTGGTTCGCAACGCGGGAGTATGCTCGTCGATATCGAGATAATCTTCGGGAAGCGTGCGGCTGAAACAACGGTATTTCTTATCGCTGCGTTTTTTTTCGGCGTTGCGGGAAGCTACAACCTTATCTATCTCGTCCGCAAGCATGGAAATATTGCGCGTCCCCAGCACAATGTCGACGTACGGAAACCTCTCTTTGATATTCTCCGCCGCGCCCTCCTGCTGAGGCATACAGCCTACGACCGCTATGATTAAATCGGGATTTTCCTTTTTTCTGGCTTTGGTCACGCCTATATTGCCGAGGGCACGCCTCTCCGCCGTATCCCGAATGCAGCAGGTGTTGAAAACTATGATATCCGCCTCTTCCTCTCCTTCGCACTCCTCGTAACCCTTATCCGCAAGGATACCCGCGAGCTTCTCGGATTCGTGAACGTTCATCTGACAGCCGTATGTGTTTATAAAATATTTTTTTGCCATATCGTATTTCTTTGGAATCGAATGCGGCTTTCATGCCGCCCGATATACGCGCGTTCGTGCGCGCAATGCGTTTATAGATTATATCATTATACATAAAAACGGCGGATAAAACAATAATAATTTTGATGAAAAACAAAACGCTGAATGAAAATCTTTCCGAAACCGCACTGAAAAAGAAAAAACGCAAAAAAATCGCGCTTGCCGTTTGCTCCTGCATAATACTTCTGCCGTTGCTCGCGGCGGCGATAGCGGTAGGCGCGTTCGCGGCTTGGGCAAATACGCAGGCGGTGGACAGATCTCTTTTGCCAACCGCGCAGGCAATGCCCGTTTTTTACGATATAGACGGCAACGAAATTGCAACCGAGCAGTCGGATTTCGTTACCGTAGACGAGATAAGCGACAATCTGCGTTTTGCGTTTGTGGCTCTTGAAGATAAGCGCTTTTACGAGCATAAGGGCTACGATATAGTGCGCATGGGCGGCGCGACGCTGAAAAATATCAAGGCGGGCTGCGTCCGCGAGGGCGCTAGCACCATCACGCAGCAGCTTGTAAAAAATACGCATTTGACTCATGAGCGTACTCTTTCGAGAAAACTCAAAGAACTTGCGATTTCCATTCAGATTGAAAAGCAGTACCAAAAAGACGAAATACTTGCCATGTATTTGTCCGTGATATACTTCGGGAGCGGCGCGTACGGTGTAAAGCAGGCGGCAAACGTATACTTCGGCAAGAATATAACCGAACTCACTCTTGCAGAGTGCGCTACTCTCGCAGGAATAATACGTAATCCCGCAAAATATTCCCCCTCGTCCAATCCCGAGCAATGCAAATCACGCAGAAACGTCGCTCTCACCGCGATGTTTGAACAGGGCTATATAAATGAGGATGCGTATATAAGCGCGCAATCCGAGCCCGTCATAACAAAAAATCACGGCGCGCAAGAAGCGAAAGGCGCGCAAATCCATGATTTTTATGTCAATCAGGTGAAGAACGAAGTCTGCGCGGCGCTTGGCATAACCAAATACCAACTCAGCAATTCGGGTCTTGAAATCTACACAAATCTCGATACGGCTATTCAATGCGAGCTGGAACAAAACAGACTGGACCTAACAAATTATGAATCGCAGAGCGTAAACAGCGTATCCGTAGTTATCGACAATCAGACGGGCGCAGTGCTCGCACACTCTTCGTCCTATCCGTTTTCGATTTCCCGACAGGCAGGCTCCGTACTCAAACCTCTTGCGGTCTATGCCCCCGCGCTCGACGGCGGATTTGTGTCGCTCGCAACGCCGATAATTGACGAAGAAATTAATTTCGGCGGTTTTTCTCCCTCCAATTTCGGCGGAACGTATTACGGCGATACGACTGTGCGCGAAGCCATAAAAAAGTCTATGAACAGCGTGAGCGTAAAGGTTATCGACTATATCGGAGTTGAAAAAAGCGCCGAGAGTCTTGCGAATTTCGGAATAAACCTCTCAGACGACGACAAAAACTACGCTCTCGCTCTCGGAGCTACCTCGAAAGGCGTTTCGCCTCTCAGTGTGGCAAGCGGATATTCGGCGCTCGCGCGCGGCGGCGAATATATTGGAGCAACATACGTCAGATACGTCGTCGACAATGATAAAAAGATTTTATCCAACGAATCGCTTTCGTCTTCCGCGCAACCCGAATTCCCGTATACGCGCAAACATAACCGCGCCGTCTCGAAGGCGACAGCCGCGCTCGTTACGTCAGCTCTTTTGGATACGGTACGCGACGGCACGGCAAAATCGCTCAGTACACTACCGTTTGAAGTGGCGGCAAAGACGGGAACCGCTCAGCGCGCTGACGGCAAAAACGGCGACGCTTGGTGCGCGAGCTACAATTCGCAATATACCGTGCTCGTATGGCACGGGAACGACGTCGGTATGACGGAAAAAGGCGGCGGATACCCTACAAGACACACGGCGAAAATATGGAACGGCATTTCGGAAAGCAAACAGATTGAACAGCGTTTCCCCGAGTGCGGCGAAATTGCGGATATAGAAATAGACACATACTCCTCCGCAATAAATCGCAAAGTCGTTGCCGCAACGGAAAATACCCCGTTAGAATACAGAAAAATCGAATATTTCCCCATCAACGCTTTCCCTGACGCAATAGGTTCCAGATTCGACAGCATTCAGCCTTCTGAATTGAATCTCAAATCCGACAACGGAGTGGTCAATATACAGTTCGATACGGAGAATATATATTCATACGAGCTTTATCGCACCGATATATCGGGTAGCGCGCTCATATTCAGCACGGCGGGGAGCGGCGAAATCTGTCAAATATACGACAGACCGCTCAGTTTAAACAGCAAGGTCGAATATACTCTCGTCTGTCATCTTATAAACAATGAGGAAATAAGCGCGTCGTCATCCTCATCGATATTTGTAGACAACAGCTTTCTGTATGTCGGCGTAAAAAATCAAATATAACAAAAACAAAGAGGCAGCGCCTCTTTGTTTTTTCATAATTAAAATTATCGGCAGTCAGACGTCGGTTTGCGAATACCCTTATTACTCTCAATAGGACCGCAAGCTCCTGCGGCTTCGATAATTTCGGCAGCTTAGATCGCTGCGCTGTTATAAGTTACAATCTTTTCAGTTTAAACCTTATATGTGCCCTCGACCGCTCTTTTCACAAGTTCGTCTATCTCAAGTTTTCTTTCCGCCTCTTCGACCTTTTTAAGATTTGGATGTATAGACGGGTTTTTCGGAAGGAATATCGTGCAACAGTCTTCAAAAGGCTGAATCGAAGTTTCATATGTGCCGATTTTCTGCGCAAGAGCCATAGTTTCCTCCTTGTCGAACGCTATAAGCGGTCTGAAAATAGGCAGACCGGCACAAGATTCCGTCGACGTCATGCTCTCAACTGTCTGCGACGCAACTTGCCCTAAGCTCTCGCCCGTGACGAGCGCCGTACAGCCTTCGCGTTTTGCGAGTACAGTGGCAATTCTCATCATAAAACGGCGCATAATGGTTATCATAAATTCCGCGGGGCATTTTTCGTGAATTTCAAGTTGGATTTCCGTAAAAGGCACGACGTAAAGCGGCATATGCGCGGTATAAGCGTCGACTATATCGCGCAGTTCCGCAACCTTTGCGGTAGCCCTTTCCGACGTATAAGGAGGTGAAGCAAAGTGCACGGCAACCTGCTTCATTCCCCTTTTCGCCATCATATACGCCGCGACAGGAGAATCTATGCCGCCCGAAAGCAAAAGCATGCCCTTGCTCGAACATCCGACAGGCAAGCCGCCGGAACCGTATATAACGTCGCTGTATACATACGAATATCCGTTTTCGCGTATGTCTACGAAAAATTCATAGTCGTAATAAGTTAAATTCACCGTGAAATCCGTATTTTTGAGAACCGTATCAGCAAGAAATGCGGCAATCTCGCAAGAGCGCATAGGTATGCGTTTATCCGCCCTCTTTACTGTCATTCTGAACGTCGGCTTAGGCTTCAAACAGTCGGAAGCCGCGTCCATAGCCAAACGCTTCAAACTTTCGTTGACACCCGCAAAGCCGTTTTCATATTCGGTTTCCACTCTGTCGGCGACGGACAGCGAATATATGCCGAAAACCTTTTTCAAGCTATCGATTATTTCATATTCGCAATTAATATCGTAATTTCCTACGATATATCTTCCCTGAGACCTGAAAAATTCAAATTTATAACGTTTAAGAGAGTTTTTGATGTTGTTTATAAGCAAACTTTCAAAATAACTCTTATTCTTTCCTTTCAGGAAAATTTCGCCGTAGCGGATAATAATAACTCTGTCCATACTTCTCCCAAACAGCCTATATAGCCTAGACCGTAAATTTCTTACGCCGCAATTTAGTTTTAAATGCGCAGGCGGCGTCGCGCATTAAATTCTGCGATATTTTGTCAGTATTTCAAGCTCGCGCTTTATGCAGTCTACAACAAAATCAATTTCGCTAAGGTCGTTTTCTTCCGAAAAGCTGAACCGAACAACGCCGTCTCTGTGCCTGTCGTCAAGTCCCAGCAAGCTCTTGAATCTGCTCTCATGATGAGAACTGCAAGCCGAGCCGATACCCACGTATATTCCGTAATTTTCAAGCGAATGCAACAAAACCTCTCCTCGCACGTCCTTAAAAGCTACGGTGAGTATGTTTGGCACGGAATTGTGAGTAGGAGTTATAATTTCAATATCCGACACAATTTCCGTCAGTCTTGCCTTAAAGAGTTCCCGATATTTGCTTATTTTAGAATAGTTTGTAGCATATTCATTTTCAATATAAATTCTAATCGCCTCGCGCATTGCTGCAATCGAAGGAAAATTTTCGGTGCCCGACCGCATGCCCTTCTCCTGTCCTCCGCCGAACAGCAAAGGCTTTGCCGACACTCCTTTTTTGATAAAAAGCGCGCCGATGCCCTTTGGTCCGTGAATCTTGTGGGCGGAAACGCTGTACATGTCGACGCCGAGCGCGCGCAGGTTCACGGGGATTTTCCCCGCCGCTTGCACTCCGTCGCTATGAAAGACGCATTTCGGCGCGCGCTTTTTCGCCAGCTTTACAAGCGCGGCGATATCGTTTATTCCGCCTGTTTCATTGCTTGCATGCATAACGGATATCAGCGACACGCTTTCGTCCAGCAGATTTTCAAACTCGCGCGCGTCGATTGTTCCGTCGCGCATGATAGGGACAAAACGTACGTCGTAACCCCGCGCTTTCAATTCGTTCGCGGGCGCGTACACGGAGTCGTGCTCGCCCATTCCCACTATGATACGGCTGCCCTTGGGCTTCCTTGTGCAAAACAAAGCGGTATTATTGGATTCCGTGCCGCCCGACGTGAAATACATCTCGCCCTCCGGAGCGTGCAATGCTGCGCATATTTCACTGCGGATGCGCCTAATTTCCGCGGAAATCTCCGCCGACGGCGCATACAATGCGGAGGGATTGAAATAATCACTTCTCATCGCTTGCGTCATCGCATTCAAAACCTCCTCGCGGATAGGCGAGGTTGCCGCATTATCTAGATAAATTACACTTCTTTCCGTCATAATCTATTGGTTATCTTCCGTATTGTCGTTTGTTACCGCACTGCAATTTTCGATATAGCGGTTTTCAAGACGTTCTTTTAAAAGCGCAACCAGATAATCGTCGGGCGCAAACAGCAGTCTGCGTACCTTATCCGCGTTGTTGTATACGATTTGATATACTCCCGCATCATGCGCGGCGTTGCAGGCGACAATGTCGTTATCCTCCGCCAATCCGTCCATAATGCCGAAGTGTACAATGTCCTCGTACACCAGACACAAAATCCGCTTTTGTTTGCCCATAAGGTCTTTCTTTACAACAATCAGCCGCATTGTCGAAAAGTCGTACGCATATTCCTGCGCGGCGGTATTGTAAAAATGAATATATATGATTCCTGCGGCGAGCAATACAAGCATGCCGAAAACAAAATACCAAACAAGGAATATCGTGAGCATCAAAAATCCCAAAGCCAGCAATATGGATATGATTCCAATCCATTGCATGCTTTTGGTCTTTGACGATACAGTCACCTCTACCGTCTGCGTATATTGCTCCGTCATAGCTATTTTACCTTGTAATAATCGTCCTTCTTGACCTTTGCGTTCAGCTTCCCGAATGAAACCTGCGCCTCGCCTCTTCCGTTTACCGACAGCAGTCTGCCGCGTTTTTTGAGAGACTTGACCCATACGTTGTCGCCGATTTCAAGCGGAGACGGGTCGTATTCGTCTTCGATTATGGCTTTAACCTCGTAGTTGGCCGCCATATTCTCCAATTTTTTGCGTACATTTCTCGCCTCGAACAAATCTGCCTCCGAAAGGTCGGGTTTATCCAACAATTCCTTTATCTGTTCCAGAAGCTCGTTTGCTTCCTCCACGCTGTTTTCGATAAGACGCTTGGTTTCCTTGCGAATATTCTCGTCCAGCTTCTCTCGCTTTTCTTCTACGAGTTTCTTTTCATGCTCCGCAGCTTTGCGCACTCTTGCCGCCTCTTCTCTGTCTATATTCGCCTCGTCCACGAGCGCCGCCGCTTTGCGTCTTGTTTGTTCCGCCGCAGTAAGCACGCTGTCAAACTGGCGTTTTTCGGCGGACAACTTACTCTTGGCATTCTCGACAATCTCCGCAGACAATCCCAATTTCCCAGCAATCGCAAGTGCGTTGGAGCTTCCGATAGCTCCCATCACCAACTTGAAGGTAGGAGAGAAAGTCTCCGCGTCGAACTCCATAGAAGCCGCCACAACGCCCTTAGTCACGAGCGCAAATTCCTTCAAATCGTTGAAATGCGAGGTTATAAACGCCTTTGCGCCGACGTTTAGGATATGTTCGGCAATACTCACCGCAAGAGCCGCGCCGTCGCCGGGGTCCGTGCCAGCGCCCAGCTCGTCGAAAAGCACAAGAGATTTCGACGTAATTACGTCGAGTATTCCGATTGTATTCCTTATATGCGCCGAAAAAGTCGAAAGACTTTGTTCTATGCTTTGCTCATCGCCGATATCGCTGTAAACGCCGTCGAAAATGCTTATTTTCGCATATTTTGCGGGAATATAAAGTCCGCTCATCGCCATAAGCGTAAACAATCCCACAAGTTTAAGCGTAACGGTCTTTCCGCCCGTATTGGGACCCGTTATCAACAGCATATTTTCATCCGCTTTCAGCGCGAGGGATACGGGCACGACGCGTTCGGCGTCAATCAGCGGATGTCTGCCCTCGCGTATTTCGATTTGCCCTCCGTCGTTCAACTCCGGTCTTACAGCCTTATACTCACGCGCAAGCTGTGCCTTTGCAAATATCACGTCCATATCGACTACGGTCTCATAGCAACGCTCTATATTCCGACCGCTCGCGGCAATCATATCCGAAAAATCCGAGAGAATGCGTTCTATTTCTGCCTGTTCGTTTGCAAGTTCGCCTTTGAGCTCGTTGTTCATTTCCACAACCTGCATAGGTTCTACAAACAGCGTCGAGCCTGACGCCGACTGGTCGTGTACAAGCCCCGGAATAGTACCCTTGAAATCGCTTTTAAGAGGGATGACGTATCTGTCCGAGCGCATCGTGATTATGCCGTCCTGCAAATACTTAGAGTACTGCGGCGAGGTAATAAAATTTTGAAGCTTAGCGCGGATATTATCGTTTATTTTGCGTATCCGCATACGAATTGCACGCAGTTCGGAGCTTGCGCCGTCGGACACCTCCGTTTCGGATAAAAAGGAATCATAAATTCTCTTTTCAAGCTGTTCGTTTATAAACAGACAAGAAGTCATTTCCCACAGTATCGGAATATCCTTTGCTGCGTCTATTGTCTTTTTGAGACGGCGCGCCGTGCGCAGAGTGCGACCCACTTTCAAAATTTCGGATATAGAAAGAATCGCCCCTTTGCTCGCTTTTATGAGCGTATCGCCCATTCGGTCAACGGCAAAGTCGGGACTGAGCGCAAATTCAAACAGAACTCTGTCAGCCTCGTCCGTTTCGTCTAGTGCGTATTCAATATCTTTCAGATATTCAAAAGGCGCGAGAGCCATAGCCTTAGACTTACCGTCCTCCGACTGAGCAAAGCCCGCGAGCTCGGCAAGTATTTTGGAATATTCCAAGGTTTTCAGACTCTTCGTGTCAAACATATCTTCGTCCTTATCTGATTTTCGCCCCGAACTTACGTTTCAACTCGGAAAGTATCACATCCATTTGCGAAGCAATCTCCTCGTCGGTCAAAGTCCGCTCAACCGATGAGAAAGAAAATCCTATTCCTACGCTCTTTTTACCCGCACCTATTTGTTCGCTCCTATACGTATCGAATACGTTCACGTCCGTAAGATATTTGATTTTCGAGCTTCTAATAGCCTTTATCATATCTCCGACAGCAACTTCGTCATCCACTACGACCGCAAGGTCGCGTTCTATTGTCGGGAATTTGGAGAATGCGGCAAATGCTGGTTTTTTGAGATTATCCGCAGAGAAAATCGCGTCTATAGACAGCTCCGCAAGATAAATTCTCGTATTGTCTATACCGTAATTGCGCGCGACGGCGGGATGCAATTCGCCGATATATCCGACTGAGCATCCTTTCACAATAACCTCCGCGCCCCTTCCTGTGTGCAGGTACGGGCGCGTACTGCGCTTGTATTCGGCTTCCAATTTCAAGGCTCCGAGAACTTCTTCCACCGCGGCTTTGGCAGTAAAGAAATCGCAGCCCTCGCCGTACATTCCTATTGCAAGCCGCTCTTCCTCGTAGGGCAAATCTTCTAGAGGCAGAGACTTCGGCAGATATACCCTCGCCACCTCGAACAGAGACGCCGATTTGTTGAAATGGGTCAGGTTGTACGTCAGCGTCTCAATCATGCTGTGAGTAAGATTCGTTCTCATCGCGCTGAGCGCCTCGCCTATAGGATTTATGAGGCGGATGCAATCGCGCGCTTTATCGGATTCGCCGAGCATAAGCTTATCTGCAAACTCAGGCGAAGTAAAGGAATACGTGACGCTTTCGTTGAGACCGCAGGCGCAGAGCGTGGATTTTATAATATCCGCGACTTTAAGTTTATCGGGCATTCCTCCCTGCGTGAGCATGGCATATTTAAACAGCGTGGGCTTGACATGGCGGTAACCGTAAACTCTGATAAACTCCTCCGCAATATCGTTCACGCCGACAATATCCTCTCTATCCTCGCCCACAATAGCCGTCATATGGTCGCCGCCGTCTATCGTTTCGATGCCCAATCTTGCGAAAATGGAAACCAGCTCCTTTTTAGGCACGTTACAGCCGAGTATGTCTTTTATCTTCGAGACGGTGAAATTGATTTCTCTGTACTTCGGATAATTTATCGCTACGTCGATAATTCCGTTCACGATTTCACCGCTTCCGCTCTGATAAACGAGCGTAAGCGCGCGCTTTATCGCATATTCCTGCGAGGCGAAATCTATACCCTTCTCGAATCTTGCCGAGCTGTCCGACCTAAGTCCCAGCGTACGCGAAGTGCGGCGGACGTTATCTCTTGCGAATTTCGCGGCTTCAAACACGACTTCCGCCGTATCCTCGCGTATTCCGCTGTTAAGACCGCCCATGATACCCGCGATGGCAACGGGACGGTCGGAATCGCATATGACGAGCATAGATCTGTCGAGTTTGTTTTCTTTTCCGTCCAGAGATACTATCTTCTCTCCGTCGTAGGCGTTCCTTACGACTATACGATTTCCGCCTATTTCACGTCTGTCAAACGAGTGCATAGGTTGGCCTATTTCCGTAAGAACGTAGTTTGTTATATCTACAATGTTGTTTATAGGTCTTATCCCGACCGCGCGCAAACGTGATTTGATAAGCTGCGAGGAAGGGAATATTTTTACGTTTTTCACCCCTGCCGCCATATATCTCGGGCAAAGTTCCGAATTCTGTACGTCCACCGACACCGTTTCGTTTATATCGCCGCCGACCGTCTTATATTCTATTTCGGGCTCGCGGCAGTCGACGCCGAGCGCAACGGCGACCTCTTTTGCGAGCTTGTAAATACTGTTGCAGTCGGGACGGTTGGCCGTCACGCCTATGTCGAGAATGACGTCGTTATAACCTAGTGCGTCAAGAGCGGAATCGCCGAGAGGCGCGCTCGGAGAAATTCTGAGTATATCGCCTGCTTTCTGACCTTTTACGTCGTCAACCGTTATGCCCGCCTCTTCGAGTCCGCAAAGCATACCTTCGCTCTTCACTCCTCGAAGCTCGCCCGCTTTTATAACCGTACCGTCGGCAAGTTTCGCTCCGTCAAGCGCAACGGCGATAGTTTCGCCGCCTTCGACGGGTACGTTTGTCACAACCTGTATTATCTTTTTGCCGATGTCTATTTGAGTTACGCGAAGCCTGTCCGCATTGGGGTGCTGTTTTACGCTTGTAATCCTGCCGACAACGATTTTTTCCGCCTTTTTGTTCTGATAAACAATCTCCTCCACCTCGAATCCGATTGCAACGAGCTTGGACGCGAGCTTTTCGGGAGAGACGTTTATATCCACATAATCTTTAAGCCATGAAATAGGAGCTAACATATTTTTTCCTCCTCAGTTGAACTGTTTTAAGAAACGCACGTCGTTTTCATAAAGCAGCTTGATGTTGGGAATGCCGTATTTAATCATAGCAATACGGTCGATGCCGAAGCCGAAAGCAAAGCCGCTGTAAATACTGCTGTCAATTCCGCACATATCCAGGACAGCGGGATTTACAATACCGGCGCCGAGTATCTCGACCCAGCCCGTACCCTTACACACGCGGCAACCTTTGCCGTGGCACATGGAACAGGTCACGTCCACCTCGACAGACGGCTCCGTAAACGGGAAATACGAGGGACGAAGGCGCACCTTCGTATCCTTTGAGAAAATTTTCTGCGCAAAGGTCTGCAAACAGCCCTGCAAATCGCCCATAGTGATATGCTTGTCTATCGCAAGACCCTCAAACTGGTTGAATATCGGGCTGTGCGAAGCGTCGTCGTCGCTCCTGTACACCTTACCGGGAACGACAACTCTGATAGGAGGCTTTGTCGTCGTCATAATACGAGCCTGCATAGCCGAGGTCTGCGTACGCAAAACGATATTATCGTTTACGTAAAAGGTATCCTGCATGTCGCGCGACGGATGGTCCTTCGGGATATTCAAAAGCTGAAAATTGAACAAATCGCTCTCGATTTCGGGACCTTCGTCCACGCTGAATCCCATTCCCGCAAAAATCTCGATAAGCTCTTTTTTGATAAGCGTAAGCGGATGCAGGGTTCCCAGCTTTTTGCCTCCCGACGGCAAAGTGACGTCTATTTCCTCCGCTTTGAGCTTACGTTCCTCTTCCAGTCGTGAAAGAGTCTTCGTTTTGAGAAGAAGCGCGTTTTCAACCTCGCCTCTCATCTCGTTTACGAGTTTGCCCATTGCCGGTCTGTCCTCTTTGGGCACGTTTGCCATATCGCGCATAATAGCGGAAATTTCGCCGCTTTTTCCGAGATACTTCACTCTTATGTCATTAAGACGGGAAGTATCTCGGGCTTCTTCAATCATCCCGAGAGCGGCAAGTCTGATGCCGTCCAATTTTTCTTTCATATTCAACTCCGAAATCGTTCGCATATGCAAGCACGCGCATACGCGTTATATAATCTATAAAAGAATAGCAATATAAAGCTCGGAAGTCAAGAAATCGCCTTAAAATGGAAAAATTATCGATATACTTTGCTAACTGCGAAAACAAATGCGCGCTTAACGTAGCTCGGTACTTCCGAAATTAAAAGCGACAGTCCAATAAACAATAACAAACAATACAGCAGTCCAAACCGCAATGTATTTAGAAGCGAGTTATTTTCCGTTGCGCTCGGACGAAGCCTCATCCGGAATCTTGACCGTGATATCGAGCGGCTTATCTCCCAGCCTTATCTGTTCCACTCCGCTTATTTTTGTAGCGCCTAAAAACAGCTCCTTTTCTTCGCCGCGTCTTATGTGAAGCGAATTTTCTACGCCGTAAGCGCTGAAAACCACGTCCGCGCTTTCTATCTGCCTTGGAAGATTGGGGGATATCCTCAGCTTCCCTCCCGATGTGGAAATTCCGAAATTTACAGTGTAAAACTTATATATCGGCTCATAAGTATTCTCATATTCAACCATTTTTGCAATACTCTTTCCGCGCCTTTTCCTGATATTAGGTGTGAAATACAAGTTCATGAAATGTCTGGAACTCAACGCCGCGGCAAGCATGGTTATATCGCGCTTTTGATTTATCACAAAAAACGAGCGCGACATAAGGTTCAGTTTGTTTACGTTCATATGCCCTGCCGACGCACTGCGCATATATTTTTCAAGCCTGATGACATACATAAACTCATCGAGATTTTCTTTATCGCTCGCTTCGCGCACAAGGTTGAGAAAAGCGTTTTTCGTCGAAGACGGCGCTTCGGAAAACACCTCGAATTTATCCAGTATTTCAAGAGGAGTATAAAACCGTGAAAAGTCGTACTCAGAAATATGTTTTACTGTTGCGAGAATGCTTCTTATAAGCAAAACGAACGAATCTATAACGTCCGCGTGCAATTTGCCGAAATAATCCATTCTGTAACCCGCATTTATTGCGCATATACTCAAAAACAGTCGGGATTTTGTCAGTTTCTTATATTTTCCGCTCAACAGCACGGGATTATAGACGTATTTTGCGGCAAGCGAATGCACCCTTGCCAACGTATCAAGCTGTTTATACACATAACACAGTTTTTCAATTAGAACATAGGTAAAAGCGAGCCTCATAGCTTCGATTTCGCAAAAAGAAAGCGTTCGCAGCTTATTTTGTGCGTCGATAGTACACTTAACTCTGCTCTCGTCAAAAACATAGTCGGAATGCGCGAGGCAGAATCTTGCGATACACGCCGCGCGAGGTTCTCCGTTGACGGATGGAAGCTCGTCGAGTTTTGCAAAATCCGTTTTAAGCAAGGATTTGATTTCGTCCTCAAATTCAAGGAATTTCGCAAAAAAATCGCCGTATCTGCGCATTTTCAGCTTTCTCATTACGGATTTTATGCTGCTTGCATACTTTTTCGTCTCATTTTTGGAACCTTCCTTCGGCAGCGGAAGCGCTTTAATATACTCTTCTGCGGCAGTCGTAAAATATAACTCGTCATAAAAATCGTAGTATAAAGGTCGCACCTTAGTGCGCGTAAAAAAGTATATTATGACAAAAATAGCAACTATCGCTGCCGATACGCCATACTCCATAAATATTTTTATTGCCGAAACTCTAACAAATATACAACGGTGAAGAGTTATAATTCTTGCAAATTCCGCAAATTCATGATATAACGATATTGCGAGTTAGCCGGACGGTCGCATGAAATATTTGAGGAAAGTCCGAGCATCACAGGGCAAGGGTGCCGGGTAACTCCCGGTGAAGGCGACTTTAAGGACAGTGCAACAGAAAAATACCGCCGCTTATGCGGTAAGGATGGAAAGGCGAGGTAAGAGCTCACCCGCAATTTGGCGACAATGCGCGATGTAAACCCCACCCGATGCAAGATTGGAGCAATATGTGTAGCCCGCACGCTCCGCACATCGCTTGAACGGCGCAGAAATGCGTCGTCTAGATAGATGACCGTCTAAGACAGAACTCGGCTTACAGACTATCTCGCAGTATGAAAGGAAACGGCGCAAGAGCCGTTTCCTTTCATACTCTGTCCGCCACCTTGCAAACTCTTAAATTATTTCTTTAAACCGAGCTTGTATCTGTCCGCCCAAGCCTTCATTTCCTTTGCGTGAGGCACGGCAAATTTACTGTAATCGTTTCCGCCTATAAGCCGAGCCACTTCGTCCGTGTCGTCGGTCAGCAAGTCGACATGAGTCAGCGTTTTTCCGTCAACTGCGGATTTTGAAATCAGATAGTGGCTGTCCGCCATAGCGGCAAGACTTGGCATATGCGTCACCGCTATAACCTGTCTGTTTCTGGAAATATTGCAAAGTTTTTCGGAGACCACGGCGGAAATGTTGCCGGATATACCCGTATCTATTTCATCAAAAACCATAGTTCCTATGCCGTCTATTCCTGCAACTATGTTTTTGAGCGCCAGCATAAATCTGGACATTTCGCCTCCCGATATTATTTTGGCAAGCGGCTTCAAAGGCTCTCCGATATTGGGGGATATCAAAAATTCCACTTTATCCGCTCCGTTCTCTCCTATTTCGTCCATGTCTTGGGTCGATTCGATTTGCACCTTAAATATGGAGCTTCCCATGCCCAAGTCGCTCAGCTCTCCCACCATGGATTTTTCAAACTCTCCGCCGGCCTTTTGCCTCAGCGCCGTCAGCTTTGCGGCGCTATCGGCGAGATTCTTCCCCGCTTTCTTTATTTCATTTTCTAGTTCCTCAACTCTATCCGCCGCGTTCGACAGCATATCCGCCTCCGACTTTGCCTCATCGTAAAAGGATTGAAGAGACGTGTAATTCCCGCCGTATTTCCGCAGCACTCCGCGAACCTCTTCGAGTCTGTCTTCCAGCTTATCCGCCGACCTGCTGTCAAAATCCAATCTATCCAGCATATCCGACAGAGTTTCGCTTATATCGTCGATTTCCAGCTTTGCGCTGTTAAGCCTGTCTATAAGAGCGGGAATATCTTCGTCAAATGAAGAAATCGTGTTAAGAGCGGATATCGAAGATTTGATTTGCGCTCCCACGCCTCCCGTATCGTAACCGTCCAAGGACGATATTGCCGTTTGCAACGCAGACAGTATCTTTTCCGTATTGCGTATGCGCTTACGCTGCGCAAGAAGGGCTTCTTCCTCGCCCTCGCCCACGTTAACCCTCTCGATTTCGTCTATCTGATATCTTAATATATCCAAACGCCTTTCGCGCTCGTCGCCGTTGCCGTATCTGCTCAACTCGCGCTTCAACGCAGTGTATAGCGCATATGCCTTTTGCACTTCGGTCTTACACTTGTCAAGTTTCGATTCGCCTATACTGTCGAGCAAAACTATGTGGTTGATGCTTTTGAGCAAAGACTGATGCTCGTGCTGACCGTGGATATCGACGAGAAGCTCGGTCAGACCTTTCAGTATAGACAGCGTTGCGACGCGTCCGTTTATTCTGCACTCGTTCTTTCCCTCGACAGTCATTTTGCGGCGCAGAATGAGTATATCCTCCGCCTCTATGCCCACGCTGTCCAAATATTCCGTTATCTGCGGATTGATATACTCGTCGAAAACGGCTTGAACTACGGCAAACTCCGTGCCGTAGCGTATCAAAGATTTGTCCGCTCTTTCGCCCAAAACGAAATTCAGAGAGTCGATAATTATCGACTTTCCCGCTCCCGTTTCGCCGCTCATGATATTCAAGCCGTCTCTCAAAGTGATTTCCAGCTTATCGATTAGAGCGATATTTTCAATGAGGAGTTGCCTGAGCATAAACGCCTCGCGCGCAAATCAGAACAATCTGTTCGAGTCAAGCAGGCTTTTGAGCCTGTCGCATATCATATCGGTGTGTTCGGCATTGTCAATCGCCACAAAAATCGTATTGTCACCCGCAATAACGCCCAGCACTTCTTCAAAATTGAGTTTATCAATAAGCTCCGCCGCGGGTCCCGCGCTTCCGACTTCCGTCTTCAAAACAACCAAATTGCCCGAGCTGCGTATAGAAAGCACGGTGTTTTTGAACATATTCAAAAACTTATCCGCCACCGTCGATTCCTTGGTGCGCTGAACGGAATACTTGTAATGCCTTCCGTCCGAAGCAAGCGTCTTGATAATCCCCATATCCTTTATATCGCGGGAAATTGTCGCTTGTGTAACGTTAAAACCTTCGTTTTTGAGGTATTCGACGAGTTCTTCCTGCGTGTCAATGTCGTGTTTTGAAATGATATCCAAAATTTTGAGTTGGCGGTTTGCTCTTGTCATATTTTCACCTTATCCTTTGATGCTGTCTAGCGGAGCGTCGTGCCCCATCTGTTCATCTTACGAAGCAGTTTTTCATAAAAATTTCCGTCGTCCACGGAAGCGAGACGCACGATGCTACCAGATTTTTTCACGCGAAGCAGTGCGTTCCTAGGCAATTTTGCAGCCTCCTCGCCGTCGATTGCCACAATAGCCGCGTTTCTTTCTCCCAAGTCCGTCCCTTTCAGACAAAGCACGATTTCCGCGGACGAGCTCACGACAAGAGGACGCGAATGCAAAGAATGCGCGCATATAGGATTGATAATTATGGCGTCGACGTCGGGCGCAATAACGGGACCGCCCGCCGAAAATGAATACGCGGTCGAGCCTGTCGGAGTGGACACGATAAGTCCGTCGCTGTGATAGGTATCCACATAGCTGTCGTTGACGTAGATATCGAGGTTTATCGGGCGCGAGCCGCCGCTTTTAACCACGACTTCGTTCAATGCTCTGCCCATACTTTTTCCGTCGGCAACGGCGTCCAAAAGCATACGCGGACGTCCTTCGCCGTATTTGAGCGCGTCAACGACGGTTTTTGGTTCGACGTCATGCTCGAAAGCGGACAAAAAGCCCATCGTACCGAGATTTACGCCGAGAATTTCAACATCCGCCCCGCCCGAATCTCTGACGGCTTCGAGCATTGTTCCGTCGCCGCCGAACACCAAAACCTTGTCCGCGTCGTTCGGAATAATTCCAAAATCGCATTCGTATATGTCGAAAGTTCCGTCTTCTTTCAAAGCGTCGAGAATGTCGAGCCTCGTTTTGACGTCATGCATATTGGGTCTTGTGACAACCGCAACTTTCATATAAACCTCGCTTTGTATGGCATTATACACTATGCAAAATTTAAATTCAAGCAAACTATGCATAAATATTTGAAATTGTATAAATTTTATACCAAAATATACATATTTAATCAAATGTATAAATCGCGGCATGCAACTTGACTTTGTATAAAAAAGTGATATAGTTAAACTATGATAGCAAATTTAGCGGCAATATCCGAAATGGCGACAAGAATTGTCGCAGGTCTTTCCGGCAGTATATTGGCAATTATTATAATTGTATTGGTTATCGTGCACTCAAAAAAGAATCGCTGAGCCTATAGTATAATTTTTTCTTCCGAAACCTTTGCAAAATCCTAAAAAACTATATTAAGCATTGCATATTTATGTAGGCGTTAAATGTATAAAATTCGTATTATCGTGAATATTTTTTATACATTATCTACTTTTGTTTTCTTAAAAACAGCAGATATTCGACGTTTTTGCTCTTAAATCTAATCGGAGATTCGGACAGACCGACAATCTCGAACCCTGTTTCTCTTGCAAAACCGACGACCTTATCGACGGCATGTTTACGAAGCTTTGCGTCGGCTACTATTCCGTTTTTAGTGAGTGAATTTTTATCCAGTTCAAACTGAGGCTTGATTAGCGCGACCGCCTCTCCTCCGTCTTCGAGAATACGGTAAATCTGTGGCAATATCAATCGCAAGGATATAAAGCTCAAATCCGAACACACAAATTCCGCCTTGGGAAAGTCCTCTGGGAGTTCTCTTGCGTTGGCTCTTAAAAATTTCACTCTTCCGCTGCCGAGCAATCGACTCGGCAACGCGCACTCCGCCACGTCCACCGCGATTACGCTCGCCGCCCCGTGTCGCAGAAGACAATCCGTAAAGCCGCCGTTAGAACAGCCGATATCGGCGCAAGCTCTGCCGTCGACGTTGATTTTGAATACGCTGAAAGCCTCTTCCAGCTTATAAGCTCCCTGAGAAGCAAAGTCGTTTGAATCTACGATTTCCACCGTTTCATCGGTTACGTCGTACGCAGTTTTCCGGATTTCCGCTCCGTTCACACGCACGCCGCCCGTCTTTATAAGGTTTTCCGCATACGTACGCGACCGTAAATCAAATTTTTCAAGCAAATATTTATCGAGTCTCATCTCCGTCCGTCGAATCGCTCTGTTTGTTTTTGGATTTGTCGAGTTTTTTATGGGCGCTCGCCTTCTTGCGGATTTTGCGTTCTTCCTTGTTGAATACGGCAAGAATACGCGCCACAAACATAACGAAATCCTTGGAATTGTTGATTGCGATATTCTTCATAAACGCCTTTCCGCCTATTGTCAAAGCGGAAACTATCGCAGATATGATAATCGTAAGCCAGCTTTGCCATGTTTCGCCCGAATCTCTCAATATTTCGACGATTCTGACGACAACAGCCGCGGAGCAAGCGCCCGAAATAATTCCGAAAATATCTCCGATAACGTCGTTGCATATGCTGGAAACCGTACTGCTGTTTTTAACGAGCCACATAGCGGTTTTCGCCCCGTGAACCTTTCTCGACGCCATAGAAATTATAGGAGTTACGTCGCACGAAGTTACGGCTACGCCAATCGCGTCGAACAAAATACTCGCAAGTATAAGGAAAGCGAGAAGCAAAACGACGATTACAATCTGCTCCGCCGAGGCGGTGAGGTCGCTCAAAAAGCTGAAAAACGCCGCCAAAACAAAAGAAATCACCGTGACTTTAAGCCACCACGTGTTATATTTCTTTTTCTTTTTCTTTTTAATATCCGGTTGAGAATCGGCGGATTTCTGTATGTCCAGCGAAACATTCTTCGCAGACTGCGCCGTAACCTTAGTCATAATTTCATGCGCGTTCCCCTCCGAATCCGAAACGGGAACGTCCGCGCTTGATTTTATCGAACTGCCGTCCGAATCCAAACTTCCTTTATCGTCAAAGGTATTCAAATCGACCTCTTAATTTCGTTTTTTTGGTGGCAACAACTTGGGTAAACCTTGCGCCTTAGGTTCGGTAGGATTTCCCTATGCGGAAACTTGTCGTCGCCGTACAAGACGTTTCCGATTACTCCGCACATCCTTACGGAAACCGAATCGCCACTTAGAGCACACTATAATCCCCAAGCTGTCTACAAAGAACAGTCTAGAAGATTTCCTTGACAGATTCCTCGCCGCCCTTATCTTTTTTTGCAATGCGGATTTCAATGAGCAATCGCTCGCGGGTATTGGCCATACCTCGCGCGCGTTCACATATCCCTGCGCATCACTCAAAGCAGGCTACTCTGCACACAGCGCTTTCGCACCGCATAGACAGGTTTCACCCCGGTCAGTAGAAACAAAATCCCTACCGAGTCGGGTCTCCACGGAAAATGGGTCGGGGTTTGCATGCCGTTGCAAGCCGCCCAGAATCCTTAACTCCCAGCAACAGCCCCGATTTGGGCAAAAGAAGCCATCACCAGAAACTTCATCGATATGCCCTTCGACGATATTTTACCCCCGTCTCCGGAACGGTGGAATCTGACTAGAATACTGCGCCACCATATATATTATTATATCAACTTATGTAAAAATGTCAACAAACATTGAAAATACGATTGCGTCAAATTGTTTCATGTTCTAATTTGACTTCTCTATATAATATAAAAAGTATCACAAAAAAGAACTCCCGCCGCAACAGAAGTTCGCCTCTCTGTAAAAGCGTATGTTATTTAGCAAATGAATAACCTTTGCGCCGAGATTATATATAATTTCAGTCGTCAATATATAAAAAAATTAAGCAATGTAAAGAAGCATTCGCAATTTCACTCGGTTAGAATGCTTATTTATATGAATTTCAAAAATTGAAGTTCAAGTATTTTGAAATCGTAAAAGGATAAATTCTCTAACTGTTCAGCGTAACCTTGTCGATTTCAGAAAGGAATTTATCCACTCTGGCCTTAGAGCGCCTTGTAAGCGACGTCAACTCAGCAACCGAAAAACCGCAAAGAATATCGTCTGCGTAACGCTTCGCGCGTTTCAATATATCCGCATTCACCGCCAATCCGAAAATAGGCGTGGAAGAAGAGCCGCTCTGTTTGGTGCCGATAAAGTCGCCCGCTCCGCGCAGCTCGAAATCCGCTTCCGCAAGATACTGACCGTCGTTATGCTCGCAAAAGACTTCCAGTCTGTTTCTCGCCTTTTTGCTTGCATTTCCGCAATGCACAATACAATGCGCTTCTCTCCCGTCTCTACCTACGCGCCCTCTCAACTGATGCAAAGACGCAAGACCGAATCTGTCGGCGTTCAAAATGAGCATTTCGCTTGCGCGCGTATCAACGCCCACTTCGACCACGGTTGTCGCTATCAGCACAGATATATCCCCTGCGGCAAACGCGCGCATAACGTCCGATTTCTCATTTTCCTTCATTTTTCCGTGCAAAATTCCTACTTTCAAGCCGTAGAAACAATGTATATAATCTCGCGCAAAGCTTTCTATGGAATTTAGGTCATATCCCTCAGCGTCTACGATTGACGGACATACGATAAACGCCTGTCTCCCCTGCCTGCAAAGCTCGGACAGTATTTTGACGCCCTCTTCAACTGTTCCGACAAGTGCAGTTTTTACATTTGTCGCCGCGTCCTCGCGTTTTTTGATAACCGAAATATCAATATCCTCGTAAAATGTCAGCGCCATAGAACGGGGAATAGGCGTCGCCGTAAGCGAAATAATATTTGTCGCGCCCTTAGCTTCCAGCAATCTACGCTCGTTTACGCCGAATTTGTGTTGTTCGTCAATCAAAGCAAGGTAAAGATTGCGGAATTTCACGTTGTCGGAAATTATGGACTGCGTGCCTATTACGCAATCGACGCTTCCTCCTGCAAGCCTTTCCAATATGGACTTCCTTTCAGATTCGCACGTGGACGAGGTCAGCAACGCGTATTGTATCCCCAGCCTGTCCGCTATACCTTTGAAATTTTCGGCATGCTGATTTGCAAGTATTTCGGTCGGAGCCATAAGCGCAACCTGATTTCCCGAAAAAGCACATGCGGCAATCGCAAAAAACGCTACCGCAGTCTTTCCGCTGCCTACGTCTCCGCTTATTATACGCGCCGTACGCTTATTGCCGCAAAAAGATTGCAATATATCCTCGAATGCTGAAAGCTGAGACGGAGTAGGCGTATACGGCAAAGCCGATAAAAAGTCTTCTATTCTAAAATTTGATGTTTTATATAATACTTTTTGCTCATAATTGCAAATTTTTCGTTGTTTTCTGTATAATGACAACGTAATAGCCATATCTATCACCGCAAGCTGCTCTCTTGCGTCAAAAGCTGACAAGACGTCCTTGGGGCGGTGAATATTCAAAAATACGCTTGCCATATCGCTGTTCACGCGGGCAAATCTTCCTTCGTAATAAGCGTTTTCAAGAGAATCCAGCGCGTTATTGAGTATATTCTTAAACGTATTCTGCCCCATTACGCCTTTCAGCGGATAGACCGTAAATATATCGCGTAATTTGGAAACCTTTTCCGTCTTTTCTATCTGAGGATTGACCAATTCCAATATTCCGCTGTCGTTTGTAAGCCTGCCTAGTATAAGGTAGCTTTCGCCGACGGTAAAGCCGTCATGCAAAAAAGGCATATTATAAAAAGTCACTTTGAAGTACAGTTTTTTATCTTTACAGAGATTATCAGAAAAGCTCACGTGAAAGGAGCGCTTGCCCCTCGGAGATACAGAAGATACCTTTTCCACCCTTCCTTCAAACAACCCCAGCTGTCCCGCCTGCGCATCAAGTATGCTTTGCGGACTTTGCAAATCTATATATTTCGTCGGCAAAAAAGAATAAAGCTCGAAAACGGATTTTATATCCAATTCTTCAAGCTTTTTGAGAGTGGCGCTTCCGACGCCCTTAATTTGGTCCAGAGTAAGCATGTCGGGCTTATTCCGCAGAAATTATATAGTAATAATGAGGTTGACCGCCGTAATAGCAAGCGATTTCCAAATCCTCGAAAACTCCCGCCAGCTTTTCCACGAGGCTGTTTGCGTCATCCTCGGTCACTCCCTCTCCGTAATATATCGTGACCATAACCTTTTCATTTGCGATTTTCTTTATCGTATTTATTGCCGTCTCGGATATCGCGGAGCTCTTTGCCACGATTTTCTTGTTGCAAATTCCTATAATATCGCCTTCTTTGACTGAGAAGCCGTTCATTCTAGTAGAGCGTACGGCGTGCGTGATTTCCGCAACGCAGGTGCTTCCGACCGTGCCGCGCATATTCTCGTAATTCTCTTCGGGATTGCCTTCCTCGTCGTACGCGAGCATTGCTGAAATTCCCTCGGGAATATTTGTTGTGGGAATAACGTAAACGTTTGACTGAGCAAGCTCCTTAGCTTGATTTGCGGCTAGAATTATATTGCCGTTGTTGGGAAGAACGTATACGTTTTGCGCCTGCGCGCTGTTTATAGCGGTCAGAATGGCGTCTACGCTGGGATTCATCGTCTGTCCGCCTTCTACGACGATATCTACAAGCAAATCCTTGAATATATCCGCAAGCCCCTGTCCGCAACATACGGAAACGACGGCGTTTTCTTTGAGTTCGACTTCCTCGGCAGGCTCGTCGTTCTCATGTATTTTGCGGTACTGTTCCAGCATATTTTCGATTTTAACGCCTTCTAGTTCGCCAAGCTCCAAAGCGAATTTAAGAGCTCTGTCGGGATGATTGGTGTGAACGTGAGTTTTCACAAGGTCGACATCGGATATTACAAGCACGCAATCCCCGATAGTCATAAGTTTGTCGCGGTATTTGTCTATCGCCGCGTCCGTAACCTCCTTGTTCAGATGCGTGATAAAGTACTCCGTACAATACTGGAAGGTGATATTCTCATAATCGTTTTCAAAGCTGTCAAACTCTTTTGAAGAAGCGGACGCAATCTCATCGGGCTGAACCTTTATGCTCTCGCCGCTTATAAGCACCAAATCGAGTCCGCAAAGCGTGCGATACATGCCGTCAAACACCGTGACGACGCCCCTGCCGCCTGCGTCTACAACTCCCGCCTTTTTCAGAACAGGCAGCATTTCGGGAGTCTTTTGGAGGATATCCTCGCCCGCGTCGATAACCTTTTTCAAGAAATCGGCAAATAGGATTTTCTTACTGCGCGCCGCGCTTACAGCCGCCTCCGCCATAACTCGTATGACGGTAAGAATAGTTCCTTCCTTGGGCTTAGTGACCGCGCTGTACGCAATTTCGGTGCCTTTTTTCAGACATTGCGCAAACGCCTTTGGCGTAATTTCCGACTTGTCGGCGAGCGCAAGCGCGAATCCTTTGAATATCTGGGAAGATATAACGCCCGAATTGCCTCTCGCGCCTTTAAGCGCGCCCTTTGAAAACGCCTTAGAAATATCCTCTACATGCAAAGACTGGCATGCGTTGACCTCCCTAATCGCGGAAGATAACGTAAGCGACATATTCGTGCCCGTATCGCCGTCGGGCACGGGGAACACGTTCAGCTCGTCGATAGTGGCGCGGTTAATCTCCAACGCCTTAACGCCGCCCGCGAGCATTTCCTTAAATTTTGAACCGTCTATAACTGTCATATGTTTTCCTATTACAAGCGGATGCCGACCACGTTTACGTGCACGCGCTTAACTCGCATACCCGTGAACGTTTCGACGGAAAAAGTAACCGCATCCGATAAAGACTTTTTTACTGCTTCAACACTGACGTCGCGTTTAAGCACGACGAAAAGCTCTATATAAATAAAGTTGTCCACCGTCTGAACGAGGACGCCCTTGCCGTGCTGATTCTTATTGAAAAGCTGTCCGAAATTATCGCTGAAACGGCGTGAGACCAAATCCACCACGCCGTAGCACTCCGATGCGGTATGCGAGGCGACAGCCTGCACAGCCTCATCGCTTATAGAAATTTTTCCGAACTTATTCGATGTTGTAAGCGACATATTGTACCTTGATAGGAATTTTACTATATATAAATTTTTTTTGCAACTAAATCGCAAATCTTTGCTTAAATCAGTTGCAAAACAATGTTATATTTGGTAGAATAACAGCGTTTGAATCAGGAGGTAGTATTATGTCCAGAGTTTGCAGCGTATGCGGAAAAGGCAGAATGAGCGGCAATGCGGTCAGCCATAGTAATAGAAAAACAAGACGCAGTTGGGCGCCTAATGTACAAAAGGTCAAAGTAACAACCGAAAGCGGCGGAGTGAAAGACGTTTATATTTGCACCCGTTGTCTGCGTTCTGCAAATCGCACCGGCAAAATCAGCCGCGCATAATCCGTATTGTATTTTAATAAAAATACCTTCTCTTTCGGGAAGGTATTTTTCATATCGTTTTACGGCAAAATCAGCTTTTTCGGACTATGAATTTATGCGATAATGTCTGCGCGGAGCTTCAAACGGAACGTCTCGCGCATATAGCGCACAAAGCCGCACTCAATCGCAAAACTCCCGACTCAGGCGCAGCACCGTCAGTCAATCCGCCGTGCTCTTATTTTTATGTACGAACAGTCTGAGTATCGCCTTTATTATTCTAGGCGGATTTATACAAATAATCTTATTCATTGCGCCCTCCGTTTTTTATAGATTATGAGCATGCTGCGCAATGTGTGAAAACTATTTTCTCGTTCTGTATCAGATTTGCATAGACATGACAGCGGAATGCGGGTCAGCGGCCTTAAAAACGGCGCTTCCCGCAACGGCTATATCCGCGCCTGCCTGTTTAACTTTTTGTATATTCGCGGGACATACTCCCCCGTCTACCTCGATTTCAAACACCGAGCCTGTTTTTTTGCGGAACTCGCTTGCCATACGCGCCTTTTCAAGACAGTCTTCCATAAAGCTCTGTCCGCCGAAGCCCGCCTGCACTGTCATAATTACAAGCAAATCGATTCGGCTCAGATATGGCAACGCAACTTCAAACCCGATATCCGCATTGATTGCAAGTCCGCATTTCTTGCCGTGCATCTTGATTTCGTCAAGCGCGCCGATAACGTCATCGGAGGCTTCTGGATGAAAGGTGACTATATCCGCGCCCGCCTCGCAGAATTTGCCCACGTATTTCTCTGGCTTTGTTATCATAAGGTGCGCGTCTAGGGGAAGTTTCGTATACTTGCGCAAATCCTTTATCATGGGCATTCCGAAGGTAATATTGGGCACGTATACTCCGTCCATAACGTCGCAATGCACTATGTCTGCGCCCCAAGCGTTCAGGCTGTCCATTGCTTCCGCCATTTTACAGAAATCCGCCGACAAAATAGATGGTGCAACTTTTATCATAAATATCTCTCCCTGCGGCTATGCCGCCTATCAGTCGTATTTTGTATCCCTGCGCGCTTTAAGCTCAGCGAATATCGTTTTGTATCTTTCATATCTACCTATGCCGATTTGCTTGCCCACCTGCGGTTTTACGGCGCAATCGGGCTCGTCAATATGCATACATGTTTTAAAACGGCATTCCCTGCGGAATTTCTCCATATCGTCGAAATAAAGTCGCAAGTCCTCTGGCGGAATATTCACCGTATCAAGCATAGAGAATCCGCAAGTATCCGCAACATACGTCCCTTCGCCGAGGAAAAGAATTTCCGTTCTCCGCGTGGTGTTTTTACCTCTGCGGATTTTTTTCGCAAGCTCGCCCACTTCCAGCTCCTCCGAGCCGAGAACGGCGTTTATAAGCGAACTTTTACCCACCGCAGACTGTCCCGCAAAGCAAACGGTTTTGCCGAAAGATGCGCGCGCGATTTTGCTTACGCCCTCCCCCGTCTGCGCACTGCACTCGATAACGTAGATAATACCGTCGTATTCCGACGCGTCTACGCTCTTCAAATCGCATTTATTTACGACGAGTACAGGTTCGATTCCCTGCTGATGACAGTTGACGATAATCTTGTCAACGAGCAAGTAATCGGGCGCGGGCTCCGTCGCAATGACTATAAAACACAAATCCACGTTGCTTATATACGGTCTTATAAGCTGATTTTTACGCGGTGCAACCTCTTCGATGACAAAGCTGTCGCGCTCCTTTGAAATTTCGACGTAATCTCCAACGTATATATTTCCGTCCGATTTGAGCTTCTTGCGGGCAAAACAAACCTTGACGCCGCTTTCGGTTTCGACGAAGAATTTTGACGCAACCGCCTTAACAACCCGGCCTCGATACGTAACCTTCATCCGTTTATTTCCTCCGCGTATCTTCTTCTCAGCTGTCCGCAAGCGCCCTCGATATCAGAACCTAGACTCTTTCTGACCGTAGCGGAAACTCCCAGCCTTTGCAGTTTGCAAAGAAATTCGTTCGCCGCGTCTGCGCTTGGAGCGGCGTAATCGTTTTCCTTGACCTCGTTGAGACGAATAAGATTGACGTGCGACGGGAATCCCGACGTAAGCTCGGCAAGGCGGTGTGCGCAGGCGTCCGAGTCGTTTTTGCCGCGTATGAGCGTATATTCAAATATAACCCGTCTTCCCGTCCTTTGAAAATAATACTTCGCACTTTTTATGAGCTCCGCGATTCCATACGCCTTGTTGACGGGCATAAGCGCGCTTCTGTCCTCGTCAAAAGGCGAATGCAGGCTTATAGAAAGCGTAACCTTATGCCCGCTGTCGGCAAACCTTACGATTTTGTCGCAAAGCCCCGAAGTGGAAAGCGATATGTTACGCTCGCCTATATTAAGTCCCTTTACATTGCCGACCTCATCCAAAAAGGCCAGCACGTTATCGTAATTGTCAAAGGGCTCTCCGCTTCCCATAAGCACCAGCTTGTTCACCGCTCTGTTCTTGGAATTGCCGCCCGCGTCGCGGTTGACCGTCGCAACCTGTCCGAGCATCTCACCCGCAGTGAGATTGCGAACAAGCCCGTCGAGACCGCTCGCGCAGAAGGTACATCCCATTCGGCACCCCACCTGCGTCGAAAGGCAAAGCGTATTGCCGTAATCGTGCGGCATATATACGCCCTCGATAAGATTTCCGTCCGTAAGCCCGAACAGATACTTTTTCGTGCCGTCCTTGCCCTCGAACGTCTTCAATATACGCACAGGATTCGCAGTATACCTTTCTTCCAAATACGAGCGCAGTTCCTTTTTCAGCGAGGTCATCTCGCCGAATCCCTTTCCGTCTGCGAGAAACCCGTATATCTGCGCGCCGCAGTATTTGGGATATTCGGGCAGCAGTGAAGCTATGTCCTCTGCGGACATTCCTAGCAAAACCGTTTTATTTTCACTTACTGCCGTCGTCATAGTCGCCTAAATGCTTATACCTTTCTGATACGCGCGATATAAAAACCGTCGTACTCCCCATGCGGAAGCAGTTGCACGCTCCCGTCGTTTTCGCTGTACTTGCCCTCCGAAATTTTGTCGAAAGCGGCGATATGCTCCAATTTGAATCCGCCGCAGTCGAGCAAGGATTTCACAACCTCGCCGTTCTCCTCGTTAAAGAGCGTGCATGTCGAATACACCAGCGTTCCACCTTCCGCGAGATATTGCGCTGCATTTTTCAGAATACGCTTCTGCGTCGCTTGAAGAGAGAGTATCTCGTCCTCCCCTCTCGACAGAAACACGTCGGGATGTTTGAGGAAAGTTCCGAAGCAAGAACAAGGAGCGTCAACAAGTACGAAATCGAATTTCCCTATCCAATCCTCTTTTAAAGCAGAGGCGTCGGCTTGAACGGGCGTTACGTTTGGCGAGCCCATACGCTTTGCGTATTTTTTTATAAGCTCGATTCTATGCGGATAAAGCTCTCCCGCAACCACATTTCCGCTTTGGCACAGCTCGCTCATATACACGGCTTTGCCGCCCGGCGCGGAACATATGTCAAGTATAGCGCTCCCGTCCGCAGGCGCAAGCGACTGCACCGCGAGCATGCTGGACGGCGATTGAAAGGTTATCTCACCGCAGTCGAACAGCTTTTTGATTTCGGGATGGAACTTAACCGTAAGACCGCCGACCTCGCTTTTCTCATATTTCACTTTGGCACGATAAAGTCTGTCCTTGACCGAATTCAAGTCCGTTTTGCGCGCATTTATGCGGATATGCTGCAAATGCTGCGACTTTGCGGAAATTATGCTTATTGCAGTCTCTCTTCCGTACTCGGCGACGAGTTTTTTCACAAACCACTCGGGCTTTGAGAATTTCACCGAAAGATAATTTTTATCGTTTTCGTTCGGCAATTTGTAATCGCCGTTTGCGACCTTTTTAAGTACGGCGTTGATAAATCCGCCCGCGCCGCCCTTGCCTATGGCTTTTGCGGATTCCACGCACTCGCTCACTATCGCAAATTTTGGCACGTCGGTGAGATTTTCAAGCGCATAAATCCCAATTTTAAGCAGAATTGCAACCGCCTTCTGCGGCTTTTTGTCCGCAAGCTCGGACATAATATACTCGGCGCGCACGTCGTTTTCCAAAGTGCCGTAAACCAAACGCACGGACATATCGCTGATATCCGCGCTGTGCACCGCCATATTGCTGTAAGTGCCGTCTGCATATATTCCGTTTAAAATTCTATATGCGCCGAGAATATGCTTTTTCATTCGCCCAGCCTCGCGCCGATTTCAACTGTGTGACCTTTCAGGAAATCGCTGTCCGTCATACGCTTCGAGCCTTCTAGCTGAACTTCTCTAAGCCGCACGGCGCTGCCTCCCGTTTTTACGATAAGTCCCTTCTTGGCGTCCGCCGCAATTACCGTTCCGAATGACATTTCGCAGTCATTACCTACTGCCGAGCCAGACTCCGCAATTAAATGACATAATTGTCCGTCGCATGCTTTTTCGATATCGAATACTTTCAGCGTTTTGCCGTTTAGACTTGTATACGCCGACGGCCACGGGGTCATGCCTCGCACAAAGCAGTCTAATTCCTCCGCGGACTTTGAAAAGTCGATAAGTCCGTCCGATTTTTTTATCATGCGGCAAAACGATGCAAGACTGTGGTCCTGCGGAGTAAACTGCGCTCTGCCGCTCTCTATAAGCGATATGACATCCGATATCATCTCTCCGCCGAGTTCGGCAAGTCTTCCGAACAGCTCGCCAGCGGTTTCCTTATCCCCGATTCGCAAACTTTTCTGCAAAATTATGTCACCGGCGTCGACGGCTTTGACAGTGCGCATAATCGTCACGCCGGTCTCCTTTTCTCCGTCGATGACCGCTTGCTGTATGGGGGAAGCTCCGCGATATTTGGGCAGCAACGAGGCATGCACGTTGAGAACGCCGTACTTGGGCACTTCCAAAAACTTCTCGCTCAGGATTTGACCGAAAGCCGCCGTAACGACGATATCGGGAGCAAGCGAAATTATGTCGTCCAGTCCGTCGCGCGAAACTCTGTCATACTGCATGACGGGCACGCCCGCTTTGACGGCTGCGATTTTGAGCGCCGCCGCCTGTAATTTATGCCCGCGCCCGACGGGTTTATCGGGAGAAGTCACAACCGCGCATACTCCGTGCGCTCCGTTCAATTTTTCAAACACTGCGGCGGAAAAATCAGCCGTACCCATAAATACGATTTTCAACGTCTATTCCTCGTTCATCAAATCCGTCGCTATCGACGTGTACACGATTCCGTCAAGGTGGTCCATCTCGTGCATGAATGCTCTTGCGGTAAATCCGTTCACCTTATATTTTTTCATATCCCCGTTCCTGTCCTGCGCAAGCACGGTAACCTTCATGGGTCTCGTTACGGTGCCGTATTTTTTTGGAACGGACAAACACCCTTCGGGACCTGTCTGCGCTCCGCTCTGCGTTTTGAGTACGGGGTTGATAAGCTCAAAATATCCGTCTTCGGTGTCCACAACGCACACGCGTTTCAAAACCGCCACCTGCGGCGCGGCAAGCCCGGCTCCGTTCGCGGCTTTGACGGTTTCTTTCATATCGTCGAGTAGCGTCCAAAGCCTTTCGTCAAAAGCTTCCACCTCGCGGCAACGCTTTGTAAGTATTGGGTCGGGCACCTTCACAATCAATCTTTTTGCCATAATGTCTACCTGTCTGCGTTTGTATTTCTTTGTATCTCATATCAGACTCTGCGGATTTATTTCCACAAAGATGCTTCCTTTTTTAGGACGGTTGTCGTCCGCCGCGCCGTAAATCCTCGGCATAACCTCTCCGAACGATTCGGGTGATATACGCATAAGCACTTGATAGCGCACAAGTCCGTTCATCCTTGTCACAGGCGATTTAGCCGCGCCCAAGTACACAAATTTTCCGCACTCCTTTTCTAGCGACTGCATCGCGCGGTATACGTTCCTAGTACAGTCCACGACGTCCTGTTCCTCTGTGGAATTGAGCAGTACGCGCACTATCTTCGTATAAGGCGGAAACTTTGTCACAAGCCTCGTATTGATTTCCTTTTTCCAAAAGCCCGTGTAGTCATAATCCTTTCCGAAGCGAAACACATAGTGTCTCGGCGCATACGTCTGCAATATTACTCTCCCCGCCTTTTCCGCTCTGCCGGCTCTGCCAGCCACCTGCGTTATAAGCTGAAACGTCCTCTCCGAGGACCGATAATCGCTGAAATAGAGCGCGGCGTCCGCTTCGAGTATACCCACAAGCGTAACGTTTGAAAAATCGTGACCTTTCGCAATCATCTGAGTTCCGACCAGAACGTCCGCCTCATGGTTTCCAAACGATGACAGTATTTTCAGATAGCTGTCCCGTCTCGCGGTCGTGTCGTTGTCCATTCTGAGTGCGCGCACGTTCGGGAAAAATCCTTTAAGCTCCTCAACCACCTTTTCGGTGCCTATACGTCCCTGCTTTATGCGGTCGCTTCCGCAGCTCGGACATTTTGTAAGCGCGTGATAGCGCTTGCCGCAATAGTGGCATTTGAGCTCGTTATCCTCTTTATGATAGGTAAGAGATACGTCGCAGTCGTCGCATTTTGCGACGTAGCCGCATTCCTTACATCTGATAAAAGACGCAAATCCCCTTCTGTTTAGGAAGAGCATAATTTGTTCGTTCCGCGCAAGCGCGTCGCGTATAGCGTCCAGCAGAGCGACGGAAAATATGGAGCTGTTGCCGCTTCTGAATTCCTGTACCATGTCCACAATTTCCATTTCGGGAAGCTTGTGCTTGGATATTCTTTCGGAGAGCGTAATAAGACCGTATTCGCCTCGGCTGGCGTTGAGATAGGTTTCGATATCGGGAGTAGCCGACCCGAGCACCAAAACCGCGCCGTTGAGATGAGCGCGATACTTTGCTACGCTCTTGGTATCATATCTAGGGTTCGATTCGCTCAAATAGCTCGTATCGTGCTCTTCGTCGATGATAATCGCGCCTATATTTTCAAGCGGAGCGAATATCGCAGAGCGCGCGCCTATTACTATTTTGGCTTCGCCGTCCCTTACGCGCTTCCATTCGTCGTATCTCTCGGCGGAATTAAGTCCGCTGTGCAGAATCGCAACTTTATCTCCGAATCTTGCTCTGAACAAGCCCAGCATCTGCGGAGTAAGCGAAATTTCAGGGACAAGCATGACTGCGGTCTTGCCTTTGCTCAGCATATCCTCTATCACACGCTCGTAAACCTCCGTCTTGCCCGAACCCGTAACGCCGTGCAACAGGAATACGCCTTGCCCTCCCGTTATCCTCTTCACCGCGTCGGCCTGCGCGGAAGTGAGCGTAACCTCTTTGTCCTTCTTATCCAACGTCCGCATTGGCGTGCTGCGCTCGTGCACCGAGCTTTCGATAACGACTTCCTTTTCTCGCAGTCCATTTATTGCCGATACACCGAATTTTGCGATAAGCACATTCAGAAACTGACCGCCGTTTGCGGCGATATATTTGAGCGCTTCGAGCTGTTTTAAAGCCCGACCTCCCACGACATCGCAAAGCTCCGACAGTGACCGGCTGCCGTCTATGCTCAGATACTTGCGAGTAAATTCGGGGTCTCTTTCCTCTCTCAGCTTTGCGGGCACAAATAGTCTGAGCACGTCTATGTAGCGCAGATGATAGGACTGCCGCAGATAATACATAAGCTCCAATTGCTCGGAGCTTATGGGTGTGTCAAGATATTTCGCCTCTTTCAGCCTGTCATAATCCGAAGTTTCCTTTTTGCCTATGACAAAGCCTATCAGCCTTTTTTTGCCGAACTCCACAGACACGCGACTGCCGATTGGCATATCCTCGCCCACATAGTCGAACGTGCGGTCGACCTCGCTGTTTGACAAATCGACTATGACTTCCAAAATCATAAGGAAAGCACCCTGTCGACAATCATATCCGCAAGCTCGCGTTTGCCGACCTTTCCGCTTGCTGTCTCGTTGCCGAGACTGTCGATAATCACTGCGATATTCGTATCCACATCGAATCCCGCGCCCTCTTTTGTGACGTCGTTGGCGACGACGATATCCGCGTTCTTCTTTGTCAGCTTTTGCTTCGCGTTTGAAATAAGGTTGTCCGTTTCCGCCGCAAATATGACGAGTCTTCTATGCTCTTTCACCTTCCCGAGAGCGGCGGCGATATCGGGATTTTTCACAAATTCTACGGTGATTTCGTCACCCTTAATCTTGCTGTTACGCGCCGTTTTCGGACGGTAGTCTGCGGGAGCGGCGGATAATATCGCTATATCGGATTCTGCAAATTCCCTCACGCATGCGGCGTACATCTCGTCTGTCGTACGCACCGCGACGGATTTGCAAACTCCCTTCGGAATCTCGGCTTTAATATTGCCGTGCACGAATATCACTCTCGCGCCCCTATCTATGCACGCGCTTGCAAGAGCCGCGCCCATTTTGCCCGAGGAGCGGTTTGTAATCACGCGCACAGCGTCCAAATTCTCCTCAGTTCCGCCTGCGGTGACGAGTACGGTTTTGCCGTCCAAGTCCTGCTTGGGAGCAAGGATATTCACAATTTTGTCCACGACGTCGCAGGGTTCCGCCATCCTGCCTTTGCCTACGTCTCCGCAAGCGAGCAAACCCTCCGTCGGCTGACAGAAAACGACGCCTCGCTCTTCGAGCACGCGAATATTGCGCTCGGTCGCTTCGTTTTCGTACATGCCCGCGTTCATCGCGGGGCAAATCAGCTTGGGCGCGGAAGTCGCAAGACAGGTTGTGGAAAGCATATCGTCGGCTATGCCGTTTGCGATTTTAGCAATTATGTTTGCGGTCGCAGGCGCAATGACGAATATATCCGCCTTCTTCGCAAGGGAAATATGTTTTATGTCATACTCCTTGACGGGCGCGAACTCGTCGGTTGCGACCGCGGATTTGGCGAGCGTCTGAAAGGTAAGCGGCGCGACAAACTCGCAGGCGTGCTTTGTCATAATCACGTCCACGTCCGCTCCGAGTTTCTTTAAGCGCGAAACAATTTCGCACGCCTTATAACATGCGATGCCTCCGCTTACGCCGAGAACGACACTCTTGCCGTACAGCATAATCAGCCGTGTACTATCTTGATTTTGCCGTCGTAAATCTCTTTACAGGCAAGGCTTATCGGCTTTTCGCCGCTTTCCGCAAGATAATTGCTCTCGCTTGTGACGAGCTCCCTCGTACGCTTTGCAACGGCGCATGTGAGCGCATATCTGCACTCCGCGCGCTTGATAAGTTTGTCGATTGGGGGGTCAATCATCATAGTTTTATGCCTCCGAATTGAATATATTTGTCATATTCTGGCGTGACACCTTCAAGTGTTCGCTTCTTATGATATTTACGATTTTATCCGCGCAACTGCGCGCGACGTTGTTTGTCACGCAGTAATCATAGTTGCGTATTTCCTTGCTCTCAATCTCTATTTCCTTTATGCGGCGTTCTATGCTCTCCTGCGTTTCGGTTCCTCTGCCTATAAGCCTCGCTTTGAGCACGTCAAGCGAAGGCGGCGCGATAAATACGGTGATACAGTCGGGATAAAGTTCCTTTATATTACGCGCTCCGACCACGTTGAGTTCGAGAAGCACGTCCACTCCGTGCGCGAGGGGCGCGTCGATTTCGCTTTTCAACGTGCCGTAGTAGTTGGTGAAAGTCTT
Organism: uncultured bacterium; assembly: GCA_949432885.1. GTDB lineage: Bacteria > Bacillota > Clostridia > Christensenellales > CAG-917 > CAG-475. The sequence continues at coordinate 10,691 of CASQXY010000007.1, read as the reverse complement.
CGTGTATTCCACAAACTCGCCCGCGGCTATCTTCTTCTCGAATTCCTCCTCGGAAAGAAAGAAATAGTTGACCCCGTTCTCTTCACCGACTCGCGGCGCGCGTGTCGTACAGGAAATGGAAAACTGTAAGTTCGGCATACTGTCAATCAGAAGCTGAATGACGGTGCCCTTTCCCACTCCGCTGAATCCGGAAACGACTATCAGCATACCCTGCTTATACTTCATAACGCCTTATCTCCCGCTGTAACAAACCGAATCACTCTATATTTGCGGCTTGCTCTCTTATCTTTTCTATTTCGTTCTTGATTGAAAGCACAAGACTCGTGATATTCATATCGTTTGCCTTGGAGCCGATGGTGTTCGTCTCTCTGTTGAACTCCTGCACTAAAAAATCCATCTTTCTTCCTACGGGCTCGTCCGCAGTAAGAAGCGTACGCATATGCGCTATATGTGCGGCGAGCCTCGTGATTTCCTCGTCTATTGCGCAACGGTCGGCAAACAGCGCGACCTCGGTCGCCAAACGCTGCATATCAGTTTTGCTCGGTTCCAGCACTTCGGCAATCCTGGCGTCGAGAGCCTTTTTGTAATTTTCCGCGACTTTCGGCGCGTACTCCTTTATCTTTTCCAGAGCGTTTTCGATTTTATCGAGCTTGGAGGATATATCCGCTTTCAAAGATTCGCCCTCGCGCAGACGCATGGCTTTGAGCGAATCGAGCGCGGATTTGAGCGCTTCCTCCGCAAGCCTCGCAAGCAGGGCTTCGTCGTCGACGGGCTGTTCTCTCTTTATAACGTCGGGGACTTTGAGCAAGGATGTCAACGTAAAATCGTCCTTGACTTTCAGACTGGCATTGAGCTTTTCGACGGCTTCGAGATAGTTGCGCGCAAGCTCGGTATCCACCGTATACGCGCCGTCGTCAACGGACTCCTTTTCATAGGTAAGAAACAAATCGACGTGCCCTCTGGCAATAGCGGTCCCGACCGTCTTCTTCACCATATCTTCAAGAAACAGAAAGTTTCTCGGCATCTTGATACCCCAATCGAGGTATCTGTGATTTACGGTCTTTATCTCCACCGTAATCGTCTTTCCGTATTCCTTTGCGACTCCCTTGCCGTAGCCTGTCATGCTATACATACGCGCACCCGATAATATCTAATTTTAAGCAGTATAACATAAATAATACCGCAAAACAACCGTTTGCGGTAAATTTGAGAGCATATTGTGTTACGTTTTTATCAAATCCGAGATCGGCTGTTCCGTTTGCAAACGCCGCAAATGATCAGAACTTATATGCCGAGCATTGTTTTGAATTGATTCTCGTCGATAATCTGAATCCCGAGCTTTTTCGCCTTATCGAGTTTTGAGCCCGCGTCCTCTCCCGCAAGCACCAAATCCACCGTCTTAGAAACCGAAGCCGCAACCTCGCCGCCGTTATCCTCGATGAGCGCCGTCGCCTCTCCGCGCCTGTATGTTGGAAGCGAGCCCGTGAGCACGATACGCTTGCCGGAAAACACGCCCTCCGTCTTTGCGTTTTCCTCAAAAGTAATTCCGCAGCCTAGAAGCCTTTTTACATAGTCGGAATTCTGTTCGTCGCGGAAATAATCATACACGTTCTGCGCCAAAACGCCGCCTATACCGTCAACGTCGCTGAGCGCCTCAACTGACGCAACAGCTATTTTATCTATTGTTTTGAAGCGTTTAACTAGGTCTTTTGCAGTTTTCTTGCCTATGCCGTCAATTCCAAGCGCAAACAGGAATCTGTCAGCGGAGGTGTGCTTTGCCTTGTCGATAGCGGCGAGCAGATTGGCGATTTTCTTATCTCCGAATCCGTCCAGACCGTACAAATCGAAGGTGGTGAGATTGAGCAAATCCACCGCGTCCTTCATGCCCGTTTCATTGTAAAGCTGCTCCGCCGTTTTCTCCGAAAAGCCCTCTATATCCATAGCGTCTTTGGACGCAAAATGGTCAAGCTTGGATATGATTTTGGGCGCGCACTCTTCTCCCGTACAGTATAGAAACGCACCGACCTCTTTCACGGGAGCGCCGCAAACGGGACAGTTCTCGGGCTTTTCTATTGCTGTCGCGCCCTCATCCTCGACGGCAACTCCCGTAATCTCGGGGATCACGTCGTTGCTTCGGCGGATGAAAACCCTGTCGCCTATTCGGACTTTCTTTTTGAGAATGTCGCCGTAATTGTTGAGAGTTGCGCGCGATACGGTCACGCCGCCTATATCGACGGGTTCCAGCAACGCTATGGGTGTGAGCTTTGCACTACGCGACACCTGCCACACCACATCGTTAAGACGTGTCGTCATCTCGTCCGCTTTAAATTTATACGCAACCGCCCACTTGGGAAATTTTTCCGTAAATCCGATCTCGTCCCGAAGAGCTACGGAGTTGACCTTGAACACTACGCCGTCAATTAGGTAATCCAGCTTCGGTCTCGTCTCTTCCGTGATATCAGCGAATTTTTCAGCCATACGCACGTCAGGCACAACGTCGAAAGCACCCTCGACCTCGAATCCCTCCTCAATAAGAAACTCTCTCATCTCTGCTTGCGACTCGAACGTTTTATCGCTGTAACCTATGTTGTACGCCATAAAGGAAAGTCCGCGCTGTGCGGTGACTGTCGGGTCGAGATTCCTTATCGCTCCCGCCGCTCCGTTTCTGGCATTTTTAAGCGGTTCTGCGGCTGTCGCGTTATATTCGGCAAGCCTGCTCAACCGCAGAACGCCCTCGCCCTGTATCTCGATTTTTCCCTTATAGCTAATCTCGGTCGGCAGTTTCCTGATTGTCATAACCTGCGCGGTTACGACCTCGCCGACCACGCCGTCGCCCCTTGTGGAGGCTTTTATCAGTTTGCCGCCGTCATAAAGCAGATTGAGCGTAAGCCCGTCGAATTTGTACTCGCAGGTGAGTATCGGAAGACTGCCTACCGCCTTTACTATCCTCGCGCACCATTCCTCGAATTCCTCAAAGGACTGGCACTTGTCTAGGCTGTAAAGCTTCCCCAAATGCTTGGACTGCTCGAATTTTTTTTGCGGAGCGCCGCCCACCCTGTGCGTAGGACTGTTTTTAAGCGAGAAACCCTCCTCTATTTCCAAGGAGCGAAGCTCGTCGTACATTCTGTCGTACTCCGCGTCGGAAACCACGGGAGCGTCCTGCTCATAGTAAAGCCGCGCCCACTCGTTGAGCGTTTCCGCAAGCTGTTTCATTCTTTCGAGTTTATCCATATATCCGTCTCCGAACCGCACATCTATTATGCCCTACTCGCGTCATGCAAAAACCAGATAAAGCTTATCCGCTCCCGTCATTGTAACAAGAATCAGATACTGTCGTTGTAATCGTCCGCATTGCCGAGTATCTTCAAACTCTGCGCAGCAATGGCAAGCGAGAACCTTTTCACGCCCAACCCCTCAAAAGCTATCGACGCGATTTTGTCCTCTCCGTCGCCCGAGGTCATGACGATAATACCCTTGCCGAATTTTGAGTGTTCCACAACGGTGTTTTTACAGTACGCGGAATAGTCGATATCCGAAGAGCTTTGTTTGGATATCGAACCGAATCTCTCCTTGAAGCTCTGCGAATTGTAGCTGTTTGCTCCCAACCTTATTCTGCCGCCGTCCTGCGCCGACTGCTTTACTCCGTAATCGGAGTTGACCAAGCGCACGGACTGGCGCGTATTGTTCATCTCCCCGACAAATCTGCTTTTAGGGAAGTATTCCGTTTTGCCGAAGCGGAATCTACTGCGCGCGTTTATGACAAACAGTTTCTTGCGAGCACGCGTTATAGCAACATACATGAGCCGCCGCTCTTCCTCTATATCGCCGCTGTTTATAGCCCTTTGCGTTGGGAAAATTCCCTCTTCCATGCCGACGATAAAGACGTTGTCGAATTCCAGCCCTTTCACCGCATGAATAGTTGCGATTGTGACATAATTATCGCCGTCCATTTCGTCCGTATCGGATACGAGCGCGACCGATTGCATAAAATCGGACATATCCGCCTCGGAGTTGTCCTGTCTGAACTGACGTACGGCGGCAACAAGCTCTTGAATATTTTCGAGTCTGTTTGCGTCTTCCGCATCCGAGCTTGCAGAAAGCGCGCCCTCTATTCCGCTCCGTCTTATGGCGTATTGCATAAATTCAACCGCGTCCATTTTGCTTACCTCTTTTATCAAGTCGGTTGCTATGGACGTAAACGGCGCGAATTTCTTCTGCGCGTTTGCACTGAGCCCCTCGGGGCTGAGCAAAGCCGCAAAGTATGTAATCCCCTTTGACGCGGCGTAATCCTGCAACTCCTGCACGGAAGACGCGCCGATTCCGCGCTTGGGATAGTTTATCACTCGCAGAACGCTGTCGTTGTCGCTCGGGTTCAAAGCCAACCTTATGTACGCGAGCATGTCTTTTATTTCCTTACGCTCGAAGAAGCGAAAGCCTCCGAAGACCTTGTACGGGATTCCGTGGAGATTAAACTCTTCTTCAAACTGGCGCGTAAGCGAGTTTGCTCTTACAAGCACAGCCATACTGCCGTACGGCACAGTGTGTCTCACAAGCACGTTTATAGCCTTGGCAACCTGCGAAGCCTCGTCACGGTCGGAATACGCCTCGTAATACTCGACGGAGTTATCCTCTTTTATATCGCTCCAAAGAGTTTTTTCATTCCTGTTTGTATTATGCTTTATCACGTTGTTGGCGGCGGCGAGAATGGATGTCGTGCTGCGGTAATTTTGCTCCAATTTGAAAATACGCGCATTCGGAAAATCCTTTGAAAAATCCAGAATATTGCGGATTTCTGCGCCTCTCCAACTGTATATGGACTGGTCCTCATCGCCTACGACAAACAAATTTCCGTCCTTGCCGGCTAGGAGCTTGACAAGTTTGTATTGCAAGGCGTTGGTATCTTGAAATTCGTCCACGTGAAGATAACGGAATCTCTCTCTGTACTTCTCCAAGACGTCGGGACATCTCTCGAAAAGCTCCGCGGTTTTAAGGAGCAAATCATCGAAATCCATGCAGTTACAGCGTTTAAGCTCCTCGTCATAGCGCTTGTAAACCTGCGCGATAACGTTGCAGTCGGATATATCTGTTTTTATCTCTTCATAATATTGCGCGGGCGAAAGAGAAAGCGTTTTCGCTCTCGAAATATGCCATAGATACTCACCGCTTTTCTTAGGGTCGGCGGACGGCATATCCTGCAAAACTCTCTTTACAAGCCTTGCGCTTTCCTGCTCCGTATAAATCGTGAAATCCTTATCATAGCCCAACCTGTCCGCGTCATATCGAAGCATGCGCGCGCACATGGAATGGAAAGTGCTCGTCCACACCGCCGCACCGTAGGTTGCGGCTTCTATTCTTTCCTTCATCTCCCGCGCCGCCTTGTTGGTGAAGGTAATCGCAAGTATGTTGTACGGCGAAACGCCGGACTCGATAAGCCGACATATCCGCGCCGTCAGAACGCGGGTTTTGCCGCTTCCCGCGCCGGCTATAACAAGTATTGCGCCGTCAGTTGCTTCAACTGCTTTGGATTGCTGTTCGTTTAGATTGAAAACCGTGCTCATATCATTTGAAATTGTACCACATATTGTCTCCGTTTACAATTTTTTTGCCGAGAAAGCGCAAAAATCGGCAAAAAACTTTTCGCTTTCGTTGATTTACATTTTTCTTTATGCTAGAATATATATAATTACTATAAGGAGCTGTATTTCAATGCAGAAAAAACGTATCGGATTTTGGCGTAAACGCGAAGCCAAAAAAGAACAAGTCGAATTTCTCGAGAGCGAAATTCTCGAAGACGACGACAGCGCGCCGATAGGTTCCGTCATTGAAAGCAAGGATGAAAAAACGCCCGAAACAGCTTCTCCCAAAAATGAAGACGTTCAAATCTCTTCCGTCTCGGCTTTAAAGAGCAAGAAAGATTCCGCAGCGCAAACAGCAGCGCCTCAAATCGAGTCTATCGAGGAGGACGGAAAAAACGAAGAGATTCCCGAAGAGGAAACCGTCGCAGACACATCCCCCGGCGCACACAGCAAAGCAGGACGTAAAGCCCCTGCACCCGTTTACGTGGAAGAGGATGAAGACAATCCCCCTGCGGCCGTGCCCTACGACGAAGAGTCGGAATCCGCTCCCGTCAACCGCACTTCGCGCAAAACCGCAAAAACCGCGGCAAGCCAAAAGGAAACGGCAGCCGAGACAGAAACGACCGCATACAGAAGCAAAAATCCCGGTACGTCCACGTCTATCGAAAACAGGCAGTCCGTAAGAGCCACTCTTTCCGCGACAAAATTCGATATAGACCAAACGCAAAAGGCGCAGATAATCACCAATAAGCCCAAAGAAATCGACCCGTGGGCTGTCGCTACAATCGTTACAAAAAAACCGTCGGCAAAATCCCCTGCCGCAAAAAATAAACCGCATATGGAGGAGTATACAACTATGGCAAAAGAAAAAGCCGAAACCAAGGCAACCGCAGCGAAGCCCGCTGCCACCCAAACTTCCGCACCCGCCGCAAAAGCGACGGCTGATAAGCCTGCTACTAAGGCAACCACCAAGAAGGTCGAGGCAGAGCCCGTCGTCGAGGCTGAAACCGCCAATGCTATAAGCGGTAAATTTGTCATCAAGCGTACGGATAAGGGCAATTACGTTTTCAAGCTCTTCTCTTCAAACGGCAGAGTCGTAGCAATAAGCGCAGGTCAGTACACCGCTCTCTCTTCATGCAAGGCTGGTATTCAGAGCGTTATCAACAACGCCGCCACCGCCCCCATCGAAGACCAGACGCTTCAAAGGGTCGTCGAGCAGAAATGCCCCAAGTGGATTATCTTCACGGATAAGAAAGGCGAAGCGCGCCTCAGACTGATTGCCTCCAACGGCAATGCGGTTGCGGCAACCAACGACGGATATACGACCAAGGACGCCGCAAAGAAAGGCATCGAGGCAATAGCCCGCGCGGCGAAAGACGCGGACGTCGTCAGAAACGATATTCTTTGGTAAGATAATTACGCGCATAAAAGAACGGACTGCAAGGCCCGTTCTTTTGTATTGCGTTGTCAAGGCATTACAGTAAATTTATGCGCATAAAAATACTTACCGTATTTTTCAAAAATTTTTGATAAAATTATTTGTGTTTTCGTCAAAATAATCCGATTAAGCGCTTGTCAAAAATCCTTGCTTAATATATAATCTTGTCGTTGGGTTATAGAGGGGACGCCCCTCAAATGTGTACAGTTGGGAGAAATGGTTTTGTTTCCCATGCTCTCTCAACTGCAACCCATTTTATATGGGTTAAAACAAATAATCGTATTGGAGAAGTCGCTGAACTATGGTCGCCTTCTCCAATAAAACCTTGGAGAAGTCGCTGGACTATGGTCGCCTTCTCCAATAAAACCTTGGAGAAGTCGCTGGGCTATGGTCGCCTTCTCCAATAAAACCTTGGAGAAGTCGCTGGGCTATGGTCGTCTTCTCCAATAAAACCTTGGAGAAGTCGCTGGACTATGGTCGACTTCTCCAATAAAACCTTGGAGAAGTCGCCTAGTTTGGTCGAGGGCGCGCGACTGGAAATCGCGTAACCGTCAAAAGCGGTTCAAGAGTTCGAATCTCTTCTTCTCCGCCATAATAATGCCGCCGCTTGGCGGCTTTTTATTTTGGATGAGAATTCCTCAGCGCGGCGAAGGGATATGAAAATATATTTATAATCAAAACACGAAAAAGCAAATCAACAATAAAATCATTGCTCTTTCGGCGCTTTAACTCCTGTTATGTTTCAGAAAATCCGCATAAGCCGCAATATATGCATATCCCCCGAAATAGTCGGAAAGCGCCAACGTTTTGTTGAGATACTCTTTGGATTTCTTTTCGTCATTAGTGAAAAAGACGCTCATTCCGTAATAAAAACAAGTCCTGTTGAGCTCGCTTTCTGTTATTGCGATTTGCGCCGCTTCACTCTCATCAATCTCCCCCATAGCAAAGCGCACAAAAATATCATAGCCCGTATGATGTCCGCAGTCCCGATTGTATTTTCCGAAATACTCTTCCGCCTTGCCCGTCGAATTTGAAGTCCGCAGAATACAGCATAAATACCAAAACAACGCCGCTACGTGCATTTCCCCGTTATCTGCACAAAGCGGAAAGCACTGCATGAAATAATACCTCGACTCTTCGTACTCGCAGTTGTAATAGCACACCGCACCTAGCATATACAGTATATACAGCCGCTCGTCAGTTTTCGCAAGGCATTTTTTCAAATAATACTTCGAGGTATCAAATTTCAATAATTTGAAATTCAAAACTCCCAATCGCCTTACGAGCGCGTATTCTGTTCCGAATAATCCGAGAAGCTGTTCGCAAAAGCCAAGGCACTCCTTATATCTCAACTGATAGCATAGAGCTTGCGCAAACTCCATCGCGTTTTCAAACGTTTTGTCTCGCTCCCAGCTTTCGCGCGCCGCCGCAGTACGTTGATTGTCTGGCACGGTCGCACAATAGCCTTCCCATTCGATTTTCAAATCGGAGTGAACAACGTCAAACAATCTGCCGTTTGAAGAATGCTTTTTCATAAACTTTATGCCTCCCGCTTTTTTACAGCTAGTCCGATAAGCCAGAACGCCAAAACCAGCAAGGAAATCGCTGCCCCAGGCACCAACAGCCAGTTGTATGCTCTTCTTATAAACGCACCGCGCCTAAACGCCAAATTTATCATTGTACCCCAAGTCGGATTGTACAAGTCGCCTATACCCAAAAAGCTAAGCGAAGATTCCATCATAACGCAGCCGCTTACGCTTGAAACCATTCTGGAAAACAGCACGTCATATAGATTCGGCAACACGTGCCGCATGGCTATATGCACCTTGGAGTAGCCTTGAATAACGCAATTTTCGATAAATACGGAATTTTTGATTTTGAGCGTTCTCGCGCGCACCGCTCTCGCCGTCCCGACCCAACCGAACGCGGCTATAAGAAGAATAGTCGCAATCTGCGAACGCCCCAAAAACGCCGCAACGACAATCAGACAAACCAACTTGGGAAGCAACATAAACACGTTGATTATGCCGTTGAATACGTGCCCTGCAAAATTGTTCATAGCCGCCAAAATGCCTATCACAGTGCCTAGCAACATTGCAATCAGGCTTGAAGCTATGCCTATCAGCAAGGTTTGTCCCGAGCCGTAAACCAACTCAGTAAAAATATCGTAGCCCATATCGTTTGTCCCGAGCGGATGCGCCGCAGACGGGCTCAGCCAACTGTCGAACATTTCCTTTTGTCCGTAATGCGTGAAAACGGACGGGAACGCCGACATAAGCACAAACAGAACAAGTATGGTACAGCCGAGTATAAGGGCAATCAAACGTTCTTTTTTCATTTTCTGCCCTCCAACCGAGCTTTCGGGTCTGCGATAATACAGATTATGTCAGTCAGTATTATGGATACGACGGCGATTGACGCCGACACAAACAACACGCCCTGTATAAGCGGATAATCGAGCGCGTACACCGCGTCCGTAAGCAAAGAGCCCATTCCGTTTATGGAAAACAGGTTTTCCACTATTACGGAACCGCCTATGCTCGCTCCCACGCTCATTCCGACCATTGTCGCAAAAGGCGGCGCGACGTTTTTAAGCAGATAGGAATACCTTATCCTGTGCATAGACAAGCCGCGCTGACGGGCGAATAGCACATATCTTTCGCTCATAGCCGTCCGCACTGTATTGCGCATAAGCAGGAACCTAGACGGCAGCATTGCCGCAGTAAGCGACGTGACGGGCAATATCAGGTGATATATTCTGTCAAAAAAATAAGCCGCGCCGCCCTGCGTCACGTCGGGAGAATTGAGACCCGAATAGGGAAAAAGTTTCAAATCGAAGCTAAGCGCGATAATCAGAGTCATGCCGATGAGGAATACGGGAAAAGTGCTTGCAATCGCGTTTACGGGCATGGATATTTTATCGACGATTCCTCTCTTGCTTCCTGCCGCCAATCCCCAGACGAGCGCGAGCAGACAGGAAATAACGACTGCGGTAAGAGATATCTGCAAAGTCGCGTCTATGCGAGAGCCTATTACTGCCGCCACGTCGGACTGCTTTCTGAACGAATAACCCAACCCTCCCGTGAAAATTTCCTTCAAATAATATCCGAACTGAACGAACGCGTTCTCGTCTATATGCAGAGCGCTGCGGTAAAACTTGTATTGCTCAGCGCTCATGCTCTGCTCGTCCATACCCGTGAGATATGCCACGGGGTCGCCGGGGATAAGGCGCGGCAGCGCAAAATTGAGCAGGATTATAAACAGAAAGCAAACGACGCAGACGATTATATTTTTAATATACTTTTTCCGCATGCTTGCCCTATTCCTTTACAACCGACAGCCAGTTTTCTACGTTGTTTATCCCGAAAACACCGTCGATTATGACGTTTTTCACTGACGACGAGCATACGTAGGTGAGATTATCCCAAAACAGAGCGATAAGCGGCGTCTCTTCCGAATAATAATCCTGCAATCTGCCTGCGGCGGCTTCATACGCCTCGACGGTATTCGCCGAAGCCAATTCCGACATAATATCGGAAAAAACACCGCCCTCCGCCTGACATCCGCCCTGTACGGCATGTTTTTTGTCGACGTAAATAGCCCCCAAACCATTGCCCATACCCATACCCGCTTCGGTAAATCCGTTTATCGCCGCCTGATGAGCGAGAGATTTATGC
>CASQXY010000006.1 GCA_949432885.1 uncultured bacterium | reverse complement strand
GATGAGCGAGAGATTTATGCCCGTCTGGCGCGAATTTATTGCTTGTCTTAACGTTGAACGCATTGGAATCCACCGCGTCCAAACTCACCGCTATGCCGAACGCTTCGAGTTGATTTTTGACCAGCTCCGCATAGCGCAAATGCAACGCGTTCGAGGAGCGCACCGTCAAAGAAAAGGCAAGATTAACTCCATTTTTGGAATAGTACCTCGCGCCTTGCGGCTTAACGTAACCCGACTGCGAAAGACAGCGCGCGGCAGTCTCCCAATTCTTTTGCAGTTTTTCCGTACTCTTATAGCCCACAGTGCTCATCGGAGCAAAGCCGCGGTTTGCCACGCTCGCGTTCTCGCCGCCAAACATGGACTTGAACATGTCGTAATCGAGAGCGTACGATATCGCCCTGCGCACGTGTGCGTCGTCGAAGGGCGCCGCGCCGTTGTTGAACATGAGAACAGCTCGCACGCCTTTTGCCGTTGTGGAATAAAATTTCAGATTACCGTTCTGTTTCAGCGCTTCCAAATAGGTTTCTGATACGCTCTGCGAATAATTCCACACCGTATCGATATCTCCGTTTTGCAGCGACATGTACATTATATCCGGCTCTGAAAACAGCCTGTATACAAGCCTTTTTACCGTCGGCATTTGCGGATAGTGCGGATTTATTCCGTAAACCAACGTCCCGGACTCTCTGTCGAACCGCGTAAGCACGTAAGGTCCGCATACCACGCGCCCGTCCTCTGCCGTAATCTCTCCGTCCGACTTATTCTCGTATATGTGCTTCGGAACTATACGGAAGGAAGTCATATTTGAGAGTTCGCGTATATTCGCCGCGACAAGCGTAAGCGAAATCGACCTTTTGTCAGCGGACAGCAGATAACTCTCATACTTTTTGCGGGTAATTTTTATACTTCCGTCATTGTCCGCTGTTTTATCGTTGAAAACGGCTTCGCCGTGGGCGTCGTTGTATTTGAGCGTAAAAAGTATATCCTCCGCCGTAACCTCTGCGCCGTCCGACCATTTCAGGTTTTCAAGCACGGTAAACGTCCATGTTTTTGAATCTACTGTGCTGTACGTCGCAATCAGAGGTTTATAATTCCCGTCCGCCGTCTGCGATACGAGGGGCATATCCGAATTGCCCGAGGCGAGCATATCGTAGTTATATTCTCCGCGCACGGCTCTTTCTATAAGCGCGGTAGTACCTATATAAACGGTATCCCTTTCATTTATGCCTCCGCCGCACGCGCAAAATACGAGAATTGCAAACATGCAAACAGCCGCCGCGCCTAAAAGCAATATCGATTTTTTACAAATTTTCATATTTCGCCTCGCCGCCTCTGTCCTTCCGCACGAAATTGCGGTTTTCGTATTCGTAAATAATATCGCAGAAATATTCAGCAAGCTCCTTATCGTGGCTTATAAAAAGCACGCCCGCGTCCCTGCTTTGCGCAAGCTCCTTTACCTTTGCCAGTACGTTCGCCTGAGTGGATACGTCGAGCATGGACGTCGCCTCGTCCAATATAAGCAGCTTGGGACTTAACAGCAGGGATTTTGCGATTGCCGCTCTTTGAGCCTCCCCTCCCGATATCGCGGCGGGAAGCGAGCCCAGCGTTTCCTTTCTTAGCCCCATTTGGCAGGCGATTTTATCGACGAGCGCTATGCGTTCCGCGCGGGATTTTGCCAGCTTGTTGTAGCTTACAATTTCGAGCAAAGACGAACCTATCTTCTGCATAGGGTCGAGCGCGGCATACGGCTGTTGGTACACAATCTGAATCTGCCTCCCCACGTTGCGCTTGTATCTTATCTTATCCGAGCAGACAAGCTCGCCGTCTACGGAAATCTCCCCTTTATCGGGTATTTCTACTCCGCACAAAATTTTCGCAAGCGTGGATTTCCCGCAACCGCTGTCTCCGCACAGTCCCGTAATTTTGCCGTACTCGAAACGAATATCGACGTCTTCAAGCACGCTCTTTTGTCCGAAGGATTTATATAAGGATTTTATCTCAATCACAAAACGCACCTCCGCATGCCGCTCTCATTCTCAACGAGGGGTATTTCGCCTAAACATTTCTCGCAGGCATACGCACAACGCGAATAAAAAGGACAATCCCCCTCGCTTTCGCGCAATACAGGAGTCTGCCTCATCCCGTTCCGCACGAGCGAGGATAACAGCGCTTGCGTGTACGGATGCTTGGGAGCGGATGAAATCTCTGCCGCCTTTCCGCTTTCAATCAGCCTGCCCGAGCAAAGCACGCATATACGGTCGCACTCGCCAGCGACCTGTATATCGTGGGTGATTACGAGCTTTGCGGCGGTCGGGAACAGCTCCCCGATATACCTTACAAACTCCGTTTTTGCCTTATAATCCAAACCGTTCGTCGCTTCGTCGCATATTATCAGCTTTGCATGCGAGCATAGCGCAAGCGCAATAGTCACCCTCTGCGCCATTCCGCCCGAAAGCTGAAACGGATACAAATCCGAAATCTCCCGTGCGTTTTCAAATCCCGCTCTGAACAGATTGTCGATACAAGCGGCTTTGAGCTCTTCGCCTTTGAATCCCAACCTCTTCAAACTGTCGCGGAGCTGATATTTTACTTTCCTCGTGGGGTTGAGATAATCCGCTCCGCTTTGAGGAATGTATGCGATATCCTTGCCTAGAAGTGCGCGCAGGGATTTGAGACAGGACAATTCGACTCCGCAAAAATCTATACTGCCGCCCGTCTGCGTTATATTTTCTGGAAGCAAGCGCAAAACAGACAGCGCAATCATCGTTTTGCCTGAGCCCGTCTCCCCAATCAAGGCGTACGACTCGCCCTCAATTATATGAAAATCGACGTCTCGGATTATTACGCGGCTTCCTTCTCTGATTTTCGCAGTTATATCTCCGCTTTTATACCGTAAAATCATGACGCTCCTAATCGGCACAAATTGCCAGATAATATTCGTTACCGAACAATATCGAGCCTTTTGTTCAATAATACAATATGTTTACCGAAATGTCAATTTCGCAGGATATTTTCTACATTTACAAACGATACAAAACAAGCTATAATATAGCAAATACATTGTTCGATAGCGGACGGGAGTTTGATTAATGGACAGAAGACAGTTGAAAACTCAACAGGCAATCAGACAGGCGTTCTCCGCGCTGATGAAGAGGAAAACCTATTCCAAAATCACGGTACAGGATATTCTCGACGAGGCAAACGTAGGACGTTCGACGTTTTACGAGCATTACAAAACAAAGGAGGAACTGTTGCATGCAATATGCGCGGACATCTTCTCGCACGTTTTCTGCCCCTCGTTGGAACCAGAAATGCGGCACGACTTTTCAAATACAAACGATTTTAAGCATATCGTGATACATATGTTTTATCATTTTTACGAGGATAAAGAGGAGCTGAAAGGCATACTCGGTTCCGAAAGTAAGGAGATATTCGTTCATGATTTGCGAGGATTTTTAGGCGAACTCGTCTACGACTATGTATTCAAAGTATACAAAAACAAATCCTTTCCCGAAGACCTGCTTGTAAACCACCTTATCACGTCGCTTATCGAGCTTACGCTATGGTGGATAAAAGGCGATTGCAAGGAGTCCCCCGAGCAGATTTCCGAATACTACTTCGGGCTTATCCTGCCGACGCTTTCCGCATAGTATTCCTAACGGCAAATCCGCGGAGAACAGCCTTTACAAATTTTCACAAAAGCGATACGTGCGCCGTATCGCTTTAATTATAAGCCAAATGTTACATATTCTGACGAGGTCTATTCCTGAATATCCTCCTGCAATTCCAGCCATTCCGTCTCGAAAGGTAAAAGCTGTTCCTGCAACTCCTCTATCTGTTGTTCAGCTTCGGCAATTTTCTTATAATCGGTATATATACTTTCGTCTTCGCATAATGCGGTCTTTATCACGTCGATTTTGTCAGTTAAAACCTTCATTTTACTTTCAAGCACGCTTATTCTATGCAATTTCTTATTCCGCGCGTTAGATTCCGAGACCGGCTTACCCTTCTTTTTCGATGCGGACTTGCTTTCCGCTTGGGAGCCGCACTCAATCTCCGCTTTCTGCGCCTCGTATTCCGCGTATGTTCCGTCGAATACCCGCGCTCCGCCGCTGTCGAAAACTATAAGTCTGTCGCATATGCGGTTTATAAAATACCTATCGTGCGAAACGGTAACGATAGTGCCCGTATACTCCGCCAGCATCTTTTCGAGCGTCTCTTTGCCGATAATGTCCATATGGTTGGTAGGCTCGTCGAGTATGAGTATATTGGGTCTGCGCTTGAAAATCTTGCAAAGCGCCAGTCTAACCTTTTCGCCGCCCGACAGGTCGCGGATTTTCTTGAATACGTCGTCTCCGAAAAACAGAAACGCGCCGAGCGCCGTGCGCACCTCCGTGTCTGTGAGCATAGGAAAGTTGTTGTGAAAATCCTCCATGACCGTAAGCTCGGAAAAGCTCTGCGTAAGCGTTTGGTCAAAATACCCTACCTCGGCGTGCAAGCCGAACACCGCGCGTCCGCCAAGCGGCGGAATAAGTCTCATCACAGTTTTTATCAGCGTGGATTTTCCCGTTCCGTTGTTTCCAATTATTCCGACCTTTTGTCCGCGCATTACGGTCATATCCAAATGACCGAGCTCGCTTGTATAACCAAACGAAAGATTTTCAATAGACAGCGTCTTTTCAACAGTCTGATATGACGGTTGAAAATTGGCGTGGAACGTGCTTTTGTCAAAGCCCATAGGCGTGCCTACCTCGCCTATTCTGCTTATCTGCTTTATTTTGGATTGCACCATTGCGGCTTTCGTCGCTTTGTATCTGAAACGTTCCACAAGCGCATTAAGCCTTTCTATTTCCTTTTTTCTGAGCAAAGAATTTTTCAGCGCGACATCGTAGTTCTGCTGTTTTTGCGCGACGAAAGCGGTATAGTTGCCGCTGTATCTGATTGCCTCTCCGTATTCGATTTCGTATACAGCTCCAACGATTTTGTCGAGAAACATTCGGTCGTGCGACACAATAACGCAGGCGTTTTTATAATCCGTAAGATATTTTTCCAGCCATTCGATTGCCTGCAAATCCAAATGGTTGGTAGGTTCGTCGAGCAACAGGAAATCGGGCTTGGATAAGAGCAGTTTGAGAAGCGCGATTTTGGTGCGCTGACCTCCCGAAAATTCAACGAGAGGCTTTTGCAAATCGTTCTCGCTAAATCCGAATTTTTTTATCGCGGTCATATACTCTTTCTTGTACGTATAACCCCCGAGACTGTCGTATTTGTCATGGAGATTGGAGTATATTTTCGCATTCAATTCGCTGCCGTCCTCTTCCAGCCTTACGAGCGCCTTTTCCATTTCTGACTCGGTATTCAGTAATTCGGAATAGGCCTCCGAAATTTCGTCAAGCATAGTCTTCGTCAGTCCGTCGTTCGACGTCTGCTTCAAAAAACCGACGACGGGATTTCCTACGGATATCATTCCGCAGACCTCTCCGTCCGTTCCCTTTTCGCATTCGAGCTGACCCGCCAAAATTTTGAGCAAAGTAGTTTTTCCGCAGCCGTTTCTGCCGACAAGCGCGATTTTTTCATTTTCGCGTACGGTGAAATTCACCTGCGTAAGCACAGGCACTCCGTCGTATTCCAAAGCTCCGTTGATAACTGAAATCTGCTTCATACCTTCACCGAAATAAAGTTTACGATAGTATTATAATAGCTGCGATAAGTTCCGTCAATCGACTTGACTTACCGCAAAAATAAAGCCCTACATGCGTAGGACTTTATTTGATAATTATTGCGGTCAGGAAACGACCTGTATATCCTTGATATTTATTTCATTTCCCGTTACCAAATACGTGTTGTAGCTATCGCAATGCGGACACTTCTTTGCGTACTCCGTCGTCTTATAAGTCTCGCCGCAGTCCTGACAGTATGACAGCCCCTCCAAAATGATAAGCTCCAATTCGCAGTCCTGCAAATACTTCGTCTTTTTTTTGGACCACTCAAAGCAGTCTCTGAACAAATCGGGCACCACTGAGGAAACTTCGCCGACCTCCAACGAAAGTCTTGCGACCTTTTCCACGTTATTCTCCTCGGCGACCTTTTCCACCTGTTCTATTACGTGAACTACAATCCCCAATTCGTGCATTTTTACCTACCGAGGCTTGGATTGGAATTACCCGTGTTCGGATTCTGCTTGTTGAACGCCTTGCTGTTCTTCTTGTACAGACGGCGTTCCTTGGCAAGCATTCTCGCCTCTTTTGAACCCGAATGCGCTATTATCTTGAAGCTGCGCTTTACGGCATACGCAAGCAATCCGCCCACCTTCTTCTCCGCTACTCTCATCGTGGAGTGCTTCGGATGGTCTCTGAGCAGATGTATCGCGTCAAACTGGCACTTCGTCGTGCAGAGTCCGCAGCCTATGCACTTGTTGGGGTCGACATACGAAGCTCCGCATCCGAGGCAACGGTTGGTCTCGATTTTGACCTGCTCCTCCGTAAGAGTTTTATGCGCGTCTTCAAATGAGTTCTTGAAGTCGATGGAATCGTCCATACCGGCTTCCTGTCTGCCCGCCTTATCGTATGAAGGATAGGTGAGGTCTTCCTTATCAAGCGGCGTATACTGTCTTCTGTCTCTGCCGATAGTCATATGCGCAGCGGGACGCACGTGACGGTGCAGGCTTTCCGCAGCCTCGTGACCCGCGGCTATCGCGTCTATAACGAATCTCGGACCCGTAAACACGTCTCCTCCGACGAAGATATCGGGGTCCGCAGTCTGATAAGTGAACTTATCCGCAACGGGATAATTGCCGTGCCAGAACTCCACCTTAGTACCGTCAAGCAGCTTACCCCACTCGATGGACTGACCGATTGCAAATATAATTTTGTCCGCGCTGACGGTGATTGTCGCGTTCTCATCGTAGACGGGAGCAAATTTTTCCGTCTTGGGGTCAATCGTGCGCAGGCACTTCTTAAATACGATACCCGTAACCTCGCCCTTTTCGCTTACAAGAACTTCCTTCGGTCCCCACGAGTTGTTGATAGAGATATTTTCCTCTATTGCCTCCATGATTTCCTCGTCGTTTGCAGGCATTTCCTCTTTTGATTCGAGGCAGTACATGCTTACGGATTTTGCTCCCAGACGATGCGCGTTTCTCGCGCAGTCGATTGCGACGTTTCCGCCGCCTACAATCACCACGTCTCCGTTGAATTTCTGTTTTTTCTCAAAGGATTCGCGCAGATAGTTGACAGCTATATCCGTACCCTTGGCGTCGTCGTTGGCAACGTTCGGACGTTTGCCGCCCTGACATCCGATTGCGACGTAGAAAGCCTTGTAGCCCTGTTCTTTAAGCTGAGCGATAGTGATATCTTTGCCCACCTCGACTCCGCACTTTATCTCTGCGCCGAGCTGTTTGATGATTTCGATTTCCGCTTCGATAACGTCTTTTTCAAGTTTATAAGCCGGAATGCCGTATGTAAGCATGCCGCCTGCAACGGGATTTTTCTCGAACACCGTGGGCTTATATCCCATCTGAGCGAGATAATATGCCGCGCTCAGACCCGCAGGTCCCGCGCCGATAATCGCTATCTTTTCGCTAAACTCTCCGTATACGGACTGTACGAGCTTCTCGGGTATGTAGCGGTTTTCGGAATTGATTTCCAAATCCGCAACGAATTTCTTGATTGCGTCGATAGATACGGGCTTGTCAATCATACCCCTCGTGCACGCGTCCTCGCAGCGCTTGTTGCAAACGCGGCCGCAGACCGCAGGGAACGGGTTTTCCGTCTTTATCATCGCAAGAGCTTCTTGATACTTGCCCTGCTTTGCGAGGTTTATATAAGCCTGTACGGGAACGTGCGCGGGACACGCTGCCTTACACGGAGCGCTTCCGCTCTTATATGTATTCGACATTCTCGCCGTATCGCGGTAAGCCTCGTCCCATGCATATTTGCCCCAAATATTGTTGTCGGGAAGCGCAATGTGCGGATATTTTACCTCGGAGCCGTCCTTATGGCACAGCTTCTGACCGAGCTTAACAGCGCCCGCGGGGCAGACCTCCACGCACTTGCCGCAAGCGACGCAATTCTCTTTGTCGACCTTCGCCGTATACGCGCTTCTGGAAAGATTGGGTGTGTTGAACAGCATTGAGGTACGAAGAGCGTTGCATATCTTTACGTTGCAGTTGCAGATATCGAAAATCTTCTCGGAGCCGTCGATATTTGTAATCTGATGAACGTATCCGTTCTTTTCGGCGAGTTCAAGTATTTCAAGAGCGCGTTTCTTATCTATGTAATGCGCGCGACCTGTCTCTACGGCATAATCCGCCATATCGCCGACCTGAATGCACCAATCGTCCACGTCGTCCGTACAGCCGTCGCCGAGCACTGCGCGCGACGCTCTGCACGAGCAGATACCCGCAGACAGATGCCCGTCGTATTTCTGCAACCAGTGGGATATCTTTTCGATATCCATAGCCTTATTCTCCGACTGAATGGCTTTCTCGACGGGAATGACGTGCATACCTATGCCGTCGCCGCCCGCAGGAACCATCTGCGTGATACCTGCAAGAGGGACAAACGTCATACGCTCAAAGAAATTCGCCACGGTGGGATTCTTCTCTATTCTTTCGACGGTAGAATTGAACAGCTCCGCAGAACCGGGAACGTAGAAAGGCACGCGATATCTTTTTACGCGCGGCTTATCTTTCAGCTCGCCGTCATGACCGTAGTTGTCGCCGTAATCGTACTCGATTATGCCGATATAGGACATTTCCTCGTACAAATCTTTGAGCTTGTTGATGTCGTACTTCTTGTGCATCTTGTGAAGCTCTTCCAATGTGTAATACTTGCGCAGCTTCATCTTGCTGCAAAGCTCGCACATTTCGGGAGTCAAAACCTCTTTGAGTCCCCAATACTCGGGCGCGTCCGAACCGAATCCCGCAATCTTATGTACGACCACGTCCGTAATCTTCTTGCCCAATTTGACGTAGCACTTGTCTACGTTTTTCTCGCCCTGATACTTACTTGTGACTTTTTTGTCTTTACACTGCTCAGGCATTGTAATTTTTCCCTCCGTCTGAGATTATTTTTATAAAATAATTCGCCGCCTCGTCCATATTCTCCCCCGTTTTGGCGGATATCGGGATTACGGTCGAATTATTATTTCTGATTTTGATATTGGCGACGCACCTGTCGAAACTGAAATCGAAATACGGCGCAGCGTCGATTTTATTTATGAGCACAAGATTGCACTTCCGATAAATCAAAGGATACTTCAAGGGTTTGTCATCGCCCTCGGGCACGGACAGTATCGTCATGTCAAGATGCGCGCCCGTATCGAACTCCGCAGGACATACGAGGTTGCCGACGTTTTCGAGAAACACGATATCCAAATCCTCTATACCCAGCTCGTCAAGCCCCTGTCTTGACATAGCCGAATCGAGATGACACATACCCCCCGTATGGAGCTGTATTGATTTGCAACGCGCTTTGTCCGCGACTTTCACCGCGTCCACGTCGGAATCTATATCTGCCTCCATCACCCCTATGCGGAAGCGCTCGCTCAGTTTGTTTATAAGCGAAATGAGAGTTGTGGTCTTGCCCGCTCCCGGCGAAGACATCACGTTCACCAAAAATACGTTTTTGGATTTCAGATACGCGCGGAGTGCGTCCGCCTCCTTGCCGTTATCCTCGAAAACGCTTTTTGACAAATTGATGGTACGTACACTTCCCATAGTTAGCATTATAAAACAAATTATCCGAAAATAAAATAGCTTATTACTATTTTTTTTATATTTTCCATAATTTTCTCAAATATTTCATTATTTGTTGATTAATACATATGCAAAAAGCGCATGTGCACGTATATCTGCGTAAATTTTTACGACATTATGCAATTTTACAGCCAAACGCAATGTTTGAATACAGGCAAAGCGTATTGTATTTTAACAAAGCGTCTTAAATTATTGTTGCGAATGAATGCCGTCCGCTTCGCAGAAAAGAAAAGGGCTCCCTTGCGGAAGCCCTTCAATATCTGTTCGGGTATCGAATTGCTTACTTGAAGAATCTTCTTATAAGGTCCTTGCTGTATTCTACGGTCTCTTCCATGTCGCCGAAAGACATGACTTCGCCCGCATAATAGGTGTTGTCCGTGCCCTGCATCGCTTCGACCTTATCGTACCAGCCGTCCGCATAATCCTTGGAATTTACATGCGGGAAGTAGTACCAGTCGTCTACGCGCTCGATTTTCTCGACCTTCTTGCCGCACTTCGCCATATCGTCGAGAGTCATCTGCTTCGCCTTTTCATACGGCACGTCTTCCATACCCTCGTGGTTTCTAAGAGTAAACGTTACGACAGGTTGAGCGCCCCAAAACTCGTCTTCCTTGGGCACAGCGGTGTGTCTCCAACGATGATAGAACACCATAAGTTTGCCGAGCGTGTCGTTGGTCATATGGTCGAAGAAGTAATAAGACGTTTCGGGCGTGTTGTCGTCCGCCGTACGCACAGCCATCGTGAAGTATTCCTTGTGCTGTATCTTGGAGAAGAGCTCCTTCTCTTCCGCGCGCGGGTCTCCGTATTTGAGGAACATTTCCAGCGGTGTGCAGATAATGAGTTTGTCAAATTCCTCTGTCTCGCCGTTTACGGTGACGTAAACCTTTCCGTCCTTACGTTCTACGCCCGTAACCTCGCTGTTGAGAAGCGCGGGATGTTTGAGATGCTTGTTGACAGCCTCCCAAATGGACTGAGTGCCGTCGTACCAAGTCCAAAGACGGGTCGGGTCGAGGAACTGTCTGACCGTGAATGCGTCCAGGTATTTGAGCACGTACGCCGCGGGGATTTCATCGAAATAGCCGTAACCGAAAGAGGTAAACGGTCCGCGCCATACAAGCTCCACACTCTCGCACTTGTTCATTTTGAGGAAATCGATAAACGGCATGGAGAGGTCTTTCAAATTGGGGTTTTCACCTTGGATATGATTGAGTCTCTCTTCGGGAGAGGGGCAAAGACCCTCGTATCTGCCCTGCGCGACGCCGCGGTGACCGTTTACGTCGTAGCCCTTGTATTTGCTGTTGAGCAGCTTGGTCATCTTGTTGAGATTGTGCAGCTTCTTGACCTTGTCGATAATGGTCATCTTGTACGGGCTACCGTCGGGCTTTTTGTATTTACGTCCCATAGGAGGACCGTCGTGAACGGGGCGCTCGTCGCCGAATTCGCCTCTGTGCTCGTGTTTAAGCTGACCGAACTCCTCGCATTCCGCAACGGCGAAGTATGTATCGCAGCCCATGACCGCGCCCATTTCGATTGTTTTCTTTTCCCACTGCTTTGTCTTTTTGTTGTAGACGTCCATAAGAGGCGAAAACGCTTTGCCGCCGACGTGGTCGGTTTTTTCATAGATTACGTAATTGTTGTAACCCGCTTTTTCGAGATACATAGCCGCGCTGGTGCCCGCAGGACCGCCGCCGATAATACATATCCTCTGATTCTTATCTTCCATATTTCCCTCCTTAGGAAATTATATTATTATCTTTACTTTACTATCAGTTCGCCGAAAAGTAAATAACAAAATGAAAAATTTATCCTGATTTTTTCGCATTTCGGCAAACAATTTCCCAAATACCTACAACAAACGCACAAAAGCGCCGCATAAACGCCGTTTCAGTCAGCCTGCGACTTTTGCGATTTCGCCCTCGACGTAGCTTACAAGACAGTCCATACCTTCTCCCGTCGCCGCGGATACGAAGAATACGGGCGCGTCGGGTTTGCGCATACGCACGTTCTTTTCCGCGCTCTCGATAGAAAAGTCAAACGCGGGCAAAACGTCCTTTTTCGTGACCGCAACAGCGGACGCCACCTCGAACATAAGCGGATATTTGAGCGGCTTGTCGTCGCCCTCGGGCACGGACAAAATGACCAGATTCGCAGTCGCACCCGTATCGAATTCCGCCGGACAGACGAGATTGCCTATATTTTCAAGTATCACCAAATCCAAGTCGTCCACACCGAGCGCGCAAAGGGAATCGTACGACATCTGACAGGTAAGATGACACGCTCCGCCCGTGTGTATCTGTATGGTTTTCACTCCCGTTTTCTCGGCGACCGTATACGCGTCAACGGCGGAATCTATATCCGCCTCTATCACGCCTATCCTGTATCTGTCTTTAAGCCTGTTCACGAGATTTACTATAAGCGTAGTCTTTCCGCTCCCCGGCGATGACATAATGTTGAGAAAGCATATCTTTTTTTCTTTAAGCTCTGCTCTGATGCTCTTAGCCTGCTCGTTGTTTCTCGAAGCGATATCTTCTTTTATTTCCAAAACACGTATGTTTTCCATAATTGAATTATATTATATTTCACAAATCTTATCAACCTATTTTTACCATAAATGACTATGCGCAAATTCGGTTGACGAAGACGCTTTATTTTATTATACTGAATCTGTATGTTAAATATATTAAAATATACAATAAAAATCAAATGAGGACACTATGAAAAATAAGAGCGCTTCCAAACACGTTCGTCGGATTTGGGACAACAAAAATCAACGCATCATGTTGTCGATAATTCTTGTTGGCGTAATTATCTTTGCCGTCATTTTCAGTTTGCTGGGCGTGTTTATGAGCCGCAACAGCAACGATACCATCGACCAGACGGGCGAAACGTATATGCGAAGTATGGGTTATCAGACGACTCAGCGTTTCAACACCGTCATAAATCAACGCATGTCAATGGTTCAGGCTTTAGTCGACGAATACACGGGCGTAAATATCACAAACAGTTTCGGAGCCAACGACTCGATGACCGAAAAAGACATGCGTGAAAGCATGAATATGAGCGCCAAACTGCGCGGATTCGAGTTTTTGGCGCTCTACTCCGTCGAAAATATTGACGATTTGGAAAACGGCAGCTCCATCGATATGCTGCTCGGTCAGAGCCTCGAAGTGACGGACAAAATTCCGTTCAGAACCTCCGTCGCAAACAACGAACAGAAGATGGCGGTCGGAAGCGGACGAACCGACCAAGGCGTTATTCACGGGAATATCATCATAATAAGCATTCCCACCTCCAACTTCAATATGTACGGTCCCGACAATAAGCCGACGGGAAAGACGAGTATGTCTCTGCTTGCGGGTATAACCAACAAGGACTTTATTGATATGCTGAGCCTCAACGAAGCTCCCGATATTCTCGCTACCAACTCGTACATAGTCAGAAAAGACGAAGATCCGACTACAAACAACAAGAACTCTTTCGTATTGAAACGCAATGACATTTCTTTCAACTATTTTTCGGAATATCTCGACTCTGAATATCTCAATACGCAAATCGACACTCAACTCATAATCAACGAGCTGAACGAAAACATGCAGCTCAACAAATCGTACTCGAACATCTTGCATGTTAACGGACACCATATCCACATGTTTTGCAACAAACTTGAAAAATCCGAATGGTATCTGATTACGATTATGGACAACGCGCATCTGGACGCCATAATCGAACAGCTCGGCAACCAGTGGACGATTATGATTGTTATCGCGATCGTTCTCATCGTGGTAGTTTTGATTGGCATATTCCTTGTTTACATGCATTTCAACAAGCAGAATATCGCTCAGTTGCAGCTTGCGCGAACGGAAGCTCTCGAAGCCAGCAAGGCAAAGAGCGAGTTCCTGTCCAACATGAGCCACGACATACGTACGCCTATGAACGCAATAGTGGGTATGACGGCAATCGCAAGATCCAATATATCCGACCAAAAACATGTGAGCGACTGCCTCAAAAAAATTGCGCTTTCAAGCAAGCATCTGCTTGGTCTTATCAACGACGTACTGGATATGTCCAAAATCGAAAGCGGCAAGATGACTTTGAATATGGAGCAGATTTCCATACGCGAGGTCTTGGACAGCATAACCACTATTGTTCAGCCTCAAATGAAGACCAAGCGTCAGAAGTTCAACGTATCCGTGAACAATATCAAGCAGGAGAACGTCTATTGCGACAGTGTTCGTCTGAATCAGGTATTGCTCAACCTGCTGTCAAACGCAATCAAATTTACCGCGGAGGAAGGCACGATATCTATGTCGCTCACACAGGAGGACTCCCCTATCGGAGAGGATTATATCCGCACCCACATCTACGTGAAGGACAACGGCATAGGTATGTCGGAGGAGTTCCAAAAGAAGATTTTTGAATCTTTTACGCGTGAAGACAGCATGCGCGTCCACCGCACGGAGGGCACGGGTCTCGGAATGACTATAACCAAATATATAGTCGACGCGATGAAAGGCACTATCGAACTGCACAGCGAGGTCGGCAAGGGTACGGAATTCCATATAGCGCTCGACCTTGAAAAAGCTCTCATACCCGACGAAGAGATGATTTTGCCCAACTGGAAAATGCTTATCGTAGACGATGACGAACAGCTGTGCGAAACCACGATTGCCTCGCTCAAAGAAATCGGCATCGACGCGGAATGGACGCTCGACGGAGAATCCGCAGTGGAAAAAGCCGTCAAGGCTCACGACAGAAATATGAGCTACGACGTCATTCTCATGGACTGGAAGCTCCCCGGTATCGACGGACTTGAAACCGCAAAACAAATCCGCAACCGTCTCGGTGAAAACGAAGTGCCCATTTTGCTTATCTCCGCCTACGATTGGGGAGAAATCGAAGAACAGG
Organism: uncultured bacterium; assembly: GCA_949432885.1. Lineage (GTDB taxonomy): Bacteria > Bacillota > Clostridia > Christensenellales > CAG-917 > CAG-475. Next base: position 74,534 of record CASQXY010000006.1, on the reverse strand, counting down.
CGCGCGCTGTCGGTATTTGCGGCTTTATCAACAAACCGCTGTTCAAGTCTACCCTCTATTACGGACTCAAACAATTTATCGGAGAAACGGATAAGACCAAGAGCGACGACGAGAGTTCCAAAAAAATCAACCTCGAAGGCACGCATGTACTCGTTGCAGAGGACAACGACATAAACTGGGAAATTGCGGAAGTTCTTCTTGACAGCGTCGGAATAAAATGCGACCACGCGGAAAACGGTCAGATTTGCGTGGACATGCTGAAAAATTCCGAACCGGGAACTTACAAAGCGATTCTGATGGACATTCGTATGCCCATCATGACAGGTTACGACGCGACAATCGCAATAAGAAAGCTCGACCATCCCGATAATGACTTGCCCATAATCGCTATGACCGCGGACGCGTTTGCCGACGATATGAAAAAATGTCTCGAATGCGGCATGCAAGCACATATTGCAAAGCCGATAGACATCGACGTCGTGCAGCAAACGCTCGCAAAGTTCTTGAAGAAATAACCTATGCCTTATTATAAAGAGACGCCTTACGAGGCGTCTCTTTTTATGCGCGGCAGCTAATAATATCCTAAATAAAGCTGCCAATATTCCATATAAACTGCCAATACGTACGAGCACGATTAGTCGGAGTATTACTCATTTCACGAGGTTTTGCGGATTCCGATACAGCAATATGCGAAACAAAGGTATACTGCGCCGCGGAATTCTCTTTTTCACTCTTCTGCGCAATATCAGAGAGTCAAAACCAAACTGTGAGAAACGGCAAATCCGACCCGCGAGCACACTTTGTACATTCTCATTTTCCGTTTTCCGTCTTCCTACTCTACACGATTCCATTCAATCGCAGTAAACTGACAACCAAACATCTTTCCTACTCTCTACACAGTCCTATTTAACAGCGAAAGTTGAGGATATAACCATAGACCGGAAAAAATAATAAGCGGCAAATTCGGACAGCTTAGATAAATACGTCGCAAATCACTGCCGCCCAAGCAAACATAATGAGCGTATAAAAAAGCAAGCCGTCTCCGACTTGCTTTTTGTACATATTGCTTAGCTTTGAGATTATTGAGCTTCTGTCAAACGCACTTCTTCTGTTATAAGATTGGTTTCGGGAGACTTGGGACTATATATTTTAGTTATAACCAATATAAAATTGTCTCCGTCTTTTTCAAACCCGAATTCCACAACAGAAGATGTAGAATATGTCGCCGCAAAATTCTTTGACGAATAGGCCTGATTATTACTAGATGCGTCAATATTATATGAACGCGATAATCCGTTTGATTTTGTAAACTTCAAAATATAATTTCCGAAACCTGGATTCCACGAAATAGTAGCACTGACATAATCAGAATAAAATGCGCTTCCGTCGCTAGTCGTAAATCTCTTTCCATCTACGTCCGCCAATGCGGTTAAGACAAAGCCGCTTTCCTCTTCATTCCCGTTGCTCATAGTAAACTCGCCGTTTGCGATAAGTTCATCGTCGCTGTTACACAAATACAGCTTAGATTTGTCCGCGGCGACTAAGAAATAGTAATTCACTTTTCCGTTTCCTTTTTTACCCATTGTCGCCTTGAAATACAGAGAGTCCGCGCCGTACTCATCTGGCTTTACCGCACCTAAGTCCGGATCCAATAACGTCGCAGAAGCGTGCGTTTCATCGGAAAAATAATATTCGACGGTGTTATTATCGAAATCGATGACAAACTTGATATACGTTTCACCGCCTTGACTAAACATAGCGTTTACGATAGGAGTCGTGCAATTTCCGATATACGTGACCAATTCAACGGGAGTTGTTACAGCAGATTGCCATATGGCTTTAAGCACAACCGTTTCGCCCGCATTCGCAAAAATTTTGACATTCTCCTTGTATTCGCCCTTTTCCACGCCGTTTACAATCAGCATCCACGCTTTAAACTCGCAGTTTTCGGGAGAGGTGAATGTGTTGGCAGGCGTAGTAAACCTATACGTATCTCCTACCTCGGTCGGGACAATTTCGGCAGGAGCGTTTCCCGTGCCGCCGTTAGCGTCAAACGACACTGTCGGCGCGCTGGGCGCAACGTAGGGGAACGTATAGGCAGTGTGTCCGTAAGTTATAGTTATGTTGACTGTATTATTAGCAAACGTGCCATTGAAGGTCTCTCCGTTGTCCAGAGTAATAGCAATACGTTCTCCGTCGATTTCAAACGTAAACTGCACTTTCGTTTTGTCCGCAAACTGGATTTCTCCGTTTCCTACGTTAAGCGTCATCAACAGAATAGCTTCCATATTCGTATCGTAAAATCCGATTTGTGTCGCAATTTCCCATTGAGCTATGAAAACCACATCGCCGTTAAGCTCATAGTTATCTCCGACCTTGTAAATTTCGGAAGACGAATCCCCCTCAATTTTCCAGCCTACAAACACGTAGTCATCCGAGGTATCGACAGTAAAGGGATTGCCGAGTTCCGCTAGTGATTTGAGAGTTATATCATATCCCTTATCGCCTTGCAAAACTTTATCCGCGCCCGCGGCATGCTCGCCCGCTTTATAAGTTACGGTGTGGGTTATTGCGCCCCACTTTGCCATAAACGTGACGTTTTGAGCAGGCATTGTAAAGCTGTCGCCGGGTTGATAAGTCACGTTGTAATCACCCTCGATATACCACCCCTTAAACTCGTAATTCGGAAGAATTGTCGCAAACCAAGTGTTTGCAGGAAGCTCTATTTCGTCTCCCTCATACTTTTGCACGCCAGCGGGAGCTGTGCCGCTTCCCTGTTCGGGGTTTGTGGCATATGACAAGGTATAAGCGGTCGGCTGATTCAAGTTCCATACTGCGGTAAACGTAACCGCATTCGCAGGCATGGTGAACTCCGCGCCTGCATCATACGTATGACCGTCGTACGACCAACCTCCGAACGTGTGGTCGGGATTAGAGAGTCCTGCAGAATCCGCAAGATTGAACTTTTCGCCCTGCGCTTTCGCACTTTCCGTAGGCGCGGTACCCGCAGCGCCGTTGATATTGTAGGTCACGCCGTAAGTAGTTGCGGGAGGATTGGGAGTTTCGCCGCCTCCTTGATTTTCAATCCATACCGCAGTAAACTCAACCGCGTTCGCAGGCACGGTGAATTTATCTCCGGCATTGTAGGTACTGCCTCCGTATGACCAGCCTCCGAACGTGTGATTTGTCTTGACAAGCTCGCCTGCGGTCGGGAGCGTAATCTCTGTTCCCTGCGCGTACTCGCCACCCGACGGAGCAGTGCCGACAGCCCCTTCTCCGCCTGCGTAGGTTACGGCGTATTTCGCGGGGTCGGTACTGCTTGGTTCGTTGCAGGCAAAAGCGCAAAGACCGATTGCCAGTACCGTCGCTATCACAAAAATCACTTTCAAAATTTTGTGTTTCATAAGTCTATCTCCTTTAAAATTATTTCATTATCTATCCGAACAGCAGAAAACGCACTATTCGGCAATCGCATACAGGCTTAAACTTGCGTCATTGAGCCGCGTATGTGTAGCTGAACGTATCGCCGTCCACGACTATGGTAATTATGAATTTTTTGTTTTTGTATTCTCTCTCGAAGACGTACGTATTGCCCTGCGCGTTCTTTACGTAGACTCCGAAATCCCCGTTGTCGGGAAGCATAATATCGTTGCCCTTGTCGTCCACGTCAACGGCGATTTTGAGCGTGCCGTAGACGTAGATGTAATTCGCAGTAAAATGCAAGGTAAGCGAGCTGCCGTCCTCTGCCGTTACAGTCGTTCTTCTGTCGGCAGTTTTCTTTTCATAAACGAGCTCGTCGCCTACAATCGAAATATCGAAGTCGTAGTAAATGCCGTCGTCGTCGAGATAGGCTGATATACGCTTTACGTTGTAGCCCGAGACATACATCTTCACATCGCGGCCGTTAAACTTGACATCCACATATCCCATATAACCCGTATCCTCGAAGTTTTCGGGCAGAATATCCAACGGGTCGCATATCAGCGTATATTTGCCGTCCTCCGATTTGTACGTCAAAATACCCGAGTATTTTTTGAAGTTATACTCACGACCTAAGAAAACTGTAATAATCCCGTCCTTATAAGTGCCTTCCACGCTGTTATATTCGGAATTTTCCTCGTCGAATTCGTAGAACGTTATCTTTTCTCCCTCGATGCTGTACATCAGCACGTATGTGGAGCGCAGAAACGCTCTTCCGTCCAGTTCGAGCGGGTCGGAGCCGTCGAAATAAACTCCCTTTTCTTCGCCCGACTCGATATAAAGATGCCTGTTGTATGTCGCAAACGTGCGCTCTTTATAGCAAGACAGCACAACGTCTATGTCGTTCACTTGAATACGTGTGGCAATATTTCCGTTGAAGACCTTTCCGCCCATCTTCGGCGCGGCTTCCCCCGTCAGCTCGACAAACAGAGGTCCGTACGAAAGCTGCATATTTATCTCCGCAAACGCATAACTGCCTATACTCTCGATATCCGCACCGATTACGACTCGCCTAATCTCGTAACAGCTTGCAAAAGCGCTCTCTCCGATGGTTACGACAGAAGGAAGACCTATAATTCCGTTCATGCCCAATCCGAGCTTTTCACACGCCGCAAAAGCGCCGTCGCCGATTTGCGTTACGGCTGTCAAATCGACGCTTTCAAGGTTGGAGCACATCTCGAACGCGCCCTCGCCGACAATCTCAACGCCTCTAAGGTCTATACTCTTCAATCTCTCCATGCCTCTGAAAACAAAAGGCGCGATTTCGGTAACTCTGTCGGGAATCGTCAATTCAAGCGTTTCGGGAGCGTTCGGCTGAACGTTGTAGCGCACAAGCACGCCGTTTTCGATTTCATATTCGGGCAGAACAGTAACTTCGACGGAGCCCTTTATGACATACGGGCAGTTTGTCCAAGCCTGCCTATATGCGTCCTGACAGCCCTCGGGAACGACGATAATCATATTACCGCCCCATCTGAACGGGTCGTTCTCGATTGACCAGTCTATGGTTATGGGAGTTTCGGACAGAAAAACTACGCGTCTTAGGGTGTACTCGTTCTGAAAAGCGCGCTTGCCTATGCTCGTCACTCCCGCAGGAATAGTTGCAGACACAATAGAAACGCCCGTTTCCAGATAATTGAACACGCCGTCGGCAATCTCCGTCACGTTGTCGGGAATGACAACCACGTTGGATTTGCCTTGATAGGAAATAAGCTTTGTACCCGCGACTATATATCCTTCGGCGCTCAGCGTAAACGACTTGTCCTGCCAGTTGACGATAAAGAACATCTCTCCGCCCGCGGACGCATTACCCTCGCCGTCGACGATATAAGGCGTATATATCAAAAGATTTTCATCGTCGCCGTCAATCTTAAAGTATCCTACATACGATATGCCGCCATCCGCGGTGTATAACGCTCTGCCGTATCCGTCAAGATAAAGCGAAGCGCCGTCGCCCGTGAGGGTCGTGTTCACATCCTCGTCGTACTCGATATAAACGGGTACGTCACCCGAAATAGAGTCCGTTATGACGTTGATGATAAACTTAAAGCTGCGGCTTCCGTCTCCCGACGTGAAAATCCACTCGCCCGATTCGCTTTGGTAGTTGTCGGTGCCGCAATACTCGCCAAAAGCGACCAGTGACGTCGTATTGCCTATGGGATCGTACGATATCAATTTTGCGCTGCCGTATCCGTTGAGCTCCAATTTGTAGTTCAATATATCGCCGTTTTCATACAGCAGATAGGAACCGCTTTCCATACCCAAATAAGTAAACGTCCCTATAAACTCGTTGTTTTCCGTTTCTATATCGACTTCGCCCTTATTTATTGATACGATGCTTTGCACGAGGTTAGCGCCGTCCATCAATTCATTTCCCGTTTCGGGGTCCAAATAAACGAGCTTATAGTCCTTATATTCCGCGTCATACTCGTAACGCACGTAATACAGCGTCTTTATATGGTCGAATATCACCTGCGAAATCACCGCCTTGCCGTATCCGTCGGCAGTCAGTATATATTGACTGAATGACTTCGTAATATAGTCGTAACACAGAAACGCACCGTCCAGTCCGTCGCAGAAAGCGTACGTGTTGTCGTCGTAAATGCGACCCGTAACGCTTCCGATAACGCCGTAATCGTCGTTTTCATTAAAGAAGAACTCAAATTCGTAGTATTTATCGTCTTCGCTCGCTCGCGGAGTCACAAAGCCCGATTTATTCGGCTTTCCGTCGCGCACGAGGATAACCGCGCCGTTGCCCTTTCCTATATACTCCGAATACAGATAGAGCGTGCCGTCGTTATCGCCTTGGACGCAATCCAGCTCATACGCCCATTGCGCGTATAGCAAAACGTCCTCTTCCCCGAGAATAAGCGTATCGCCCGCGAGATACTGCCCCTCGATTTTGTTTCCGAACTGCGACACAAGCCCGTTTCTTTTCGTAGACCAACCGATAAAGAGCCAGCCGTTCGTCAAATAGTCTGCGCCGTTCTTGACGGTGACCGCGTCTCCTGTATTTCCGTAAGAAGGCGTCACCTCTCCCGTATGCTGAGCTACGGGAAGATTGAACACGTACTCCACCTTTCTCGAACCGCGCGGCGCGGAAAATTTTGCATAATACGTGACGTTTTTGTTGGGCATTATCTTGGGCAATTCAATCGGCTCGCCAGTAAAGTTGGGGTTGTCGTACCAGCCCTCGAACGTACGATTTTCCAAAACGGGGTCTACGGGCGGAACAATTTCCGCGCCCGCTTCCGCGACTATGGCAGGTATATCCAGTCCGTCGGCAACAAAATTTATTTGATAAGTTGCAGTTTCGTTGCAGGCGCATACGGCAATGCAGATTATCAGTGCTATGACAATCACTGCGATAAGCTTTACGGGGCTGATTTTATTCGGCAATTTCTTCATATTTCCTCTCAGGCGTGCCGCGCTCACACGCAAAAAAACAAAAAGTATTATATACAAAATGTTCTTTTATGATGTAAAACTATTATATTAATTGATTCAGTATAACTCTGCGTCGGAATATTGTCAATTAATTTATCTTTATTTTATGCGGTGATCTTGTATAAAAAATCACAAGCAAAATGCACAAAATCCTACTGCAGAGTGCGTTTAAATGAAAATTTCTGTATAATAATTAACAAAATTTGCATATCTAATCAGCTTATTCAACGGTGATAAAGCGCCGTTTCGCATATAAAAAACGACCGAAGCCCGTTCGGTCGTTTTAAGATTTACAGAATAAAAGTTTACTTCACGGAACGGAAAGTATATCCTTCCTTCTGGCAGACTCTCAACTGCATATTAAGCTGAGTTATAAACTCCTTGTTCGTAGCGGTCTTTACAATCATGCCGATGAGATTCTCCGTTGCGTCGGCGTTGTCGGTATTGGACAGCATCTTTCTGATACCCCAAGTTCCTTCCAGCTCCTCTGACGTGAGAAGCATTTCTTCCTTTCTCGTACTGCTCTTTGCGAGGTCGATAGCAGGGAAAATCCTCTTTTCGGACAGCTTTCTGTCAAGATGTATTTCCATGTTACCCGTGCCCTTGAATTCCTCGAAAATAACGTCGTCCATACGGCTGCCCGTCTCTATAAGCGCGGTTGCGATAATCGTAAGCGACCCGCCCTTGAAATTCTTATCGGGATTGGCTTCCAAATTTCTCGCGGAGCCGAAGAAGCGCTTGGGACTATGCAATGCGCCGGGGTCCAAACCGCCCGACAGCGTTCTTCCCGTCGGCGGAATAGTAAGGTTGTATGCTCGCGCAAGCCTCGTAAGGCTGTCCAGCAGAATAACGACGTCCTTACCCGTTTCCACAATACGCTTGCATCTTTCGAGAAGCATTTCCGCCGTTTTCGTATGATGTTCGGGAAGCTCGTCAAAGGTGGAATACACAACCTCTCCGTTTATAGAACGTTGCATATCCGTGACTTCCTCGGGGCGCTCGTCGATAAGCAGCACCTTCAACACCACGTCGGGATAGTTTTTCGTAATGGAACCCGCAATCATTTTAAGCAGCGTAGTCTTACCTGCCTTAGGCGGAGATACGATAATTCCGCGCTGTCCCTTGCCTATCGGGGACACAAGGTCTATACAGCGCATCGCGTACTCGCGGGGCTGATTTGCAACTTCTAGACGCAGACGCGTATTCGGATATATGGGCGTAAGATGGTCGAAGTTGGGTCTGTTTCTTACGGAATCCGTCCTTTCACCGTTTACTGATATAACATCGATAAGCGGCGCGGGCTTGTTCTCGTCTATGCCCTTTTTGCAGGTTGCCACAACGTAGTCGCCTCTGCGCAAGCCGAATTTCCTTATATTCGCAGAACCCACATATGCGTCCTTTTCATTGCATTCGCCGGGCTTGACTCTCAAAAAGCCGTAGTTTTCGGGATAAACCTCCAAATATCCCTCGCGCACAAACAAATTCGCGTCGTCTCTGAGCACGGTCTTCGGATAATGTCTCTCTTCCGTATAGCCGATCTCTGTACCCGACACCTCTCTCGTCTTAAATGTCGGTATAAAATCATCCTTAGCGGCAGACTCTCTTTTAGCAGTTTCGCTCTCAGCTTTCAGAGCTTTGACGTTCGGATTTGTAAGCCTGCTTTTGGGCGGACGCCCGTGACGCGGCGGTTGCGGCGGTTCCATAAGACCGTTCGATATCTTGTATATCAAATCCACGAGCTCCGCTTTGTTGTGCTTGGTGGGAGACGTAACTCCATAGTCCTTAGCCAAAGCGCGCACGTCGAAAATGCTCAGTCTTTCGAGTTCCTGTACCGTATATTTTTTCTGCATTGATTTCCTCCGATAGATTTGTTTTGTGAGTTGAGATGAATTCAAAGTGCTTCCGACCTCTTACAGTCTTACGCACGCTATAAAAAGTAATTTTCCCGCCGCGCGTTTCCTTGCGGCGGGTTTATCAAATGTTAATACGAAAACTTTTCAAGAACAAAAACCTTTGTCTCTTCACCGTCGAAATCCGCCCTGTCGAATTCCACGGTGTCGCCGTCGATATATACGATGTGCTCGTCGTCAAACAAATCCAAAAATTCGCCGACCTTGTCTATATCGAGTTCGCAGTCTTTGGTCTTAAAGTGCATGGGAATGACGATGTCGGGCATAAGACGGTCGACATATTCCTTCGCCTGCTTTGCGTCGACAGTGTAATTGCCGCCGACGGGAATCATAAGCACGTTCACGGGCATAAGCGTCTCGACCAAAAAAGCATTGCATTCTTCGCCGATGTCTCCCATATGGCAAAGGTCCACTCCGTCCATACGGTATTTAAACACGAGATTCTCGCCGCGCTCCGCGCCCTTTTTGCCGTCGTGATAGGTTCTGTCCGCCAAAATATGCACGCCGCCTATTTCGTATGCCCCCGCTCTGTTGAGAACTGCGGGACTTCCGCCGACGGCTTCAATATTGTCATGGTCGTCATGGGTATGACTTACGGTCACGATTTCCGCGGAAACTTCGGGCATATCGAAGCCTATTTCCGAATGATACGGGTCCGTGACCACCGTCGTGCCTGTGCTCTCGACGAGCTTAAATGACGAATGACCAAGCCAAGTGAGTTTCACAACGTTCTCCTTATTTGTTTAATTTTGCCACAAGCTCTCTTATCTTCTGCGACGGGTCTAGCAGGTTGGACACAGACTCGTTGAAATTCGCCGCCGCGATAATAAACGCAACGTATTTGGAAATATCCGCCTCCAAGAACCATGCGCAGTCTTTGAGCTCGGGAATCCTATACGTGAGATTTGTAGAAACGACGGCGTCGAATACGCCTTCTTCGTACGCTCTGTTGAACTTCTCCACGCCCTCAGTGAAGAGCGAGAATGTAGCCGCGAGGAACACGCGGTGCGCGCCCTTCTCCTTTATCTCACGCGCGAGTTTCAATATAGAATCGCCCGTGGCAATCATATCGTCGGCGACGAAGACGTCCATGCCCATAACGGGGCTTCCGATATATTCGTGCGCGATAATCGGGTTTCTTCCGTTTACAATCGTCGAGTAATCGCGGCGTTTATAGAACATTCCGAGGTCGAGCCCGAGCACTGAGGCATAAAAGACATTTCTAGTCATAGCGCCCTCATCGGGAGATATGACCATCATATTGTTTTTATCCAGTTTGAGGTCGGAGAATTTCTTCACCAGCGACTTCAAAATCTGATAATGCGCGAAGTAGTTGTCAAAGCCCATAAACGGCACTGCGTTTTGGACTCTCGGGTCGTGAGCGTCAAAGGTGATGATATCGTTGACTCCCATCGAGTACAGTTCCTGCAGCATCATGGCGCAGTCGAGCGACTCTCTTGCGTTGCGGCGGTGCTGACGACCTCCGTACAGCATTGGCATAATCACGGTTATGCGCTGGGGCTTGCCCGTACAGGCGCAGATTATGCGTTTGAGATTCGCATAATGCTCGTCGGGCGTAAGCGGCACGTCCATACCCATCATTTTGTACTTCACGCCGTGATTGCATGGGTCGCATATTATATACAAATCCTTGCCGCGCACAGTCTCGTACACCAAACCCTTAGCGTCGCCGTTCGTAAAACGCGGGCAGTCGGATTTGAGAATAAACGTATCTTTTTGCAGTTTTTTTCCCAAATGCGATTCGCTGAATAATTTGATTAAGCGTTTGTCGATAAGTGTTGCAAGTTCTTCCGCGCCGGGCGTGGCGATTAAAGCGATAGGAGCGCTTGGTGTCTCCCCAAAAACAGAAAAATCCGGTGTCATTGGTTTCCTCCGCAAGTATAGTCATAGTATATCAAATAAAAAGTTAGAGCGCAATCATAATTTCATATTTAAGCAAACATTATTCTTTCTCAAAGTCATACGACAAAACGGCGCAACCGTATTACAGCTTCAATATCCTTACAAGCAAGCTGTTCATAACGGCCATTCCCGCGCGGGTAAGCGAAGTATATCCGTCCGCTTCTTTAAAAAAACCTTTCAATTCTTCGGGGATATGTCCGTTTAGAATGCCGCTTTTCACACCTTTCGACGTTCTGAGCCCAAGCATGACGGCCTCGTTGAAAACGTCCTTTTCGTCAAGCACCCGCATTTCCGCGCGCGGAATCATATCAAATGCGTTTGCGCAGTTCACCCCCGCAATATAGGCGTGTATATCGCGCGGATGCGCAAATCTTATGGGAGTCGGGATCGGATTTTTGCCGTCGGAGGTTTTGATATATGAGTGCGCGCCCGCGCCCAGACCCAAATATTCCTCGTCGGTCCAGTAGCCGAGGTTATGCCTGCACTCCATGCCATCCGACGCAAAATTGGACACCTCGTATTTGATTAGCCCATGCTTTTCGAGTATTTCCTCCGCAAGTTCCAGATAATCCTCCGTTTCGTCGTCGCTAGGAAGCAATATCTTTCCTTCCTCGGCACGCAAGGCCAGCGGCGTTCCCTCTTCGAGCGTAAGCGCATACACCGACATATGATTTACAAGCGGCGCAAGCGTTTCTATCTCCTCTTTCACTGTGTCGTTCGTATCATATGGAAGTCCGACAATAATGTCGCAAGACGCGTTGTCGAAATACTGTCTTGCCAATTTTATTTTCGATATCGCAATATTTCTATCGTGCAAGCGACCTATGCTTTTAAGATTGGCATCGTCAAGGCTCTGCACTCCTATGCTCATGCGGTTGATTCCCGCTTCCTTATAATCAGCAAGTTTCTCGGAAGTTATACTCTCGGGATTGCATTCTATGCTGATTTCCGCGTCATCGCGTATACGAAAGTGCTCCCCGAGCACTTTGAGTATGCTTTTTATTCTGCCCGAATCGAGCAGGCTCGGAGTGCCTCCGCCTATATAAACGGTGGAAATTTCGGCTTTGCCGTACGCATCGCCCGCAAGTCGTATTTCTCTGTTCAAAGCTGACAGATAGCTGAAAACTGTCCCCTCTTCCTGACCCGACAGGGAATTGAAATCGCAATATGCGCACTTGGATTTGCAAAACGGAAGATGAATATAGATTTCCATAAGCCCGATTAGTTGTCTATTTTCAAAATAGATATAAACGCTTCGCTGGGAACCTCCACGGACCCCACCTTTCTCATGCGCTTTTTACCCTCTTTCTGCTTTTCGAGAAGCTTTTTCTTTCTCGTGATATCGCCGCCGTAGCATTTTGCAAGCACGTCCTTTCTCATAGCCTTGACGGTCTCTCTTGCGATTATCTTGCCACCGACGGTCGCTTGAATAGGCACCTCGAACAACTGCCTCGGAATCACGTCTTTCAGCTTTTCGGCTATGCCTCTGCCTCGTGAATACGCGTTGTCGCGGTGCACGATTATAGACAGCGCGTCGCAAATCTCTCCGTTTATCATCATATCGAGGCGCACTAGGTCGCTCTTTTCATAGCCGTCCGTCTCGTAGTCGAGCGAGGCATAGCCGCGCGTGCGGGATTTCAGGCTGTCGAAGAAATCGTAAATAATTTCGTTGAGCGGCATTCTGTAAGTAATCTGCACTCTCGTCGGGTCTATGTAGGACATATCGATAAATATGCCTCTCTTGCCCTGACACAGCTCCATAATAGGTCCGACATAATCGGGCGGCGTAAACAGCTTCGCGCAGACCATAGGCTCTTCTATACTTGCGATTTCCGAGACGTTAGGAAGCGTAGTGGGATTGTCTATCGTAAGTTTTTCGCCGTTGGTCTTGGTGACGATGTAAGAAACGCTGGGAGCGGTTGTTATTAGGTCGAGGTCGAATTCGCGTTCCAGCCTCTCCTCTATTATCTCCATATGAAGCAAGCCGAGAAAGCCGCAGCGGAAGCCGAAGCCGAGCGCGGAGGAAACCTCGGGGTCGAAGCTCAGCGAAGCGTCGTTGAGTTGCAATTTGAGAAGAGCTTCTTTGAGGTCGTCGTATCTTGCGCCGTCGGCGGGGAACACGCCCGTATAAACCATGGGCGTCGCCTTTTTGTAACCGGGAAGAGGTTCTTTTGCGGAAAACTCCGAATTTGTAATAGTATCGCCGACCGCGGTATCGCTCACATTCTTCACGCTTGCGGCGATATACCCGACCTCACCTGCGGAAATCTGCTTACACGGAATCATATGCGGCGAAAAATATCCTACTTCCACCACCTCAAACGTCTTTCCCGACGACATCATCTTGATTCTGTCGCCGGCCTTAACCGTCCCGTCCACAATGCGTACCATAGAAATCGCGCCCCTGTAATTATCATAAAAGCTGTCGAAAATAAGCGCTTTGAGCGGCGCATTCTCGTCGCCGTCGGGACAAGGCAGTTTCTTTATAATCTGACCTATAAGGTCGTCTACGCCCGTACCGTCTTTCGCAGATACGAGCGGACATCCGTCCGTATCCAAACCTATTATGTCCTCGATTTCAAGTTTTACGGCGTCAACGTCTGCGGAAGCCAAATCGATTTTATTTATTACGGGCAGAATTTCAAGGTCGTTTTCGAGCGCCAGATACACGTTTGAAAGCGTTTGCGCTTCTACTCCCTGCGTTGCGTCCACGACGAGCAGAGCTCCTTCGCAAGCGGCGAGCGAGCGCGAAACCTCGTACGTAAAGTCAACGTGACCGGGAGTATCGATGAGATTGAGCACGTATTCCTCGCCCTCGTATTTATAGTACAGCCTGCATGTTTGCAGTTTTATGGTTATGCCGCGCTCTTTTTCGATATCCATATTGTCGAGAAGCTGGCTCTCCATATCTCTTTCGGAAACCGTACCCGTTCTTTCAATAAGCCTGTCGGCAAGCGTACTTTTTCCGTGGTCTATGTGCGCTATTATGGAGAAATTTCTTATACGGTCTTTGTTCAAAGTTCACCTCTAAACGGGATAGTCCGCAAATCGCGTGCGGTTATCACTATTTTTAAGAAAAGTATTGACTTTATTATAATGGAATAATAAAATTTTATCAACAGTATGATAAAAATAAAGGGGTTCACGTATGAATTTTCAATGGCTTTTCGACAGACCTATCGCGCACCGCGGCTTGCATAATTCCGAATTTCCGGAAAACAGCATGCCCGCCTATCAAAATGCAATATCTCACAACTTCAATATAGAAATCGACGTGCACCTGTCCAAGGACGGACGGCTCGTCGTATTTCACGACGACAATTTGAAAAGAGTGTGCGGCGTCGATAAAAAAGTGAAAGACTGCACGCTTGAAGAGCTGAAATCCTACGGTCTTGCGGGCACCGACCACCGCATGCCCACTTTTGAGGAGTTTTTACAACTTGTGGACGGCAAAGTCGGCATTCTCTGCGAAATCAAGGGCGTCAACCCTCTTAACAGCTCCATTGTGAAAGCCACAATCGAAGCTCTTACAAATTACAAAGGACATATCGCTCTGCAATCCTTCAACTGCGGCGCGGTGAAATACGCTTTGAAGCATTGCGACCTGCCCGTCGGAGAGCTTCTCACATGGCGCTCGCCAGACTCTAAAAAGGCAAGATGGTTCCCCGCGACTTGGATGGGTAAGCTGTGGATTTCCAATATCATCAAGCCGCATTTCGTCGCATACGACATTTACGCCTGTAATCGCAATCTCTCAGAAAACAAATGGCTCAAAAAAGGCGCGACCAAGTGTCCGGTTATAGTTTGGACAGTCAATTCCGAGGAGAGAATCGAAGACGCGCGCAAATACGCAAACAACATTATATTTGAAAAGCTCGACCCCGAGTACGTCGAATCTTGCATAGGAACGTTTATGCCCTACAAGTGCAAAAAGCTCCCTTCGGAGTATTGAAGCAAAGGGAGCGATATAAAATCTCGCAAAATTCCGCAATTCGGAGCATATCCCCTCGCAACAGCAACCGACTCATAAAAATCAATCTGTTTTTAAATCAATAACTCATAAATGAACAACAAAAAATCCGCCGATAACGGCGGATTTTCGTTTACATTCGGGGCTTGATTACTCGCCCTGCTTTTTGAATCTTGCGGCAAAGTTCTTCATGCTCTGCTTAAACGTAACGTGTACGGGATTGGGCATCGCCTTGATATCCACAATCTTCGTGTTGTTTGTAATCGAATACGTCACATACACATAGTACACCGTAAGCAGAACCGTGAGCACGCAGAAGAAAATATAAAACGCGTTCGTCGTCTCGTAGTTTATGACTGCCGTAGTCGGATGCGAAGCTATGAGCTTGCTCTGATTGAGCAACTGACCTATATCGAGGAAGCCGAGCAACGAATATCCTCCGACAATCCAGTACATTCTTCTGTCGCCGCTTATCATCGTGTAAATGAGTGCGAACGCAATGGAGAGGAACAGATACGTATAGTTGACTTTGAGCGTAAACACCGAGATGACTGCAAGCGCAAAGGAGACGAGCAAAATCAGTTCCTGCTTGTTGCGGTTCTTGAAGTACAGCGAAATGACGTACGCTTCGAGAACGAGCAGGAAGATGAGATTGAGGATTGTAACGCCGTTCTGAGTTATCGTCTTGCCGTTCATTGCGACCATGCCGTAGAGGTTGAAAGCGTTGGAAACGAAGTATTGCGTACCTGTGACCTGCTGAACGATAGTCTTAAAGTTGAAGAACGCGTCTCCCGCCGCAATCTGATTGATTCCGATAGGCAGAGTGAGAATATACGCAAGCACAAAGGAGCCGACAAGTCCGAATACAATCATCGCTCTGTTTGCGGTGAACTTGCGCAAGGAATCGTTATCTCTTATATACATATATACGAAGTACGCTACAACGATAGGCGCGATTGCGAGTGCGCGCACGTCCAATATAGTCGCAAGCGTCATCATCAGATAAGTGGGCAGATACTTCTTTTCCACCATGAGCATGACCGCTCCGAGCAACAGCGCGACAAGCAGACTGTCAAAGGTACCGTTCACACCGCTCATGATGAAAATCACCGGGAGCAACGCATACAATGCGGCATACACCGTCGAAAGCTTGTTTCCGACATACTTTCTGCCGTAGAAGTATATCATCAGCACGACCGCCATATCGGCGAGTATATTGATAAATCTGATGAGTGCGGACGCGGTCGCAAAGTTTATAGTCTCCGCCCCAACGGTACTTGCCGCGCCTATAATCGCCAAAATATACATTTGACCGGGAGCGATAAGGTTTGCCGCAAGCGACGGCTTCAACGCAAGTTCGCCCGCCGCGAGTTTGGCAAAGTAAGTCGACACTCCGTCTTTAAGTCCGAGGTTGTACGCGGTCTTGACAAGCGTATCCATAGAGCTGCCCATTCCGTACATGGAAAGCAGCGGAATCAATCTTATGAGGAAAGCTCCGAGAGCAAGAACCGCCGCGATAAACAGCCCGTTTTTCAACAAAACAGAACCCTTCTTTCCTCCTTTATCCGTTCCGTCGGGCTTGATGCCGCCGAAATCCGCAAACACGTCGCGTCTTGCGTAAAGACGTCTGATTATCAGATAAGCCGCGACCACCAGCACCACCGTCAGAAGCGTAAGCAAAACAACAAAGCTGATTCCGCTCGCAGTAGAAGAAGTAATCACAGATTTCGCCTTTTTGAAATCGTAAATTTGATATCCCTCTTCCACATCAGAGGCGTTTACTCTCTGAACGGAAACGTTATCGAAGCAAACTCTTCCCGAATAGCCCGTCTCCTCCGTACCGAGGCAGAGCGCAAGCGTAAGATAGTCGGTATTCTTGGGGCGGACGTAAAATTTGGCGGTGATAAAGCCGTCGGTCTTTGTCGTATGGGACAGGAACTTATAGTCCGTATTCTCCAAAAACGCCACGTACGCACCCGAGCCGTTGAGCCTGTCGCTGTTTACCTGAATATCTACGCTGACCTTGTATACGTTGTTCCTGTCGACATAAATCGTCTGCTTGACAGTCGTGTACGACGCGGAGGAGTTGTCGATATAAAGACAGGTTTCCTCGCTGTCGGTCGGGGTCGTCTTGCCGTAGTTCGTGGAGTTTGCCGTCCAACCGTCGAAGGTCGAGGTAGATTCGTTCCAGTTGAAAGAACCGTTTGTGACAAGCTCCTCGCCCACTTCGCTGCTGGCGTTATTGCACGCAGTCAATGCGAAAAGTGCCAGCACGAGAGCCAGCACCAACGCACTTATCATAATGAGTCTTTTTTTCATATGACAGTCCTTTGAAAACCTTGCGGTTTAATCAGTTCTCTTTGAGCTTTGCCGCTTTACCCGTTCTGCTTCTCAGATAATAGAGCTTAGCGCGGCGCACCTTGCCGTGACGCACAACCTGAATGCTGTCGATTTTGGGAGAATGAAGGGGGAACGTCCTCTCCACGCCCACGCCGAACGTAACGCGGCGAACGACGATAGTCTCGCGGATGCCGCCGTTTTTTCTTGCGATGACGACGCCCTCGTAGGTCTGAATACGCTCTTTCTCGCCTTCCTTAACCTTGACGTTGACTTTGACTTGGTCGCCGATGGCAATTTCGGGCAGATTCTGCTTCATGCCCTCTTTTTCAAGCTGGTCGATAATGTTCATTTGACTAACCTCCTATTTACGCAATGCTCATTCGCAGGCTTCACCTGCCAGCGGAGCACCCGAGTCACGCGTGTTATATTATCATATAATTTTTATTTAGACAACCAAAAGAAACTATTTTCTCTCTATTTTTAGCAATTTAACGCTTATTTTTTCTTTCTATGCCCTTGCGCGGCGGTTACGAACCGAATAGCGTTTACAAATGCCGTCCACAAACCTCAATTATCTTTTCGCAAACTTTGCGTCAGAGCAATCGAAAGCGTTTTCTATGTGGTTGATTCCGCCGTCCCCCACTTCGATTATATCGAAGCGTACGTCGCAGTTAGCCCTGAAATGCTGTGACATGAAAGCCTTTGCCGCAGTCACGTATCTGCCGACCTTATACGGCGTGACCGCTTCCGCGCCCGTGCCGTATCCGTCGCCGTATCGGGCTTTGACCTCGCAGAATACCGTCACCTTTTCAGTCCTGCGAGACCTAGAAAATAGCATACGCCTTTTTATCCCGGCATTTCGGGAAACACTGCCGCAGGTATCTGCGAAGCACTCGCATATTATGTCCACTTCGCAGCCCGCGTATTCGGCATTGCGTTCCAGTATCACGTAGCCCCGCTCTTCGAGATAGCGTGCCGCAAGCTCCTCTGCGATATCTCCGACCGCCTTGGTGTTTGTCATAATGTTCTCCGAAACCATTCTCAACTCACGCATGGCGCGGCGGATTACGCCTCATCCTACGCTTGGTTCGCACGGCATAATTCTATTTAAGCCCGAGTATTCCGCGCGTAAAGCTGTCCCTGTGAATAGGACACTTCCCGAATTCTTTAAGTGCGGCTATGTGCTTTGCCGTACCGTAACCCATATTGTGCTCAAA
The DNA here is from genome assembly GCA_949432885.1 of uncultured bacterium. Lineage (GTDB taxonomy): Bacteria > Bacillota > Clostridia > Christensenellales > CAG-917 > CAG-475. The sequence continues at coordinate 56,247 of CASQXY010000006.1, read as the reverse complement.
ATCGTACTGCGGATAGTCGAGAGCCTTTTGCTCCATAAATCTGTCCCTCGTGACCTTTGCAACGATAGAAGCGGCGGCTATCGAATATGACAGCGCGTCCCCGTGAATTATCCCGAAAGTCTTGTACGGAATATCAAGCGTAAGCGCATCCACGATAACTATGTCGGGAGCAACGGGAAGCGACATGATAGCTTCCGTCATACAAGCCTTTGTGGCGTTGAGGATATTCATCTCGTCGATTTTGGTATGGTCATAGGATTGGACGGAAACGGCTACTGCCTTTTCCATAATAGAATCATACAGTTTTTCGCGCTTTTTCTTTGCGACCTTTTTACTGTCGTTGACACCCTCAATCAAATCGTCGAGAGGCATAATGACTGCGGCGCAGGTCACGGGACCTGCCAGCGGACCGCGCCCGACCTCGTCCACGCCGCATATGTATTTGTATCCCTTTTCTATCAACTGATTTTCGTAAAACATCAGCTCTTTTGCAGATATCATTTTGACCTCAATTTGTATAAAACGCATTTTAACTGTGTTTTATTGCACTCTTAACTTTCATTTACGGCAATTCAAGCATGATTTTGCCTAATCTGCCCTTTCTGAAATCGTCGATGAGAGTCTTTGCCGCGCGCTCGGTATCCGGTTCGTCTGCGCGGAGCTTAAAACCTCTTTTTAGAGCAATTTCTTGGAGCAGCTCGTAGGACGTTCCGTCAAAGTCTGTTATCCCGTATCTTGTATTGAACGCGGAAGGACAAATCGTTTGAAGCTCCTGCGCAAAATCGCACGCAAGTTCCGAAACATCGGAAATTCCGTCCTTAATCGAGCCGATATATGCGAGGTGATGCGCCACGCTCTGGTCCTCGAATTTGCCCCAAAGCGTGCCGGGCGTATCGAGGAAATCCACCCCGTCCACCGACAGCCACTGCTTTCCGCGCGTAACGCCGGGTCTGTCTCCCGTGACAGCCTTCGCGCGTTTTATCATGGAATTTATTATCGTAGACTTACCGCTGTTAGGTACGCCTACGACCATTGCGCGCACGCTTACGTTCGCGCCCTTTTTCGCGTATTTTTCCAGCTTGTCGCTCATCAGCGCTTTTAGTCCCGCAACAATCTGCGAGCAATCACCGCTCACCCCGACCGCTTTAACAAAATCCTTGCCCTCTCTTTTGAATCTGTCGCACCAACGCGCAAGCTCGGAGGAATTCACAAGGTCGCACTTGTTGAAGACGTACAGCACTCGCTTTCCGCTTGTAAGTCTAGAAAACAGCGGATTTATGCAGGATGAAACCGCCCTTGCGTCTATGACATAAATAAGCGCGTCGACAAGACGGAGGTTATCCTCCATCATTCTTATCGCCTTTGTCATATGTCCGGGAAACCACTGAATATACATTTTCTGTCTTCGCCTGCTTTGAATGCGTTTATTTTATTTATATTTATCCACTCCGAGACGCCGTTAAATTTGAGTCTTGCAAACTTTATAGCTGTTATTTGCGGCGTTTCTTCGGTTTTTTCGGAAGAAATTTTCCTATATCCGTCTTTGCCATAAGGTCAGGTCTTCTGCGCATCGTAATCTCGATTGATTTAGCCTGCCGCCAGTTTTCTATATCTTTATGATTGCCATTTATAAGCACCTCGGGCACGCGCAGTCCTCTGTACTCCTCGGGACGGGTATATTGGGGATATTCCAAAAGACCCTCCGAAAAGCTCTCCTGTGAGGTAGATTCGCTGCTGCCGAGCACCCCGTCGATATATCTCGCAACGCTATTCACGACGACCAGCGCCGCAAGTTCGCCTCCGGTAAGCACGTAATCGCCGATAGACAGCTCCTCGTCGATACAAAGCTCCAATACTCTCTCGTCGATACCTTCGTAATCGCCGCACAGCAACAGAATCCTATCCTCCTTTGCGAGGCTCTCGACTTTACACTGATTGAGCGTACTTCCTCTCGGCGAAAGATATATCCTGCGCGCCTTGTGATTAGGGTCGACCGCCTCTATTGCACGCACTATGGGGTCGGGAGTCATAACCATACCGGCGCCGCCGCCGTAGGGCGCGTCGTCCGTTTTCCTGTGCTTATCGAGCGAATATTCCCTGATATCCGTTATTTTCACATCGAACTTTCCGTCCTCAATAGCCTTGCCTAAAAGGCTGTATCCGAGCACGTCGAAATATCCCGTGAAAATCGTCAGTATGTCGAAGCGCATAAATTCTCCGTCACAAATTGCAAACGCCGTATCAAGACCGTTATACGGCGACGCTCCGCGCCCTCGCGCGGTATTTTGCGGTAATACTATATTGAATTTCTTGTATTATAAAATATCAGTTGTACACTACGACGCTGTCAAAAGCTTCTTTATTCAGCGTAATAGCGCCTCCTTGCACGTCGATATCTTCGATAACGCGTTCAATCGCAGGGAAGCTGAACGAGGCTTTTTCCGATTTCACGACGTACACGTCCGCAGAGCCGTATTGCAACACGTCGGCTATGACGCCGATGCGTTCGCCGCCGACGATGACGGACAAGCCTATAATGTCCACAATATAGTGTCTGCCTTCGTCGAGCTTAGGCAAATCTTCTCTGACGGCATAAAGCGACTTCCCTCTGAGCAGTTCCGCATCCTCTATGCTATCCACTCCCGCAAGCTTGATAAACCCGTACACGCCGTCCGCCGATATCCTTTCGATATTTCGTTCCGCGCCGTCGAGCTTCAATCTTTTGAGATGAGAAAGCCGCCCGACGTCCGAGGAATAAAACTCAACTTTCATTTCCCCTTTAAGTCCGCGCGGCTTTACAATCCTTGCAATCTCGAATTCAGATTTCATTTTTTTCTTCGATTACGACGTTATATCTGACGCTTCCTCTGCCGCCTGCAGACTTGACAAGCGTACGGATAGCCTTTGCAATCCTGCCCTGCTTTCCTATAACCTTGCCGATATCGTTTTTGGAAATGGAAACCACAATATCGGTTGTTCCGTCGCCGTCTCTCTGCTCGACGGTATAATCGCCGTCGGGCACGAGCGAGGACACAAGATATTCCACAAGTTCAATCATTTCAGTCACCGATTATTTTTTCTTTTCCACGATACCTTGAGTGATGAGAAGTCCCATAACCGTATCGGTGGGTTGCGCGCCCTTAGCAAGCCACGCCTTTGCCTTATCCGCGTCGATTACAATCTGCTTGGGCGTGGAAACGGGATTGTAGTATCCGATTTGGTCGATATACTGACCGTCTCTTGCCTTGCGTGAATCCATTGCCACGATACGATAGAAAGGAGCCTTTGTCGCGCCCATTCTGGTGAGTCTGAGTTTTACCATTGTCTTATCCTCCGATGTGATAATATTGTTTTTATTTACTGCGGCAAAGCCGCTTTTGTCCGTCAGAACGGCATTCCTCTGAATCCTTTGAGTCCGCGCATACCGCCCTTTTGCATTCTGGTCATCATATCCTTTGTAAGCTCGAACTGTTTGAGAAGCGCGTTGACCTCCTGTATACTTGTGCCGCTGCCGTTTGCAATGCGCTTGCGCCTCGAAGCCTTGATAATTTCGGGATTTCTGCGCTCCTTCACCGTCATAGACTGTATAATCGCCTTATTGCGGTAAATTTGATTCTCGTCAATGTTCGCCGCGCCCGCTTTCATCCTGCCCGACAGCCCCGGTATCATAGAAACCATATCGCTGAGGCTTCCCATCTTCTTCATACTCTCTATTTGAGAGAGATAGTCTTCCAGCGTAAATGAATTTTCTTTGAGCTTCTTTTGAAGTTTTATAGCCTCCTCTTGGGATATTGCGTCCTGCGCCTTTTCGATAAGCGTAAGCACGTCGCCCATGCCTAAGATTCTCGACGCCATCCTTTCGGGGTGGAATGGCTCTATATCTTCCATTTTTTCGCCCGTGCCGCTGAACTTGATAGGCTTGCCCGTGACCGCTCTTATGGAGAGCGCCGCGCCGCCGCGCGTATCGCCGTCCAGCTTGGTCATGATAACGCCCGTTATATCGAGGGTTTTGTTGAAAGTATCCGCAACGGTCACCGCGTCCTGTCCCGTCATGCTGTCAACGACAAGAAGTATTTCCGTCGGAGAGACGGCTTTCTTGACGCGCACAAGCTCGTCCATAAGTTTCTCGTCGATGTGAAGACGACCCGCAGTATCCACAATCATCGTATCGAAGCCGTTTTTGAGCGCGTATTCGACCGCTTCCTTCGCAATCTTTACGGGGTCAATCTGACCCATGGAAAAGCATTCCGTCCCAGCCTTTTTCGCAACTACTTTAAGTTGGTCTATCGCGGCGGGTCTGTATATATCTCCCGCGACAAGCAGCGTCTTCTTGCTCTGTCTTTTCAAGTATGCGGCGAGCTTTCCGCACATTGTCGTCTTTCCCGCGCCCTGCAAGCCGCACATCATATATATGGTGGGCTGTCTGTCCGAAACCGCAAGCTTCTGATGAGTGGAGCCCATAAGAGCCACCAGCTCGTCGTTGACTATTTTTACAATCTGCTGTCCCGAAGTGAGGGATTTGAGAATCTCTTCGCCGAGCGCCTTTTCGCTCACCTTAGCGACAAAATCCTTGACTACGCCGAAGTTGACGTCCGCCTCCAAAAGAGCTACTCGAATCTCGCGCATAGCCTGCTTGATTTCCAACTCCGTCAGCTTGCCTTTGTTGCGGAGTTTGGAAAATATATGATTCATTCTGTCCGAAAGGTTTTCAAATAAAGCCATTCAGTCCTCCAAAATTTCTCTTATACGGGCAACGCATTTCATCGCGCCCTCGGCGTCGTCGGAAGTCAGCCTCTCCTCTGTTTCACACAGCAGAGCCTTAACCCTGCCGTCGCGCGCGACAAGCGCAAGAGCGCCGTCTATCTCTTGAAGATGCTTGACTCCCTTGTTGAGCCCGTCCAGCACCGCTTGCCTCGATATGCCGCACTCCTCGGCTATCTCGCCGAAAGACAAATCCTCGTCATAGCGCATACGAATCATCTCGTTCTGCCTGTCAGTCAGCAGACAACCGTAATATGAACGTAACGTCGAGATTTCAAACCTATCCACAAGCTCCCCGCCTTGCCGTCAAGCATTTTTGCATTACAATAGTACGACATAAAAAAAAGAGTGTCAAGCGTTTTTGCTATACACTCTTTATTTTATAACGAAATTTATTTATATACTGCTATAATATCAAAATGAATTTCTTAGCTTTTCGCGCCGCCCGCAAGAATCCTGCCGAGCAGCTCCTCGACAGCCCTCGCCTCCTCCTCCGCGCCTTCCGCTTTATCGCAGTAGCCGAACAGCTTTTTAAGTTTTTTATCCTCCGAACCGCCGTCGCCGAAAACTATTTCGTCAAACAGCTTGATTATTTTCTCGGAATACGAGCTTTGTTCTTCTCTGCGAGGCATATTCTCTCCGTCAAATCAACGCGTTTATAAAATCCGTAGCGTCAAACGGAATAAGGTCGTCAATCTTCTCGCCGACTCCGACGTAGACGACGGGCAAGCCGATTTCTTCGGATATCGCAAGCACCACTCCGCCCTTTGCAGTACCGTCCAGCTTTGTAAGAATTATGCCGTCCGTATCTATATCCTCGCTGAAAATCTTAGCCTGCGACACGGCGTTCTGACCCGTTGTCGCGTCCAGCACGAGATACTTTCTGAAATCCGCGTTCGGAAGCTCTCTGTCCACGACTCTGCAAATCTTCTGCAATTCCGCCATAAGATTTTTCTTGTTGTGCAAGCGCCCCGCCGTATCCACAAGCACCACTTTGCTGCCCTTGGCTTTTGCGGAGGATATTGCGTCGAATACGACCGCCGCAGGGTCCGCGCCCTCGTTGTGGCGTATCACTCTGACGCCCGCGCGCTGTCCCCACACTTCCAGCTGTTCGCTCGCGGCGGCGCGGAAGGTATCGGCCGCGGCAACGACTACGGACTTCCCGTTTTCCTTGAACATATGCGCGAGCTTTCCTATCGCCGTGGTTTTGCCCACGCCGTTCACTCCCGAAAGCAGTATGACAAGCGGATATTCGTACTCCGGCACGTCATAATCTATGTCTTCAATCATAAGGCGTTTGAGCAAATCCTTCGCTTCCTCGGGTTTTTTGAGCTTTCTTCTGAATATCTCTTCTTTGAGCTCCTCAATGATATTCTCCGTCGCGGTTATGCCGACGTCCGCAGTCAAAAGCACCTCTTCCAGATTGTCATAAAACTCGTCGTCAAACTCCCTTGCGGAAAACGCGAAAAACAGCTTTTTGGAAAAAGCGTCCTTCGTCTTTTTCATAGCCTGCGCTATCTTCTGAAAAAATCCCATATGCACCGCCTTTGCTCTTTCTTAGCGGATTTGCGCGTTTATCTACCCAATATAAATACACAAAACCGCCGTCAAATATACATAACTGTCAGTTTAAGCGCTTATTTTGCGTGTTTAACCGCCTCTTCAAACTCGATAGACACTATCTTTGTGACGCCCTTTTCCTCCATTGTGACGCCGAATATCGTATCCGCGTGGCGCATGGTGGGCTTTCTGTGCGTGATAACGATAAACTGCGTATAATCGGAAAACTTTTTTAGGAATTCCGCAAACAGGTTTACGTTCGCGTCGTCGAGCGCGGCCTCTATTTCGTCAAGCACGCAGAACGGCATCGGCTTCAATCTGAGTATCGCAAACAGTATCGCAATAGCCGTCAACGCGCGCTCTCCGCCGCTCAGAAGTCCTATGTTCTGCAACTTCTTTCCGGGAGGCTGAGCGAAGATGTCTATTCCCGCTTCAAGTACGTCGTCCGTTTCCTTGGTGTCGAGGCGCAATTCGCCCTTTCCGCCGCCGAAAAGCTGCGAGAATACGTCCTTGAAATTCTCGTTTATCTTTTCAAACGCCTCCGAGAACTTCTGTTGCATATCCTCCGTGAGCGCCTGTATGACAATATAAATATCGTCGTACGCCTTTTGGATATCGTCGCGCTGAGTCACCTGCTCGGCGAGTCGCTCTTCCGTCTCTTTCAGAGTCTGCACCGCAAGCTGGTTGACCTCTCCGAGCCTGTTTCTCGCTCTTTTCAGTTCCGTAATTTCCGTCTGCGCGCCGTATGCCTTGAACTCCTCGTCCTTAAACTCCAACGCGTCCGTATACGTGAGCCCGTAAACGTCCAGTATATACTCCTGCTGATTGCGCAGGTCGATATCCACGTTTTCGAGCATGCCTTCGTCTCTCGTCCTCTTCTCCGTGAGAACGGTCCTTTCGTCATAAAGAGCGGATTTGCGCTTGTCTATTGCGACAATCTCGTCGGATATCGTGCGTTTGCGCTCGGACAGCTCCGCAATGTCCTTTTCCAGTTTGGATATGCGAATCTCGTCCTCCTTGGAAAACTCCGTTCTTTCGGGAGCGTTTGTGATATTATCCAGCTTGTTCTGCTCCGATTTCAGCCTCGAAATAATATCTAGCTTCTCGTCTTCCAACTCGCTCTTCTCTCTGCCTAAGCGGAAAAGCTCCTGCGATAGGGAGTCCATCGCCGTCTTTATGCCCATAACCTTGACGCGCAATTCCGTGAACTGCTGAGATACGATTTCTCTCTCGCTCTTCTGCTTGCTGTTCTCCGATTTTGCGACAACGAGGTTTTCGTACTCGCCCTTCTTTTCCGACACAAGCCTTTCGAGAGTGTCGACGGAAGCAAGTTTGTTCGCCAATTCCTTTATCTGCGCTTTTACGTTTTCGTATTCCTCGGCGTCCTGTCTTATCTCGTTCTGCAAGGCCTCCGTCACGTCGAACGCCTGCTTTGCTCTCTCCTCGCTCACTCCGACGTTGATACGCAGCTCCGCAATCTCTTTATTGAGCCCGTCTATGCTCTGTTCGCAGCTTGCGACCTCCGCCTGCTTTTCGGTGATGAGCGCGGTGGTTGTGGCAATATTCTTTTTCACCCTTTCCAGACTTTCGCGCAGTTGCTCTATCTTCCTGTCCTGAGAAAGCAGACCGTTGGAGCTCCTGCGCGAGCCGCCCGTAATTTCGCCGCTCTTGGAGAAGACTTCGCCGTCCAGCGTTACGATTTTGAACGCTTGATTGTACTTTCTGAATATTCTTATCGCGTCGTCGACCGTCCTCACAATGACCGTCGTCCCGAGCAATGAAGCTATAAATCTGTCGAATTTTCTGTCGCAGTGAATGAGATTGCTTGCGATACCGCAACAGCCCTGCTCGTTGAGAACCGCCATATTCTCGCCCGTCAGCGTATGCGGACGGCAGGACGTGTGCGCTCTGAACGTAACGCGGCCGTAGTTTTTCTGTTTGAGGTAGTTTATCAAATCGCGCGCGTCCGTCTCCGTCTCGACAAGGATATTCTGCATAGCGCCGCCCAGCGCATATTCTATCGCCGTCTCGTACTCGGTCGGGACATCGATGACCTCCGCTAGCACGCCCCATATCTTGGACGCGAGCATAGGATTGCCTTCGGAATCGCGCATCAGCTTTTTGACTGCCTCCTGATAGCCGGAATAATCGCTCTTTATCTGCATTTCCAATTTCAGATTGCCTTCCGCAAAAACGCGCTTTGTCTCCAAGCTCTTTATATCCTCTTCAAAGGATTTCACTGCTTCCTGCGCTTCCAGTTTTTCGGAGAGAGTCTCGTTATACTCTGTGGTTATCTGCCGCATTCTTTCCTTTGCGGCTTTAACGTTGCCGTCATATATTGCAAGATTTGTAAGCTCCTCGTCCAGCCTAGCTTTTTTCTGAACAAGCAACTCGCCGAGCGTCTTTGCGCGTGACTCGTTGATTTCCTTTTCCACCTGCAAGCCCGAGATATTGGCTTTAAGCTCACCCAAATCCTCTATCGCTTTTATGTATTCCCTGTTCCTAGCGTCGAGGTCGCTTTCCTGCCCGTCGAGCGCACTGGTGAGGCTCACGAGCTTTGCCTCCACCTCCGCAAGCTCCTTGGACGCCTGTATGGAAGAGCGCAGCTCATCGTCCTTTTTCTCGGTTGTCCGCTGAATAATCTGGTCCTGTATGCTCAAACGGTTGTCGACAGAGGTAAGCTCGTCGTTCAGACGCTTTATCTCGCTCTGAATATGCGAAATACGTTCCTTGACGACGTTCGCCTCGCCCTCAAATCTCGCAGCGTCGACTTTGAGCGCGGTCAGCTCCGCATTATAATCGTCATACAGCCTGTCAATGCCGCCCGAGGTGATAATGCAATCGTCATACTTTCGCTCGCACTCCTGATACTCCATATTTTTCAGGCGGAGTTCCTTGTCGTACTGATTTATTCGGCTTTGAATCTTCTGCTTTTTGTCCTCCGTGTTATCGTAATTGTAAAGATACAGATTGACTTCGTTATATTTCAGCTTTTCCGTAAGGTCGAAATACTTCTGCGCCGCCTCCGCCTGTTTTCTGAGCGGATTTATCTGCTTTTCGATTTCGGCGATAACTTCGTTTACGGTTTGAAGATTCAGCTTCGTCTTTTCCAGCTTGCGTTCCGCCTCATTGCGGTCTGCCCTGTTTTTGGAAATACCCGCCGCTTCCTCGAAGATATGACGGCGGTCGTCGGGCTTCGCGGACATAATTTCGTCGACTCTGCCCTGACCTATAATAGAATAGCCTTCCTTGCCTATACCCGTATCGCGGATAAGCGCGATAATATCGCTTCTGTTGCAACGCGAATTGTTTAGATAATATTCGCTAAGTCCGCTTCGGTCCAGCTTTCTTGTGAAAATCACCTCGTCGAACGGCAAGGTGTGAAACAGCCTTTGATTTTCGTTGTTGAAGGTGAGCGAAACCTCGCAGTAGGACATGCTTCTGCGCTTTTCCGTTCCTGCGAATATAACGTCCTGCATGCTCTTGCCGCGCAGTTGCTTTGCACTCAGTTCGCCGAGCGTCCAGCGTATAGCGTCGGACACGTTGGACTTTCCGCACCCGTTCGGTCCGATTATGGCGGTAACGCCCTCCTTGAAGGGAATTTCCACCTTATCCGCAAACGATTTGAAGCCTCTGACTTCGATTTTTACGAAGTTTAACAAAATATATACCTTATTCCTTTTGTAATATATAGGGAAATTTTAACATAATTCGGAGCAGTTAGCAACAATAACCGAATATGTTTCACAAATGTTTCACAGAATATCGCATATAATTAAATGCAGTAAACGTACAATACAAATTTAAGGCGTTTAGAATGCTTAATTTTCACAATTTAACGTGAAACATAGCTTGTGAAACTATGAATATATCACAATAAAATTCAAAATCTAGCGTAAATTAAAGATTAATATGTTCAAGCGCGACCCCTGCGGCGCACTGCTGGGCGCTCTTTTTGCTTTTGCCCTTGCCTCTTCCCGCAACGACGCCGTCTATTTTCACGTCCACGACAAACGTAGGATTATGGGCGCAGCCGCTCTCCTCAACGGTTACGTATTGCACGTACAGCTTGTGACGCGTCGCAAATTCGTTAAGCTCCGTTTTATAATCTCGCTCCTCCGAATGTCTGGCGCTTCCGTCGAAATGCTCTTTCAGCGCGTGTAAAATAAACTTTTCCGCGCTCTCCACGCTTCCGCTATCCATATATATGCCGCCGACAATCGCCTCGAAAAGATTGGAAGCCACCTTCGTATGATTGATTATCTGAGACACCTTTTCGCCCTTGCCTACGATGATATACTTGGCTATATCCAGCTTTTCCACCGCTTTTTCAAGAGGCTCCTGCGATACGATTTCCGACCGTCTTTGCGTAAGCGCGCCTTCGTGCGCGTCGGGGTTCTCCGTCATCAGAATTTTTGCGGCTATAAAATCCAAAATACTGTCGCCCAAAAATTCAAGCGACTCATAGTTTTTCAGTGCGTCTTTGCTTGCGGAGCTATGCGTAAACGCGCGTTCCAGCAATGCTTTGTTTGAAAACGTGTAACCGATTTTATTTTCTATTTCGGCGATTCTTCTGCTATCCATAAAACATTCGCTCCGCTATGCGGATAACAATTTATAATCTGTGCCAATCTTTACTTCTCATCCGCTTCGGCAGACGTCATGCTGTTTGCGCGCATAACGCCATCGCGTATTCTCTCGCAGATATTCTTCTTCGCAAGGTCGCGCGCCTGCAAAATGCTTGCGGTGATTGCGCCGCGCGCGGACGCGCCGTGCGCCTTGACTATAACCTTGTTCACGCCGAGGAAGCATGCGCCTCCCTGCGCGTTGAAATCCAACTTCGCCTTGACGTCCTTGAAAACGGGTTTGAGCATAGCCGCGCCGAGCTTAGGCTTCAATCCGCCTGCGTATACGCCGCGCTTTATCAGTTTTAACAGAAGATTTGCGGTTCCCTCCGCAGTTTTGAGCGCAATATTTCCCGCAAAGCCGTCCGTCACGACTACGTCGAAGTCGCCCGTAAGCATGTCTCTTGCCTCACAGTTGCCCACAAAATTTATATCATCGCTGTTTGACAGCAGCTCGTATGCCTGCTTGCTCAGCTCATTGCCCTTGTGTGCTTCAGCTCCGTTGTTCAGCAGTCCAACCCTAGGCCTTTCCGCCCCAAGCATAGACTGAGCGTAAGAGGACGCCATAACCGCGAAGTGAAGAAGATTTATAGGCTTGCAATCCACGTTCGCGCCGCAGTCGCAGAGCACTACTCCGTTGCCGTCGAGAGTTGGAAGCACAGGCGCAAGCGCGGGGCGCGATACGCCCTTGATTCTGCCGACCTTCATAAACGCGCCGACAAGCACCGCTCCCGTAGAGCCCGCGGACACAAAACCGCCGGCATCTTCGTCGGATTTGAGCTTCTCAAACGACTTCACAAGCGAGCTTTCGCGCTTGGTTTTTATTGCCGTTGTGGGGCTTTCTTCGTTGGAGATTTCCTCTTTTGCGTCGACTATCTCCACGCGGCTCGCGTCGTAATTACGTTGCTCAAGAATGGGATTTATCTTGTCATCATCGCCCACAAGGATTATTTTTACGTCTTTATCAACGACAAGAGCGTCCAGCGCGCCGTGCACGATTTCAAGCGGAGCGTTGTCGCCGCCCATAGCGTCAATGACTATTTTCATTTTAACCTCCGAAACATCCGCGGACTCGAAGCCATATCGATTCTCCAAGGGAAGGAAACTAAAAGGTATTTTCCGATACGCAGATATTTTATCACAATTCAAAAATTCGCCGCAATATAAAAAAAGAGTGCGGTTATTACACTCTTTTCTGTTTTTAGTTTTCGTTCTTTTTTTCTACAATCAGCTCTCCGTCATAGTAGCCGCACTTGGGGCAAACCTGATGGCTCTTTTTCAGCTCGTGGCATTGCGGACAAGCCGAAAGACCCGGCGTCGTGAGCTTCCAGTTTGCAAAACGCGACCTTCCTTTGGATTTGGAAATTTTATTTTTCGGTACTGCCATATATTTATTCCTCCGATATTACAGATTATGTGCATCAAACAGCCTATTAAGTATATAAAATAAACCGCGGCTTGTCAAACGCTTTTTGCAAGTTGTGTTTTTTTATATTTTTATCCGCGCCGATGATTCGCGCAGGCGAACAAATCCCTAACGAAGAGCGATAGTTTTTGTCTCTCTTGCGATAGAAAGCTCCTCGTTTGTAGGCAGGATGAACACTTTCACTCTGCTCTCGGGCTTTGAAAGTTCCTTCACTCCGTCGCCGTTGTCCTCGTTAGACTCGAAATCGAAATCCACGCCGAGATATTCCATATCGCTCATAACCAGCTTACGCATATAAGAACTGTGCTCGCCGATGCCGCCCGTAAACACTATCGCGTCCACACCGTTAAGCACCGCGGCGTACGAGCCGATGTACTTCTTTATGCGATAAGCCGCCACCTCGACCGCCAGCTTCGCCTTTTCGTTGCCCTCGTTGATAGCCGCTTCCAAATCGCGCATGTCGGAGCTAAGCTCGCTCACGCCCATCATACCGCACTTCTTGTTGAGATACCGGACGGTATCCTCCGCGCTCATTCCTAGCTTGCCGCGGATATAATCCACCGCCGCAGGGTCTATATCGCCGCTGCGCGTTCCCATGACCAAGCCCTCCAAAGGCGTAAAGCCCATCGACGTATCTACGCATTTTCCGTCCTTGACGGCAGATATGGAAGAGCCGTTGCCGAGATGACAGACGATAATCCTGCTGTTCTTCAAACCGAGAAGTTTTATCGTTTCCTCGCTTACGAATTTATGCGACGTGCCGTGGAAGCCGTATCTTCTCACCTTATACTCGTCGTATACGGAATACGGAATGCCGTACATATATGCCTTGGGCGGCATAGTGCTGTGGAACGTCGTGTCGAAAACCGCCACCATAGGCACGTTAGGCATGACCTCGCGGCAGCTCTTTATGCAAGCGATATTGCCGGGCATATGAAGCGGACCGAGCTCCACGTTTTTCTCGCATATGCGTATAACCTCGTCGTCTATAAGCACGGATTCCTTGAAATCCTCCGCGCTGTGAAGCACGCGGTGTCCGACGGCAGATATCTCGTCGGTGGACGAAATCGCACCGTAATCCTTGTCCACCATAGCTTTAAGCACAAGTTCTATGGCTTCCTTATGGTCCTTCATATCCTTTTTGATATTCAGCTTTCTGCCGTCGGCGGTCTTCTGCGTCAGTTCTCCGCCCTCAAACGTAATGCGCTCGCAGAGACCTTTTAGCACAGCTTCTTCCCTCTCCATATCTATAAGCTGATATTTGAGAGATGAACTGCCCGCGTTTATAACCAATATTTTCATGATACTTACCTCCGATTATCCTTTTACAGACTGCAACGCCGTTATTGCGGCAACCGCCGCTATATCTTCCGCCACGCAACCGCGGCTGAGGTCGTTGACGGGCAATGCCAGCCCTTGCATGATAGGTCCTATCGCCATGCATCCGCCGAAGCGCTGAGCTATCTTATACCCAATATTGCCCGCGTCGAGATTGGGGAACACCAGTACGTTCGCCTGTCCCGCAACGGGGCTTCCCGCCGCCTTTTGATTGGCTACGGAATCTACTATCGACGCGTCGAGTTGAAGCTCTCCGTCCACAAGGATTTCTTGGTGCTCCGTCTTTATCATAGCGTATGCGGACTGAACCTTTTCGACGGACTCATGCTTGGCGCTTCCCTTAGTGGAGAACGACAGCATCGCAACCTTAGGCTCCATATGGCAGATTTTCTTTGCGCTGTCCGCGGCGGCTACTACGATATCTTTGAGCTGTGAATCCGTGGGATACGGAATAACCGCGCAGTCGGAGAAAATATATGCTGGATATTTCTTGTACGCAAATTCCTCGGGAGGAACCATAACGAAGCAGCTGGAAACCGAGCTTATGCCGGGAGCCGCCTTTATCACCTGAAACGCCGCGCGCGATACGTCCGCAGAGCTGAACACCGCGCCGCCCACGACTCCGTCCACGTCGCCGCGTTTGAGCGCTACGCACGCGTAAAACATATTGTTGCCTGTAACAGTCGCAAGAGCCTGCTCGCGCGTCATACCCTTCGCCTTGCGAAGCTCGTACAGCGTATCCGCATACGCCTCCGCTTTTGCGCTCGTCTTGGGGTCGTCAAACACCACTCCCGAAAAATCCACCTCGGGGAACTGCGCCTTAGCCTCGCTCTCGTTTCCTATCAGAACGACTTTGCATACGCCCTTCTTCGTCAAAATCTCCGCCGCCTTCGCCGCACGGATATCGAAGCCCTCGGCAAGCGCTATAGTCTTACCGAGCTTTGCCGCTCTCGCCATCAATTCTTCAACAAATTGCGTCATATAATCTCCTATTTCATTGCAAGCGTTTGCAATTACATAAAATTTGTATATAATTATAAATACTTTGCACACAAAAATCAACAAAAAGAGGACTTCATTTGAAAATTACGGCAATCATAGCTGAATACAATCCCTTCCATAACGGACATCTGAAACAGCTGCGCCTTGCAAAACGCGAGACGCAGGCGGACGTGCTCGCCGTGGTTATGAGCGGCTCTTTCACTCAGCGCGGCGACCTTTGCATATGTGACAGAACTACACGCGCGCAATGGGCGATACAGGCGGGCGCAGATATTGTGCTGGAACTTCCGACCGTCTACACTTTGTCCCACGCGCAGGGTTTTGCCGAGGGCGCTATAAAAACCCTCTCTATGTTTGACGAATTTACCCTTTCTTTCGGCACGGAGGCGGATGAGCTTAAAGACTTGAATATGGCGGCGGAATTTATGAGAAGCGAAAGCCGCGATGTGTCCGACCTGCTCAAAGGCTATCTCGGTCAGGGATACTCGGTCGCAAAATCGAGAACTATGGCGATTGGCGCCGTCGCGCCTGACGTTGCGAATATGCTCAAATCACCAAACAATATCCTCGCCGTCGAATACATGAAAGCCGCAAGAGCCTATGCGGGCAGGATAAACTTCCATTCGGTAGTCAGAAAACCCGACGACGGCAAAAAATACCTCTCGTCCACCTCGATACGCGAGTTGCTGAGATACGGGGAAGACATATCCGGATTTGTTCCTAAATTCGTAGAAATCGAAAATCCGATAAGCACGGATAAGTACGGCGCTATATCCGCATATGCCATGAAAGCGATGACCCCAGCTCAGCTCGGGGAAATATATAACGTCAGCGAGGGAATGGAAAACCGAATCTCCAAAGCGGAATTCAACGATATGAGCGGATTTTTGGAGCTTACAAGCAAAAGATACACCCGTTCCACAATAAAGCGTATAGCCGCGTGCGCTACGCTCGGACTGAACAAGAACCTCGCCGCCCTCGCAAAATCGGAAAAGCCCTATTGCACTCTGCTTGCGATAAGACCGTCCAAGAAAAAACTTCTGCTCCCTATGTTGGCGGCAAGCGGAGGCTACTTTTATTTCAAGCACTCCGACTGCCCGCAGGACAGTCCCGTGCGCCCTCTTGTGGAGTTGGACGAAAAGGCGGCAAAAATTCAGAAATTATGTCGGCTCTCAAAATCCGCCGATTGAAATATAAAAAAGACAATTTTACAAAATCGGCATTTTATATTCACAAATTACTATTTAAACTCTGCGTTCCGAAATTTTGCGGAGTTTTTTTATTTGCGGTTTATTTTCGGAAAGCGACATAGAATCATGTTTTCCACAAACAAGCGGAATATTCGCAAGTCTTGGGCATATTCTCTTGTATGAACGGATTTTCGCGGGCGGGACGAAACTACGAAAAAAATTTCAACTCGGTCTCAAAAGGAAAGATCTTCGCATGTATCGGCATAATCGCTTTCATGATTATGATGCTTGCGCGCCCCGATTATTACCTGGATTCGGCGCGCAGAGGTCTTGCGCTGTTTGCCACGAGCGTTCTGCCCTCTCTGTTTCCTTTCTACTTCTTCTCTCTTCTTCTTACGTATATAGGAGCGGCAAAAACAGTCTCGGGCATTTTTCAAAAGCCAGTCAAACTCCTGTACAACGCGCCAAAGGAGAGCGCCTACGTTCTGCTTCTGAGCATGCTTTCCGGATACCCCGTCGGCGCGAGCATGACGGCGGAGCTGTACGAGGCGGGCAAAATCACAGAAAGAGAGGCTAAGGCAATCTCAGCGTTTGCATCCACATCGGGTCCCGTTTTTATGCTTGGAACCGTCGGAAGCGCGATATTCGGAGACGTAGGAATCGGCGCGGTCATTCTTGCCGCTCACTATACGGCGGCGCTTATCAACGGATTGATTTTCAGAATACGCAGGCGCGAAGGCGAACTCCTGCCCAAACATAAAAAAAGATTACGTACAAGAAAAGCCGAAGCAGCGCAGATTATGCCGCCTGAAAACTGCAGTTCGCAAGGCGCAAAGTACACTCAATCGCATGAATCCGCCGCGGAAATTATGACGTCAAGCGGCGGCAGGTACGCTTGCGATATACGCTCTCAAATTATGTCGCGCGAAGACCACGATTCGATTATGTCGCGCACAATCGCAAATTCCACGATAAATATGCTGTTCGTAGGCGGATACATTGTGCTGTGCGGCATGCTTGCGGATACCGCCGCACTGCTGGGCGCGGAAAAGCTGCTGACAACCGCGTTCGGCTCTCAGACCGCCGACGTCCTTACCGCGCTGCTGTACGGGCTTATCGAAATGACAAGAGGCTCGATTGTATGCGCAGAATGCGAGCTTAGGAACATAGGAATCGCGCTGTGCGCCGCTATCATATCCTTCGGCGGTCTTTCCGTAATGTTGCAGAATTATACATTTCTGTCCAAATGCCGTATGCGCTTTTCTGCGGTCGCTTTGAGAAAGCTCACGCAAAGCATAATCGCTTTCATACTTGCGCTGGCATTTTCATACTTGCTTTAAGCGCTTTTCAAAAATCAAAAAATATGTCATAATATATTGACTTTTTCGCAATCGACTATTTATAGTGAGAGCAGAAATTGTAGTTTTCACCAATTTCAGGAGGCAATATGAATAAAAATTGGAGTAACACGGCGCTTGTTGCTTATTCTCTGTTACCCAAAATTGTTCGCGAACTCAATTTTGGGGTCAAAACAAGGATAAATTCGACGTTTCAAAGCCGCCATTTAAGAATAGGAATAAGTAATGAACAACTTATCAACCAAATTCTTGAACTTACAGAGGAAAAGCGTAAAATCGTGAATTTGCGCTATATAGTTCAACAGGCATTGGACAGACTGTCGGCAACCGACAGAGACATACTTATAGCGAGAACAATAGACAAGAAAACTTATCAGGCGATATCCAACGAAAACGATATCGCTCTGCGCACGGTTTTCAGACGCGTAAGCAATGCGGAAGCGGCTTATGAAAAAACTCTTCGCGTCGCAGGATATACGGAGGAATGGTTCGAGCGCGAATACGGAAACGACAAATACATAGCGCCTATCCACGAGCGCATTATGAAGGACAAATACTTCGTGGCAAAAAATCTGTGACGCGCGTTGCCGTTACGCCGATAAATACAGCCGATATGTTATCCAAAAATCTCCTTAAACGGAAATGCGGACGATAACGTCCGCATTTCCGTTTGTATAGTCTTTGAAGTATCGCGTATCGAATAACGATATTTATATATTATTTTCCTTATTCATTACTCTCGGCAAAGCGTCCGATTATCCGTTATCTTCTGGTGCGGATATCCTGAGATAGGATTCAACGTTGAACGCGCTCCAAGGCGCGGCGTCGGGCGGATAAACTCTGAAAACCATCGTCTTGCCGCTTACTGGATGATTGAAACGCAGTTCTGTTGCCCAAAGACACATCGGCACCCCGTTCCTGTTGCCGTTGCCGTATCTCTTATCGCCGACGATAGGCGTGCCCATGCCCGCCATTTGCACCCTTATCTGATGTCCTCTTCCGGTGATAAGCTTGACGAACACGAGACTGTAACCCTGCTTCTCGCAAAGCACCTTATAATCCAACTCGGCATATTTCGCGCCCTCGGTAAGCGCGGGCACGATTTTCACGGTGTTGGTATCCGAAAACTTTTTCAGATAACAACGCAGTTTGTCGGACTTATACCTAGGCACTCCGTCGAGCAGGGCAAGATATTTTTTATCCACCTCTCCGTTTTTTATCGCCTCACACAATCGCTCCGCGGCTTTGGAGGTCTTTGCAAATACCATAACTCCGCCCGTGGGTCTGTCAAGGCGGTGTACAAGCCCGAGATACGCGTCTCCCGATTTATTGTACTTTTCCACAAGATACCGTTTGAGCATTGAAAGCATATCGGGGTCTTTGCTGGCGTCCGCCTGTACGGGAATATCGACGGGCTTTACGACGACGAGCAGGTGGTTGTCCTCAAATAAAATCTGCAAATCTTTGTAAGTCATATGTGTTTCCTTATTTAAACTCCGCAAATGCCGTACAGCCCTGCGGTAAAATCAAGCCTTCCTCTGTGGCGAGCCCTATTTCGTCCGAGTCTATTTTCGCGCTCGAGGGCAAGGCCAGTTTAAGCACGTTGGACATGACGGCAGGCTGTAAGCCCGTGGTATAGCTGTTCAGACATACAAACAGCGGTTTGTCACCGAGAAGTTTTGCGATAAGCTCCGCCAGCTCGGAAATTCCGTCCTCTATCTTCCACTTTTCCCCGTTCGGTCCTCTGCCGAAGCTGGGCGGGTCAAGTATGATAGCGTCGTATCTCCTACCTCTTTTAAGCTCTCTTGCGCAGAACTTGAAGCAGTCGTCGATGATATAGCGCATGCCGACGTTGTCGAGTCCGCTAAGCCGAATATTCTCTCCCGCGCGTTCCACCATTGCCTTGGCGCCGTCCACGTGGCATACGTCCGCGCCCGCGCGCTTGCATGCGACCGAAGCCGCACCCGTATAACCGAAAAGATTGAGCACGCTTATCTTTCTGTTTGCGCCGCTTATAAGTCTCATCATTCTGTCCCAGTTGGTCGCCTGCTCGGGGAAAAGCCCCGTATGCTTGAAGCCCATGAGTTTGAGCGAAAACGCGAGGTCGCGCCAGTGCAGAACAAATTCCGTGTTTATGTCTCGCATAAACACCCACTTGCCTCCGCCCGTCGCGCTTCTTTCGTAGACGGCGTCTATATCGGGATATGACCTAAGCGGCTTTTTCGCATGCCATATTATCTGCGGGTCGGGACGCAGAAGCGTATACTTTCCCCACCTTTCCAGCTTTTCGCCGTCTCCTGTCGCTATGACAGAATATTCCGACCAATCGGGTGCGATTCTCATCTCAGTCCTCTTTCTTTTTGACGGATATAACCACTTTATGACCGTTGATATCCAATTCCTTCGTAAAGCCGTCTACCACGGACACTATACCGTCGCAAAGCACGTCGGAGAAGAACTTCGCGTCGTCAAGCACGTCCTTGGCGATGCCGTCCGCAACGTAGCTCATCAGAATATGGTCTGTCACCTCGAAACCTGCTTCCTTTCTCATATTCTGAACTTTGCTGACGATTTCGCGCTCTATGCCCTCGCGTATCAAATCCTCGGTGAGCGCGGTGTCAAGTACGACCGTCGTTTCGCCGTCGGATTCGGAGGAGAAGCCCTCCTTATTCTTCGCGGTTATGAGCAAGTCTTCCTCGCTGAGCACAATTTTGGTGCCGTCGATTTCGCACGTAAACTCGCTTTTCACGTCTTCTTCGGTGCCGCGTATGCTCCTGTACTCCTCTTTGAGCTTATCCATAGCCTTGCGGTTTTTGATTGCGGCGATAATATCCTGCGGGCGTTCCGCAAGCAGAGCGCGTATCTTTCCAAGCAACGCGCCGTATCTCGGTCCGAGCGTTTTAAGCTGAGGCTTGATTTCATAACTCACAAAGCTGTCATCATCCGCCGACTGCTGGACATCTTTTACGTTCAGCTCGTCCTTTACAAGGTCTTTGAGCTCCATCGGCAACTCGTATTTGCCGTCATAAATAAGCCTTCCGAGCGGCTGTCTGTTTTTGAGATTGGATTTATTTCTTGCCGCTCTGCCCAAAACGACGAGTTTCAGCACGTTGTCCATGCCTTTTTCGAGCGTCTTGTTGATATACTTTTCGTCAGCAACGGGGAAATCGCATAGATGCACGCTTTCTGGCGCGTTTTTGTCGAAGTTTCGCACCAAGTTCTGATAGATATTCTCCGCCATAAACGGCACGTAAGGCGCAAGCAGCTTGCTCAGCGTTGCAAGCACCGTATACAGCGTAGTGTACGCCGCTTCCTTGCTCTTCGTCATTTTGCTGCCCCAAAAGCGGTCGCGCGAACGGCGGACGTACCAGTTGGAAAGATTGTCCACAAACTCCGCGATTGCGCGAGAGGTCTCCGTAATTTTATACTCGTTCAAACCCTCGTCCACCGTCTTTACGAGCGTATTGAGACCCGACAGTATCCATCTGTCCATGACGTTCAGTTCCTGCTCTTCAAGCCTATGTTCGGCGGGGTTGAATTTGTCTATTTCTGCATACAGCACGTAAAAAGCGTAGGTATTCCACAGCGTTCCCATAAACTTGCGCTGAGATTCGCTCACGTTATCCGCAGAAAATCTCGACGGAAGCCACGGAGCAGAAGCGGTGTAGAAATACCATCTTGTAGCGTCCGCGCCCTGCTTGTCAAGCACAGTCCACGGGTCTACTACGTTGCCCTTGTGCTTGGACATTTTTATGCCGTCCTTGTCGTTGACGTGTCCGAGCACTATACAGTTTTTGAAAGGCGCGCGTCCGAACAGTATCGTACTTACCGCAAGCAAGGTATAAAACCAGCCGCGCGTTTGGTCCACCGCCTCGGAAATGAAATCCGCAGGGAAGACCTCGTTGAATACCTCTTTATTTTCAAAGGGATAATGCCACTGCGCAAAGGGCATCGAACCGCTGTCAAACCAACAGTCGAGCACTTCGGGCGTGCGTTCCATAGTTCCGCCGCACTCGCACGTCCATTTCACCTCGTCAATATACGGGCGGTGCAGCTCTATATCGCAATCCAGCCCGCCCTTTTCGCGCAACTCCTCTCTCGAACCTATCACATGTATCCTGCCGCACTTGCCGCAAACCCAAATGGGCAGCGGAGTACCCCAATATCTCTCACGAGATATTCCCCAGTCTATCACGTTTTCGAGGAAGTTTCCCATACGCCCGCTCTTTATCGTCTCTGGCATCCAGTTCACTGACGCGTTTGACGCGAGCAACTGTTCCTTGACTGCGGTCACTTTGATGAACCAAGAGCTTCTCGCATAGTACAGTAAAGGTGTGTCGCAACGCCAGCAATAGGGATAGCTGTGAGTAAATCTCATGGTTTTGAACAGCTTATTTTCGCGTTTGAGCCTCTCGATGACGAGCTTGTCGCCCTCTTTGCAGAACATGCCCGACATGTCCGTAATCCCTTCCTTGAAACAGCCTCTGTCGTCCACCATCTGAACGAATGGAAGCCCGTACTTTTTGCCGACTCTGCCGTCATCCTCGCCGAAAGCGGGAGCTATATGCACTATACCCGTGCCGTCGGTGAGTGTCACGTAATCGTCGTTTACGACGAAATACGCTTTTTCCTTGAAATCGTATTTGTAATCGAAGAGCGGCTCGTAATCCGTATATTCGTAATCCTTGCCCTTTCTGATATCGATTTTATTGTAACCGCCCTCGGGAAACAGCTTTTCCACAAGCGCGTCCGCAAGTATATAAAACTCACCGTCTACCTCTATTTTGGCATAATCCTCTTTGCCGTTCATACAAAGAGCGGTGTTAGAGGATAGCGTCCAAGGGGTGGTCGTCCAAGCGAGGAAATACGTGTTCGACTCCCCTTTCACGGCAAATTTGACAAATGCGGATGTCTCCTCCACGTCCTTGTACCCCTGCGCAACCTCGTGCGAACTGAGCGCGGTTCCGCAACGCGGACAGTAAGGCACGATTTTATATCCCTTGTAAAGCAAACCCTTGTCCGCCATCTGCCGTATCGCCCACCAAACCGATTCGATATAATTGTCGTCATAGGTGATATATGGCTTTTGCATATCCGCCCAATAGCCTATTCTGTCGGACATTTTGTGCCATTCGTCGGTATACTTCCACACCGATTCTTTGCACTTCTTTATGAACGGCTCGATACCGTATTTTTCGATTTCCTGTTTTCCGTCTATCCCGAGCAGCTTTTCGACTTCGAGTTCGACGGGAAGACCGTGCGTATCCCATCCCGCTTTCCTGAGGACGTGACAACCCTTCATAGTCTTATAGCGCGGAATGATATCCTTCATAACGCGCGTTAAAATATGCCCGATATGCGGCTTGCCGTTTGCCGTAGGCGGTCCGTCGTAAAAACTGAACTCTGGTTTGCCCTCGTTCTTCTTAACGCTTTTCTCGAAAATATTGTTTTGCTTCCAAAACTCCAACACTTCTTTTTCGCGTTCAACGAAATTCAGATTGCTGTCAACAGGCTTATACATATTCAAGACCTCTTCGGGTATTCTTAATAAGATTTACTAATTATAAACAATAAGCTGAAAAAACGCAAGAATTTTGCCGTAACCCGAAAAAATATTGCTAATTTTCAAAACCTGTTTGACAAAAGCGCGAGATATGATAAAATAAACGCACAAATGCGAACTAAAAGAATGTTCGCGGGCGTAGTTTAATGGCAAAACGAGAGCTTCCCAAGCTTTTGTCGTGAGTTCGATTCTCATCGCCCGCTCCAAAGTAATGCGTGCCTCGCAGCGCGCATTTTATTTTTGCAAACATTATCCGCAAATAAAATATTATTCTCCGCCTATATGCAAACATATCCGTGTTTGAATAACCTATCAACGGCAGCCGCCTTCAATTCTCTGCTTGCAAATAGCATACCTCTGAATAAAGTTGAAATGCCTCTTAAAAGGCATAAATACACGATTTGTATTTCAATTTTATTAGGCGCACGATACGTGTTTTTATATAGAAAATGTTTGATTTTATGCAGCATAATGCACTTATGCAACACGATATGCGGTTTTATGCATTTTTCTTAAAGGCTTTTATTTTTAAAATCACAAAATATGAGCTTTGCTATGTATTTACAATTTATATATTTATGATATAATACTGCTATAAAAAATCACGGCAGGCTGTGTATGAACGTACTTGAAACAACACATTTGACAAAGACATACGGCGACAAAAAGGTGCTCGACGACGTCAGTATAACCGTGCGCGAAGCAGATATTTACGGGCTTGTAGGAAGAAACGGAGCAGGTAAAACTACCTTGATTCGCGCGATACTGGGGCTTGTGCTTCCGAATAGCGGAGAGGTCAGAATAAACGGCGCGGTAGGTTCTCAGGCTCTTGAATACGAAAGGCATAAAATCGGGTCGCTTATTGACAGCCCCGCGCTTATTATGCATCTTTCCGCCATGGACAATCTCAAAGCCGCCGCACTGGCGTTCGGCAGATATGACGAAGCAAAGCTGCGCGAGCTTCTTCACACCGTCGGACTTAACGCGGACGATAAGCTGAAAGTCAAAAACTTTTCTCTCGGAATGAAACAGCGTCTGGCAATCGCAATCGCGCTTATCGGCGAGCCTCGAATACTCGTTTTGGACGAACCCGTCAACGGTCTCGATCCCGCGGGTATTTTCGAAGTCAGAGAACTGCTTCAACGCTTGAATCGTGAACAGAGGATAACTATTCTAATCTCCTCCCACCTGCTGGCGGAGCTAGGCAAACTCGCCACATGCTACGGCGTTATAGAAGGCGGCAAACTTGTTAAGGAGCTCAGAAATTCCGACTTGGAAGAACTTTGCCGTCCGTATATCAAGGTTGTCGTTGGCGACCTTAAAATCGCATTGAACGTGGTTGTGGAAAACTATCACGCGCATGACTTTGAAATCATGCCGTACAACACGCTTGCTCTTTACGACCTGTCGAAAGGGATTCCTCAGGTTGCTGAGATGTTCTCAGCGGCAAACGTACCTGTTCTTAGCATAAATCAATGCGAAGGGGATTTGGAATCCACATTCATATCGCTTATGGGAGGGCTCGGACATGAAGAACAATGATATGACTTGCTTGCTTAAAGCCGACCTTTTCAAACTCAAAAAACACAAAAGCGTTTGGATAGGCATGATTGTATCCTTTGCCGTTCTGCTTTTGCTGTATTGCGTTTATTGGCTGGGACTCACTATTGCGGACGCAAGCGGCGACGACCCATTGGTTACCCTATCGTTTTTGGATTTAGGCAGAAATATACTCGCAGGATATTCCGAGAACGGCATGGTTCCTTTTTTGGTCCTTATTATCACATGTATATTTGTCGGCAAGGAATTTTCCAACGGAACGATGCGCATACTCGTATCCCGCGGAGCAAACAGAGTCAAGCTGTATTTCTCAAAGTGGCTCAGTCTTGCGTGCTTGATTGCGGCGTACTCGGTGTACACTTTCTTGATTTGCGGAATATTTACGGCGTTTAAAGGCTACGGCATAGATTTTGACGGATACCAGTTCGGTCTGCTTATGCGCTGCTTCTTCCTGCAACTGCTCTGCAACCTAGGAACTATGTCGATAGTTCTGATGCTCGCGTTTCTGATACGTTCAAGCGGCGGCTCATTGGGCGCGTCTATCGGAGCATATATAGCTCTGTCCATTGTCATAAGCATAATCAGCATCACGGGCGCCGCCACAAACGGAATCAACACAGAATGGCTCTACTTTATGCCTATGCAACAAGCGGAACTCGCCTCGTCGCTTAATAACCTCAACGCCGCGAACATTTGCGCCGTCGTCATCATGCCGATAGTTTACGGCGTACTGTCAACTGTCATAGGGCTCGTTTCGTTTTTGAAGCGGGACGTAAAATAAATTACAACAAAAGGATATTTTTGAGTAACGCATCGGACTATGCGCACGCTGCGCGTATATCAAAGTATATTGTAAAAGCGGCGATTCGCCGCTTTTTGCTTTGATTTGAAGACTTTCAGATGAACAGATTGTAACAAAACGTAAGATTTCGTCATTTTGCAACAAAATTAAGCCTTTCGGCGAACTCAAATTACGCTTGCCAAACGGATATATAAGTGATATACTTTGTAAGCCGTGCTAGACGGGGAGCTTGCGGTGCCCTGTAAACTGCAATCCGCAACAGCAGTGTCGAACGCCGTCCGAGGCTTAGATTATGGTTGGCTGCGCGCGGCAAGGAGTGTAGATATCAAGGTCCCGTGCAACGTCATGCTGTGAACCGTGTCAGGGCTTGACCGCAGCAGCACTAAGCAGATTCTGGCGTGTGCCACGGGGAAACTTTGAAGGAGCCACCTACTGCGTTACCGCTTCGGTAGTCTATGTCGGAGACGGTGCACGGTTTTCATAACCCTACCGCGATACGCGGTAGGGTTATGAATTTTTTGTTAATTATATGCCTTCAAAAGAGCACGTCGGTTACTTCAATAAAATATCCCATCTCTTCCCTTCGGTCGCTCCCCTCCCGCTCGGAGCGGAAACCTTCTCTGCCTATTGTATACGTTGCTTATGCGCGGAGAACTCGGCGGTCGAATAGATTAGAATAGAGCTCTGTTTATGTCACTCGTCCGCAAACTTTCCCCGCAAAACAGTGACGTTTTGCGTGTACCCATTTTAACAGCAATGTTTGCTTCCTTGTCAAAGCGTCAAACTCGGCACTCGGGTTGGCGCGCGCCTTGCACGCGCTATGATAGTCTCTCGAACAAGTGCACGTCATGCTCCATTTCAATTATGCTAAGTGCAAGCGCTTTGAGTGCGCCTGTTCAGTTCCTCGAATAAGCGTATTTTGAATGAATACCCTGTCAATCTATTATTACAAAAACCGCGATATTGAGATGAAGAACAAGAAAGAGGCACTTTTGCAAACAGCCTAATGTATATGAAATACATGACTGTCGGCAAAAGTGCCTCTGACACAGTTATTCGCTCAATAGTGCGGTTTTAGTCGAGTTCAAAAGCTCCCGTATACAACTGATAATACTTACCCCTTTTGGCTATGAGCTCGTCATGATTGCCGCGCTCGATAATCTCACCGTGTTCGAGTACGCAAATCATATCGGCGTTGCGCACGGTGGAAAGACGGTGCGCAATGACAAAGACTGTTCTGCCCTGCATAAGCCTGTCCATGCCTTTTTCGATGAGTTTCTCAGTTCTGGTGTCAATGGATGACGTCGCCTCGTCGAGAATAAGCACCGGCGGATTGGCAACCGCGGCTCTCGCAATCGCAAGAAGCTGCCGCTGTCCCTGCGAAAGATTTTCGCCGTCGCCCGTAATCATCGTATCGTAGCCGTTTGGCAGATGTCTTATAAAGTAATCCGCGTTTGCGAGCTTTGCCGCCGCCACGACCTCTTCGTCGGTGGCGTTGAGCTTGCCGAAGCGGATATTGTCGCTGACTGTACCCGTAAACATATGGGTATCCTGCAAGACCATAGCCATCGAGTGCCGCAAATCCGCTTTTTTGATTTTGTTTATATTTATATTGTCATAGCGAATTTTGCCTTCCGTGATATCATAAAACCTCGTGACAAGGTTTATTATCGTGGTTTTACCCGCGCCGGTAGACCCAACGAGCGCTATTTTCTGCCCCGGATATGCTGTCAGCGTAACGTTTTTGAGCACCGTCTTTTCAGGAGTATAGCCGAAAGAAACGTCCTCGAATTCCACTTCGCCCGTCCACTTTACGTAGGTTGTAGTGCCGTCCGCCTTATGGAAATGCTTCCAAGCCCAGACTCCGGTGTAGTCCTCTGTCTCGCTGAGGTTTCCGTCCTCGTCTTCAATCGCGTTGACGAGCGTAACGTAGCCCTCGTCCTCCTCAGGCTTTTGGTCAATAAGCTCGAATATACGCTCCGCGCCTGCGAGCGCCATTAGGACGCCGTTCATCTGCTGGGCTATCTGAGCGAGAGGATTGCTGAACTGTCTCGACGCCTGCATAAACGTAACGAGACCGCCCCAGCTCATTCCTCCGAAGCTGTTTATTGCGAGTATCGTACCGACTATCGCCGTCACGGCGTAGCTTACGTAGGAAAGATTGCCCATAATCGGCATAAGCACGTTTGCGTACGTATGCGCGTTTTTGGACGCATCTCTGAGATTGCCGTTAAACGAGTCGAATTCCGTCTTTTCCGCGTCCTCGTGGCAGAAAACCTTTACGACTTTGAGTCCGTCTAAATGCTCCTCTATATAACCGTTGAGCGCGCCTATCTGATACTGCTGCTTTACGAAATACTTTCCGCTTCTGCCCGCTATAAACTTGATTATGAACAGCATAAGCACAAGCATTGCCACGCTGCAAAGCGTCAGAAGCGGCGAAATTACAAGCATCATCACAAACATACCTACAACGGTGAGCACGTTCGTTATAATCGTAGGCAGACCGTTTGACAGCAACTCACGAAGAGTATCCGTGTCATTGGTATAAAGGCTCATTATATCGCCGTGAGTATGCGTATCGAAATACCTGACAGGTAACGTCTGCATTTTCTCGAACATCTCGTTTCTTACGTTTTGCAGGACGGTGGTCGTTATGCTGACTATCAAATAGTTGTAAACGTAGTGGAGTCCCGCTCCGACCGCGAATATGCCCGCCATAATGCCGACGATGCCGCCGAGCGCACCGAGTCCGCTCAAAGAGCCGAACGTGACCGCAGTGCCCTCCGTCAAAGGAAGTATAAACTTATCGATGATTACGGACATCATAAACATTCCGCCTACGTTGCAAAGCACGTTTGCAATCATACAGACGAAGGAGACGGCGAGTCTGAGTTTGTAGCCTTTAAGATAACTCAAAATACGCTTGAACGTTTTCATCGGGCTTTGCACTTTGATATTCGCATGTTTATTCGTTTGAGGCATCTTCACTCACCTCCTCTTCCGCTTTTCCCTTTTGCTGAGACTGATATACGTCGCGGTAAATTTCATTGCTTGCAAGCAACTCGTCGTGCGTACCTATCGCGTCGATTTTGCCGTCGTTCATAACTATTATCCTGTCCGAATTTTCGACGGAAGCAATACGCTGGGCTATTATTATGACCGTCGTATCCGAAAATTCCTTTCTCAAACCGTCTCTTATAGCCGCGTCGGTCGCGGTATCGACGGCGCTCGTCGAGTCGTCAAGTATCATTATTTTGGGACGTTTAAGCAAAGCTCTTGCGATACAAAGCCTTTGCTTCTGCCCGCCAGAAACGTTTACGCCGCCCTGTCCGAGATCGGTTTCATATCCGTTCGGGAAAGACATAATAAAATCGTGAGCCTGCGCCGCCTGCGCCGCGTGATATATTTCCTCGTCGGTCGCGTCTGGATTGCCCCAAAGCAGGTTTTGCTTTATGGTACCCGAAAACAGCACGTTCTTTTGCAATACCATACCTACCGCGCTACGCAGGTTTTCTATCTTATAATCCTTTACGTCCACTCCGCCGACCTTTACGCTTCCGTCAAAGGTATCGTACAGTCTTGGGATAAGCTGTACAAGCGTAGTTTTCGCAGAGCCCGTGCCGCCGATTATTCCGATAGTCTCACCGCTCTTAATATGTAAATCGATATTTTCCAGATTGAGCACATCCGCCTGCTTTTTATACGAAAAGTCCACGTTGTCGAAGTCAATACTTCCGTCCTCGGGAAGAATATCCTTTACATCTGGCGCGTCTTCGATATCGATTTTTTCATCGAGAACCTCGACAATTCTATCCATAGACGCGCGCGACATAACGATTGTCATAAATACCATCGCCACCATCATCACGGACATAAGTATCTGCATCACGTAGCTCAAAAACGCCGTCAAATCGCCTACGGACATCCCTATGCCCTGCGTATTGATTATGTCGGCGCCGCCGAAATACAGTATGCAGACTATACAGGCATAGACGAGTATCTGCACGAACGGAAAAATGATAACTATGATTTTTTCCGCACTGAATTGCAGCTTACGCACCGTCTCGCTGACCTTCTTAAACTTTTTGACCTCGTTATCCTCTCTTACGAACGCCTTGACCGCGCGTATGCCGATAAGGTTCTCCTGCGTGGATTCGTTCATATCGTCGTACTTGCGCAACATCTTTTCAAAGCGCGGAAAGGTGACCATCGCGCCCACACCGATACCGATAAGCAACACGGGAAGCACCACCGCGAAGATTATCGACAGCTTCGGGCTGATTGACACGGACATACACATTGCGAGTATGAGCATAAACGGCGCGCGCACCAGAATGCGAATAACCATCATAAACGCGGTCTGCACGTTGGTCACGTCCGTCGTAAGTCTTGTGACGAGGCTTGCGGTGTTGAATTTGTCAAGGTTTGCAAAGCTGAAATTCTCAACCTTGTAGAACAACTTTTTACGCAGATTGCAGGAAAAGCCGGTAGACGCAGTCGCCGCGAATTTCGCCGAAAGCGCGCCGCACAGCAAGGATATGAGCGCCATTACGACCATGAGCGCGCCGCACACGACGATAAAAGCAATCCTGTCGTACATGGTGAATACGGGCACGGAAAAACTGCCCAGCGAAATTGTGAAAACAAATTCGCTCAGTCCCTCTCCCTTTATGCCCACGTCTACTATCTGAGCCATAATCAAGGGAATAAACACCTCAAACAGCACCTCCACCGCTACAAGCACGGAGGTGAGTATAGATACCGTTTTGTATTCCCCTACGCAGGAAAACAGCTTGCGAAACTTCTGTTTTGCCCTTGGAGTTTTGATATTCTTCTCTTTCATAACCACCTTAAATAGCGATTTTACGCCTATTTTCAAATTAAATATGCACTATTGTATTTACAATCTATAAAAAAAAATGTCAAATGTTTTTATACATTTGTATATAAATTAAAATATTTTTAACAATTATCATATATGCGTACACGATTTTTGCCTTTTGCCAAGTATAAAAGCGCTGAAAAAACATCATAAATTTTTCATAACGGCTTGACATTTGGCAATCACTGCCATATACTGTTAGCAGTCTTAATAGCAGATTGCTAACATCTGCAAAGAGAGGTAAATATGGACGCTCAAAAATTTACGAAAAAAGCGTTGGAGGCGGTAAACGGCGCGCAGACTCTCGCGCTCGAAAGACATAATCAAAGTCTTTTACCCGAGCACCTGACCTACGCCCTCATTGCCGACGAAGACGGACTTATACCCAAGCTGCTGACAAAATGCGGCGTGGACGCTCCTCAATTACAAAGAGAAGCAGACAGACTGATTTCCGCGTTACCGTCAGTGACGGGGACTGTTTCGCCGCAGGTTTATATGGCAAACGAAACGGCTCTGATAATTTCTGCGGCGGAAAAGCTGGCGGCAAAATACGGCGACGATTTCGTAAGCGTAGAACACTTGTTTGAAGCGATTATCGACTCTCCCACGCGCGGTCTCAAAGCCGCATTTGCAAAGCTAGGTGTAACAAAAAAAGGGTTTACACAAGCATTATCGCAGGTTAAAACCTCGAATGTGACCAATGACAGTCCCGAAGACACTTACGACGTATTAAACAAATACGGCTACGATTTGGTGGAAAGAGCGAGTACGGGCAAACTTGACCCCGTCATCGGCAGAGACGACGAGATAAGAAACGTTATAAGGATACTGTCGAGAAAAACCAAAAACAACCCCGTGCTTATAGGCGAGCCCGGCGTAGGAAAAACTGCCATTGCCGAAGGACTCGCACAGCGTATAGTGCGAGGAGACGTGCCAGAGGGGCTGAAAGACAAGCATGTGTTTGCACTGGATATGGGAGCGCTTATCGCAGGCGCCAAATACCGCGGCGAATTTGAAGAAAGACTCAAAGCCGTGCTCAACGAAATAAAAAAGCAAAACGGCAGAACTCTGCTCTTTATAGACGAACTGCACACAATCGTCGGCGCGGGAAAGACGGAAGGCAGTATGGACGCCGGCAATCTTCTCAAACCTCTGCTCGCTCGCGGCGAACTCCATTGCATAGGCGCAACCACGCTCGACGAATACAGGAAGTATATAGAAAAAGACGCCGCGCTCGAACGCAGATTCCAACCCGTACAGGTCGACGAGCCCACCGTCGAGGATACGATTGCGATACTCCGCGGGCTTAAAGAGAGATACGAGATTTTCCACGGAGTGCGCATTCACGACCGCGCGCTCGTCTGCGCCGCGACGCTTTCTGACAGATATATTTCCGACAGATTCTTACCCGACAAGGCTATCGACCTTGTAGACGAAGCGTGCGCGCTTATACGTACGGAAATCGACAGTATGCCGACCGAAATGGACGAAATAAGCCGAAAAATCATGCAACTCGAAATCGAGGAAACCGCGCTCGAAAAGGAAACGGACACGCTCTCTCTCGAAAGGCGCGATAACGTGAAAGCGGAGCTCGCCGAGCTCAACGACAAGTTCAACGCGATGAAAGCGCAATGGGAAAACGAGAAGGAGGAGATCTCCTCCGTTCAGGATACCAAAGCCGAAATCGACCGCGTCAATTCCGAAATCGAGGAAGCTCAGCGTAAGAGCGATTACGGCAAAGCCGCAGAACTTCAATACGGGACTCTGCCCTCGCTGCTCGACAAACTGCGTAAAGCGGAGGAAAAAAATGCGCAAGGAAACAATTCGCAGTTACTGCGCGACGAGGTGACGGACGACGAAATCGCCAAAATAGTAGCGAAATGGACGGGTATTCCCGTAACTAAGCTGATGTCGAGCGAAAAAGAAAAGCTGCTGCGCCTCGGCGACGAGCTTCACAAGCGCGTAATCGGTCAGGACGAAGCGGTGAAATCCGTCAGCGAAGCCATACTTCGCTCCCGCGCGGGAATTTCCGACGAAAACCGTCCTATCGGTTCTTTTATGTTCTTGGGGCCTACGGGCGTAGGCAAAACCGAGCTTGCGAAAACGCTTGCGGCATATTTGTTTGACGACGAAAGGAATATTGTACGAATCGATATGACGGAATATATGGAAAAATTCAGCGTATCAAGGCTCATCGGAGCGCCTCCCGGATATGTAGGCTACGACGAGGGCGGTCAGCTTACGGAAGCCGTGCGCAGAAAGCCGTACTCGGTCGTACTCTTCGACGAAATAGAAAAGGCGCATCCCGACGTCTTCAACGTATTGTTGCAGGTGCTTGACGACGGCAGGATTACAGACAGCCAAGGCAGAACCGTCAACTTCAAAAATACCATAATAATTATGACGTCAAATCTCGGGAGCAATCTGATACTGGATAACATCTCTGCAGACGGCACGATTCCCGACAGCGTAAAATCGGAAATCGACGCTCTTTTGAAATCCTCGTTCCGACCCGAATTCCTTAACCGTTTGGACGATACGGTGCTGTTCACTCCTCTCGCTCATTCGGAAATATACAAGATAATCGACCTGCTGCTCGAAAAGCTTTCAGACAGACTCGCAAGGCAGGAATTGAAGTTGAAGGTTACAAAAGAAGCGAAAGAGGCAATAATAGACGGGGGCTACGACGTGACATTCGGTGCAAGACCGCTGAAAAGATATATCGAAAGCCATATCGAAACTCAGGTGGCGCGCGTCATTCTCGGAGGGAATCTGCATCAGGGCTCTACCATTGTGGTGGATGCCAAAAACTCCGTTCTTGAAATCAATGTCGAGAATTGATGCTATTTATAAGCGTTTGTAACATAATACTTACGTAGAACATAACTTTACAATTATGCCGCCTGCGCAGGCAGGCGGCACAGTATAAAAGAGAGGCAAAAATGGGCAATTCCGAAAACAGTTTATCAAAAATTCTGAACTCGCCATTGACGGTCGGCATCGCGCTGATTGTCATAGGCATACTCTTCTGCGCTTTGAGGGCGGGTTTCATAAGCATCTTGCTTACAATCGTAGGCGTTGTGCTAATCATACTCGGCATTTTGAATCTGGTGGGAAGAAACTGGACTATGGGCGGCATAGAGCTTGCCGTAGGCGCGGTGATTATTATATGCGGCTGGCTGATAGTGGATATCACCCTGCTGTTGCTGGGAATAGTCTTTATCGCCTACTCGATATATCAGATTGCGACAACCGCTCCCAAGCTGAAACGCGCCAAGTTCGGCGACATAATTATGTCGTTGCTCTATCCATTGCTTATGCTGACGATAGGTATAATACTCGTGGTCGCAAAATGGCAGATGATAGACGTGATATTTATCGTCATCGGAGCGATATCCATTGTGACAGGCATAATTATAATTGCAAAAAATATAGTCGACACCAACAAAGCGACTGCCGTACAAAGTCCGTCTTCGGAGAATAAGTCTAAATCGGAGCAAAAATAAGACGATTGATTTCTATAAAGCGTAAAAAAATCCGTCTATCTGAAATGAGGCGGATTTTTTTACGCGTTCGGTCGCAACGCCATTGATATAATTATATTCATCGGTCGCCTTTTAAATTACGTTTCCGATTGTCCGTCGTACGCTTTATATGCCGAAGCAAGCATATCCACGCAGTTCTCTATGCCGAACAGCGCGCTGTCTATGCAAAGATGATAGTTTGTCGCGTCGCCCCACTCCGAATCCGTATAATAGCGATAGTGCCTCGCGCGCAGTTTATCCGTATCGCGTATGAGCTTCTGTGCCTTACGCGCGTCGGGCGCGTCGTTATAAACTTCTATGACTCGCTTCACTCGGCTGTCCGTATCCGCAAAAACGAATACGTTCATGCACTTGCGCCTGTTTCGCAAAACGTAATCCGCGCAACGTCCGACTATAACGCATGCGCCGACGTTTGCAAACGTCTCTATCGCTTCCGCTTCGGCGGCATAAATCCTTGCTTCAAAATTGTCGAAGTTTGCAAACACGCCTGCTCCCAAAACGGAGGTGGGCATTGTATATGACGCAAAGCCCTTACGCTTCTGCTCGTTATCCTTTATAAACCCCTCGGCAAAACCGCAGTTCTGCGCCGCCTTTTCTATAATCTCCTTGTCATAAAAAGGAACACCCAGCCTCTCTGCCAGCAGTTTTCCTATCAATCTGCCGCCGCTACCGAATTGCCTCGATATTGTGACCACCGTATTCATATTCCCCTCCTTATAGCGGAATAACGCGCCTCCACCCTTTATTTTATTATCTACCCGCCGCAAGTTTTCGTCAAGATTGAAAATTATTTTTCCCCCGCCTTGCGCAAATTGCGTATTTTTGTTAGAATAATTTACAAAGAGCGCGAACAGTCAATAAATATAAAACCGCTCATTTCAGCAATCTAATCGGAGGAAATGCAATAATATGCCCTACACGGTTTATCTTAAAAAAGGCGAGGAAAAGCGCATAAAGGACGGACACGCTTGGGTGTACGCCAACGAAGCTGCGCGTATAGAGGGAAAGGATAAAAACGGCTCGCTCGCCGAAGTGAGAGCATTCGACGGGAAATTTATAGGAAAAGGCTATATCAATCACCTTTCCAAAATATTGGTACGCGTATTTTCGCGCGACGAGGATTACTGCGACGAATGCGAAAAACAATTATATATTGAACGCATTTCAGAAGCGAACGCTTTGCGAATAAGGCTCGGCTATGACGATTGCTATCGGGTCGTGTTTGCGGAAGCGGACAACGTCCCCGCTCTGATTGTTGACAAATACTCGGATATACTCGTAATGCAATGCCTTTCCCTCGGGATAGACAAGCGCAAACAGATGATTGCCGACTGCCTTGTCGAGTTGTTTTCGCCAAAAGGAATTTACGAGCGCAGCGATTCACCCGTCCGCGCAAAAGAAGGTCTCGAAAAATCCTGCGGCGTGCTGTACGGCGAAGTTCCCGACAGAGTCGTTATCTGCGAAAACGGTCTTAAACTTGCGGTCGACGTAAAGAGCGGACAGAAAACGGGCTACTTCCTCGACCAGAAGGAAAACCGCCTTGCGTCGCGCAGATATGCAAAAGGCTCCGTACTCGACTGCTTCTCAAACAGCGGCGGTTTTTCGCTCAACGCCGCTCTTTCCGCAACGGAAGTCACCGCCGTCGATATATCACAATCAGCGCTGGACAGCGTAAAGGAGAATGCCGAGTTGAACGGATTCTCAAATATAACCGCCGTATGCGGCGACGTATTCCAAATACTGCGCGCATATAAGGCGGAAAATAAACGGTTCGACACGGTTATACTCGACCCGCCAGCATTTTGCAAGAGCGCGGCGGAAATAAAAGACGCATACAGAGGCTATAAGGATATCAACATTTTGGGTATGAAAGCAGTCAGACGCGGAGGTTTTCTCATCACCTCGTCATGCTCGCATTATATGACCCTGCCGCTGTTTGAAAAAATGCTCGCGGAAGCCGCAAAAGAAAGCGGCAGAATCGTACGCAATATCGAAATCAAATGTCAGTCGCCCGACCATCCGTCTTTATTGGTTGCGGACGAAACCAATTATCTGAAATTTTTCGTGCTTCAAGTAATATAACCTAAATTACTGCTTATGTTTTGAAATAAGATTATCTATAAAAAGTATATTTAACTAAAAAATATAATAAAAAAAGTCCGCCGCAGCCGACGGACTTTTTTATCTAAATATAACAGCGCTTTATTATTTAGATAGCTTTATTACTTTATCACCTTTGTCGCAACCTCGACAAGCGCTTTTGCTGCAAACGCGTCTACGGACATTACTCCTAGGTCGCCTTCGCTGCGATGACGTACCGAAACGACGCCCTGCTCCGCCTCCTTATCTCCGATAACGAGAATATAAGGCACTTTTTCAAGTTGAGCCTCGCGTATTTTCTTCCCGAGTTTTTCGCTTCTCAAATCCGCCTCCGCACGCAGACCAGCCGCCGCAAGAACGTCCTTGATTTCTTTCGCCTTATCCACCGTCCTGTCCGTAAGCGACAGCACGCGCACCTGCTCGGGAGCAAGCCACATCGGGAACGCGCCGTTGTACTTTTCAATCAGCATACCGAGAGTGCGCTCGTAGCATCCGATAGAGCTTCTGTGAATAATATACGGAATCGCCTTTTCGCCGTTTTCGTCGATATAAATCATATCGAAACGCTTTGCAAGCGAGAAGTCGATTTGAACCGTGAACAGCGTGTCTTCTTTGCCGTGTACGTTTCTTCCCTGCACGTCGAGCTTGGGTCCGTAGAAAGCCGCCTCGCCCCAAGCCTCTTCATATTTGATGCCTATGTCGTCGAGAATGGTTTTCATGGTGCTTTCAACCTTCTCCCATTCCTCGACGCTTCCGACGTACTTATCTGCGTTCTTCGGGTCCCAACGGGAGAAACGATACCAGATGTCGTCGGATATCCCGAACACTCCCGCCAGATACTTGATGAGGTCCACGCATCCCAAAAATTCTTTTTCCAGCTGGTCGGGGGTGCATACTATATGACCGTCGGCAAGCGTAAACTGGCGTATTCTGGTGAGTCCGTGCATTTCGCCGCTCGCTTCCTTGCGGAATTCGGTTGCGGTTTCGGCATATCTCACGGGAAGATCACGATAGCTTTTGAGCCCGTTTTTGTAGATTGTAAACTGCAAAGGACAGGTCATAGGACGCAGGCACAGGATTTCGTCATCTACGTCCTCGTCGCCGATATAAAACATTTTGTCCTTGTAATGCTCCCAGTGTCCCGAGGTGATAAACAGGTTGTTCTTGGTCATTATCGGGGTCTTTGTGAGCAAATATCCGCGCTTTTGTTCCTCGTCCTCGACAAAGCGCTGCATAAGCTGAATCACTCTCGCGCCCTTGGGCATGATAAGCGGCAAGCCCTGTCCGATATTTTCATCCGTCATGAAGAAGCCGAGTTCGCGTCCGACCTTGTTATGGTCGCGGGATTTCGCTTCTTCCAGCTTCTGTATATACTCTTCCAAATCGCTCTTCTTCTCAAAGCAAGTGCCGTATATGCGGGTGAGCATCTTATTCTTTTCGCTTCCCCTCCAATACGCGCCCGTAAGCGACGTGAGCTTAAATGCTTTGATTCTGCCCGTAGACGTAAGATGCGGACCGCTGCAAAGGTCTATAAAGTCGCCCTGCTGATAGAAGGATATCTCATCGCCCTCGGGAATATCGGCAAGAAGCTCCGTCTTGTATATCTGCTTGGATTTGCGTATGAGTTTTTCCGCCTCGTCACGAGAAAGCACTATGCGTTTGATTGGCAGATTGGCTTTTATAATGCTCTTCATCTCCGCTTCGATTTTATCGAAATCGCTCTGATTTATCGGAGTCTTGAAATCGAAGTCGTAATAAAAACCGTTCTCAACCGCGGGACCTATCGCCAACTGAACGGTAGGATAAATGTTTTTGACCGCCTGCGCGAGCACGTGCGAACAGGTGTGACGGTATACGCGTTTACCCTCTTCGCTGTCGAAAGTGAACACCTCGAAATTGCAATCGCGTTCGATAACCGTGTCCATAGATACGAGCTGCCCGTCAATGCCGCATACGATTGCGGCTCTTGCAAGCCCCTCGCTTATCTGCTTTGCCGCGTCGTATGCGCTCATCGCGCCTGCGAGCGACAGTTTGCTGCCGTCTTTCAAAGTAAGTTCCATAATAACCTCCGCGCAATCAACCTCACAAAGGCTGTACGCATTTATTTTCACTCAATACGAGCAAACATTATTATATCATCCTGTCATTCAATGTCAAATCAAAACGCGCAGACAAAAGCTGTTATAGCGCAAATTTGCGGGCTTTTTGCGCTTTGCGCTTGACATCGGCATGTACGTGTGATAGATTTTTGTAAACAGATATCAAACTGCTGCCACCGGGTAGCGCAATGCTCGGCATTCGTCGATACGTCGTTAGGTCTTTGAAGATGTATCATTCGGATGCCTATTTAATTTGAAATGCAAATGAAAAATATCCGACTTACAAATCCGTTCAAGTGTCTGAAAGCGCGCGACTATGCGATATGGACGATATCCGTAGTCATAAATTTCATAGCCTTTGCCGTGACGGGCTTTAAGGACGCATTGACCTTCGTATCCGCCGTCGTCGGCGTGACCTGCCTCATATTCAACGCAAAAGGTCACGTAATCAGTCAGATTCTAGGCGTGATTTTCGCCATATTTTACAGCGTCGTTTCCTATTTTCTGCACTATTACAGCGAGTTTATCACATATGCTTTTATGTCGGGTCCGTTAGCGTTGCTGTCTATCGTAAGCTGGCTGAAAAATCCTTACGGTAAAAGCGGTCAGGTTTCAATAGCGAAGCTCACAAAATTTAAGATTATCGTTATGTTCGCCCTGACTGCCGCGGTAACGACAGCTTTCTACTTCATACTCAGAGCTCTCGACACGCCCAATCTCGCGGTCAGCACGGTTTCTATTGCGACAAGTTTCCTAGCTTGCTTCCTTATGCTTGTGCGTTCGCCTTGGTTTGCGGTGGCATATGCAGCAAACGACATAGTGCTCATAGTGCTTTGGGTGCTGGCGACAATAAAAGATGCGGCGTATCTTCCTATGGTGACTTGTTTTGCTATCTTCCTGTTTAACGATATATACACTTTTATAAGCTGGTGTGCTATGAAGCGCAAGCAGTCGGAAGGTGAACCTATTGAAGAAACAGCCTGCGACAACGACGCGGACAGCGACCAAGTACAGCACGACGCAGGCAGCGAAAATTTATGATATCCTACTTCTAAACCTATATTTTTTGATACTGTATTAGAAAAAGCGCGTATAACGCGCTTTTTCTAATATCCAAATAGACTTATTGCCGTCTTATTTTATGATAAATTCAAACTCGTGCGACTTGTTTGGCACAATTTTGTATCTCTTCTTGGTGCATGCCATTGCGGGAATATCTCCGCCGACGCCGCGTTGCATTCCGTCAATAAACAGTTCTATATTTTCGCCGTGTTTGAGCTCGTGCGCATGAGTTGCGGTTTCGAGCGCCTCCATGGTATAATCGTGCGCGCTGAATTCAAAAGGAGCGGACAGCGCCTCGAACGAAAGTCCGTCGACTCCGCCTATCCTTACGTAACGCACATCGCAGTGATTTCCGTTTTCCTGCGGAACGAGATAATCGTGCTGAAAATCCGCAATCCTGCCCTTATAAACGCCGAGCTTTGCGGAGGTTTTTCTGTCACAGTAGTTCTCGTGCGGTCCTCTGCCGTAAAACTCTATTTCATCCTCGGCAAGCATACCCATTCTGAATCCGAAACGCGGCAGGCTGAACCAGTCGTTTCTGACGCGCATGTAAATTCTTATTCCGTCCTCGCCCGCTTCGTACACTGTTTTCATGAGCGACAGCTGCGGAGTGCACGACCAATCGATTTCCACGCGCCTGTCCGAAACCACCATATTGGCTTTTACAAGTCTGGATTCGCAGTTTTTGAAAAATTTCTTTCCGAGCAGACTTTGTACAAACTGCGGAAGCTGGGGAGACTTGTCGTTGTCTATACGGGCGCGCCAAAAACTGGGACGAAGAGGCGATGAAAGCTGTTCCACGCCGTCCTTTACGATTGACGTGATAAAGCCGCTACTTATACTTACCTCGCAGACTATACCCGCACTTTCCAGCAAAATCTTTCTGTCCTCGTTGAAAACGGTTTTGCCCTTCGCCTGAGCAAATTCTTTCGGAATATATCCCGTATAATCTAGCTGTGCCTCCGCAATTACGTCTCCTTTTTTGAACACGTCGCTATCTTTTTTGACATACGCATAGCAGTTGAGCAGCACTTCGCCGTCCGTTTTGGGAATTTCGATTGCAATCGGCAGCTTTCCCTTAGATTGAGGAGCGATATCGGGTAAATCGCACTCGACGCAGTCCTCGACCTTTCCGTTTACGACAAGCTCGAATTTAGCGCCGAACTCAGAAAGCGGAGTAAACATATATTCGTTTGTAAGAACTATGTCGTCTCCCTCTCTTTCAAACTGTATCTGCTGATATACTCTTCTGACCTCATACAGCGCGGGATTGGGGCTCCTGTCCGCGCGGACGATTCCGTTGAACGCGAACGTGCCGTCGTTGGGCTTATCGCCCCAGTCTCCGCCATAGGTGTACTCCGCAGTTCCGTCGGGCGCGACGCGCTTTATAGACTGGTCGGCGAAATCCCAAATATATCCGCCGCAAAGCCTGTCGTGCGCGCGGAAATGCTTCCAGTAATCGTCAAAATTGCCGAGGCTGTTGCCCATACAATGAGAGTATTCGCACTGTATGTACGGCTTGTTTTTATACATTTTGGGAGTGAGCAGATATCCGAACGGATTCCACAGCACCGCAAGACCGTGAATATGAGTTTTGTTTGAGGCTATACTCTCCATTCTTTCTTCCGGAGAATACATCTCGCTCATTATATCCGTCACGCGCATGTACGCGTCGGGCTCGTAGTGAATGGGTCTTGTCGTATCCAGCTCCAAAGCGGCTTTTTTCATGGCGGCGAACGCCTTTCCGTTGCCGCTTTCGTTGCCGAGCGACCAAAACAGAATACAAGCGTGGTTGCGGAAAGTTCTCACCATACTGCGCATACGGTGACAGCACTGCTGCGTCCAACGCTTATTCGAGCGCGGCACTCGCGCGGCGAGCCCGTGCGTTTCGAGATTGTTTTCGCTCATCACCATTATGCCGTATCTGTCGCACAGCTCGTAAAACTCGCGGCTGTTCGGATAGTGGGACGTTCTTATGCTGTTGACGTTGTTGCGTTTGAGCAGAATTATGTCCGCCTCCGTATATTCTTTCGGAACGGCATGTCCGAAATCGGGATGAAACTCATGACGGTTTACTCCGCGGATTTTAAGTTTCTTACCGTTGAGAGCTAGGTACGGCTCATTGCCGTTTATCATAGGTACGGTCTCGATTTTTCTGAAACCGAAATAAAACTCCCTCATATCCGCAAACGACGTTGTGTTTTCTGCGGTGACGGAAAGCGTAAATTTCAATTTGTAAAGATACGCGTCCTCCGAACTCCAAAGGCGCGGCGCGGCGATTTTCTCGCAAAGCTTTACGGGCTTTTCCTCGCCGCCGTCCAATCCCAATATGGCAAACTCCGCCGTACGGACGACGCTTCCCTCGGCGTCAATCAGCTCCGCTTTCAAAATCGCGTCGTCTATATCAGAATCCTCCGCCGCGTACACTGCTCCGTCTATGAGCAGATTTGCACCTTCTTCGTTGAATTCCGCGCGCGCGTATATATCGGATATACGCACCTTGGGCATAAACACGAGAGTAACGTCGCGGAACAGTCCCGAAATCCTCCACATATCTTGGTCTTCAAGATAGCTGCCCGTCGTATATCTGTACACGACGATTTTTACTTCGTTTTCGCCCTGCTTTACGAATTTCGTAATGTCGTATTCCTGATAATCGAAAGAATCCTCGCTGTATCCAGCAAAGCTCCCGTTGATATAAAGCTCCGCTCCGCTGTTCGCGCAGAAGTTGATTCTCACCTCGTCCTCGACTTTTTCCAAGTCGAATTTTCTCATATATACTCCGCAGGGATTTTCCTCGGGATTTATATATGGCAGCGACATGCCCGTGGAAATAGCCGCTGGGTATCTCGTATTTGAATATATAGGCTTTCCGTAACCCTTTAACTGCCAGTTTGACGGAACTTCGATTTTATCCCAGCTATCGGGATTCAATTCGATCAGCGTTGCCGATACGAAATACCTGAAATTCCACTCTCCGTTGAGAAGTACGGTTCGCGCTTCGCCCTTTTCGTTTTTCGGGAAGCCGCATCCGTATTTTTCACATACGTTAAGCGCGTATATATCGGGATGGTTATAGAGGTTTTTCATTGCATATCCTCGCTTTATCTTTGCTGTTTATAGTATTATTTGACAACATCTCCGGTTTACGGATATGTTTGTATGGTTTAAAGTCATTCTTCGGGCATAAACAGTATTCTGCGGCAGTTCGGACACTCCGCATAATCTCCCGCGTTTCTGAGCTTTGAGCACACGTCGTTGGGAACCTCCATATAACAGCGTCCGCACATTTTGCGGGCGGGGTCGTATTCCACAAACGCAGGCATTTTCTTCGTCGAACGCAGTGACTGGTACGTCTCCATGAGCGGCGCGGGTATTTCCTTTTGCAACGCGTCCAAGGTTTTCTTTATCTCTGCGACGCGGGGCTGACGTTCGCCTACGAACGAATTGTACTCCGTCTTCGCGGCGTTA
This sequence comes from uncultured bacterium, assembly GCA_949432885.1. Classification (GTDB taxonomy): domain Bacteria; phylum Bacillota; class Clostridia; order Christensenellales; family CAG-917; genus CAG-475. Next base: position 13,900 of record CASQXY010000006.1, on the reverse strand, counting down.
TAAACCTCGCTCGCCTTTACGCCCTGCTCCCATGTCTTTTTGTAGCTGTCGTTCACTTGGTCTATTCTGGAAGCCGCCGAGTTCGCTTCCTTCTCCAACACGCCGATTTTCTCCGCTATGGCGGTCACGAGTTTGAGATAATGTTCCGCCTCTCCAACGTCCTGCACGTCGTCGAGAATACCGTCGAATTCGTCCAGCTCGCTTTTTAGAGCGTCTATTCTTTCTTTCATCGCAGCATAACCGCCGAGTAACTCGTTTGCCTCCGCTTTGAGTTTGCCGATTGTATTCGTCGCCGTGTCGAGTGTCTTTTTGGCAAACATGAATTTTTGCCTTACGTCGCTCTTGGCTACTTCCGCTTCGAGAGCGAGCAATTCCTGGTCCACCTTCTGATACTGCAAAATCTTGTCAAATTTCATATTTCCTCCAACAGTCTAAAAGGACTGTTCTGTTTTGCTTTTATAATTTTGATTCCCGCTCCGCAAAGCGCGGTTTCAATAATATCCTGCATGATAATCTCGCTCGAATAATGCGAATATTCCACAAGAGGAAATCCGTCGCCGAGCGCGTCAATATAATTGTGGTGCTTCAAATCGCCTGTGAGCAATACGTCCGCGCATTCTCTTGCTCTTCCGTACTCGCTTCCGCCGCTTCCGCTCACGGCATAAATACGCGATACTGCAACACTCGGGTCTCCGACTATGCGCACGCTTCCGTCGTCCAACTTCTTCGATACATACTTTGCAAATTCGCCGAGCGTACGAGGCTTTATATCGAATATAACTCCGCAGCCGTCGAGCGTCGCATTTTCGCCAATCATATCCGCAAGCGCGCGGTTTATCCCCTTTTCCGCCTTGTCGAGATTTGTATGCATAGAATAAACGGTCACGTCGTTTTTAAGCAGAGCGGCAATCTGTCTGCCCTTCGCCGTATCCAAGTCTATTTTGCTTATCGGACGGAAGATAAATGGATGATGAGTGACGATAAGATTACAACCGCTCTTTATCGCCTCTGCTATCGCTCCGTCAGTGAGATCGAGCGCGAGCAAAACACCGCTGCATTCGCCGCCTACACCGCCGACCATAAGTCCCACGTTGTCCCATTCCTCCGCAAGCGACGGCGGAGCAAAGGTTTCCAATAATTCAATAATTTCGGATATCTTCATGCATTCCTCCGTTTGAGAACGTTATTCAGCGCGGTTTCGAGCAGAACAATTCTCTTTTCAAGTTCCGCGTCGTAATGAAAGGATATAATGCTTCTTTTATATTCGAGTTCCTGCGCGGCTATCCTTTCAAAGCTCTCGCTTTCATCGTAAAAGGCTCCGAACAATATCCTCAACTCGTCGAGAATCTGTTCACCTTCGTCCGCTTTTATCACGGTATAGCGCTTACCGCCGCATTCCACGGCATCATCGTACACTATCCTGTATTTTTGCCGAATGAGCTCTCTGCGGACTTTCTCGGGATGAGTATTTGGCGATAGCACGAAATGGTAAAATCTCTTTCCCTCCGCCGCCGCGCCCGAGAGTATTTCGGATATGACGTCTCCGCCCAAGCCTGCAATCACTACTGTGTCCGCCTCTCTGTCCGCGACGGGAGAAAGCCCGTCCCCCTGCCTTGTCATCATAATATCGGATACGCCGTTGTCGCGCGCAAGCTCTCTTGCCTTTTTGAGACTGCCTTCGCTGATATCCGTAGCGATAACGGCGCGCGCCCTGTCAGTGCCTATCAGATAATAGCCGAGTTTGCCGTGGTCGCATCCTATGTCCGCGACAGTGCCGTAATCCACAAGCGACGCAATGCGCGTAAGCCTTTCGTCGAGTCGTATTGGCATCAGTCGAAGTCCTTCAGCTTTTTTAGTCTGTTGGGATGACGGAGCTTACGGAGCGCTTTCGCCTCTATCTGACGGATTCTCTCTCTCGTGACGTTAAATTCACGTCCTACCTCTTCCAAGGTTCTGGGGTGGCTGTCGTCAAGCCCGTAGCGAAGCCTAAGCACCTTTTCCTCGCGTGGCGTGAGCGTGTTCAGCACCTGAATAAGCTGTTCTTTGAGCATATTGCTCTCCGCTACGTCGCTCGGAGAAAGCGCGGTATTGTCCTCGATAAAATCGCCGAGATGGCTGTCTTCTTCCTCGCCTATCGGAGTTTCCAAAGAAACGGGGTCCTGCGCTATCTTCTGTATCTCGCGTACTCGCTCTTCCGAACAGCCGAGATGAGCCGCTATCTCCTCGGGAGAAGGCTCTCTGCCCAGCTTTTGTAGCAGTTGTCTTGTCGCACGCACCTGTTTGTTTATCGTCTCGACCATGTGCACGGGAATACGTATCGTCCTCGCTTGGTCGGCTATCGCACGCGTTATCGCCTGTCTTATCCACCACGTAGCGTACGTCGAAAACTTGAAGCCCTTTTTATAGTCGAATTTCTCCACCGCTTTCATAAGACCCAAATTGCCTTCCTGTATAAGGTCGAGAAACTGCATTCCGCGCCCTACATATCTCTTTGCGATAGAAACGACAAGCCTAAGGTTGGCTTCGCTGAGAATATGCTTTGCCTCCTCGTCGCCCTCTTCCATACGCTTGGCAAGGTCGATTTCCTGTTCAGCGCTAAGAAGCGGCACCTTTCCTATTTCTTTGAGATAAATTTTGACGGAGTCGTCGACGGAGCTGTCGATAATCTTGTCGAGCTCTATCGTCTCTTCCTCGTGCATCTCCTCAACCTTGACGTTTTCCGCCTGCAAGGTATTGAACACCAGTTCCATATCCTCGGCGGTGGCGTTGAGATGTTCGAGCTTCGCCATTATGTCGTCTTCGGTGACGGAGCCCTTCTCCCTGCCCATAGCGACGATTCTGTCTATTTCCAACTTCAACAGTTGTTCTCTATCCATAAACTCCTCCTGTGTGGCCTTATAGTTTTTCCCCAATGGATTTTGATTTCAATTTTTTTTGCAATGCGGCAATCTCGTTTACAGTCGCCTTTTTTTCCTCCGTATCGGAAAGAGAATTGTATCTCGATTTAAGCTCGGCGAGTCTGGCTGTCAGATACTCGTTGGCAAGTGTGAGCACGCAATCGACATAATACTCTTCTTCTTTCGCCTTGCTTGCGAATCCCAGATTTATATCGAGCACGGCGTTTATCTCCGCGTCGTCGATATAGCTGTACATCTGCCCGACGTTGAATCCTCCCTTCGGAACGGTAAGCGCATATTCGTATACGGATCTGTGCACGTCGCTTGCAAACCATTCTTTTTTTACGCTCTCCAAATCCGCATAAGCCGCGTTGTCCATAATCCTGCTCAAAACAAACCTAGAAGCGCGCATTGCCTTTGTCGATTTGTCGGAAACCATCTGCGGCTTTACGTCCTGCCGCATCAAGGACGGAGAGGAATCCAGTTCGTCGCGCAAAGTGCCGACGGATACGCGGCTTAGCTTGGACACGGCTTCGAGATAAACTTCGCGCTCGGAACGGCTCTCTATCGTTTTCAAAACACGCAAAGCTGCCTGCACATACTTCGCTCTGCCGTCCACAGAGCCGAGCTCGTACGCGTCCGCGCAGAGTTTGAGTTTATATTCGATGACTGGCAATGCCTCTTTGAGATACTTCAAAAAGCCCTCTTTCCCGAACTCGCGGACGGTTTCGTCGGGGTCCTTGCCGTCGCTCAGAGATACGACGCGAACGTCGAGTACGCAATTTACGAGAGGCTCCACGTTTTTGACGGTTGCTTTTCTGCCCGCACCGTCGCCGTCATAGCAGACGTATACTTTTGGTACAAGCCTTTTGAGCTCTCGCGCCTGTCCGTCAGTGAGCGCCGTGCCCATACCTGCAACCGCGTTACGAATCCCCGCCGCGCCTAGAGATATAACGTCCATGTATCCCTCGACGAGTATAAGCTCTTGATATGCCTCGCCCGCGCGCTTGTCCTGCTTGACATAATTCACGCCGTATATAGTCCTGCCCTTGTCGAACAATACTGTATTGGTGGAATTTTTGTATTTTGCGACGTCCGTCTCGCCGCGATATATCCTTCCTCCGAACGCTACGACCTCGTTCATGGAATTTATAATCGGAACTATAATTCTGTTGGCAAAGGAATCCGACGGGCGCTCGACTCCGCCTATCAGACCGCAGTCCAACAAATCTTTAAGAGCGTAGCCCTTCAAGCGCAGAAATCTCACCATGCTGTCGTAATCGAGGGACAGCCCCAATCCGTAGCGGTGCGCGGTCTCTTCGTTAATGCCGCGGTTTTCAAGATATGCTCTCGCTTCTCTGCCCTTATCTGGGTCTGTAAGATTGTTCCTGTAATGCCTCGCCGCGTCGCGCATAAGCTGTTTGAGCACTGCGGAGCGTTCCTTTTTCTCTGTGTAATGCGGGTCGATTTTCATCTCCGGAAGTTGCATGCCAGCCTTTTCCGCAAGGTACTTCACTGCGTCGAAAAAGCTCATCGACTCCATTTCCATCACGAATTTTATCACGTCGCCGCTGACGCCGCACCCGAAGCAGTGATAAAATCCGCTGTCTTGATTTACGCAGAAAGAGGGAGTTTTTTCACCGTGGAAGGGACAGCATGCAAAAAACCGTCCGCCCTTCCGTTGAAGGGGAACATACTGCGAAATGATTTCCACTATATCGGTTTTGTACTTTAACTCCTCCATAAATTCGGGAGTAAAACCTTGACTCATCGACTTTTCCTAATACTCCGCAAACAGGAACGTTTGCAGGGACCCGATTATAGTAAACTAAATATATATACGTTCAAATATAATATTATTCCTAAAATTTCCGAAAAAAATACAATAAACCGATAAAAAAAGAAAAGGGAACGCGTATGCGTTCCCGATAAATTGCGATAAAAGCCGCTTATTGTTCTCTTATAATGTCCGTCATGCCGTAGTTTTTGACCTGTCCAACAAGTTTGAATGCCTCGTCATAATTCTTTTGGGGCGCCCCTGCGTGCACATACGTCTTTCTTGTAATCACGAAGAAGAATTTACCGTTGTCCGCGTCAATGGTATACTCTCCGACCATGACGTGAGTTTTGAATCTCGCAATCGCGCGCTTGCAATATTCCAAAGACCTGTAATTGCTGCTCTCGTAAAGAGTGTTGCCCGACGGGTCGTACAACGTATAATAATATTCCTCGTTGCCCTCCGCGTCCTTATCATGCTCGATAACGTATTTTCCGTATATAACCGCCTCGTCGAAGCCTTTGACCTTTTCGGGCGCTTTGCGCTCGTGTTTGGGAGTTTTAAGAGAAAGGAAAGGCGCGGAAACCTTCTTGACGATAACCTCTTTCTTGTTCTTCTTTGCGGCGGCGTCGAGCTCTGCGCGTTTTGCGGCGAGTTTCGCTGCGACCTCCGGCGAAGGCTCGCCCTCGTAATAGCAGGCGTCTTCGGGGTCGTAATACACGCCCTCGTAATCTCCGTCGTATCTTGACCAATCGTCGGGCTTTTTCTTGGGAACTACTTTCTTCGCCGCGGTCTTTTTGGGCTTTACAGGCTCTTCTACAGCCTCGGCAGGTTCAGTCTCGGGAGCGAACGACACAATCGGCTGCTCTGCCGTTTCAATGGGTTCGGGCTTCTTTTCTTCAACCGCAACGGGTTCGGGGGCAATTACAGGCTCGGGCTCCTTAACAGGTTCCGACTCGGGGATAGGTTCCGACGCGGACTCTTCCTGAACAGGCTCGGGGATAGGTTCGGGCTCAGTGACGGAAAGATCCTCAGCGGCGGGTACTGGCGCCTCTTCGACGGGAGCTTCAATGGCTTCCCCTACTGCGGCGGGAGCAGGCTCTGGGTCGGGCTCTCTTACGACTACGACTTGATTTTCGGAATCCAGCTCGCCTTTCAGACGGCGCTTGGAACGCAGCCTGTCTTTCATATCGGCAATCTGCTGATTGAGGCGCATTTCCTCTCCCGTGATGCCGTATTCGGCAAAAAACTCATCCTCCTGTTTGTCCTCCAAAGCGTCACTATGCTCTTTGAGAGACTTGATTCCGTTTAAAATAACCACAATAAGTATTGCAACGACGGCAATCGCCACCGCAATCAACACTATCAGCGCCGCAACGCCTTCAAGTGCTCCGAATTTAAAATTTTCAATAAATCCCATCAATGTCCCCCGCTGAAATTTACTATTTCCGATAAGATATTTTATCACATAAAGTTTGCGCACGCAATATCTTTTTATTTTTTCTTAATAGTAAAATATGTAACAAAACGCGCGAATTGCATATAAACCGTAAATTTCCTATTACAACCGCACATTTTGCGGAATCTACGCTAAACTATTTATGATTCAGAGAGTCAAACAAGCGCGCATACGGCGCAAAGTAGAACGGAGAGCGCGATTGATAGAAACGCCGTTATCGCCTTTGCTCTCCTGTTTACGAAAATGTATTTCGATAAAAACAGAGCGATAATCTCAAAGCATATTATCGCGCAGACGCCAGACGGAACAGGCACGCTTGCAAAGGACAGATTGCCAATCACTCCTACATAGACCCTGAACGGAATTAGCAAAATTTTCATTATCCAAACAAAACCGCCGAAGGTCGTTATCAGCGAAAGCAGCATGAGTATCAACAGCGCGATATACATCGCCATCATGTACGGAAGCACAATGAAATTTGCGAGCAAGAACAAAACGGGAACTTTGCCGAAGAAAAACGCAACCAAAGGCAACGTCAGCAGGTTTGCCGACAGGGATACGGCGCATACGTCCGCGAATCTCTTTCCGAAATTGCGTTTTGGACTCACCCTGTTCACGATTTTCATGCCGAACCTTTTGAACGGGCTGTAAAAAGCGAATATCCCGAGAACCGCAAAGAACGACAGCAGAAAACCGACCTCCATAATCGCCGTAGGACGGAAAAGCAATATGAGTATCGCGGCAAACGATAACGCGGACAGATTGTCTCTTTTCCTGCCGAACGCGGAAGCGAATGAAAAGACCGCGCACATAATAAACGCTCTCAAAGAAGATGCGGTGAACGAGCAAAGTGCCGAATAGAAAAACGTAAGCGCAGTGACTATTATAAACGCGATTTTGGGATTTACCTTAAACTTCCTCAGCAGAAAATAAATCGCGGCGGCGAGCGTCGTAATATGCAAACCGCTCACTGCAAGAACGTGGGCGAGTCCGCTTGCGGAAATACTCGCATACAAATCTCCGTCCATACCGCGTTTATCGCCGAGTATAAGCGCCTGGCATATGGACGAGGTGTATTGGTCGGTGTTCTCATAGAGAATGCGCTTGATTTTCAGTTGAAGATTAAGAGGGAAAGGCGCGTCGCCGTCGGTCAGCTTTACGGCTTCGGAAGCGGTTGCAAAATACCCGATGCCGTTTGCACGGTCGGAGGCATAATACGAGTTAAATTTGACGTGCTCCTTTCCTGCCAGTGTGCCCGTGAGCTTAACGGTATCGCCCGCGTCGAAATCTATTTCCGCTGTGCTCGGGATACTAACGAAGCATTCGTATTTCAGTTTGTTTCCGTCAATACGGATATCGCTTGCATAAAACGTCGCGGTGTCGCCGTCTATAATAATTTCGCCGGAAACTCTGACGGTGAACTCGCCGACGTAACCGCTCATAATATTCGCGTCGTAAACCATGCTCGACGCGGTTATTCCGATAAGACCGACCAAAGCCGCCAACGGAATATAGACGAATCTTCTTACTTTCTTTATGAAAACCAAAGCGAAAGCCGCAAGAAACGCGACGCAACAAATTGCGATTATAAACGCAATGCTTTCGCCGTAGACGGCTTCGCCCAAAATAATGCCGAGAGCAAGCGAACCCGCGCAGAAACACATCGGACGGTAATTGAAAATTCGCTTGCCTCTAATCTTCATAAAATTGACTTTTGTTTGCAAAATCGACGGTTTATATGCCGTTTTGCACAAATAAAGTTTAGCTTTTGTAGTTTGCGGCAGATTTTATGACGAACTTGTTTTTAACTTATCGCAAATATCCGCAAGGGGGTTTTACGTCGCGTATTCTCTCGGACGCAGTCAGTCATAAATACGCAAAAAACTTAACGGCGTCTGCCCGTTATCACAATGTCCGCGCCGAGACCGAGCACGTCGTGTGCGACCACGTCGCCTATGCGCGCCTCGTCGCATGCGGTAAGTCCGCCTATAAAATCCACTACGTCCTTAATTCTGCTCTTGGGTATGTCGCAGCTTGTTTTGACGGAAGCGACTTCGCCGCTCTCCGTCCTGACAAGCGACGTTATCGCGCGCTTGGGCTGAGAGTATTCCTCCGTGCCGTAAACCTCTCCCCTTTTGCATGTGTTGCCGCTCACCGTAATTCTGCCGTCGCGCTCCTCAACGATAAGCGGACAGCCCATCGGGCATTTTATACAAATCGTATTCATTTTTCCAACCTCACAACAACGTCGCCATCTATAAGGCTTCTGTCAATTTCCAAGCTGCCCATCTCGCCGGGGGCAAGCACCATAAACTTCTTTGAGAACAACGTCTTATCGCCGCTTTCGGCAATCAGCTTGCAGTTTTTATATACGTCGCCTACGCGCAGGAATATTTTCACTTTACCCTCGCCCTTGCCTATCCGCTGGGGAAGCGCGTACCGCACGCCGTCCGTCGCTCTGACAGAGACGTAATCTCTATCGGGCGCTCCGCCGTTTTTCGCATATTCCGCGGCGGCTTTACCCGCAATCTCCGCTTCCTTGGATACGTTGTCCACGAGGTCGTGAACGTGAAGCACGTTTCCGCAGGAGAATACTCCGTCAATCGAAGTCATTCTGTTTTCGTCCACAACTGCCCCCTGCGTTATTCCGCTCATCTCTACGTTGAGTCCGCTCAGCAAATCGTTTTCGGGAATAAGTCCTACGGACAGCAAGAGAGTGTCGCAGGATATGTATTGCTCCTTTTCGAGTATGGGTCTTCTGTTTTCGTCCACAGGCGCATAGTATAAGCCCGTAAGAGCGGGCGAACCCTCCACGCGCGTGACGGTGTGGGAATACTTTATTGGGATGTCATAATCGTCTAGACACTGAACGATATTACGTTTGAGTCCGCTCGAATACGGCATAAGCTCGATTACAAGCTTGACCCTCGCACCCTCCGTCGTCATACGGCGCGCCATAATAAGACCGATGTCGCCGCTGCCCAATATTACAACCTCTTTACCTACCAAATAACCGTCGACGTTGCATATCTTCTGAGCCATACCGGCGGTATATATGCCCGCAGGTCTGCTGCCTGCAAGCGCTATCGCGCCGGCTGTTCGCTCTCTGCAACCCATTGCCAAAACTATCGCTTTCGCATTTATTCGGCACAGCCCTTCCGTCGGAGAAAGCACAGTCACGCGCTTATCTCCGTCGAGAGACAGAACCATACTTTCCAACATTACGGTTATATCTTCTTTTTCTACCAGTTTGCGGAATCTGTCTGCATATTCCGGTCCCGTCATCTCCTCTCCGAAATAGTGAAGACCGAAACCTTGATGTATGCATTGATTGAGAATGCCGCCCAACCGCACGTCCCTTTCGAGAATAACCGCGCTCGCGCCGTTTGCGCGCGCCGACAGCGCCGCCGCCATGCCCGCCGGTCCTCCGCCTATAATCACCACGTCAAAATCCAAATTGCGCATCATTCCACCTCCTTGACCCTGTATCTTGCGATGGAAGCTCCGCCGCCTTTTTTGACTTCGTTTAAAGGGATATTCAGTTCTCTCGATATAATTTCCATAACTCTCGGACCGCAGAAGCCCCCCTGACATCTGCCCATTCCCGCGCGCGTTCTGCGCTTCACGGCGTCAACCGTCGTGGCGGCAAGCGGCGAATGAATCGCTTCCACTATCTCCGCTTCCGTAACCTTCTCGCAACGGCAAACGATTCTGCCCCAAGCGCTGTCCTTCGCAATAAGCGAGTCGAGCTCCTCATCACCGAGCTCCATAAGCCTCTTGTGCCTCGGCATAATGCAAACCGTATTTTCCTTTTTTGAGGGATTAAGCTTGCTTATGACCATATCTTCGATATACTCCGCAATGGCGGGCGCAGAAGAAAGCCCCGGCGAGCAAATGCCTATCGCCATAATATAGCCGTCAAGCACGTCGGACTGCTTTATCACAAAATCGTGCCCGATAAGCGTACGCAAGCCTGCGTACACGCGTATGCATTTGTTGAAAGCGGCGCTTTTATATGAGAGAGGCACGTTTGCGCGTATGCTGTCTAAGCTCTCTCTCGAGGTTGCCGTATCCGTTTGGTCCGCCGTATCGACAGCGGTGGGACCGTATATGACGTTGCCGTCCGCGGTAGGCGCTACGAGAATGCCTTTGCCCGCCGCCGTAGGTAACGGGAAAATAACCGTATGCACGTTTTTGCGCTCGGAATTGTCCAATACGTAATAGTCGCCTCTGCGATAAACCGTTTCAAAATGCTCGGCGCCTGCCAGTTCGTTTATCTGCGCTCCGTTCGCTCCCGCGCAGTTGATGACCATTTTCGATTTATACTCTCCGCGCGTCGTTGTGACCGTAAATCCGTCCTCAACCTTTTTTATCTCGGTAACGGGAGAGCTCAATTCTATTTTCGCGCCGTTGAGTATCGCTCTGTCCGCATAGGCTATCGCAAGCTGATAAGGCGATATTATGCCTGCCGACGGCGCGTACAGGCTGTACTGTATGCCGTCCGCAACGTTCGGTTCTATGGCAAGAGTTTGCTCTCTGTCTAGGATTTTCACCTCTACGCCGTTCTTTTCGGCTTTTTGCTTCAACTGTTCCAGCCTGTTTTTCTGCTCCGCGGTTGCGACGACTATCGAACCGCATTTCAGATGAGGCACGTCAAGCTCCTCCGCGTCGCGCCAAATAAGCTCGTTGCCGCGCACGTTAAAGCGCGCCTTTGCCGTGTCGGGCTCGCAGTCATAGCCTGCATGTACGATTCCGCTGTTCGCGCGAGTCGTAAACGAGGCTACGTCGTCTTCCTTTTCGAGGAGTAAGACGTCAAGATTGTAGCGCGCAAGTCTGTCAAGCGCCGCCGTTCCTATAACGCCTCCCCCTATCACAATACAATCGTATATCATAAACTCTCCTTTGTCGGGGCGGACGCAAACAATAATATAGCGCCGCCGTTAAAGTTCATTTAATCAGACAACGGAGCAAAATATAACTTTGCTCCGTCACTATAATGCCGTAATATCATTATTTATGGAATTTCTTTTTGTATTCGGCTATATTCTCTTTGATAATCAACTCCGCATGTTCGCGGCTCTTGACCTGAAACACCGTCGTCTGCTTGCCTTCGAGCTGTTTATACACGCGGAAGAAGTGAGACATCTCCTCCATTATGTGCTGCGGCAATTCCTCTATCTCCCTGTATGTGTTCCACGTCGGGTCTTTGTACGGAATCGCAATAATCTTATAGTCCATTTCGTCGCTGTCCTGCATCATCATAACGCCGATTGGATAACATCTTACGAGGGTAAGCGGCACCACGGGCTCCGAACACAGTACAAGTACGTCGAGCGGGTCGTTGTCCTCCGAATACGTAAGCGGAATAAAGCCGTAGTTCGCGGGATAGTGAGTGGACGTATAGAGCACTCTGTCGAGTATAAGCGTACCCGTGGCTTTGTCAAGCTCGTATTTGTTTTTGCTGCCCTTAGAAATCTCGATTACCGCCAAAAAATCAGTGGGTGATATGCGCGATGGGTCAACGTCATGCCATATATTCATATAATCTCCTATTTTGCGTTTCCATATAAACGAAACCGCAATTTTCATAACTACTATTATAAAATTATAATAATAAGTTGTCAATAAGAAGCGCGAGTTTAAAACGTTTTGTGGACTACTTATCTGAGCATTTGCAGGAAATTCTTGAAGAACGCTACGGTCTCCTCTATCGATTTTATGTCCACGTTCTCGTTCGAGGCGTGCATTCCGCCGAGCTGTTCGCTGCTGAGTGCGCAAGGCGTACAACGTATTGCCGTCGTCGCTATCTCCTGCATAGTGCGGCAGTCCGTACCGCCGAACATATAGTACGGCACTACCGCTACGTCGGGATAGGTCTTCTTCACAGCTTCTGCAAACACCTTGTAGCCGTCGCTTGACAAATCCACCATAGGCGACGCTTCCCTGCTCTTTACTACTTCCATATCCACGTCGAATTTCTTTGCTATTTTCCGCAGCTTCTTAAAGCATTTCTCTGCCGTATCGTTGGGAGATATCCTCAGATTTGCGTTTACCCATGCCTCCTGCGGAATTATATTCGGCGCCGTCGCACCGTCCATCATTGTAAACACCATTGTCGTTGAGAACATAGCCGAGCCATACGCGCCGCCGTATCTGCGGGCGAGCTTGGCAAACAGCTCCGTTCCGCCGAAGCTCTTGGCTATGAATTTGAGTCCCGAGTTCAGAACTTCGCCCAACCCCTTGACCATAGCGGTTGCGGGCGCAGTTTTCTTAGCCTTGAACAACGTATGCTTCTCGCAGTAAGCAATGAGCGCACCCAATCTTGCGATAGGCGTGTTTTTCGGAGGCTGGGAGCTGTGTCCGCCAATGCCTCTCGCAATAAATTTGACGTCGGCATAGCCTTTTTCGAGTATTCCGACCGCGCAAATATCCTTTGTGACCTGCTTTGCGGGCTTGCGTATAATAGCGCCGCCTTCGTCAACGACTATGTACGGCTTCACTCCGTGCGCCTTAAACCAGTCTCTTGCCATTTCCGCGCCGGGTCCGGAATTTTCCTCGCAGTCGCTGTAAGAAAGATATATATCGTAAGGCGGAACAAATCCGCTCTCAATCAGCTCATCAACCGCCTGTATAGTGCAAAACAGCGTATTCTTGCAGTCGATTGTGCCTCTGCCGTACATTTTGCCGTTTTCGACGGTCGCGCCGAAGGGTTCATGCTTCCAGTCTCCGCCGATTGCTGGCACTACATCCTGATGAGCCATAAGCACGACGGGCTTCTCGCTCGATTTGCCCGTCCACTTATACAAGAGCACATCTCTGCCCAGCTCTATCTTTTCGCATTTCGCAGTGACATTCGGGAACTCCTCGTCCAGTACGTCATGAAACGCTTTAAAATATTCATGACCGCTGTCCGTCACGGTCGGGCACTGAATAAGCCTTGCAAAGCTGTCTACGTATCCGTTTTGATTTTTCACTGTTGCACCTCATAATTTAATTTATGTAATTATAAACCCGCATCCGCGCGATAGTCAATTATAACGGACTCAATTTGAAATAATGCTGAATTTATCGAAATACACGATACGTGCGCAATACGTATCGTGTATTTTATTGATGCATTCTATAAATATGTATCGTGAGTATTTTGAATAAAACGCCCGTCCCCTTCACTTCGGACGTCCCTCCCGCAGATGTATAATTTTCTGAATACTTTTTGCCGTGCAAACACCTATCAAATAAAGTGCAAGAGCTTTGAGTGAACTGAAAATTTGAAACACTTATCGTATTTCCAGCACTGTTTTCGGAAATAACAGTTCACTCTTGAAACAATCAACATATTAGCGGATTTGTGCTTTTCCGCCTGTTCGATTCCCGATATATAAACACATGCTAAATAGAATACCGCTAACCGCGAGCGAAGCAAGCCTCCAAGCAACTCATTAGCGAAACAGGGTTTAGAGTTATAACGATTGTTTGAATTGATATCGCATAATGATTGGTGCGGAGAAAACGAGAAAATGCGCTAAGAGGGGCGCCGCGTTTTTCGCATAAAAAATGCGCACCTGTAAGTGCGCATTTTCGAGTGGTACCCCCATAGGGAATCGAACCCTAGTTTCCGCCGTGAGAGGGCGACGTCTTGAACCGCTTGACCATGAGGGCATTCAAAAGTAAGGTGATAATATCATATATAAAAAAAAAGCGCAAGTGATTTTGAAAATTTTGCTGAAATAGCGAAAAATTTTATTAAATGTTGTTCTTAAAGGGAAA